>JAYRWX010000036.1:0-272308 GCA_041917795.1 Verrucomicrobiales bacterium
TCACCGTCGTTCTCGGCAAAAAGCTGCGGGCGGAACTGGGCCTTCCCAAAACGATCGACGACTGTGTGATCCATTTTCAAACCCTGCTAACCGAAAGAAAAATCACCGCCGCCTGAAAATTCGGTTGAATGACTACATGCCTGTTCATTCGTGGTCCAAACCTTCTCAATTCACCACTTCAAAATCACCTTGCCCGACTGCCCGCTCTTCATCACCGCGAAACCCTCTTCAAACTCCGTGTAGTCGTAGCGGTGCGTGATCACCGGGCGGATGTCGAGACCGCCCTGCAGCATCACGGTCATCTTGTACCAGGTGTCATACATGCGCCGCCCGTAGATCCCCGAGATCGTCAGCATGTTGAAAACGACGGTGTTCCAGTCGATCGCGATCTCCTCCGAGGGGATCCCCAGCATCGCCACCTTGCCGCCGTGGCAGAGGTTCGCCAGCATCTCGCGGAAGGCCGAGGCATTCCCCGACATCTCCAATCCCACGTCGAAGCCCTCGGCCATGCCGAGTTCCTTTTGCACCTCGGCGATCCGCTCGTGCCGCACATCGATGGTCCGCGTCGCGCCCAGCTTCTTCGCGAGATCGAGCCGCCAGGGATTCACATCGGTCACGACCACATGCCGGGCTCCCGCGTAACGACAGATGGCCGCCGCCATGCAGCCGATCGGACCCGCGCCGGTGATCAGCACGTCCTCCCCGAGGATCTCGAAAGTCAGGGCGGTGTGGACCGCGTTGCCGAAGGGATCGAAGATCGCGGCGAGGTCGCGGTCGATGTCATCCGCATGGTGCCAGACATTCGCCATGGGCAGCGAAATGTATTCCGCGAACGCACCCGGACGATTCACCCCGATCCCCTTCGTATCCTTGCAGAGATGACGACGACCCGCCATGCAGTTCCGACAGCGCCCGCAGACCACGTGCCCCTCGCCGCTGACGATCTCGCCGGGGCGGAAGTCGGCGACGTTCGACCCGACCTCCACGATCTCGCCGACGAACTCGTGGCCCACCACCAGCCCCACCGGCACCGTCTTCTGCGCCCAGGCGTCCCAATTGTGGATGTGCACGTCGGTGCCGCAGATTCCGGTGCGGTCGACCTTGATCAGGACATCGTTGATGCCGATGGTCGGCTCGGGAACGTCCTCGAGCCAGAGTCCGGGCTCGGCGTGTTTCTTGACGAGGGCTTTCATGGAATGAATTACGCATCATTGTGCACGGCACCGCCATCGGGGTCGAGGTTTCTGTTTGTCATAGGCCACGGCCGGAAAGGGAGAACCGGATGAAAGGCCCTGAAGACGAGCCCGCGTTGCCCGGGGACACCGCCAACATCGGCAGCCCCGAGACCGCGAACCTGCAGCGCGTTCCCGTCGGCCGCCTCCGCCTGCCCCAGGCCTTCGTGGCCTTCCGGCATCGCAATTATCGCATCTTCTTCGCCGGGCAGGTCATCTCCCTGATCGGCACCTGGCTGCAGAGCACCGCCGAGGGCTGGCTGGTCTATAGCCTCAGCGAGTCGCCCGTGATGCTCGGTGTGATCCGCTTTTGCACCATGCTGCCTTTCGCCCTGCTCGCCCTTTTCGGTGGAATCGTCGCGGACCGCTATCCGAAGCGCCGCATCCTCCTCGGCACCCAGGCCGCCTCGATGGTGCTGGCGCTGCTGCTCGCCCTGCTCGTCTACCTCGGCGTCATCCAGGTCTGGCACGTCGCCGCGATCGGCTTCGCCCTCGGCGTGGTCAATGCCTTCGATGTGCCGGCGCGGCAATCCTTCGTCGTCGAGCTGGTCGGTCGCGAGGACCTCATCAACGGCATCGCGCTGAACTCCTCCATGTTCAACCTCGCCCGTGTCGTCGGTCCCGCCGTGGCCGGCCTGCTCATCGGCGTGGTCGGCATGGCCGGGTGTTTCCTCATCAACGGGCTCTCCTACCTCGCCGTGATCTTCGGATACTCGCGCCTGCGGCTGCCCGAGCCGGAGGAAAAGCCCGCCCCCGCGCCTTTCCGCGAGGCCCTCGTCGAGGCGGCCCGCTACATCGCGGGCAACGGTCCCCTGCGCCGCATCATGATCCTCGTCTCCACCTTCAGCCTCTTCGGCGCCAGTTCCATCGTCCTGATGCCCGTCTTCGCCAAAGACATCCTCGGCGGCGATGCGAAGTCCTTCGGCTTGCTCATGGCCTGCAACGGCTGCGGCGCCCTGCTCGGCGGTCTCGCCCTGGCCTCGCATGGGAAACGTTTCACCCGGCGCTCGCTGGTCTATTGGGGCCTCTTCGGCTGCTGTGTTTTCCTCGTCGCCTTCGCCCTCTCGGATCGCTTCTGGCTTTCGGGCCTCCTCCTCGTCGGCGCGGGATTTTTCATGATCATCTTCCTCGCCACCGCCAACACCGCCACCCAGATCCGTTCCCCCGATGCCCTGCGTGGCCGCATCATGGGCTTCTATTCGCTCTGTTTTCTCGGCTTGAGTTCCGTCGGCGGCCTCCTCAGCGGGTGGCTGGCGCGGATGCTCGGCGCCCCCGGCGCCGTCATCCTCGGAGCCGGCGTGTGCGCGCTGGTGGGCATGGCCTTGTTCCGGAGGATCCTGCCGGGATCGGGGGATCCGGGGTGAAGGGTCGGGCGGGGTCGGATCACGACCAGTCCGCCAGACCGGCGGGACGCCGGTTCCACGTGGCACCGGCATCCTGCCGGTGGAGGATAGAACCAAAGAGAGAATCCGAAAAACACCGGTTTTTTTCCTCGCGTCATCTACCTACTCCGTGGCAACGAGGGCGCAGAGCCGCGCGAAATGCGTGCGAATCAAATATCGGCATCTTTACACTTCGCCTGCCGTCGTTCATCGATCATTCTTCTAACAGCCTCAAGTGACAGCGCCGGATAAGCCGAGTGAATAATTCGATGGCAGTTGGCACAGACTAGAGCGAGGTCGTCTAGGGAAGTCTCAACTTCATCCTGCGTTGAGGAAAGGGAACAAAGATGATGAGCCTCGCAATAATCGATACCGTAGAATTCGCTACTGTTAAATCCGCAAACTTCACATGCTAACGACACAGCCGCGCTCTTCTTTGCTGCAACAATCGAGCGATTACGTTCTCGCCGAAGGTGTTGAACCAGAATGACACGTCCCTCGGTCGCGATATCCACCAGATTTCGGGGAAGATCAACATCGGGAGCGTCAATTAGCCCATCAGTTTCAGGATTCACAATCCCTGTATACTCAAGCGCTGACGCCAGTTGTGGTCGAAGAACCCAAGTGTAGTGATCACCAACCTTGTCGCTTGTGGCGACCGCCCTCCACCAGCCGGGTCGATTCGCTGGGTAATCGCCGACATCAAATCCCAGCCTTATCCCGAGCTTCTTTCCGAGCCTTCCGTACGCAAGGTTTGAGGCACCAATTCGACTATATTCCAGGCTATCGCGAATCTCTTGTGAGGTAACGGCCCTACCTGGACTGGAGTATTGCGTTCGGAGAATCTTTAGGTCGATTTCCGATAGATCCCCTTGGGCTGAGACTAACGCGGCAATAAACTCCTGAACTGAGGGTGTCCGTCCGTTAGGAAACATATTTAGTCGATGGTCCAGTTTTCGAATTCAGGGTCGGACAATTCCCGTCGAGACGCACCCAATCAAGTTAAAACTCAATGCCCCCGAAACTCCTCCCATCCCGACCGGCGGGACGCCGGTTCCACGTGGCACCGGCGTCCCGCCGGTGGGCAGACCAAGAACCAAGAACCCGCGCCCATCGACGTAACCAAGGAGGGGCGACATTGGCTCGCTCCGCTCGCCCTTTGGGCAGCCTACGGCTGGCTATCTACGCTTCGCTTCGATTCCTGTCGCCCCAGCGGGCGTCCTTGCTCCGGTGTGAGTGAGCGCCGCGCCCTGGCAGTTTGGGTCGGCGACAGGAATGTCGCCGCTCCTTGCCCCCTCAATGCGGCGGAGGTGTCTTTTTCAGCCCGCGCGCCTCACGGATTCCGCCGCAGGGCGTTGATCAGTTCGTTCAGCTTGTTCCGCAGCGCCTCCAGGTCAGCGTCGCCAAAGGGCGCATCCAGCGTGCCCACCCCGTTGCTGTGGTCGACGGGAGCGCTTTTCCTGCGGAAACGCGGGCGTGTCCTCCCGACACGGCCCCCGTGTCCGGCGGATGCGGACGTCTGTTCTACCGATGCGAGCGCGTGACCTGCTGAAGAGGGCTCGTGTCTTGCCGATCCGGGCCTTTCTGCTCCTGAAATGTGCGCTTGTCTTGCCGACACGGGCGCTTGCATTTTACTCGCGGGCCAGGTGCCTGCTGCCAGCTTTCAAGATTGCCCGCCCCGCGTGGGAGCGGTATATCACCACCGACCCGCCTCGATTGCCTGAACCCAGCCGCAACCCCATGAACAAAAAGGATCTCACCGAGGCGGACATCCTGTCAAAGTTCATCACCCCGGCCCTCACGGGCCCCGAAGGCGGAAAATGGGACCTGATGACCCAGATCCGGGAGGAGGTCTATTTTACGAAAGGCCGCGTCATCGTGCGCGGCAAGGCGGTGAAGCGCGGTGAGGCCAAAAAGGCCGATTACATCCTCTCCTTCAAGCCGAACCTCCCCCTCGCCGTCATTGAGGCGAAAGACCATCACCATTCCGTAGGGGCAGGAATGCAGCAGGCACTCGAATACGCGGAGATCCTCGATCTGCCCTTCGCCTACAGTTCGAACGGCGACGCCTTTCTCGAGCACGACCGCACCGTCACCAGCGGCACGGTCACCCGCGAGATCCCCTTGGACGATTTCCCCTCGCCTGCTCAGCTCTGGGAGCGCTACAGCAAAGCCAAAGGCCTCGATCCCGCCCAGGAGTCCGTGACGACACAGGACTACTACGATGACGGTTCCAGCAAGAGCCCCCGCTACTACCAACTCGTCGCCATCAACCGCACCGTCGAGGCCATCGCCCGGGGACAGGACAGGCTCCTCCTTGTCATGGCCACCGGCACAGGGAAGACCTACACCGCCTTCCAGATCATTTGGCGGCTGTGGAAGTCGGGCGCGAAAAAGCGCATCCTCTTTCTCGTCGATCGCAACATCCTCGCCGACCAGACCAAGACGAACGATTTCAAGCCCTTCGGCGCGGCGATGACGAAGATCACGAACCGGACCGTCGACAAGTCTTTCGAGATCTACCTTTGCCTCTACCAAGCCGTCACCGGCACCGAGGAAGATCGGAACATCTACCGGCAATTCTCCCCCGACTTCTTCGACCTCGTCATCGTCGACGAGTGCCACCGCGGAAGCGCCGCCGACGACGCCACCTGGCGTCAGGTGCTCGAGTATTTCTCATCCGCCACCCAGATCGGACTCACCGCCACGCCCAAGGAGACCAAGGACGTCTCGAACATCGAGTATTTCGGAGAGCCCATCTACACCTACTCGCTGAAGCAGGGCATCGCCGATGGATTCCTCGCCCCCTACAAGGTGATCCGCATCGGCCTCGACCGGGATCTCGACGGCTGGCGGCCCGAGGACGGGCAGCGCGACAAACACGGGCAGCTGATCGAGGACCGCGAATACAACCTGCGCGACTACGACCGCGACCTCATCCTCGAAAAGCGCACCGAGTTGGTTGCCGCGAAGATCACCGAGTTCCTCAAGGCCACCGATCGGTTCTCGAAGACCATCGTCTTCTGCGAGAACATCGACCACGCCGAGCGGATGCGGCAGGCCCTCGTCAATGCAAACGCCGACCTCGCCGCCGCCAATGCCAAATACGTGATGCGCATCACCGGCGACAACGACGAGGGCAAGGCCCAGCTCGACAACTTCATCGATCCCGAAAAGACCTACCCGGTGATCGCCTGCACCTCGCAGTTGATGAGCACCGGGGTCGATGCACAGACCTGCCGGCTCATCGTGCTCGACAAGCGCATCGCCTCGATGACGGAGTTCAAGCAGATCATCGGGCGGGGCACCCGCATCAACGAGGATTACGACAAGCTCTACTTCACGATCATGGATTTCCGGCAGGCCACGGCGCTCTTCGCCGATCCGGACTTTGACGGCGACCCGGTGCAGATCTACGAGCCGGGAGACGTCGATCCCGTCGTGCCGCCTCTCTATGAAGATGGGGAAACCGAAGGCGAGGGCGCGCCGACCGTCGAGGAACCTGGCGACGCCGATCCCACGGATGGATGGGATACCGGCACCGGCGGAGGGGGCGGACGCACCCGTTATGTCGTGGACAAGGTGGAAGTCCGCGTCGCCACCGAGCGGGTCCAGTACCTCGACGAGAGTGGAAAGCTCATCACCGAATCGCTCACCGACTACTCCCGTCGTGCCGTGCGTGGTGCATACGCGTCCTTGGACGAATTTCTAACCGTCTGGAACGACGCCGACAAAAAGGCCGCCATTCTTGAGGAACTGGCGACCCGCGGCGTCTTCCTCGATGAACTCGCCGAGCAGGTTGGGCGCGATTATGACGCCTTCGATCTCGTTTGCCACGTCGCCTTCGACGCCCCGCCGCTGACGAGGAAAGAGCGGGCCGACCGGGTCCGGAAACGCCACGTCTTCGGCCAATATGGCGAAAAGGCGCGCGAGGTGCTCGGTGCCCTCTTGGAGAAATACGCCGACTCCGGCATCACCAGCCTCGAATCGATTGAGATTCTGAAGGTGGACCCCCTGAGCGGGTTCGGGACACCCGTGGAAATCGTGAGCTTGTTTGGGGGAAAGACAAAATACCTTGAGGCGATTCGAGAACTTGAGAGCGCTCTCTACTCCTCTGCTGCCTGATCGAATGCCCGCCTCCTCTCAATTTGGCGATTACCTGATTTTCGTGGATGAAAGCGGGGACCACAACCTGGTCCGCATCGACCCACAATTCCCTGTTTTCGTCCTTCTTTTCGCCATCATTCCCAAGAGCGAATATATCGAGCAGGTGTGCCCGCGTCTCCAGCGCTTCAAATTCGAATTCTGGTCCCACGACGAAGTGGTCCTCCACGAACACGAAATCCGGAAACCTTTCGGGGAATTTCTTTTTCTCCTCCAAGAACCCCTCCGGGAACGTTTCCTGGCTCGGCTCACGGAGGAAATGGAAGCATTGGCCGCGACGGTCATCGCCGTTGTCATCGACAAGATCGCTTTCAACCGGCGATACCATGAACCGGTCAGCCCCTATGACTACGCCCTGCAAACCGGGCTCGAGCGGGTTTACCGGCATTTGGAGGGTCTCGGTCAGACCGACCGGAATACGGCAATCATCGTGGAAAAGCGCGGGCGCCGCGAAGACGCGGAACTGGAACTCGCCTTCCGCCGCGTCCGAGACGGGGACAACGTCCTCCGAAAACCCATGCGCTTTGACCTCGTGATGGTGGCGAAATCCTCGAATTCCGCCGGACTCCAGCTAACCGACCTGATGGCTCGCCCTGTTGCCCTCAACCATTTACGCCCGACCCAACCGAACCGGGCATTCGATATCATCAAGACGAAGTTCCGCCGCAGTCCCGAAGGCAAAATCGAAGGATGGGGGCTAAAAGTCCTACCCTGAAAATGCGAAGGGCCCCCGGGAAATCCCAGGAGCCCAGCGCCGACCGGAAATTTCCAGTCCAACTTGATCCTACGATTCCACCCGTCCCCCCTTCTGTCAATTCCGATCCCCCCATGTCCAACATTTCCAACCTAGTCAAATCCATCCAGGACGTCATGCGCAAGGACGCCGGCACCTACGGCGACGCGCAGCGGATCGAGCAGATGGCGTGGCTCTTTTTCCTGAAAATCTTCGACGACCGCGAGACCGAGCTGGAGCTGATGCGCGACGCTTACAAGTCGCCCCTGCCCCAGCACCTGCGCTGGCGGAGTTGGGCCGCGGATGAGGAAGGCATCACCGGCGACGCCCTCCTCGACTTCGTCAACAACACCCTCCTGCCGAAGCTGAAAGGTCTCGGCGGCGGCGACCGCATGCATATCCTCATCCGCACGACCTTCGAGGATGCCAACAACTACATAAAGAACGGCACGCTCATGCGGCAGGTCGTGAACAAGATCAACGGCATCGACTTCAACACCTCGGGCGACCGCCACCTCTTCGGCGACATCTACGAAAAGATCCTCAAAGATCTCCAGTCCGCCGGGAACGCCGGCGAGTTCTACACCCCGCGTGCCGTCACCGAGTTCATCATCGATCGTCTGAATCCCCGCATCGGCGAGACCTTCATCGATCCCGCCTGCGGCACCGGCGGGTTCATCACCTGCCTGCTCCGCCACCTCCGCAAACAGGCGAAGACCGAGGCCGACGAGGCGACGATCCAGGACTGCTTCTCCGGCATTGAGAAGAAGGCCCTGCCCCACGTCCTTGCATGACCAATCTCCTCCTCAACGGCATCGACGTGCCGTCGAACGTGCGGCACGACAACACCCTCGCCCGTCCCCTCCGCGACTGGGGGCCGAAGGACCGCGTCAACGTGATCGCCACGAACCCGCCCTTCGGCGGTATGGAGGAAGACGGGATCGAGGCGAACTACCCCGCCGAGTTCCGCACCCGCGAGACCGCCGACCTCTTCCTCGTCCTCATCATGAAGCTGCTCAAGCCCGGCGGCCGCGCCGGACTCGTCCTGCCTGACGGCACCCTCTTCGGCGAGGGAGTGAAGACCCGCATCAAGGAGGCCCTCCTCACCGAGTGCAATCTCCACACCATCGTCCGCCTCCCCAACGGCGTCTTCAATCCCTACACCGGGATCCGGACGAACCTCCTCTTCTTCACCAAGGGCGCGCCGACGACCGAGGTCTGGTATTACGAACATCCCTACCCGCTCGGGGCGAAGAGCTACAACAAGGGCAAACCGATCCGCTTCGAGGAGTTCGGGCCCGAACAAGCCTGGTGGGGCGAGGAGAAGGACGGCTTCAAGGGGCGCGCCGAGAACGAGCAGGCCTGGCGCGTCTCCATCGACACGATCCGGGCAGGTGGATTCAATCTCGATCTGAAGAACCCCCATTCGAAGGACGAGGGGCCGGGGGATCTCGATCATTTGCTGCCCGAGTATGAGAAGCTCCTGGAAAGGATCGCCGAAACCCGCGCCAAGCTCAAACAGGAACTCCACCACGCCCTATGTCAGACGAGCTAGCCGACTTCTTTCGTTGCATGGAAAGCGTCGGTGGCTGGGTTTTCCAAGTCGCGGTGGTTCGTTGGCCGCATCCCCACGAGCCCCACCTCGAGTGGTTCCCCTTCCGTCATTGGAAGACCGCGCCGGATGCCGATCGCCTGCAAAAGGCCCGCGCTGCTGCCCTCTGCCGTCCTCGCTTCTTCCGCACCTGCTCCATGTGCCACAAGCTGAACAGCGCCGGTCATATGCACGATCTTCACACTTGCCAATCCTGCGCCGAACGCCACCTCGGAGTCTGCTACTGAATCCATGACCCTGGAAACCTTTTTTGAGAAGTTCGAACTCTTCGCCGACGCGCCCGGGGCGGTGGGGAGGATGCGGGAGTTGGTGTTGGAGTTGGCGCTCCAAGGAAAGTTGGTGAAACAAAGCGGCAACGACGAACCAGCGCGCAAACAGCTTGGCCGGATCGCGGTGAAAAAGACCAAAACTGGCAGAGTAGCACGAGTTAAAGCAAGCAGAACCGCAACAAATATTCCAAAAGAAGCGGAAACGAACGTACCCCAGGGATGGGAGAAAACGTCCCTTGCCGAGCTTGTCACCGTGCTGAATGGCCGCGCCTACTCGAAAGAAGAGTTGCTTGGCGCGGGAACACCCGTTCTGCGCGTCGGCAATCTCTTCACTTCAAAACACTGGTATTACTCCGACCTCGATCTGGAGCCCGACAAGTATTGCGATAAGGGAGACCTCATCTTTGCGTGGTCCGCTTCGTTCGGACCATTCATCTGGCCAGGGCCGAAGGTGATCTATCACTACCATATCTGGAAGCTTGAGCTGCACAGTGAAACAGACCTGCATAAAGGCTATCTGTATTGGTTCCTTCAGAACAAAACCCAGGAGATCAAGCGGGCCGGTCACGGAGTTTCGATGCTCCACATGACGAAGGAGAAAATGGAGAAACTCGAAGTCGTGGTCCCACCCCTCGCCGAGCAGAAGCGGATCGTGGCGAAGGTGGAGGAGTTGATGGCCTTGTGTGACCGGCTCGAGGCGCAGCAGCGGGAACGGGAGGAGCGGGCCGCCGCGCTCGCCCGCGCCTCGCTGACCCGCTTCGCCGAAGCGCCCACCCCGGCCAACCTCCAACCCATCTTCCACTCGTCCTACGCGATCTCGCCCGCGGAGCTGCGGAAGGCGATTCTCACGCTGGCGGTACAGGGGAAGTTGGTGCCACAGGATCCCAATGACGAACCGGCGGAGGACATTGTCCAACGTGTTGAAGCAGTGAGAACTAACGAGATAGAATCGCCAGTGGATGAAACCGAATTGCCTTGGTCTTTACCGTAGATTTGGACGTGGGTGCGCCTCGGAAACATCGCGTCTATCAAACACGGCTACGCCTTCAGCAGTGAATCGTTTACGTCCGAGCCAACACCGTATGTGCTGACCACGCCTGGCAATTTCTACGAGACCGGCGGTTTCCGCGACCGAGGAGCAAACACCAGGTATTTCAATGGCGAAGTTCCCCCAGACTTCGTTTTCAAAGCAGGAGACCTCATGATTCCGATGACCGAGCAGGCGGCCGGTTTGCTGGGCAGCCCGGCGTTCATCCCAGATGACGGGAGGACTTACCTTCATAATCAACGGCTCGGCAAATTGGCATTCTACACGGATGAAATCGCGCCTGAGTTTGTGGCATGCTTTTTCAACAGCGAGTTCTTCAGAGGAGAACTTGCCAGAACCTGCACGGGCATGAAGGTCAGGCACACCTCACCCAAGAGGATTCTCAAAGTGCCAATCCCCCTCCCACCCCTCGCCGAACAACGCCGCATCGTCGCCAAGGTCGATCAACTGATGGCCCTCGTCGATGAGCTCGAAACCCAGCTTGCCGCGTCCCGGTCCACCGCCGCAAAACTCCTCGACGCACTCGTCGCCGAACTCACCTCCAGCAACGCAAACGCTTGAACATTTCCCCTTCCCGCTTCCGTCAGGCCTTTCAGCGCTTCCAAGGCATTCACCTTGAAAAGAGCGGGGCGCCTCTCGACAGTTTCGAAAATCCCGCCTCGTTCACCCATCACTGGGAAGGCTACAAGACCGCGATTCCCGGTCGGGCGATGGCGGTGATGCTACCGCGTCGATGGAGCAAGAAATCGATCGGGTCCGGAACGATTCTCGAGTCCGTCATCCAGGCGATCGAGTTGCCGGGGAACAACCTGCTCCAATGGGAGGCCAAGAACGGACCGAAGAGTCGGGTTCATCGGCCGCTCCTCGACGCTCGCGAAGATGCCGAGGCACGCATCACGCTCGAGACCCTCTTCTACAATCTTTATGCCCTGAATCGCGCGGACCGGACCACGTTCGATGCGATCACGGCGCACTGCGGCCGACGCTACGAGCTGCTGGCCTATCTCTTCTTTATCGCCGCACCGGATCGTTTCATGCCGGTGCGAACGACCTCGTTCGACAAGGCCTTGGCCGAACTCGGCGTGGAACTGAAGACGCGGGGACAGTGTGGTTGGGAGAACTACCTCGCGTTTGTCTCCGCTCTCAGACAGGTGCAACAATCCCTCCACTCGGAGGGAATCTCCGATGCGACGCTGCTTCACGCGCACTCGTTTTGCTGGATTCTTGCCCGGGTCAGCTCCGAACCGCGGCCAATCCGTCTACCTGCCGTGATCAAACCTTTTGAAGGGAATCTGACACCCGCAAAGGTCGGGGGAACGTTTACTCCAAAGGACGATGCAGCTGTCCGCGACATGCAGGAGGAGGCACGAAAGCGGCAAGCCTCGGGACAAATCGCCGAAGAAATAGCCCTCGTGGCGGAGCAGGAACGACTCCGTCAGGAAGGTCGACCGGACCTCGCTGCCCGGGTCGAGGACGTCGCAGATCGCCCCGGTCTCGGATACGACATCCGCTCGTTTGAAAGTGATGGCTCGGATCGATGGATCGAAGTCAAGAACGTCTCCAAGGGAAGCCGCTTCTTCCTCTCCGAAGGAGAATGGCGCAATAGCCGCGAGCGCGTCAATTTCTGGTTCTATTTGGTGAGTGACATCGACGCTCCGCGGGCCACGGTGAACCTCGTGCCAGCCCTCAGCCTCCAACCCGAGCATCTCACTCCAGTGCAATACTTGATTCACTTCGAAGTCTGAATTCGAACTTACGCCGCCCTCCCCTCCCCGCCCCATGTCCGCGGACGCCGCCAGTTCCACTACCGTGAATCATGTCTTCATCGACTTCGAGAACGTCAACCTGATCGACCGCACGGTGATCGGGAGGGAATCCTTTCAGTTCACCCTTTTCATCGGTGCAAAGCAGACGAAGCTCGACACCTCACTCGTCGAAGCGTTGATCACGCACGCGTCATCGATCCAGCTCGTCCGCGTCACGACCACTGGCAAGAACGCGCTTGATCTCGTCCTCGCGTCCTACGTGGGTCAGACCGTCCTCGCGAATCCCTCCGCCCATTTCCATATCGTCTCGAAGGACAAGGACTACGACGCCCTGATCACCCACCTGCGCGAGCGCCAAGTCTCGATCCAACGTCATGTCGACTGCTCAAAGATCACATCCGGATCGAAGGCGTATACCCACGCCGTAAAAGTGGCGAAGAGGGCAACCGCAAAGGTAAAAACCGAGAAACCCGACGCCTACACCAAGCTCGTCGCCACTCTGAAGAACCTCGGGGCTCGTCCCAGAACGAAGAAACGTATCTTCGGCCTGATGAAGAGTTTTCTCGAGAAGGACACCAGCGAGAAAGCGAAGGAAGAGGTCTTCGAACGACTCAAAGCCGACGGTCACCTCGTTTGTGATGACAAGGGCAGGATCGAATACCGTTTTGCGGAGGAAGACCTTCCGTTTTGAACCGACAACGCAGCGTTGGTCCTTACTAATCTCCCATGCCCCTGTTTGATCGTTACCTCGGCATCGACTATTCCGGTGCCCAGACCCCGAACCAGAGCCTGCCCGGCTTGCGCGTCTACGAAGCCACGCCCACGCAAGAACCGGTCGAGATTCCCCCTCCACCGAGTCCGCGCAAATACTGGACCCGGCGCGGCCTCGCGGAATGGCTGGCCTCGGAACTGCGTGAAGGACCGCCCACCCTCGTCGGGATTGACCACGCCTTTTCCTTCCCGATCGCCTATTTCGAACGACACGAACTGCCGCACGACTGGCCGGGATTCCTCGACGATTTCCAGCACCATTGGCCAACCGATGAAGACCACACCTATGTCGATTTCATCCGCGAGGGAGAAGTTGGACACGGCGCCGCGCGGATGGGCAACTCGCGCTGGCGGCGGATGACCGAGGAACGCAGCCGCGCGAAATCCGTCTTCCACTTCGACGTGCAGGGCAGCGTTGCGAAATCGACCCACGCCGGTCTGCCCTGGCTGCGTTACCTGCGGCAGCAACTCGGCGAGCGCGTCCATTTCTGGCCCTTCGACGGCTGGACGCCGCCACCGGGCCGTTCCGTCATCGCCGAGGTCTATCCGGCCCTTTGGAGTCGGACGTTTCCGACCGAAGATCGCAACGGACACCAGCACGACGCCTACAGCGTGGCCCGTTGGATGCGCGAAACCGATGCCGCCGGTCAAATGCCGGCCTATTTCACTCCCCGCCTGTCACCCGCGGACCAGGTTCTCGCGGGCGTGGAGGGATGGATCCTCGGGTTGCCTTGATACCCACACTTAGGAAAACCAGCGTCCCGCCTGTTCCCCATGGCACCGGCAACTTCCCGCTTCCCCCCTCACCCCTTCGCGCCCGCTTTTCCCTTGAGCACTTCGCGGGGTCTTCCTATCCTTCGTCCATGCTCCTCCGCCCCACCCTCCGCCCCGCCCTGTCGGTCGCCGCCGCGCTGATCGCCACGGCGCTCCCGGCCGCCGATTACTCCGCCATCCCCACGGAGCCGACCGAGGGCGACCGGATGCTCTTGGACTACTTCACCCGCGAGACCCGCCGCCTCGCCAGCCGGAACGCGAGCTTTCTCGAAAACGTGACGGACTGGACCCAGACCCAGGCCGATCTGCGCCGCCAGCTCTTCGAAATGCTGGGCCTGCAACCCCTGCCGGCGCGCTCGGACCTGAAAGCCGAGATCACGGGTAGCACGGAGCGCGACGGGGTCATTGTCGAGAACATCGTCTTCCAGTCCCGGCCCGGCCTCTACGTGACCGCGAACTTTTACCGTCCGGCCCAACAAGACGGACCCTTGCCCACGATCCTCTATGTCTGCGGCCATGGCGGCTCGAAGATCGACGGCGTCAGCTACGGCAACAAGGTGACCTACCAGCACCACGGCAACTGGTTCGCGAAGCACGGCTACACCTGCCTGATCCTCGACACGCTGCAACTGGGCGAGATCGAGGGCAAACACCACGGCACCCACAACCTGGGACGCTGGTGGTGGAACTCGCGCGGCTACACTCCCGCCGGGGTCGAAGCCTGGAATGGCATCCGCGCCCTCGACTATCTGGAGACCCGGCCCGAGGTGGACAAGGAGAAGTTCGGCGTCACCGGACGCTCCGGCGGCGGAGCTTACACCCTCTGGATCGCGGCGCTGGACGAACGCATCAAGGTGGCCGCACCGGTGGCCGGGATCACCTCGATGCAGAACCACGTGGTCGATGGCTGCATCGAGGGGCATTGCGACTGCATGTTCATGGTCAATACCTTTCGCTGGGATTTCCCCCTGGTGACCGCGCTGATCGCGCCGCGTCCGCTGATGATCCTGAACACGGACAAGGACAACATCTTCCCCCTCGACGGGGTGGTCGATGTTTACATGAAGACCCGGGGCGTTTACGAGGCGATGGGCGCTCCGCAGAATCTCGGTCTGGCGCTCTACGAGGGGCCGCACAAGGACACCCAGCCGCTCCGGGTGCCGGCTTTCCACTGGTTCGAGCGGCACTTCAAAGGCATCGAGATCGGCGACGAAATCGCCGACACGACGGCGCCGAAACCTTTCACCCCTCAGGAGCTGAAGGTGCTGAAGGAAATCCCGACCAACGAGCGCAACACCTTCATCGACGACTACTTCACCAAACGGGTGCCCGAGAACTGGAAGCTGCCGGAGAGCGCGGATGACTGGCAATCGGAATCGGCCCTGATCCTGAACCGCCTCCGCAACCGCAGCCTGCGCGGCTGGCCGGCCGAAGGTGAGGCGCTCGAGCTCTCCGCCGACTTCGAAGCGATCCAGGACGGCATCGCCCTGCGTCGTTTCAGTTTTGTCAGCCAGTCGGGAATCCGACTGCCCCTCTACCTCGCGACCCCGGCGGGGACCGCGCTGGCAGACCTCGACCTAGTCGTGCTCAATGCTCTCGATGAGGAAGGCTGGACCTCCCTGCTCGCGACCTATGGTGCGGCTTTCCCCGAGGCCTTTCCCGGCGCGACGCTGCCCGAGCCTGACAAAGATGCCTACGAGTCCGAGAAAGGCCTCCACGCGAGCCAGAAGTGGGGCATGCTTTACCTGCCGCCGCGAGGCATCGGTCCGACGGCCTGGACCACGGACCCGAAGGAGCAGACCCACATCCGCCGCCGTTTCGCCCTGCTCGGCCAGACCCTCGACACCATGCGGATCTGGGACATCCGCCGCGGCATCCAGGCCCTGAGGGCGATCGAGGGTGGCGAGCAGCCGAAGCTCTGGCTCCAAGGCAGCGGTGTCATGGCCGGCAATGCCCTCCATGCCGCATTGTTTGAAAAAGGCATCCACCGCCTCGATCTCCACGACCTGCCGCGCAGTTATCAGGAAGGCCCCGAGATCCTCAACGTGCTCCGCTTCGCCGAAATCCCCCAGATCGCCGCCATGGTCGGGCAGCAGAGCCAACTGCGCCTTTACACCGACGAGCCGGAGGCGTGGACCGACCTCTCCGATTTCGCCACGGCGATGAAGTGGCCGGAGAAACAACTCCAGATCCGCAACCCGGCGCCCGCCGAGTGATGGGGCAGATGTCCGAAGCGCTCTACCTCGCGGGTCCGACCGGCTCGGGCAAGACCGCGGTGGCCTTGGCCCTCGCACGGCTCGTGCCTCCCGTGGAGATCATCAATGCCGACGCCTATCAAGCCTATCGCGGACTCGAGATCCTCAGCGCCGCCCCGTCCGCGGCCGAGCACACCCTTTTTCCCCATCACCTCTTCGGCGTGCTTGATCCCTCGCAGGAAAACGATGCCGCCTCCTTTGCCCAGCGGGCCCGCCAAACCATCGCCGAGGTGGCGACGCGGGCCCTGCCGCTGGTGGTCGGCGGGAGCGGCCTTTATCTGAAAGCCATCACCCACGGTCTCGCCCCGACACCGCCGGGCGATCCGGAACTGCGCGCGGATCTCGATGCCTTGGACCTGGAAGAAATCATCGCGCGTTACCAGGCCCTCGACCCCGTCGGCGCCGCGGAAACCAACCTGAAAAACCGCCGCTACGTCACCCGCAATCTCGAGATCTGCCTGCTCACCGGGCGGCCCGCCTCGGAGTTGAAAAGCGAATGGCAGGAGCAAGCGCCCGCGATCCGCGCCGTTTACCTGCATCGCGATCGCGAGGACCTGCGCGAGCGGATCGGGCAGCGCACCCGGGCCATGTTCGAGGCCGGAGTGCTCGACGAGGTCGCCGCTCTGGGGGAGCTTTCCGCCACCGCGGCCAAGGCCATCGGCATTCCCCAGATCCGGGCCTGTCTCCGTGGGGAAATGGACCGGGAGTCCTGCCTCGAAGCGATCGCCCAAGCCACGCGGGCCTATGCGAAACGGCAGGAGACCTGGTTCCGGAGGGAGGCGGCGTTTGAGAAGCTGCCTCTCCCCGCCGACGAATCGGCGGAAGCCACCGCAGCGCGGATCACCGACCTCTTTTCGTTGAAAAAGGCGGCGAGCGCGTGAACCCTACCCGCCCCATGCCGACCCTCGTCGAAGGTAACCCCACCTCCATCACGCTCAGCCCCGACGGCGAAGCCTACCGCATCCTCGTCGGCACCGCGCTGCTGGAAAACACGGCCGTGCTCATCCAGTCCGAGACCGGCCTGAAACCGCGCCGTGCCGCGATCGTGACCGATTCGAAGGTCGGCCCGCTCTATGCCGAAAAGGTGCGCAACTCGCTCGAACAGGCCGGCATCGCCACCGTCGTCATCGAGGTGCCCGCCGGCGAGGCCTCGAAGAGCATGGAGCAGGTGACCCTCGTCTGCCGTGAAATGCTGCGGGCCGGACTCGACCGGAAGTCCATCCTCGTCGCCCTCGGCGGTGGCGTCGTCGGCGACCTGGCCGGGTTCGCCGCAGCCATCTTCCAGCGCGGCATCCCCTGCATCCAGATCCCGACGACCATCGTCAGCCAGGTCGACAGTTCGGTCGGCGGCAAGACCGGGGTCAACACGCCCGAGGGCAAAAACCTGCTCGGTGCCTTTCACCAGCCGCGCCTTGTCCTTGCCGACACCGGCACGCTCGCGAGCCTGCCGGAACGGGAGTTCAACGAGGGGTTCGCCGAGGTCATCAAACACGCCGCGATCCGCGACGCGGCCCTGCTCGATCTCGTCGAGGATCCCGGCAAGGTCCGAGATCAGCTCATCCCCCTGATCGCCCGCAACGTCGCGATCAAGGCCGCGGTCGTGGAGGAGGACGAACGCGAGACCACCGGCACGCGGGCCCTGCTGAACTTCGGACACACCCTCGGCCACGGCATCGAGGCGGCGGGTGGCTATGGGCGTTTTCTCCACGGCGAGGCGATCAGTCTCGGACTCGTCGCCGCGACCCGGCTTTCGGTCGAAAAGTGCGGCCTGCCCGAGTCCGATGGAGCCCGCATCATCCGCGCCCTCCAGGCCTACGGACTGCCTACCGTGCTCGCCGATGACATTGCCGACGACGCGATCTTCACCGCGATGGGCCGCGACAAGAAATTCGAGGCCGGCCAGATCCGTTTCGTCCTGCTCCGCGCGCTCGGCGATGCCTTCGTCTCCGACGCGATCACGAACGAGGACCTCGCGCGGGCGCTGGCGAGGCTGCGTTCGTAGATCGATACGACTCATCCGCGGGGAACCCACGCCCCGTCATCATACCAGGCCTTGGCGACCAAGGGAGACACCGCGTATTCTCCATCATTCTTCCACAAGGGTAGCCCGAGCCGCCCGGCGAGATGCTCGTCGAATCGCCGGAACGCGGCCTCGCATCCATCCATTTGCTCTTTCGCAACGCGCCAGTAGATGTGAAAAGGGACCAGTTCGTTCTCGTCCGAGATCGCCAGCAGTTGCCGAGCGAGCACGCGGCCGGAGGCATCGCGGAGATAGGCGACCCGCTTGTTGATGTCGAGCGTGTTCGCGACCGCACCGTGCTGGTTGCAGCCCCCTACTCCGAGACAGGTGGAGAAGTAGGTGCCCATTTTCAGCTCCTCCTGCGGATCGTCCTCGAGCCTGACAAACGCCCCCTCGATCCCTGGAATCGCCACGGAAAATGGCGGCGAGTCGCGCTCCACCCAAACCGTGAGCGGAAGGTGGCGGCGAGTCTCAAGCCAGGCGCGGTTCGCGGGGTGCCGGTCGCGATAGCCGGAGTCACCGAGGCGGATGGCATTCAGAAAGCGCCGCATGGCCCGGCGGTTCGAGCTGCCGAGGGATTCGAGGAAGGCCATCGTGTGGGGATCGAGCCCTCGCATCCGATAACGCTCCTCCGCCCGCTGGATCTCACCATTGAGCAGTTCAATCTGGTAGTCGGCGAGTCCGTCCGCGAAAGCCCCGCGATGGCTTTTCAAAGCGTCCTCGCTTGCGGAAAGACGCCCGCAGGCCATCTCCCGCAACTTCGCGGGAATCGGATCCTTCTCCCCCGGGCCCAGGATGGTATCGAACAGCAGGCAGGCATCGCGCAGGTCGATGCGGATCGGATCGATCGTGAAACCCGGATGATCCCGCAGGAAACCGCAGATCTCCTTCGCGTCCTTCGGTGGGATCCCCGCGAGTCCGCGCAGGGCTTCGATAAACCGCTTGGGGCGCCGGAACAGAATGCGCGGATCGACTTCCTTCATCTCACTCAGCCAGAGTTGTCCTCCCCGCTTGATCTGATCGGTCGCGTTGTCGTTTCTCGTCGCTTCCTCGAGGTTCTTGACGACGGATCGCGGAAGGCCGGCGAGACACCAGCGCTGGTCGGGCGAGGCCACCCGGTAGAGATCATCGAAAAGACTGACCGCATCGTAGGGCATCGTTCCGAAACCCCGCCCCACCGTCGACGAAAATGCGTCGAAGTCCTCGAAGGTGCTCCGGGACGGCATCGTCCACCACCAGCGGAGGAGGCGTTCCATCGTCTCCATCTTCACCGACCGGGCCGAGGGCGCTTCCTTGCGAAGCGACGTTTTCACCCGCTCGATGATCCGGTGCAAGCGGCCCGGCTTGGTCCCCTCGTCGGTAAAGTTCTCAAAGAGGTCGAGCCAATCGCCGATCTTCACTTCCGGAAACTCCCTCCACGGAGCCCCGGCCAGCTCCCGGCGCAGTTCCCGCGATCCCAGCGACCTTTCCCAAAGCCTCAGGACATGCCGGACTCCGAAGATGGTGCTTCGCCTCCCGCTCGCCTTCTCCGCGATCACCCGCTCCACCAGTTCAAAGAACACGTCCAGCGAGGGGCGCAGATCCACCTTGCGGGGAATGCGGAGTTCGATCCATCGCTTCGGAAAGCATTCCGCCAAGGTCAATCCATCCGCGAGAATCGCGGGATCGAGACGGCGCTCAACCACGGTGAACAAAGCCGCCAACTCGAGGCCGGGTTGATTGACCCGTTTCGCGCGTTTCTCGAGGAGTTCAATCAAGTCCAGAGGCACCTGATGGGGCGACTTCATCCGGGCCTCCGCCGCCGCGAGCCTTTCGACGAAATGGCGGCGGCGTTCGGGATCGCGCACCGCCCCGACCAGGACCAGCCACGGGGCCGCCGTGGTGGCATCCGTCCCGGTTAGGAAACGCTGGAGGTGGGTCACCGATTTCACCTCGTCGGCCATCGTCGCCTCGATCATCGCAGCCGCCTTTCGCACCTTCGTCAACGAACCACCCCGGAAGAAAGGCAAAGTCGATCGCACGACCCGTTCGTCCCAGCGGATCGAAAGCAAATCGGCCGTGCAATGGTAATGCACCAGGGCATGCAGATCGGGACAGCGATCCCGGGAGGGCCGGCGATGACGGAGACGCTCGGCTTGTGCTTTGGTCAGGCGACCGTCTTTCGCCAAAAGATCGATCGCGGGCACCCAGAGCGACTCCCTGGCGACCAGCCAGTCGCGCACCGATTCACGGTCTGCGAGCCAGGTCCGCGGATCCACATCGCGATCCGGCATCGGGCCGCAGTGAAAGACTTCGATGGACGGTGTCTCGATCAGGATGTGGACGGCATCCGCGAAGGAAGCCGCGTCCCATCTTTGAAACGCTCCCAGTCGCTTCCACGAAGCCTGCACCGACGCATCGCGCTGAGGGTGCCGGCTTTCCGGAAGATCCCGGGCACTCCGGATCTCGATGGCACGCCACCATCTCGCGTTCGGCCAGGCCCACAGACGCGAGGAGGCCTTCCCGGGAGCACGCGAGTGTCGTCTCTCCCTTTGCGCACGGGTCTTGGAAAATTCAGCCAGGTCCGGCATCAATAAACGCGAGCCGTCCCGGTAAAGGGGCAAATAATCTGGTTTCATCGGATCGAAGTCCGCCGGGATATCCGGAGAGACTTCCCGTCCGTCGCGGGCACGCCACGGCCTCCGGCAGACGGGAAATCGCTCACAAGGCGAGAGCCTTGAACTCGGGCGCGCGGCGTCGGATCAGTGACGGAGCCCCGGGATCTGGATCCGTCGCATCAACCCACCGCAGCGCGCCGTGGGGCCAAGGGCCTGGAACTGATCGGGCGCGCAGTCATGACGAAAGGTGGGTGGGAAAGTGCGCCGCTTGAATCGGACGCGTGCAGGATCGTATTCAGAACCGTGAGCTTGTCTTGCGATTTTTTCGGCAAGCGGTGATTTCGGTGATCTCCATTTCCCTTGTCCCGCGGCGCGCTTTCCGCTAACTCGGAGGACGGACATCCATGGTCTCTCTCTCCATCCGCGGCATCGTGAAACGCTTCGGCGAGCTCGTCGCCCTCGATCACGTCGATCTCGATATCGGGGCTGGCGAACTGTTCTTCCTGCTCGGCCCCTCGGGCTGCGGGAAAACCACCCTGCTCCGCGCCATCGCCGGCTTCCATTTTCCTGACGAAGGTTTGATCCGTTTCGACGACACCGACATCACCCGCGTGCCGCCGCACAAACGCGACACCGGCATGATGTTCCAGAGCTACGCCCTCTGGCCCCACCTCAACGTCCACCGCAATGTCGCCTTCGGGCTTGAGGAACGGCGCATCGGCAAAGCCGAGATCAAGAGCCGCGTCGAGGAGGCGCTCGCCATGGTCCACATGGAAGGCCTCGGCAACCGCAAGATCAACCAGCTCTCCGGCGGCCAGCAGCAGCGCGTCGCCCTCGCCCGCGCCCTCGTGATCCGGCCCCGTTGCCTGCTGCTCGACGAACCCCTTTCGAATCTCGACTCGAAGCTCCGCATCGAGATGCGCGGCGAGATTCGCCGCATCTGCAAGGAATCGGGCCTGACCGCAATCTACGTGACCCACGACCAGAAGGAGGCGCTCTCGATGGCCGATCGCATGGCCGTGCTCGATGCCGGACGACTCACCCAGGTCGGGACACCCGAAGATCTCTACCGGCGACCGGTCTCGGCCTTCGTCGCAGGATTCGTTGGCGAGACCAACCTCATCAGCGGCGTGCACGCCTTCACCTCCGGCGAGAACCACTACATCCGCACCGCCTGCGGCGAGATCGCCGGGCGCATCCACCAACCCGACTGGGTCCCGGTTCCCGGCGAACCCGTGATCCTCTCGATCCGGCCCGAATGCCTCACGCTCAGCCCCACCCCGCCCGTGCAGAATGGCATCGCCGGCGCCCTCGTGGAATCCGTCTACCTCGGCGAGATCGCCCAATACGTCCTGAAGGCCGCGGGCCATCCCGATCCCATCCACACCTCCGAACTCAATCCCCGCCGCATCATCCGCGAAACCGGCGTCCCCTTCCATGTCTCCGCCAAACCCGAGGATGTGGTGATTCTGAGAAGCTAGAAGCAAGAATTCAGAATCTGGAATTGGCTGAAAACTGAACACTGAAAACCAACAAACTCACCCGTGATCCTCCGTTTGACCGTCGTCTTCACGCTCCTCGCCGCCGTGCTGGTCGCGCCTTTCGTGTTGCGGCCCAAAACGGAGCGGATCGAGACCAAATCGGAGCGGCTCATTATCATCTCGCCCCACATCGAGTCGATCCAAGCCGAGTTCGCCCGCGGTTTCCGCGAGCACATGCGGATCAATCACGGGCGCGAGGTCGTGATCGACTGGCGGCAGCCGGGCGGCACCTCCGAGATCGCCCGCTACCTGCGTTCCGAGGTCTCGACCCGCTTCGAGCAGCTTTGGGAGGAGCGCACCGGCCGGCCCTTCACTCTTGCGATCCGGGATGCCTTCACCAATCCCAAGCTCGATCCGAAGACCCAAGAGGGTCAGGTCGACGAGCCAACCCTCTTGGATGATCCCACCCCGGAGACCCTCGCGCTGGCGGCTCGCCGCCTTTATCTGAAATCCAATCTCGGCGCGGGGATCGATCTCTTTTTCGGCGGGGGCGCCTACGACTTCGAGCGTCAGGCATCGGCCGGGCTCTTGGTGGCCCACGATGCCAGTGGTCAATGGGGTCCCGGCGCCTTGGCCGAGCAACATCCTGAATGGTTCAGCGACGCGGTCATGCCCGCGAGCTACGGAGGCGAACCCTATCGCGACGCCGACTTCCGCTGGGTCGGCACGGTGCTCTCCGCCTTCGGCATCTGCTACAACCGCGACGTGCTCGAGCGCATGGGCATCGCGAAAGCGCCCGATGAGTGGCTCGATCTGCAGGATCCCCGTTATCTGGGGCGCATCGCCCTTGCCGATCCGACGAAATCGGGCTCGACCACGAAGGCATTCGAAATGCTCGTGCAGGAGCGCATCCAGACCCTCGCCCGGGAGCGCGGGCTCGCCGGGGAGGCCGCAATCGCAGCGGGGTGGAACGACGCGATGCGCCTGATCGTCCGCATCAGCGCGAACAGCCGCTATTTCACCGACTCCTCCGCCAAGGTGCCGCGCGACGTCGCCGCCGGTGATGCCGCGGCGGGCATGTGCATCGATTTCTACGGACGCAGCTACAACGAACTGCATCACGATCCCGCCACGGGCCGGTCGCGGGTCGAGTTCGTGATGCCGGTCGGCGGCAGCTCCATCGGCGCCGATCCAATCGCGATGCTCCGCGGCGCTCCGCATCCGGAGCTGGCCCATCGTTTCATCGAGTATGTCCTCTCGACCGATGGGCAGAAAATCTGGAACTACCGGCCGGGCGCGCCCGGCGGTCCGGTCCGCGATGCCCTGCGCCGGCCACCGATCCGCCGCGATTTCTACAACGATGCGAACCGGGCGCACATGACCGATCCCGATTTCAATCCCTACGAGGCGGTCGCCGATTTCACTTACCATCCCGAGTGGACCGCGGCGCTTTTCAACTCGCTGCGATTCGTGATCCGGGCCGCCTGCATGGACGCGCACGAGGAGCAGATCGCCGCGTGGCGGGCCCTGATCGACGCCGGCTTGCCGGCGGAGGGCTTGGCGCGCTTCGAGGATGTCAGTTTGATCTCCCACGCCCGTGTCGTCGCCGAGATCGCGCCCGCTTTGAAAAACAGCGACAAGGTCGCCCAGGTGAAACTCGGCCGCGAGCTGGCCACCGCCTTCCGGGAACGCTACGAGGCGATCGCGAGGGATTACGCCGGGGCGGGCGAGCGGTGAGTGAGAACGTCCGCGAGTCGTGGATCGATCGGCGGACGGCTCGGAGATCCGTCCCTACCATGGTGCACCGGGCGTCGATGCCTCAAGAAACCATCGGCGCATCCGTTAGGGACGCACCTGTGGACCGCCACCCCGTCGGGGCGTCCGCGCCGTCGGGGAATCATGAGCGGACGATACCGAGTCGACATGACCTACCCTACGAATCAGCGGTCAGGTCCTTCAAGATTTTACGTGCCAGCAACTCGTTGATCTCGCGGTGCCTCGGAATCGGTTGGGTCGCACCGTTCCGCGGGTTATGGTAGATATCGTGTTTTCCACCACTTCGGATGAGCCGCGCTCCCGCTGCCTCCACGGCCGCGACGAGATCACGTCGTTTCATGCGATCTCCAGTTCGGCTTCGCGTTTGATTCCCGGGATGGCTTCCGCCTGGAAGGTCACGAACAAATCACGGAGGTGTTCCTTGAGGTCTTCGAGATTGGCTCCTTGAGTCCAATGATCGGGGAACTCATTGAGATACCCGAGGAAGGCCCCATCGTCCTCCTGCCAATAGGTGAACTTGGTTGTCATTTCAGGAACTTAGCGATTCTTCGCCGGAATGCCCACGCTTTCCTCACCTCAAGGCACATAATAATCACCGAGGTGCTCGAGGATGCGGGCGCGCAATTCCTCGCCGTCGAGCAGGCCGTTGTGCCGCCAGATGATCTTGCCCTCGGTATCGACCAGGACGGTGTGCGGGATGCCACCGGGCCATTCGGGATCGAGGGCCAGCATCACCTCGTCCATGTCGGTGCCGCTATAAAGGTAGCTGTTGGTCTTGCGGCCCTCTTCAGCGACGCTCTTGGCCAGTTTCGGAGCCATCCCGGCCTTCTGCTTCTCCAAAAAGGCCTTCACCGCCGCGGCGTTGGCGGGGTCGTCCACGCTGAGGTTGATGAACTCGAAGTCGCGCAGCCCGAACTTCCGCGCCGTGGTGACGAGTTCGGGGAACTCCTGCACGCAGGGCGCGCACCAGGTCGCCCAGACGTTGAAGAGGCGCACCTTGTTCGTGCCGTTTTTCCGCAAGGCCTCGACGCCGGCTTTATCGATCGTCTCGACCTCGACGGCGGTCGCATCCCACTTCGCCATCTTCTCGGCGACATTGGTCTTTTTGCTGCGCCACTTCGTCGAGCAGCCGAAGGGCTTCGTCTCCGCCACCGGCACGGGCTTGCCCTCCAGCAGGGCCGCGACGGCGTTGCGGGTGTCGGGCGACTTCACGGTGGAGTCGTCGCCGCCGAAGCGTGAATCATCGAAGCGTCCCTTGTAGCGCAGCTTCCGCTCCGCATCGAAGACGAAGACATGCGGGGTGGTCAGGCAGCCGTAGGCGCGCGCCACGTCCTGGGTCTCGCCGTCGTAGAGGTAGGGAAAGTCGAAGCCCTCCTCGGCGGCGTAGAGTTTCATCTCCTCGTAGCTGTCGTTGTACTTCGAATAACCGAGCTCATCGGCGCTGAGACCGTCGGGATGGTTCGGGTTGATCGCGACGAAGGCCATGCCGCGCGGCCGGTAGTCGGCGAGGAAACTCTTGAGCCGATCCGCAGCGCCATGCGAGGTCGGGCAATGGTTCGAGGTGAAGAAGACGACCAGCACCTTGCCGTCCTTGAAATCGGCGAGCTTCCAGGTTTTGCCATCGATGCCCGGCAGGGAAAAGTCCGGGGCCGGGTCGCCGATCTTGAGGTCGGCGAGGCCTTCCTCGGCGGTGAGCAGGACCGGCATCAGGGCGAAGAGCAGGAGTCGATGGAGGGCTTTCATTGGCATCGGCCGGAATCTTGCCGGGAAAAGGCCGGACAGGCAAGCTTGGGAATGGGGTGGCAAAATGGCGATTTACTTCCGCCGCGCCCTCCCTTTACTCTCCCGGGTCGATCCGATGTCCCGGCCGCTTGCCATCGCCGTCTCTCTGCTGACTGCGGGCTTTTTCGCCTGCTTCTTCCTCTATCCGATCTGGCACACGGTCCGGGAGGCTTTCGTGACTCCGGAAGGCCGCTTCACCGGCGCCTACCTCGCCGAGCTCTTCCGCAATCCCCTCTACCTCGAGGGGCTCGCCAATTCGTTTTGGATGGGGCTGTTCTCGACCCTGCTGGCCTTGCTGATCGCCCTGCCGCTGGCCCTCGTCAATCACACCTGGAAGTTCCCCGGCCGCGAGCTGCTCAACGCCCTCGTCCTCGTGCCGCTGATCCTGCCGCCCTTCGTCGGGGCGCTCGGGATCCGGCAATTCCTCGGCGAGGCCGGGGTGCTGAACGCCCTCCTGATCGATCTCGGTCTCATGGAACCCGCCCATCCCCGCGACTGGCTCGGCCAGGGCCGGCTCGCCGGCATCGTGCTGATGAACGCGCTCCATCTCTACCCCATCGCCTACCTCAACCTCACCGCCGCCCTCGCCAATCTCGACCCCGCCCTCGAGGAGGCCGCGGAAAACCTCGGTTGCCACGGATGGCGTCGTTTTGTCAGGGTCACCCTGCCGCTCATCATGCCCGGGCTCTTCGCGGGCGGCACCATCATCTTCATCTGGTCCTTCACCGAGCTGGGCGTGCCCCTCGTCTTCGACTACGACCGCGTCACCCCGGTGCAGATCTTCGAGGGGATCAAGGACCTCAGCGGCAATCCTTTCCCCTACGCCCTCGTCGTGGTGATGCTCGCCTCCACCACCCTGCTCTATCTGGCGGGCAAATGGCTCTTCGGCCGCGACAGCTTCGCCGGCACCGGCCGGGCCTCGACGGGACGCCAGCTCCGCAGCGCCAGCGCGGGCCAGTCGGTGTTTGCGGTCGGGATCTTCACCCTCGTCACCGGCCTCGCCATCCTGCCCCACCTCGGGGTCATCCTGCTCTCGGTCTCCGGCGATTGGTATGGGACCCTCCTCCCCACGGGCCTGACCGGTCAACATTACCTCGACGCCCTCGGGCATCCCCTGACCCTCTCCTCCATCGGCAACTCGCTGCGCTACGCCTCGCTCGCGACCCTCGTCGACCTCATCCTCGGCATCGGCATCGCCTACGTCGTCGTCCGCACCCGGCTACCCGGGCGGCAATGGCTCGATGCCATGGCGATGATGCCGCTCACCGTCCCCGGGCTCGTCCTCGCCTTCGGTTACCTCGCCATGACCCGCGAGGGCCAGCCCTTCGCCTTCCTCATCCGCGCCGAGGATCCCCTGCTCATCCTCGTGATCGCCTACGCCATCCGCCGCCTGCCCTACATCGTCCGCTCCGCCGCCGCCGGATTCCAGCAGACCAGCGTCAGCCTCGAGGAGGCCGCCCAAAATCTCGGCTGTCCTCCCTTGAAGGCCCTGCGGCGCATCACCCTGCCCCTGATCTCGGCGAACCTCATCGCCGGTGGCTTGCTCGCCTTCTCCTTCGCCATGCTCGAGGTCTCCGACTCCCTCATCCTCGCCGAGCAGCAACAGCATTACCCCATCACCAAGGCCATCTACGCCCTCGTCAACTCGCTCGGCACCGGGCCGAACCTCGCCTCTGCCCTCGGCGTCTGGGCCATGGTCTTCCTCGCCGTCACCATCGTCGGGGCCGGGCTGATCCTCGGCAAGAAACTCGGCGCCCTCTTCCGGGTCTGAGACGGACCCGCGCTGTCACCCCCCCTCCAGCACGGCATCGTCTCCGGCGAAACACTCCACCACATCCGCGATCGTGTGCAGGGCATTCCCCTCCAGCTCGTTGCCCACGTAGAGATAGGTCGGGCGCGATCCATCGCCCGAGATCGCATGGGCCACGATGCGACGCATCGCCTCGCGTGCCTCCGGGTCGATCTCGCGCAGTTGATGGTAGGGCGCGAACTGCTCCTGCGACCACTCGTGGCTCCGCCCCGGCGTCAGCAGGAAGCGGGCCGCGACAAAGGGATTGTCCGCGAGAGGATGCAACAGCATCTGCTCCAGCACCGGCGGCATCCGCGTCCATTGATTGTAGACGTGGGCGACCCCGTGGGCGCGGAGCGTCGCGAAGTAATCCGGATGCAGCCAGTTCGCGTTGCGGATCTCCACCGCGTAGTCCCAGCCCGTCGGCAGGTGCGAGAGGAAACCATCCAGCGCCGCCACGAAATCGCGCCCATGCTCGAAGTCGCCCGGATGGAAATGGGAAAACTCGAAGATCAGCGCCCCCACCTGCTCCCGGATCGGCTCCAGCCGCTTCAGGAAACCCATCTCGAAAAGCCCCGTGCTGAGGAAAAAGTCGTTCCGCTGCCCCGCCCGCTCACCGAAACTCTTCACCATCGGAAAGGTGCGGATCGTGATCTCGTCAGGCACCTTGAACGAAAAGCGGAAACCCTCCGGCACCTGCCCGGCGATCCCGGCAAGGAAGCGCTTCCGCGGCAGCGCGTAGTAGGTCGCATCGACGCAGACCGAGGTGAAGGTGCGCGCATATTCCTCCAGGCAGTGGTCGGAAAAGCGCTTTTTCGAAAAGTGGGTGCCCCAGAGATACTGCTCCTCGTCGTAGAGCAACCCGCACCAGCCCTCGTAGCGCCAAGAAGAGGTCCCCAGGGAGATCCCATGCTCCCGGCGAAGCCGCTTCGCCATCTCGCCGATCCGGGTGCGTTCGAACAACATCCCTCCCACTAAGGAAGTGACCGGCGCCCGCGGCAAGTCTTTCGCGTCGTTTTGCGCCCCTCGCCGGACTCGACAAAGGACCGCGGAGGGCTCATGCTGAAGGTGTCGAACCGATCGACGAAGATGAAACCCGGCGTCCCGCTGCCCCCGCAACATGGCCGTTTCCTCCTCGGGCTGGGCCTCGCCTATCTTGTCATCACCATTGCCCTCGGCATCGCGCCGCATCATCGCACCGATTGGTGGATGGAGCACATCGTCGTTCTGATCGGCTTCGCCATCCTCGTCGTGACCAGCCGCCGTTTCGTTTTTTCCAAGACCGGATACGCCTTCGCTTTTGTTTTCCTCTGCCTCCACTGCATCGGCGCGCATTACACCTATTCCGAAGTGCCCTATCGCGAGTGGTGGGCCGCCCTCACCGGAGCACCCGGCCCCGAGCCCGGCGCGCGGAACCATTTCGACCGGGCCGTCCATTTCCTCTACGGGCTCCTCCTCACCCGCCCCTTCCGCGAGGCCGCCTGGGTCGCCCTGCGACCGCGATCCGACTTCTGGAGCCACCTCGCCGTCATCAGTTTCGTCATGGCCACATCCCTCTTCTACGAACTCTTCGAATGGGCCGCCGCCGTCATCTGGGGCGGCGAGGCCGGCATGGCCTTCCTCGGCACCCAGGGCGACGTCTGGGACGCGCACAAAGACATGCTCCTCGCCTCCCTCGGCGCCGTGCTCGGCAGCCTCGGCATGATCGCCCGGCGCAACCTCACCCGACACGACCCGGCCCGGGCTTGGGGAGAGCAGTGGCAGCAACCTTCATGAAGATCCGGCCCGCCACCCCCGCCGACCTGCCCTCGCTCGTCTCCCTGCTCCGGGAAGTCCAGAGCCTTCACGCCCACGCGCTGCCCGAGCGTTTTCGCGCCGACACCGCCGACGCCGAATTCTCCGACGTTCTCTCTCAACTCCTCGCCTCGCCCGCCACCTGCGTACTGGTCGCCGCAGGCCCCACCATCGCCGGATTCCTCAACGCCGAACTGAGAGAGCGCGATGCCAACTGGTGCACCCCCGCCTGTCGCTACTGCCACCTCTCGGGCATCGTCGTGGCCCCCGCCTACCGGCGGCAGGGAGTCGGGCGCCTGCTGATCGAGGCACTCCAGAGCGAACTCACCCGGCAAGGAATTACAAAAATGGAACTCGAAGTGTGGGACTTCAACTCCGGCGCCCGCGAAGCATTCGAAACGCTGGGGTTCCAGCCGCTCTTTCACCGCATGGAGCTCAACCTCGATGGCGTCTACCATTCCGTGGACCACTCCGTGGCCGAAACCGAATGAAGGTCCAGCCTCGATCGAAACGCATCCTCATTTCGGGAGGGCCGGGATCGGGCTGCACCACGACCGCCGCCGCTCTGGCCGCGTTGCTGGGGATACCCGCATTCGACTCCGACACCTTCTATCACCAACCCACGGATCCACCTTTTCAGGAGCCCTACTCTCCCGACCAGCGGCGCAGCCTCATCGCCGAGGCCCTTTCATCCGCCGAGTACTGGATCCTCGGCGGCTCAGTCGCCACGTGGGAAGTGCCCGACCTCGATCCCACCCACGGCATCTATCTCGACATCCCCAGGGATGAGCGCCTCGCCCGCCTCGAACGCCGGCAACGGGACACCTTCGGTCCGAGAATCCATGCAGGCGGCGATCTTGAGACCGAACATCGCGAGTTTCTCCTCTGGGCAGCGACCTACGAGCTCGCCGAATCGAGCCGGTGCCGCCGCATCGATCGGGAGTTCGTGGAGGCGCGATGTCCCGACGTTTTGATCGTGTCAGGGCTCGTCGAGCTTGAAGAAGTCGTGGCCCGGATCGTGGCTTTCATCGAGCCCGGCGAGCGGTTGCCTTGAGCCATCTTCCGCAGCGCCCGCGCTGAGCCCGGCCCAACCGATACCACCCCACCCAAGAGGGTTGAATGGCGGACTAGACCCTGTTAAACGCTCTTTCCCGGATGCCCGGGTAGGCCTCGATCCCATTTGGCCCTGCCCCGGGAACAGGAATCTTCCCAAATCCGTTTTTCGACCCTTCCGAAGACCCGGGCACACTGAAAATCGGGTATTCTGCATGGCTGATGGCTCAAACAAAGCTTTCGATGAGCCAAACAAAGCTCTCGATGGGCCACCCCAAGCTCCTGACGAGGCTCCGGAGTCCTCATCCGGCGCGCCGGGAGGAGCGCACCGGTCGGCAGGTGCCGGTTCCGGGGATCGAGGGACCGGCGAATGGTGTCGGAAGATCGTAGGAGACCTCAAAACGCCCCTCTGGCGGATCGAAAGAGAGCAACGCCGCATGACGGACTGGAGATGGGCTCGGCGGGAGGGCTGGACCGGCCGCGCCGCCTCCCCCGCCCCCGGTTCCACCGGGCGAAAGGTTCGCAGATCCGGAAGTGACGAATGCTCGAGATTCCCCGGCTCCCGGAAAATCGATGTGCTGACGCCGCCTTGGAAAATTCCTTGTTAGAAGGTGGAGTTTTCCCGATTCTCGGGCAAGGTTCCCTCGCTCATATCGCTTGGCGAAGTGGTACTAATAACGCCTGATAGCAAAGAAAAGTAGATCTCGAAAAACCGACAAACAAACCAGAAACTGACATGCAAGAGAGCCATTCTGAACTCGCCTCGACCGTTGACAAATTCAATAAGCTCGACGCTCGAATCACTCAACTGGAGGAGCTCAAGTCGACACTGAAGGCTTTAACCATCGTTGCTGCACTCATCGGCATAACCGGAGCGGGAGTTGTTTCTCATACAACATCAGCGCTGTCTGACCTGAAGTCCCTCGAAGAGGCGAAGAATAAATTCGACACCCACGCTAATACCAAAATGAAGCAAATACTTGAATCGGCCGATAGAACTTTTGTGAGAACCGGGCAGCAAGTCAGCTTGAAAGCTGTCGACCCCAACAATCTTCACCTATACCACATTGGGGGAACCGCCTACGTGGACAAGTTCCCCAGCAAGAGCGATGATAAAGACAATTATCGCTTCACTATAGAACCGGCGATCCCCGACTGACCGACCGTAGGCGAGTGCCGCAACTACACCCGGCACCTCTCGAACACTCGGTGTATTAAAAAGTAAAGCGATACTATATGCCCATCAAAAAATACGATGTATGCCTGTCATTTGCTGGAGAAGATCGAGATTACGTTCGACAAGTTGCCTACCACCTTCAGCGCTCAGGCGTCAAACACTTCTACGACGAAGACAATCAAGCGGATCTTTGGGGAAAGAACCTGCAGGAATATCTGCTATCAGTCTACCGGGATCACTCCAGATACGCAGTTCTGTTCATCTCCGAGGCTTATGCTAAAAAGCAGTGGGCCGTGCACGAGCGTCGGGCAGCGCTCGAGACAGCCTTGGAGAATTTCGCTGCTGAATATGTTCTGCCTTGCAGATTTGACGACACTCAGATGGATGGATTGCATCGCTCAGTCGCCTATGTTGCTCTCCGCATCATCACACCAGCTCAACTTGCCAATTTAATCATTCAGAAGCTTGTTCTTTCCGATAGTGTCAGCCTTCCTCCGGAGGCGTTTTGGAAGGTTAGTTCCGATTCACCGGAACTCATCGAGAGCACAGGACAGGAGATCTGCATAACCGTGTCTGACGAGCTCGGTCCGGTCCAAAATGCTGTAGTCATGTTATTAGCGGAGCGGGGAACCTCACGGACAGTGTCGACCAATAGCAACGGCACCGCCTCCTTTACAGTCCCCAACAGGGAACTATCTAACATTCTTGTCGGAAAAGAGAAATATTATGGAGCATGTTACAGTCGATTTGATCCGATAGCGGACGTGCGAATGACTCTACAGCCGTTTGAGACCGGGGGCTCTTGCATCTTCTCTGGCTGGGGTAAAATCCCCGGACTCGGCGGTTCAATCATTGTTCAGGACGGCAGTTTCATTGCATTTAAGAACCTCACTCTTGATAGCGGTCAATCGCGGATTTACAAGAGTGACGATGGAACATTTCCGCCATTTGAGATTGAGGATCCTAACGGCAAGCGTGCGGTGGTCAGAGTTCTACACCACGGTCATCAGAGCGACGCATTGCTTCAATATCATCTCGTCAGCAACTTGCTTCGCTGAAGGCCACCGAAGAAGTCGGCACCCGAAACCGGTTCAAGCCAATCCCATCGCCTTGGTCGTTCTGCAAAGCAATGACCTCGCTCCGAGTCCCAAGCCCCCTCACCCCACCCGATTCACCCCCGCATTCTCCTCCTGGTGGATCGTCACGGGCCATCCTGCGAACTGGTTCTCCGCCTTCCCATCCGTCGCATCGACGAGGAACTTGAAGGATTCGCAGAGGTAGGTCTTGGCCTCGGTGTCGATCGTCACCATCCCAAAGCCGCTGCCTTTTTCATGGGCCTTTTCGTAGCGGTTCGTGGCGTTGGGGACGATGGGGTTGCCGACGGCGTAGACGTAGGTGCGGTTGCCGAAGCCGTCGAGGTATTCACCGGTGTCGGGCAGGCCGTGGGCGGGCCGGTTTTCGTGCGGCATCCCGAGGTCGTCAGCGCGCCACCAGCGCGGGTAACCGACGGCGATGGCCGGGGTGCAGAAGGACCAGTTGCTGTCGCGCTGCTTTTCGACGCCGTACTGGACCATGGTGGTGAGGTGCTGGTCGCCGTTGACGTGGAGGGCCTTCGACCTGCGCAGGATGGAGACGGCGCGGTTCCGCGGGGTCTGGGGCCAGCCGCCGGAGTCGAGGTCGGCTTTCAGGTAACCGTCGTAGTCGCCGTGGTGGGTGGCGGCGTTGGCGAAAAGGGTCTGGCTGAGCAGCACCTTCAGCCCATGCCCGCGCCAGTCGTCCGCCCATGCGGAGAGGAAGTCCTCCTGACGCTGGCCGAGGAGGATCAGTCCGTCCTGATCGAGGGCGGCGGTGTCGAAGTCTCTGCCGACGACGTGGTCGGCGCGGGGGCCGTCGACTTTGACGTGCTCGGGTCCGCTCTTGAACTGCCGGTCGCCGAGGATGGCGAAACCGACGCCACCGTAGACGAGCTCGCCGTAGTAAACGCTCATGCCCTGCTCGATGGCGGTGGCGTCGTAAGGATCGGGGTGGTGGCCGGCGTTGGTTTTGTGGACGACGTTGACCATCTTGACGGGCTGGATGTAGCCGCCCTTTGACGAGGCGCCGCGGTCCCCGTCGGTGACGACCATGGCCTTGCCGCCCTCGCCCCAGTAGTTGCCCTGGAAGACGTCGTGGTCATCAGGGATGCAGACGGTCGGCGTGTCGCGCATGGCCTCGCGGAAGGCCCAGCCGTGCTGGTAGAACTTGCGCAGGTAGTTCAGGATGGCGGGGGTGGCGGGCGCGCGGATCACCCCGAAACCGCCGTGGTTTTCGTAGAGCTGGTCGCCGGAGAAGTAGAGGAGATCGGGGTCGAGCTTGAGGAGATTCTGCGCGACGGGCTCGTAGGGGAAGGCGTAGTCGTTCTGGCAGGTCAGGGCACCGAGGCGCAGGGGCCGACCGGAGGGATTGGCCTTGATCTTGCCGGTCCACTCATCGGCGATTTCGCTGCCGTCGGTGAGCCTTTCGCGGTAGACGACCTTGTAGGGGGTCTCGCTTTTTTCGTCCCAGTTCGGGATGCGGAAGATGGCAGTCCAGGCATCGGGATCGAGGGTCTCGGTGGCGATGGTTTTCCAGACGCCATCCTTTTCGACCTGTAGCTCGATCTGCTGGGGCGCAGAGGTCGCCATCGGTCCGGTGAGGGCGCTGAGTTTCATCACGAATCCCTCGTCGCCGCGCGAGTCGCTGAGGGTGTACATGGACCAGAGCACGGGACCGAAGCGATGCTGCGGCGTGGCCTCGAGCGCGTCTCCCGAGGCGCGCCACTCGGTGAAGCGCCAGGCGGGCTCCTCTTTGCGGCCTTTGGCAGCGATCTGGAACTGGCTGCTGAGAGCGAGGTTGCCGACGACGAATTTCTTCTGCGCGACAAAGGCGACCGATCCGAGCTTTTCACCGGCCGCGGTGGTGGCGGTGAGTTCGAGGTGGTAGCCGGGTCCGGCCTGCGGTTTACCGCTCAGGGTGAGGCGGCACTCGCCGGAGGTGAAGGGCTTTTCCAGCTTCGCGGTCTCACGGCCGAGGATCAAGGTATCGCCTGCGATGCCCGCATCGATGCCACTCGCGGCGAAGCAGTTGCTGCGGTGCTCGTCGATGTCGCTGCGCACCCCGATGCGGAAGCCGGCCCCGGCGTCCTTGCCGAGGGTGTCGGGTTTGAAAAGGCGCACCGATATCGTGAAGGAGCCCTCGGCATTCCGCAGGGCGGTGGTGAGGGCGTGGACGCTGCGTTTGCCGGAGCTGACGAGACACTCGGCCCAGCCATCGCGGACCCGCCAGTCCTCCATCGGGTTCGCCCAGAATTCACCGCCGAGGAAGACGCGGTCGGGAGTGCGGTCCCAGCGGTCGAGGCGGTCGTCTGGCGGCGCGGGCTGCTGGGCGCGGGCCTCGCGGCGGGGGGAGAGGCCGATGACGGCGAGGGAGGACAACCACTTCAGGCTGAGACGTCGGGTGATGCGTCGGATCATGATTTCAGGAAAGGGGATGGCGGGTGGCTTGGCAAATGGGAAACCGCGGGTGGCGGAGCAAGTAGCAAAAGTCGTGAGACTTTCGGGGCGGAGTGCGGGGCGAGGCGGACGAAATTCTGGCGAATTTCGCTACGGGACGCATGGAGCTCACGACGCGCGGGCGGAGGGGTTTCACTGCTCCGGATTCGTGTCGATTCGCGGAGCATCCGCGATCATTCGCGTGGGGAAAATCCCGGGAACGCGAATGGAAACGAATCACCGCGAATGAGGATCGTTTTGTCACGGCCTCTCGCGAGTTCGGTCACCCCAACAACTCCCGAATCCCCGCGCTGAGGGCGTCGTCCATGCTCGGGGCGCTGTTGGCGACGCTGACCTCGTAGCCGCCCTGGGGGAAGGCCTCCTTCGTCGGGATGTACCAGGTGCCGCCATCGCCATAGGCGGCGGTGGCGACAAATCGATCCGGCGCGAGCGATTGGGCGCGCAGTTGATACTCGACGAAACTCTCGGCCGGCAGGTGCAGCAGGGTGACCTGGTCGAGATGGAGCGCGCTGAGGACGATGGGCGTCCCGGCCGCGACGCGACGGATCCAACTGACCCGCATGGCCGGGCGGATGCGATAAGAGGGGGCGTTCTGCGGATTGAGCACGGCGGCGAGTTCGGTCTCTTCGGTGAAGGCGGGGTTCACTTCGGGGAGCAGGTCGTGGGTCTGCCACGCGACTTGTCGCAACGGTTTCGGGCTGAGTTTGGCTGAGGCGGCGACCATGGCGGCGTGGAGGCGGTCGGTCAGCTCGATCCGCGCCCCGGGCGAACCATTGTTGTATTTGCCCGCCCCGATGTTGCCGGCTCCGCCGGTGAAATAGAGATGGGTGCATCCCGGCTCGGCCGCCTGGAGCCGCTTGCGGGCGAGGCCGGGATAATCGCTGCTGACCGCGCCCTGTCCGTAGTGGCTCATGGGATGGCAGGCGTAGTAGTGACACGAGGCGACCTTTTCCTCGCCGCTGTAAAAGGCGACCGTCTTCAGTTGAGGATCAATGAGGCCCTCGGGCAGCGCGATCAGTTCGGGATCGGTGCAGCCGCTGCCGCGCATCTTGGTGATCTTGCCATCGGGGCCGATCGCGACGCGGCGGTTCCCGGCGATGCGATCGACCCGGGCCTCGGCGGCGGCGACGTGGGTGAGCGGTCTGGCTTTGGGGAGAGACTCCTTCACCGCCGCCTTGCCCCGGTCGAGGCATTCGCGGAAAAAGGTCAGGTCGACGATCTGCATCCCGGCGTTCTGCTCGGCGATCAGTTGCTGGCTGGCGAGGCAGACGAAGGGCGCGTCGTGCTGGTGGACACATTGCACCGCGACGCGATCAGGCGTGGTCCCGGCGGCTTCGGCGAGGGCGCTGCGCCATTGCACGTGGGCGTCGTTGAGCAGTCCCGTCCAATCGACCGAGCAAATCACGATGGGGTCCCCTGCCCCGAGGATGACGAATCCGATCGCCTCGAGCGGGTCGTCGACCGACTTCGCCGGAGTGATCCAGCCGCCGCAAAGCGGATGCCCCATCGGAGGCGTCACGTCGTAGCGGAAGGGCGCGATGCGGAGTGGAGACTCCGCGCGCGCGGCAAAGGGCAGCGAAGCCCCGGCGGCGAGCGAGGTGCCGAGCCAGCGGCGGCGGGAAAGGGTGCGGTGGCGGTTCATGCAAAGAGACTAGCGGAAAGGGCGGAGGACGATCACCCGCGCCATCGCGTAGAGGTGACTCAGATCAAGGAGCAGGGCCCCCCTCGGCCCTGTCATCATGGACGTCAAACAACAGGGCCGAGGGCGGCCCTGCTCCTTGAAACGTCACCCGAAAAGCCTCGCCATCCGGTCGAAAACCCTGTCTGATGGCCCGCAGTCTGCTCCGCGGTCGACGCTTCTCCCATGAAACCCTCGCTCCTCCTCCCCGCCCTGCTCCTCGCCGCCCTGCCCGCCACCCTCGACGCCGCGCCGGGGACGGTGAACCTGCCCATCGTTCAGAAATACACCAGTAGCCTGGACTTCGCCAGATTCGGCAACGCCTGCGCCCCGCTAGGCGATTTGAATGGCGACGGGAATCCCGACCTCGCGATCGGGGGGGGATTATTTCGTTCAGTCTCCATCTCCTTCCTCGGCGCCGACCAATCCCTCATCAGCGCCCTGACGATCCAAGAGAATGAGGGCGGACTGCCGATCGGATCCGCTCCGGCGGGTTCGCGTTTCGGCGCCGCTCTCGCGAATCTCGGGGATCTCGACGGTGACGGTCTGCCAGAGCTCGCGGTGGGTGCTCCGGGTGAAGGTGCCGTCTACATCCTCTTTCTCCAAAGCGACGGCGCGGTGCGGGATTTTCACAAGTTCGGCCCCGGGGGAACCACCGAATTCGGCGGTTCCTGCGCGGCGGTGGGCGACCTCGATGGCAACGGCGTCACCGATCTGATCGTCGGGGCGCCCTTCGACGATACCGGAACCATTGGAACCGATAGCGGAGCGCTCCACGTCTTTTTCCTCAATTCCGATGGCACGTCCTTGAGCTCCACCAAAATCGCCAATGGCCTGGGTGGCGCCAACGATGGCCTCATCGGTGCCGGTGACAACTTCGGCAGCTCTTGCGCCCTGATCGGCGACCTCAATTTCGACGGATTTCCCGAGATCGCCGTCGGGTCGCGCTCCAGCGATATCGGAGGAACGAACAAAGGCCTCCTCTTCACCTTCTCCCTCACGGCTGCCGGCACCGCGCAATCGTTCCGGGAATTCTCCGATACCGGCGGCGTGCCCCTCGGCAACGGCGACCGCTTCGGCTCCAGTGTGGTCTCGCTCGGCGACATCGACGGGAATGGCGTGCCCGACCTCGCCGTCGGGGCGCCCAATGACGGGGCGGGCAACTTCGGCGCGGTCCACATCCTTTTCCTCGCTCCGGACGGAGCATTGGCGAGTTCCTTCAAGATCGCCGATGGCACCTCCGGTGGCCTGCCCTTCCTCACGCTCAACGTCACCGACGAAAATTTCGGCAGCTCCCTCGCCTTGCTCGGCCGCTCCGAGACGACCGGGCTTCCCCTCCTCGCCGTCGGCACGCCCGGCGACAGCACGGGGGGCGATGAGCGGGGCGCCGTCTACCTGCTCGAGCTCGGCGACGATCCGATCACGGTGACGACGCTTGCGGATGAGAACGACACGCCCTCGGGGCCGAACCTTTCTCTCCGCGAGGCCACTCGCGACGCGGATGCGACCGGTGAGTTCCGCACGATCCGTTTCGATCCGGCGTTGGCCGGGGGTTCTCTCAGTCTGAACACCCCCCTCCTTGTCGAAACCCAGTCGCTCCGCATCACGGGAGAAGCCCTCGATACCCAAGTGCGAATCCAGAATAACAGCGATCGACTCTTCACCGTCACGGGCGCGACCTTCACGGTTGATTCAATCGACCTTGTGGATGGAAATGCCAGCAGCGGCGGTGCCTTCCTCGTCGGCACCGGTTCCCGCCTTGTCCTCGATCGTGTCACCATCACCAGTTGCGCAGGAGTCGCAGGCGGCGGCGCGATCCAATCCGAGGGCAGCGTCGCGATCACCAACTGCGCCCTCTTCGACAACAACGCCGCTCTAGGCGGCGCGATTTCCATGCTCGGAGCGACCGCGGATCTGAAGGTCTTGAACACGACCTTCGCCCGGAATACGGCCACAGGGAGCTCGGATGGAGGAGGCGCGATCTTCAACAGCCTTGGCGCGACGACGACGATCCGCTACTGCACTTTTGCAGGGAATTCGACTGACGGTACGGGCGGAGGCATCCTCAACGACTCCGGCACCGTCGTCGTGGGCGAGTCCCTTTTCTCCGGCAATACCGCCGACGGCGGCAGCGCTGACTTCGACAGCGCCACCACGAATGCCGGTGGCAACGCCCTCGACGTCCCTCCATCCGACATCATTCCCTTTCTCTCATTTTTTGGCGGCTCCATGGTATCGCAACCCCTCAAGCCGACCGCCGCCGCCAAAGGAACCGCTTTTCACCGCCCCTTCCCCCTCACCGACCAACGTGGCGACGGTTTCCCCCGCACGCGCGGCACCGGTCGCGACCCCGGCGCCGTCGAGGCAGCGGAACTCACCGACTTCCAGCCCGACAGTCGCATCGGCCTCAGCGCCGCCAAGCAGATCGGCAACAACGTCTACAACACGAGCGGGGCGGGCCAGACGATCCGCCTCAATCTGAAAGGCAAACGCAAGACGACGTTCCTCTTCACCCTCGAGAATGACGGCGGCCTTCCGGACCTTCTGCAGATCAAATCCGACCGTCCCAATCCGAAAACGCTGCGCGGAAAGGTTTTTGTTCTCACCGGAGGTAGGCAAAACGTTTCCGCCCAAGTCTTCGGCACCGGTATTGACGATTTTTTCCCTCCCGGCTTTCCAGCGATGCTTCAGGTCGAGGTGTCGCGCAAGTCAGCGAAACTGAAACCGAAGCAGACCATGAGAATCACCCTCACATCAGACTTCTCGGCCAAGCGCGACGTCGGCGGCGCGAAGATCGGGTCGAAGTGATCCAAGGAGGGGCGGCATTCCTGTCGCCCACTTCATCCGATCCAGAGCACTGCAGATCGAGGGACAAGAATGTCCCTCCTCCTTGTATATCAATTCTTCAACATCGCCTCCATCCGCTCGATATTCGCTTTCATCACGCCCAGCCAGTCTCCCTCGGCGGGACGATTCGCGCAGGGGGAGAAGACGACGCTCTTCAATCCGAGCGTCGCGACGGCGGCGGCGGTGAAGCCGAGCCAGACCGTGAAGCTGCGATCGACCTCGACGATCGCGCCGAAGTCTGACGTAGCCGGAACGAAGGTGTCGGGCAAGGAGGGCGGCCGATCCCCAACCCGGGACCAAAGCAGTTGCGCCGGGCCTGGCTTTCCCTTTCATTCGAGGACGATGGAAGTGTTTTATGCCGACATTCCCGATGAGGGCCTGCACCTCGAAGGGACCCTGCCTCCCGCGATCTTCGATCTCGATCCGGAGGACTCGATCCGTCCGGTCGGGGATGTCTCCTACTCGACCGACCTCTACGTTTTCGACGAGGTGGTGGCCCTGAGCGGACATCTCCACGGACCGTTCCAGCTCCAGTGTGTCGCTTGCCTCGAATACTTCGATTACAATGCGGACTTCCCGGATTGGTCCTCCGAGGTCGACCGGGATCCCGAGCAGGACAGCTTCGACCTCGGCGAAGTGATCCGGGAGGATTTCCTCCTGAACCTGCCAACCCATCCCCGCTGCGACGAGTATCTGGAGGACCGCATTTGCCCGCGGGCGGATTTGATCGAGGAGTTCGTCGACGATTCCCCCGCCAATCAGGCGGAGGATCCGGGCAACGATGCCTGGAGTGCGCTCGACGACTGGAAGCAGTGAGGACGTTGCGAAGCGGAAAATCCCGCTTAGCTTCCCGCTCCCCATTTGCCATGACCGAACCCGCCGCGCCTGCTTCGAAAGACTTCATCCGTGAAATCATCGACGAGGATCTCGCCTCGGGGAAACATCAGGGCACGGTGACGCGCTTCCCCCCCGAACCGAACGGCTATCTCCACCTCGGTCACGCGAAATCGATCTGTCTCAATTTCGGGATCGCCGGCGAATATGGCGGCCGCTGCCACCTGCGCTTCGACGACACGAATCCGACCAAGGAAGAGGTGGAATACGTCGAGTCGATCAAGACCGACATCCGCTGGCTCGGCTTCGACTGGGGCGAGCACCTCTATTTCGCCTCGGACTATTTCGAGCAGCTCTACGATTGGGCCGTTTACCTGATCCAGTCGGGCAAAGCCTACGTTGATGACCAGACCGCCGAGGAAATCCGCAAGACCCGCGGTGACCTCCAGACGCCGGGAAAAGAGAGCCCGTTCCGCGATCGTCCCGTCGAGGAAAACCTCGATCTTTTTACCCGGATGCGGGCCGGTGAATTCGGCGATGGCGAAAAGGTGCTGCGCGCCAAAATCGACATGGCGCACCCGAACCTGAACCTGCGCGACCCGGTCCTCTACCGCATCCTCCACGCCGAGCACCACCGCACCGGCGACGCGTGGTGCCTCTACCCGATGTACGATTACACCCACGGGCAGAGCGACGCGCTCGAGCACATCACCCACTCGCTCTGCACCCTGGAATTCGAAAACCATCGGGCGCTCTACGACTGGTTCATCGAGAACCTGCCGGTGCCGTCGCGGCCGCGCCAGATCGAGTTCTCGCGCCTCAACCTCACCTACACGGTGATGAGCAAACGCAAACTGCTCCAGCTCGTCACCGAGAAATACGTGAGTGGCTGGGACGACCCGCGGATGCCCACCCTCTCCGGGGTCCGCCGCCGCGGTTATCCGCCCGAGGCCCTCCGCAACTTCTGCAAGACCATCGGCATCACCAAATTCGAGAGCACGAACGACTTCGCCCTGCTCGAGGCCGCCGTGCGCGAAGTGCTCAACCGCACCGCCCCACGCTACATGGCGGTGCTCGATCCGATCAAGGTTGTCCTGACCAACTACCCCGAGGATCTCGTCGAGGAGATGGAGGCGATGAACCATCCCGAGGATCCCGAGGCCGGGTCGCGGCTTGTCCCCTTCTGCCGCGAACTCTTCATCGAACGCGAGGACTTCATGGAAGTGCCGCCGCCGAAATACTTCCGCCTTTCCCCCGGCACCGAGGTGCGGCTGCGTTCCGGCTATTTCATCCGCTGCCACGAGGTGATCAAGGATGCCGCTGGTGAGATCGTCGAGATCCGTTGCACCTACGATCCCGAGACCCGCAGCGGGTCGAACCCGCCCGACGGACGCAAAGTGAAGGCGACGATCCACTGGGTCAGCGCGCGCCACGCGATCGACGCCGAGGTGCGTCTCTATGATCGGCTTTTCGCGACGGAGTTTCCGGATCGTGGCGAGGGTTCTTTCCTCGATCACCTCAACCCGGATTCGCTGAAGGTACTCGCGGGCGCCAAACTGGAGCGCAATCTGGCCTCGGTCGGCGTCGGCGAAACGGTGCAGTTCGAACGGCTCGGCTACTTCTGCGCCGATCCCGACAGCGCGCCCGGCCGGCCGGTCTTCAACCGCACCGTAGGCTTGAAGGACGCGTGGGCGAAGGCGAAGGGATAGTGGCCGGGAGTCCCCGCGGCTTTCACACAAACGCGGGCTTGCCCGCCGGGACAGCTTCCTGCAAGCTCTGCGCCTATCGTATGAAATCGCCCCGACTCACCTTGTTCGCCCTGCTCGCCCTCTCGCTGTGCCCCTTGGCCGCTGAAGAGAGCTTTGAACCCCTCTTCAATGGAAAAGACCTGAGCGGGTGGAAGGTGCCGGAGAACAACATCTGGTACCTCGTGGAGGGCGGCATCCTCAAGATCCGCAGCAGCCCGGACCAAAAGGGCTCGGTGCTCTGGACGGAGCAGGAGTTCGAGAATTTCGTGGTGGAACTCGAGTTCAAGTTCATCGCCGGCACGGTCGACTCCGGCGTCCACGTGAAAAGCGAGGACCAGATCCAGATCGGGATCTCGGGCTCCCTGAAGCGGGACATGACCGCCTCGCCCTACATCCCCGGCAAGGGCTACCCGGTCGAAGCGGAGGGCGTGAAGGAACTGCTGAAGCTCGACGACTGGAACCAGATGCGGATCGAGGTCCGCGGCATGGAATATGCTGTAACGCTCAACGGAAAGAAGGTCATGACCTACAAAAGCGACACCGGGAAGGAGAAAGGCCCGATCGGCCTGCAACTGCACGGGGGCAAGGACATGTCCATCGACTACCGCAACCTCAAGATCGCCAAGCTCTGATCGAAGAGCCCAACAACGAATGGAATTCTCCAAGCACGACAAGTCCCTCTACGATCGCATCGGTGGCGAACCCGTCATCGAGCGGCTGATGGACCACTTTTATCACCGGGTCACGCACGACCCGGAAATAGGGCACTACTTCACCCATGTTCCGATCGGCAAGCTGAAACTGATGCAGCGCGAGTTCTTCGCGATGGCCACGGGAGGACCGGTGGCCTATAGCGGTCGTCCGCTCGGACACGTGCACCGACCGCTGGCGATCAGCCGGCGGGAGTTCCAGCGGTTCACCGAGCACCTCGTGAACACCTTGGAGGAGGCCGGCATCGACGAGCAGGACCGCTACGAAATCATCGCGAAGATCAATCTCTATGCCGACGAGATCACGAACGACGTGAACTGAAGCGGGAACGCGTCACCTCACTTCACCAACATCTCCCCCTTCATCAGGATCCAGTGTCCCGGGAAGGTGCAGAGGTAGGGATAGACGCCCGGTTCCTTCGGAGCGGTGAAACGCAACGTTTCGCTCGTGCCATGCTCGAGCAGTTTGGTGTGATGGAGGATCTGATCCGATGAAGGGATGAATCCCTTCGACAAGCCCGCGGGGTCCTTTGCCATCTCGTTGCCGGCCATGCCGAGGGCCTCGAGCGATCCGGGTTTGCCGATGACGAGGTTGTGCTGGGTGACATCGGGATTGGAAAGGATCAGCTTCACCGGCTGGCCGAGGGCGACGGTGAAGGAGGTCGTGTCGTAGAGCATGCGCTCGGGCAGGCAACCGATCCGGACGGTGAGCAGGTCCGGCTGGGCATCGAAGGCGGCGTCCTTGGCGTTGAGTTTGCCGACGAGGGGTTTGTCCTTTTTCGTGTCCCAGCTCTTCTGGAAGGCCGAGAGGGCGGGATGGGTCTGGTTGGCGGCGACCGAGGGACGAAGGGCCTCCGAATTCAGCGCGCAGCGCATGGCGTAGCGGAGGTGGTCGCCCATCGGTTGCTCGAGGACGGGGAGGATGGCGTCAAAGGACGCATCACCACCGAGATAACTCGCCGTGATCACCGCCTCCATCCGCACGAGGGCGTCGGGATCTCTGGCCGCCCGCTGCAACGATGCGAGTGTTTCCGTTTCGAAAGGATCGGCGAAGCGAAGTTGCCGGACCGTCGCCGCCCGGGCTTCCGGAACCTCGCAGACGAGCAACTGAGTGAGGAGATCGTCCGAACCCCGCCCGATGCGCCGGGACACCCACATTGCCTCGACCTGATGATGTCGGTGGCGCTTGTCCTGCGGATCGAGCGAAGCCACCCAAACATCGAGTGCTTTCGAGACCTCGTCGGCATCCCGCCACGAAAGCTCCCGCCGCGTCCACGCGCGGATCTTCGACTCCGGCCGTTTCAAATTCTCGAGCAATTCGGGAATCGTGGCAGCAGCGATCTTCGGAGGCTCTTGCAGGCTCGCGCCTTTCGGCACGATCCGCCAGATCCGGCCCGACGTCCGGTCTCGCCGGGGATCGCGCAGGGAATATTGGGCATGGCCCTTCACCGGATTGTACCAATCGCAGATATAGAAATCGCCGCGCGGACCGAAGCCGACATCGACGGGAATGAAGCTGAGGTTGGTCGAGAAAATCAGGTCGAACTGGAACTCCTCGGCGTAATGGTCGTCCTTTCGGATCCATCGGTGGAACTCGATCTTGTTCGTCGGCTTGTAGCGCGCCTTGATGAAGCCGCCCTGCATCTCCTTCGGCCAGAAGGGAAAATCGACGAAGTCATGACCGCAGGTGCCGGAGTAGGCGGGCAATCCGGTCGCAGGCGGGTGCTGCTCGGGATAGGGCGGATTCGTCGCGTGAAAGGCATTCGCGAAGATCGGGTGGCTCGCGACGTGGTTGCCCCAGTCATCGAAGGCGACGCCCCAAGGATTGGTGTTTGGATAACTGCCGAAGGCGACGAGGCGTTTCTCGCGAGGCGTGTAGCGGAACCAGGCCGAGTTCTGCGTGCGCACGGGACCGAACCTCGTCTCAACCTGCGAGTGGTGGAAGATCGACTCGCGCATCAGCAGGTCACCGTCCGGCGTCCAGATGAAGTCGTGGATGGAATGGTGGCTGTCCTCGGTCCCGAACCCTGACAAGAGCACCGTGCGACGATCCGCTTTGTCATCGCCATCGAGATCCTCGATCAAGGTCAGGTCGGGTTGCTCGGAGACGTAGACGCCGTTCTTCGCAATCTCGAAGGAAAGCGGCAGGTGGAGATCATCGGCAAAGACGGTACAGTCATCGGCCCGACCGTCTCCAGTCGTGTCCTCGAGGATGACGATCTTGTCGCGGGGCTCTTCGCCGGGATAGACGTGCGGATAGGTCGTCGAACAGCTCACCCAGAGACGACCCCGGGAATCCCAGCGCATCGAAATGGGCTTGGCGAGATCGGGGAACTGCTCCTCGGAGGCAAAGAGATTCACCTCGAAGCGCGGATCCACCTGGAAGGCGGCGAGCTCGTCGGCAGGCGTGAGCCATTCGTTCGCTCCCCTCCCCTCGGCGACGGCCTCGAGTGGCGGGAGGTTCGAGTCATCGACGCGCCCTTCGATCTTCCCGCCTTTGGCCAGCGCATGGATGCGGGCCTCGCGATTCGCGGCCATCATTTCGAAATTCCGCATCGCCGGGAGGAAGTCGAGGTAGCCGTAGTCCTTGTTGCGGTCGCCGGTGTAGTAAAAGGTGTTGAGCGGCCGGTAACGGCGGAAATACTGCCGGTTCATGTCGACGACAACGGCGCGAAGGGGCTCGTTGACGTCGGGCGGGGATTCCTGGAAGACGGATTGGAAGACCTCGCGGGCGAAGACGCGGTAACCGGCTTCGTTGAGGTGGACGCCGTTGTCGGACAGTCCCCCGCTCTTCACCGCATCCCGGGTGGGCCGATGAAGATCGACGAAGGCGACTCCTTCTTCCGCCGCCACTTCGCCCATCGCCGCCGTGTAACCGGCCAGAATCTCATCCCGCCCCGCCAACTCACCGAGGTCCGCCACGGGTGACAACAACACGATCCGGGGTCCCGTTTTGCCATTGAACGCCGAAGTCTTCAGCTCGCGCAGATACTTCGAAAGCCTCGATTTGAATTCATCGATCTTCCCGACGCCTCCGAAGCTTTCATTCAAACCGAAGGCCGCAAAGACGACGTCGATCTTCTCCCTCGCGAGATGCTGGGCGACCGTCGCAAAATTGTCGGGTCGCGGCTGCAAATCCACCTCGTCGCCGGACCACGCGAAGTTGCGGATGACCAGATCGAGGTCGGGATGCGCCTGATAGAGCATCGCCTCGAGCACCCCATGGCGCCCCGCCTGTTCGAGCAATCCGTTGCCTACAAATGCGATGCGGTCACCCTTCTCCAATTTCAGCGGCAGCGTCGTCACGACCACTTCGCCTTTGACCGGAAACGGAGCCGATTCTGCGTAGATACCGTATTTGGCGAGCGAGGGATCGGTGGGCGGAACCGCCTTGCCGGAGGACTGGTTTTTCGCATCCGCCGGATTAATTGGCAGCGGGCCTTTGGTTTGGGCCACGGCGAGGAGCGGGAAAAGCGAGATGATCAGAGCGGTTTGCCGTGCGGATGTTGCCATAGCGAAAGCTTGAATTGGATTCAGTGGAGAGTCAAAGGGCGCCGGCTCGCCAGCGCCTCCAGGAAGTCGATTCGAGTTAGATGAGTTGAAGTGGTCGCAGCACCAACTCCGAGAAGACCGTGTCGACGAAGCCTTCGACAGGCAACAGCATCGATAGGACCGCGCCACCGATTCCGACGAAAACGACGAGGGAAAAAGATACAAACACGGAGACGAAGAGGACGGTAACGCCAAAGAAGAACGTTCGGATGATGCCGATCTCAAAATGCCTCGAAACGAGAAGCACTATCACGATCATCCGGATGATGGAGATGATCAGGAACACACCGATTTCCCAGCCAGCATACCCAGAGAATCCATTTCCGCCTGCGACTCGATCCCAACCAAAAACCATCACTTGGAGCATCCATGCGACCAAATCGACCGAAATCAGTTTTAACTGAAGTCCGAGACTCTGTCGAAAGTCTACGCCGGGAACCAGGATCCTGGCGGCGATCCAAATCGTGAACACGGCCAGCGCGTTTACCAGGCAGTACAGCAACGCCATCATGAGCCACCCGGTAAGCGAGAGTTTCGAATAGGAGTAATTTCGTTTTGGAACGTCCTGCCGGAATCCCGGGGACGCATAGGCCTTTAATTTGCTCCAGCCACTCAACTTGATCAGGGGATACCGAAAGGTGCTGCCGTCGAGTTTCCGGAACGCCACAGATTTTGAAATGGCCTCGTAGCCCACGAGTTCCGCCCTCATCGTCTTGCCTTCAACATTGGTCCATTCCTCTTGAGTATCCGAGGCGAGCAAGGCATTCGGCAGGCAGAGGTAGATCGCCCAAATCCTTCCACTCCGCGCCCACCAGCGTGACGAGAAGGCATTTCCGGTCATCCATCCGAATCGCTTCCGCATGCCGTTCATGAGCCGGGAGAGTAGGCAGGCGCACTCACCGGGGCAAGTGCCAATCGACATTACGGGAATCTACCCGCAATGATACGGTCCCATCAATTGGCAACGGAAAAATGGCACTTCGTGACGGCCTTGGAATATCTTGCCGAGGAGGAGGCTTCTCCGGTCAAGCGCGAGTATCGCGACGGCGTTGCGCGCGATGGAGGAAAAAGCCGTTTACGGAGGGTTAGTCCGCATTCACCCCTCCACCGCAGCTGCCGCGAAAACCCATTTCCGGCAGAGCGACAATCCCGACATCATTACGGCGAAGCCGGCCACCGCGGGAAAGAGGTGTTCCCACTCCACGTAACCGACCTGGAGATGAACTCCGATGGCACAGCCGTAGGCGCCCAGCCCGCTCCAGAAAAACACACGCCAGAGCCAAGGGGTGCCACGACGGAGTCCCCACATCGTTCCCAGCAGATAAAGGAGCCCCGATGCGATCAGCATTCCTCCGAGGGTGGCGCGGTCGTGCGCCACCAGCGGGATCACCCTGCCGTTGGCCGCGGTCAAGGTCGCGAGATCGGTCCCGAGGTAAGCGAGGTCGGCTCTGACAAACACATCCCCGACGCCTACGACGCAGATCACGACGCCGGCGCCGAGAAGTCCTAGGCTGTGGAGGACGAGCAGAAGCTGCCCCCATTGTCCCCGCCGCCACTCCTCCGTTTCCCTCCACTCGGGAGCAGGCCGGATCGATCGAGGGGGCATTTCCCCAACGATCCCTTGCACGAAAGTCTGGAAGAGGATCGCCGTGACAAATCCATGGAAGGGATCGAAGTAGTCGAATCCGAGAAAGAGGAAAAACGAAAAGAACCCGACCGCCGCCGAGACCAGCACCGCGACCTGGGCCCAATGTTCGCCCCGCCGGGAACCGAACCAAGAAAAAGCGATGTATAGCAGCCCGATCGCGAGCATCGTTCCGGCCAAGGTGACGCGGTCGTGCGACATGAACGGCAGGAGGCGGTCATTGATGCGCGCCAGTTCGTCCCGGGTGATTCCGCAAAATGCCTCGTCGTAGGGAAGCACCACTCGGGTGAGGGCGATCCACAGTGCCAGGACACTCCCGATGAGCATTCCCAGTCCCATCCCACCGGACCAGAACCAGGATTGACGCACCACCGGACGAACCTCCACCTCGAGGGGATCCGGGAGCGTGGCGAGGATCGCCTCGTTGATCCGCTTCGGCAGACCGGGGCCGGAAACCATCAGGCCCGTGTCGATCACGACCAGTGAGGCACCCGCGCCGAGGACTTCACGAACGTCGGCCGGCTGGTGGATGCCTCCCGAGGCGATCACCGAAATCCCGCCGCCGGTTCTCTCCTGAAGTTCCGCGACCGCGGCCCTAAGGACTGGAAAGACTGCGGGACCGATACGGAAACCTCCCTCACGCGTCTCGACCGCCTCGAGAAAAATCCCATCCGCGTGTTCCAGCGCCAAGATATCGATGGAGCCCGCCACCGCCGCGTCGACCACGAGGAGCCAGCGAGTTTCTGTGGAACCACTCTGCAGAACCTGCCAGAACCGAACCCATTCTTCCGAAGTCCAGCGGGGCAGTCCGGACGCTCCCCCGAAGTCGATCGAGAAAAGACCGGCGAGTTCCGAAAGCCCGTCCCGCAAATCGAGCAATCGGCTCGCCGTGGTTTCGGGGGACTCGGGCGTCTCCGCCATGAGCCGGATCAGGACACTGCATCCGCCAAGATTGACTCCGGTGAGGTTTGCGGCCAGTTCCGCGGATGTCATCGACGGCAACCGCGTGTAGGAGAACGATTCCGAATTCCGATCGATCTCAAACCCCGCACCGGTTGCCGCGGTCCGTGCGACCGGCCCCAACTCGAGAAAGGACACTCCGAAACGACTCCACGCCCTCGCTGCGTCGCCACCTCCGTCGATCCGGCATCCAAATCCCACGGGGCCTGAAAATTCACGATCAAAGCGCATGAACGCAAGCCGCGGATCGGGTCGCATGTGCCCAAGAAAGTCGATGAATCCGGTCCCGAGCCCTCCCGGGAGCCGACCGATCCGCCCCAATCAAACCGCAGACCAGGGAACGGGCTCTCTCCGCCTTCATTTGAAAGAGGACGGGGCAGCTCACCGTGCGATAAAACCAGTCTGGCATGACAGGATTGTACGAGTGGAATCGCGGTTGAAAAGGGCGGTCGGATCGGTTGACGTTGAAAAGGCCGTTTCCCATCCTGAAAGGTTTCGCGCTCCACCGTCGGGACGCCGCTTCCCCCTTGACTCCCGCCCCGTGACCCGTGACTCATCCCTCGTGACCGCCTCCCTCGATCTCGAACTCACTCCCCGCCGGAAGCTTCTCCTCGCCGCCTTCGCCGCGGCGACGATTTTGCTGATTCCGGCAGGGCTCTGGATCGCGGGGGTTTCCGCATTCATCCTCTGCGCCTGGCTCGTCGCGACCGATCCCGAGCCGAAATTGCGCCGTCGCCTCGCCATCCTCCTCGGTTGCGTTCTCATCCTCGCGGCTTGCGACATCAATCCGGGACTGTCGAACGAAAACTTCCTCCGCGTCGGGATCCCCTTCACCCTCGTCATCGTTCTGCCAGCCCTGATCTCGTCTTTCGGCGACCGAAGCGTGATCCGCTACCGCTTCTGGCCGGTTCATTGGCGCAAGCACGATCTCATCTACACGATCCTCTCGATCCCCCTCGCCTACGCGGTGCTGAAAGGCTATGAATGGGGCAACCGCACCTTCGTCGAGGATGAACTCTTCCGCCATTGGACGCTGGGACCGGAACCCGATCCGGCGGAGATCCGGCGGCTCTTCATTGGGATCAATCTCGTCGGGATCTGGGACGAGTTGTTTTTCGTCAACACCGTCTTCGCCCTCTTGCGCTCGCTCTTTTCCTTCCGCGTTGCCAACGTGATCCAGGCGGTGCTCTACACGGCGGTGCTCTACGACATGGCCTTCACCGGATGCGGGATCTTCATCGTCTTTTTCTTCGCCTGGACACAGGGCAGCATGTTCGAGAAATCCGAGAGCCTGCTCTGGGTGTTGATCGTGCACCTGATCGTCGATTATTTCCTCGTCGCCTTCATCGTGCAGACCTACTACCCGGACTACGGGCTCGATTTCCTCTGGCGGAAGGGCTTTTGAACCGCGAGTCCGGCTCCGCCGACACCTTGCGGGAGCGAAGGATTCCGCTAGAGTCGCCGCATGAGGAACCGCTCCATCCTGTCCATCGCCATCCTGGCGCTTTGTTCGAGCCTTCAAGCCGCCGACTCCTGGCCTGAATTCCGCGGGCCTAGCGGTGATGGACACGCGCCGGATGCGAAGACTCCGACGACGTGGAACGAGACCAGCAAGACCCGATGGAAGGTGCCTGTCGCCGGGAAGGCCTGGTCTTCCCCCGTCGTGGCGGATGGCCGGGTCTATGTGACCACGGCGGTGGTTGAGTCGGACCGACTCTCGCTGCGGGCGCTCTGTTACCAACTCGCCGACGGCGCTTCGGTCTGGGATCGCGAGGTCTTTTCGAAGGCGGTCGAGGCAATGCACCAGAAAAACAGTCATGCCTCGCCGACGCCGGTCTATGCGGAAGGCAGGCTCTACGTCCACTTCGGCCATTACGGCACCGCGGCGCTAAACGCGGGCGATGGCTCCATCCTCTGGACCCAGACGAGTCTGACTTATGCACCCGTGCATGGCAACGGCGGCTCACCCGTGCTCCACGACGGCAAACTGATTTTTTCGAGCGACGGTCAGGCCGATCCCTTCATCGTCGCTCTGAACGCGGCAGACGGATCCGTGGTGTGGAAAACACCGCGGAACGTGACGGTGCAGCGCACTTTTTCCTTCGCGACGCCCCTGTTGATCGACGTGAAGGGCAAGACACAGCTCATCTCCCCGGCCTCGGGCGCGGTGATCTCCTATGATCCCAACGACGGTCGCGAGATCTGGCGCTTTCGCTACGGCGAAGGTTATTCAGTGGTGCCGCGCCCGCTCCATCGCGACGGTGTGATCTATGTCTGCTCGGGATTCAACCGGGCCAGCATCTTTGCGGTGAAGACGGACGGCACCGGCGACGTCACCGACACTCACCTCGTCTGGCAGGATGACAAGACGGTGCCGAAGGAGAGTTCGCCCATCCTGGTCGACGACCTGATCTTCTTCAATGATGACAAGGGCATCCTGAGCTGCCTCGATGCCGCCACGGGTAAGGAACACTACCGCGAGCGTCTCGACGGCCGCGGTGGCTATTCGGCCTCTCCGGTCTATGCGGGCGGGCATCTCTTCTTCCACAATGGCGACGGGGTCACCACGGTCGTGAAACCGGACAAGGTCTTCCGCAAAGTGGCCGAAAACCAGATCGGCGCCTTCGGATTGTCCTCCTTCGCGGTGGTTTCCGATGGCTTCGTGATCCGCACCGAGGGCCACCTGATCCGGATCGCGCAGTAGGCGGACTCACTGGTCGAGGTAGCGCTGGAGCGACTCCTTGAGCTGGGTGCGGGCGCGGAACAGCAGGCTCTTCACCGCGGGCACGGACATCGAGAGCACCACCCCGATCTCTTCGTAAGGCATCTCCTCGTAGCGACGCAGCACGACCGCGAGGCGCTGCTTTTCCGGCAGGGACTCGATGGCGCGGTCGATCGCGGCTTCCAGTTCGGCGCGGAGGAGGTCGTCATCCGGAGACGAACCCTGGGTGTCCTCGACGACGCGGTGGGTCGTCTCCTCTCGCTCCTCGACGGAGACGGTCGGCTTCCGTTGGCGGCGCCGAACCTCGTTGAAAACGAGGTTCCTCGTGATGGTGAAAAGCCAGGTCGTGAACTTCGCCTGCGGCTCGTAGCGGGCGGCTGACTTCCAGATACGCAGGAAAACTTGCTGGGCGATGTCCTCGGCCTCGGTGGGGCTGCCCAGCATCTTGGCGACCGTTCCGATCACGGAGCGCTGATGGATCTGGATGAGCTGCTCGAAGGCCTCATAATCCCCCTCCCGGATCCGGCGCATCAGGGCGATGTCGAGGTCATTCGCAGCCTCCCGCTCGGCTCCATCCGCGGGAGACGAGGGCGGAGGATCGAAGGACATCATGAGCAAGTTTTTCGCGAAATTCCCGGAAGAAGTGCCTGCAATAGCAGGTAAACTCAACCCCAGCAAGCCGCGAATGTTGCCCCGCGGACCTCCTTCCTTTCCGATGCCAGAGCGAACCACAGTCAAAGGCCGGCGCCGCAGCGCGTGGATCCGGCGGCTGATCCTCCTGCTAATGCGCCTGGGCCTGACCAGCGAGCGGGTCGCCGGGGTGGGCATGGTCCTGGGGATCCTGGCCGGGATCGCCTTCATGGCCACGGGGGAATTGGCGAACGCGAAACTCGCCTGGGGGATCGGCGGGACGCTCTGCCTGCTGCGGGCTGCCGCGATCCGGATCGACGCCTGGCTGCAACCGAATTCCCTGCGCCAATCCCGCGAGGACGAGTTTTACAACGAGCTACCGGAACGGGTCTCGGACGCGGTGACCCTCCTCGGCTTCGGCTTCGCGATCGATTCGAGCCCATGGCTGGGCCTGGCGGCGGCCTTGACGGCCATTTTCTCCGCTTACATTCGCTCGCTTTCCTCCCCCCGCGCCGACTGGAAAAAAAGCAGCGCCCCGGTGCTGATGACGCGTTCGCAACGTCTCCTGCTCCTCGCTCTCGCTTCACTGCTGATGATCCTGGATGTCGCCCTGCATTACCCGGGCTTCGACCTGCCCCGCGCCACCCTCTCGATCATCGTCGCCGGCTGTCTCGTGACCGTGGTCCAGCGCTGGTTCCATCTCCGTGGCATCAAGCTCTGAGATTTTGTTGAAGCGAGCATGATCACCTCCTCGACAGGCGCGAGGCGATCCCCTAATCTGCCCCGGTGTCACGCCTCCTCCTGATCCTCTGTTTTGGGCACGTTCTCACCGTCGGATTGTCGGCCGGAGAGCGCTTTGACACCGTCTTCATCGACCCGGGTCACGGGGGAAAGGATCCCGGCTCGGTCGCTTACGGACTCGTGGAGAAAGACCTCACCCTCGACATCGCGAAGCGCGTCGAAAAGCTCCTCGTCGGCAAGGGCATCGAAGTGAAACTCACCCGCAGGGACGACAGCTTTGTGGAACTCGCCGACCGCGCCGCCATCGCTGCAGGCACTCCCAATGCCATTTTGCTGAGCCTGCACTTCAACGCCCACACCGACCGCAGCATCAGCGGCAGTGAGACCCTCTACTGGCCCGGTAGCGAAAAGGGGCGCGAGTTGGCCAGCTACGTCCAGAGTGAGCTCGGCCGTCGCTTGGTAACCCGTAACCGTGGATTCCGCCCGGAACGGCTCAAGGTGCTGGAGCTCTCGCCCGTCACCGGCGTCCTCGTGGAATGCGGCTTTCTCACGAATCGCTGGGAGAGCCAGCGGTGCGCGGCCGAGTGGTTCCGGCAGATCATCGCGGAGGAAATCGTCCAAGGTTTGCTGCGATATCGCGACGCGGCGCAGTGATCTCCGTTGCGCAGGTCTTGGATTGTGGTATTTTTGCCTACTTTCCACAATTTCTGAGTATCCCCATCTCCGAACCTTATGAGTGACGCCGCCGCCAACCGGACTCTAGAGCTTGCCTGCATCGTGGGATCGCTCGAAAACGCCCGTGAAGCGCTGGAAGACGGGGCCGACGTCGATTTTCAAGCCGGTGCCCCGTTGTTTCTCGCGATCGTGAACCGGAACCGGACCTTGATCCGTTTCCTTCTGGAGAACGGGGCCTCCTGCCACATGTTTCTCCCCAAGAAGCGCCTCAAGGAAATCAAATCCCGCGAGGATCTCATCGAAGAGCTCATCGCCTGCGCTCCCTACAATCCCAGGGACGTGAAGGTGGACGAGATCCAGGAAATCGACTCGGCGATCCGTGAAACCGGTGTCGAGGTCCTGCTGTCCGACCTCGACTGGGATCACGCCACCCGCTTCCGTGACTCTCTCAACGCCATCGGTGCCGGATCCAGCCATCGGTGTGTGGCGGAATTCCTCCAATGGGCCCGCAGCGAAAACGGGGCGAGCAGCGGCTTCGATGGGTTCCTCCAGGATCACCCGGACGCCATCGGCGAGTACCGCGAGCGCTACCTGCACACCGGAGAAAACCTGATCGCCCTCGCCAGCGATTATCTCAACAGCGCCGACTCCCAGGACGGGGCTGAGTGAGCGTTCCGTGTCTTTTCGAAAGAATGGGCCGCTGAGCCCGTATCGGTGACCATGCGTTGGCATCGAAGGTTCCGCATTCTCCTCCTTTTCTCCCTGGGCTCCGGTCTCTCCCTGCTTCTCCTGACCTTTGGAGCCGATCGCTGGATCTCTCACCGGACCGCGGGTTTCCACAGCTCCGAAGCCGAAGCACTTCCCCACGCACCCGTCGCCCTCGTCCTCGGCTGCTCGGAACGGCTTCCTAACGGCCGCTTGAATCTCTTTTTCCTCAAACGCATGGATGCCGCGGCCCGGCTCTATCACCTCGGCAAGGTGAGCCACCTCCTCGTCAGCGGCGACAATGGCTCAAAGCGCTATGACGAAACCCTCTCAATGAAACACGCGCTGATGCGCCGCGGTGTCCCGGAGAGTGCCATCACCCGGGACCATGCCGGATTCGACACCCTCGATTCGGTGGTGCGATCCCGGGAAGTGTTCGGCGTGGACCGACTCATCATCGTCTCGCAATCCTTCCACAATGCACGGGCCCTTTATCTTGCCCGAAGCCGGGGTCAGGATGCCTGGGGCTATGATGCCGAAAGCCTCAGTGGACCTGCGGCGGCAAAAACCCACCTGCGCGAAAAGCTGGCGAGAGTGAAAGCGATCTTGGAGCACCATGTGCTCCGATCCAAGCCCCGTTTCCTGGGCCCGAAGATCACTCTGCCAACAGCTTCTTGAAGAAGCGCTTGGCCTCACTTTTTCTTTCGGAGGAACGTCGGCACGTCGAGGTCCTCGCCGTCGACGATGGTCGGATCGGTCTTGGCAAATCGGCCACGTCCGGCGACTGGCTCAAGCTGAAGCATCTCCTGTTGCTGACGGGCGTCGTCAACCGCGGGAGCCAGTTCCTCGTGAGGCAATACCGGCGGCTTACTGGGCGGCAAAGAGGGACCGGGAGGGACCGGCGATAAGGGATCGCGAGTTTTGATGCGCCCCGTGTTTCCACTTCCTACCACCCGAGTGAGGGTGATCCTTTGAGAATTGTCACCCGTGACAGCCTCAACCCGGCCCGATTCAGGGTCAACCGCGCCTGCTCCAGGAATCGGAGGGGGGCCCATCGGAGGTTGATTCATCGCCCGGGCAATTGGGTTCACGGACTCGGGCTCCTCGTCACCCGCCGCCTCGAAAACCGGCTGGCGATAGAGAGGGGGAAGAGGCTCCGGAGCATAGGCGGGAACAACTGGCTGCTCCTCGTGAGCGTAACCGGCCTCCTCATCGATGGGTTCATAGATCGACCCGGTATCGACGGGTTCCTCAAATGCTTCGTAAGCGGCTTCAACACGCTCTTCGACTTCGGTGGCAACAAAGTTCGCGTCTTCGTCGGGATCGGCGAGCACGTGTGAAGCATACACTTCCTCGTGCCGCGGTGCCGACATCGGGCGCAAGGGCTGCGTCATGCCCGGATCCGAAAGAGATGGGCCACCAAGACTGATCTTGGGAGACTCACTTTCGACTCCCACATTGCCACCACGCCCCTCGCCGGCACCGGGTCCGGAGATGGAACTGATGATGGTCACGGTAAGACTGTTGCCCAAACGCTTGTCCGTGCCCGTCCCGAAAAGGATCTGAGTCTGCTTTCCAACGTGCTTCGACACTTCGTCCATGACGAGTTGAACCTCGAAAAGAGTCATGGTGTCTCCACCGGCAACCTGGACGAGGACGGAGCGGGCCTCGTTGAGAAGCTTTCCACGGTCTAGCAGCGGGCACTTGAGCGCCTGCTCCAGCGCTTCGTGCGAGCGATTATCCCCTTTGGCCACGCCGTAGCCGAAAAGGCAACGGGAATCGTCGGAATCAAGAGCGGCGAGGAGGTCATCCATACCGATGCGGATGATCCCGGGGCGGAAGACCACGTTCATCGTAGCCCGAATGCTCTGGCTGATGATTTTGTCGGCGGCGGCAAAGGCTTGGGCGACCCCGTCCTTGGGTACGATCAATTCGCCCATGCGGTCGTTGTCGAAAGTGATCACGGCATTCGCGTAGCGACCGATCGATTCAAGCGCAGAGCGGGCCTGCTCCATACGTCGGGCCCCCTCGAAAGTGAAGGGCAGGGTGGCAAAGACTACCAGGAACACGCCCTCCTCGCGAGCGATCCGGCAAACCTCCGGAGCGGCACCCGATCCGGTACCTCCACCCAATCCCACGCACAAAAACACCATCTTGCTTGCACGGATCGCCTTGCGGATGTCGTCCACCGCCTCGAGCGCTGCTTGCTTGCCGAGGGTCGGGTCCCCGCCGGTCCCCATGCCTTTAAGAAGGGTGGAACCAAGCTGAATCTTATGGCTCGAGACCGAAGTCGACAGCGCCCGGATATCGGTATTGAGAGTCAATAACTCCGCGTCGTCACTTCCCTCCAGGGCCATGCGATCGAGGACGTTGGCGCCCGCACCACCAATTCCGATCACTTTCACCCCGAACTCAGAGGTGTCGGAAAAGTCTTTTTGTTCCGCTGGATTGTACTCAATCATGAGAATGGCCTGAATTGTCTTTGAATGCCACCGAATGTCAATGCATTAGAAGTAATTCTCACCGCCCTCCCCCAAAGATTTTCTCGAGCTTTTCACCCAATTTGGATAAAGGCCCTCTCTTCGGCTTCTGTTCATCAAGGAGTTGCGCGTATCTGATCAATCCGACCGGAGTGGCATACTGAGGATTCTCAAAAAGGGCCGCAGGGCCCGACATGGCGGATGAACCCATTTTCTGGACGGGAACACCAAAGATATCTTCGGCGACTTCGGCAATGCCCTTCATCAGACTCGACCCCCCGGTCAGGTAGATTCCCTTCCCCAAGCGCCCGAGAATCCCGCTTTTTGCCAGAGGCTCGTAAACGACCGTCAGCAACTCCGTCACGCGGGCGTTCATGATCTGATTCAGGAGCGCCTGACTGACCCGCTTGGCCGATTCGCCCTCGATGGGGATCTCCACGTCGATCATGCCTCTCAAGGAAGCAGCCCCATGCGACACTTTCAGCTTTTCGGCGCGTGCCAAGGGGATCTTGAGCACCAAGGCGATGTCATTGGTGATGTGGTCCCCGCCGATCGGCACGCACCCGGATGCCACAACCGCCCCATCCACGAAGCAGATGTAATCCGTGGTCCCGCCCCCGATGTCAATCAGCAGCGCGCCTTCGTTCTTGGCCTCGCGGTTTAGCACCACTTGGGCCGCCGCAACCGGTGAAAAGACGATATCTTCGACCTCGAGCGGGATCTCGCGAACGCATTTGATGGCGTTTTGAATCCTGGTTTTGACTCCGTGGACGATGTGATAATCCGCCTCCAGCTTCTGGCCGAGCATGCCAACAGGGTTCGGGATCTTGTCCTGCCCGTCGACGTAGTAATGCTGGATGATCGAATGGATGTAGCCGTTTTCCTTTGGCAGCGGCACATCGCGGGCGATTTTCTTCACCTCCTCGAGATCCTCGGCGGTGATCTCCATCTGCTCGTCGGCGACCCGGATCGTACCACGGTTGTTGAGGCTCTGGATGTGCGATCCGGTCACCGCCAGGAAAACGGTGTTCACCTCGACCTCGCTGCGCTCTTCCGCCCGCATCAGGGCATCATGGAGACAAGTCTGCACGGTCTCCGGATCGACGATCTCGCCCTTTCGGACCCCGGCCGAAGGATGTTGCCCCACCCCGAGAATCTTGATTGCCCCGTCTCCGCGCACCTCCCCTACAACCATGCATACTTTCGAGGTCCCGATCTCGAGACCGACGTAGATTTTCGATGCTGCCATGGATGTTTCGAATGAAGGACGACGATCTAGGTCGCTTTGGTTCAGCCGCCGCGCAAGATCGATTTCAAGTGAGTCTCCTGCTCACCGGTGACCGGTTCAGGCAAAGAGGTCGCGGGTGCGACCACCGGAGCGACCGGTGCCGATTCTACCGCCGGGGCAACTGCCTGAGCCGGAGCAGGGGCTTCACCCGACGCCGACGCGAAAGTGACGGGGATGTTTTTCCGAGCGAGGAGATTCACTGACGCGACTGCCTTTCCGGAAGTCACCATCTCCTTCATGATCAGGGCGAGATCTTCCAAGCCGCGACCGTAATCATAAACCCCGAAGGTCGCTTGCAGCCCGCTGGTGTAGCGACATTCCACCGCCCATTCCTCGCGAACCCGGACTTCGGCGACCGTCAGCCCTTGAGAAAGAAAACGTTCGTCGCTGGCAAGGACCAGTTTCACACCGGCCCGCACCCCTTCCGACTCCACTTGCCTCCCCTCGGTCGGTTCCGCCATTTTGAAAGACTCAACCACCGGCAGGGCCTTCATCCCATCGTTGAGGTCGAGACAACGAAACAGGTAACCCTCGCGATCCAGCAAGAATCCCCGTTCCATGTCCCACGGACGGATGCCCAGAGGCGGCGAGGACAGCCAGGCCACCGGGATCCGCTCGCGCACCACCAGCATTAGGCGATCAGGCAACTCACGGGACACCGTGGCATCCTCGACCTGGGGCAACTTCTCGATCTGGGCCTGGATCGCGGCAAGATCCAGATCCATCAGGTTCATACCCGGAGCCACGTTGGCGATTTCGGCAAGGCGATCCGATCCAAGCACCCCGTCGGTCTGGATGACGAGGCTCTTCAGCAAGAACTCCTCGTTCTGGAAGAAAACCTTTCCGTAACCCCACTTCGCGGCAAGGGGGATGCTGACGGAAAAACAAGCGAGGGCCGCCAGACGGGCCGCCAGGAGACGACGCCGGATCCGCTTGCGCGGACTCACTTTCACAGGGGCCGCAGCATCGTCAAAACGAAACCATTCCCCTTCGTCGTCCCGCCGTGTTCGGGAAAACCAAGCCCGTTTGGAGGATTTCCGCAGATTCGCAACACGGCGTTTCTTTCGCATTAATTAAATTCTAGCGAAAGTTCAATAATTTTCAAACAAAGATTTCCGTAATCCATGCCGACTGCGGCGGCGGCTTTGGGGAGCAGACTGCTCTGGGTCATGCCGGGAATCGTGTTCACTTCGAGCACGAAGGGTTTCGAATCTGATTCGCGCAGCAGCACATCCACCCGCGAATAAACCTCGATCCCGAGAGATCGATGAGCCTTGAGCGCCTCCGCCTGAACGGCTTGCGTCACTGCTTCCGGCAGATCGGCCGGGCAAAAGTAATCCGTGCCCCCCTGCCCCGTCATCCAAGGATACTTGTTCGAGATATCGTAAAAGCCCGAGCGCGGCTGGATGTGGATCACCGGCAGCACCTGGTCACCGACGATGCCAACGGTCAGCTCTTTTCCCGAAATGAGCTCTTCGACGAGGAGATCGTCCGAATAGTTCGCCGCATCCGCGAAGGCCGCGGGCCATTGATCCGCCGAGCGGACGAGGTGGACCCCGACGCTCGAGCCCTCGCGCGGGGGTTTCACGACACAGGGAATCCCGATCGACGCCGGAACTTCGGTCGTCTTCGAGGCGTAGATCACCGCGGAGGCCGGTGTGATGACTCCGGCATCGAGAAAACGCTGTTTGCTCAATACTTTGTCGAAAGCTGTCTCCGAACTGACCCGCCTCGCTCCGGTGTAGGGAATGCCGCGGCGCTCCATTTCAGCCTGAAGCTGTCCGTCCTCCCCGAAGGTGCCGTGAATCACGTTGAAGGCGAGATCGGTGCCGGCTGGCAGGTCGAAGTCCGCGCCCCTGACATCGACGAGCGTCACCTTCGCGACCCGCCCCTCGAGGGCACCGAGAACTCCCTTCGCCGAAGCGAGCGAGACTTCACGTTCCGATCCGGGTCCGCCCGCGAGGACGGCGACTTGCAGGGCTTCGATGGGTTTGCTCATAAAAAACGGGATTTGGATTCAACAGGGTTCGGTCTCCGACCTGACAGGGTTCACACCGGCTCGTCCTGGCCGATGATCTGGACCTCGGTTTCGAGCTCGATGCCGCGCTCCTTCAGGGCGACGGCCTTGATTTCCGCGATGAGATCGAGCACGTCGCGGGCGGTCGCTCCGCCTTCGTTGACGATGAAATTCCCGTGGACCTCGCTGACTTTGGCCGCGCCTTTGGCGGTGCTTTTCAAGCCCATCTCATCGACGAGCTGACCTGCACCGATCGGTCCGGGATTCTTGAAGACACAACCGGCACTCGCGGCGACGGGCTGGGAACTTTTGCGTTTGTCCTTCGAGGCATTCATCCTCGCGGCGATCTCGTCGTCCGCAGCAGGCGTGCCTTTGAAAACGGCGGAAACGGCGACGTTGTGGGCCAACTCCGGGACGTGGCGGTAGTAATGCCGGATGTCGGCGACCGCCTTTTCGAAAACCGCGCCCTGGGCATCGACCATCTTCACGCTGACGACCTGATCGAAGGTCTCCCAACCCATCGCGCCGGCGTTCATCCGCAAGCTGCCGCCCACGTTGCCGGGGATGCCCTCCATCCATTCAAAATCGCCGAGGCCGGCCGACTGGGCCGCGGCGGCGAGGGCCTTGAATTTGACACCGGCTCCGGCACGGATCGTGTTGCCCTCGACGCTGATCTCGCCAAATTCGCCTTTCACCGGATTCATCACCACGCCGGGAATCCCGCCGTCGCGGACGAGCAGATTCGAACCGCGCCCCACCACCCGCAGCGGCATGCCGCCCTCGGCGCAATGTTTCACCACCCGGGCGAGTCCATCGACCGTGGTCGGCTCAATCCAGAACTGTGCCGGACCGCCCACTTTCATCGTGGTGTGGCGGCGCATCGGCTCGTAAAGTTTCAAGGTGCCATCCGCCTCGCCGAGCACATCGCGAAGACGGTCGAGAGTGCCGAGATCCTTGGCGAGACGGGTCCCGATCTCGTGGACGTTCCCCGCCCCCAGCGTGATGAGCCAATCCCCCGGCTCGAGCTTTTGCCCGACCGCGAGGTGCAGGGTGGCAAGATCGGGGTGGAAAGTCACCTTTTCGACCTCCCCGTTTTCGAGAACGGCATCAACGATGGTCTGACCCGAGACTCCCGGGATCGGGGTCTCGCTCGCCGCGTAGACGTCGGTGACCCACAACTCGTCGACGCCCTCAAAGCACTTCCCGAATTCATCACGCAGCAATTGCGTGCGGGTGTAGCGGTGCGGTTGGAAAATGACGACAAGCCTGCCCGCGTGCTGCGAGCGGGCCGTCTGGATGGTCGCGGCGATTTCCGAAGGGTGGTGGCCGTAATCATCAACGATGGTGACCCGGTCGCTGTGGCGCTTCAGCTCGAATCGGCGCTTCGCTCCTCGGAACGATCCGAGGGCCTCGTCGATGCGGTCGAAGGAAACCCCCGTTTCGAGCGCGAGAGCGATGGCGGCGAGTGAATTGAGGACGTTGTGCCGTCCTGGGATGCCGAGGAAAACACGGCCAATCTCCTCGCCTTTGCGGCGCACCGTGAATTCCGTTCCCGCTCCACGGGGCGAGAGGTCGCAGGCGGAGATGTCGAGATCGCGGTTCCACCCGTAGCTGATCGCATTGGGACGATGTTGACAGACCCGACGGGCGTTTGCGTCTTCACCGCAGTAGATGATCTTGCCACGGGTCTGGTCGCAATATTGACCGAAGACCGCGCAGATCGCGTCGATGCCGTCATAGAAGTCGAGGTGCTCGGCCTCCACATTCAAGAGGATGGCGTGCTCGGGATGGAAATTGACAAGAGTGCCATCGCTCTCATCGCCCTCGGCCACAAACCACTCGCCCTTTTCTTCCCAGTTCGCGTTGGTGCCTAGAATCGGGATCTCCGCACCAACGTAGTGGGAGGGTGCTTTGCCACCAACCCGCAGGACGTGAGCCGAGAGTGAGGACGTCGTCGTCTTGCCATGCGTACCCGCCACAACGATGCCCTTTTTCCCCAGCATGATGGCCGAGAGCGCCTCGGCGCGTCGCAGCAGCGGGATGCCGCGGTTCACCGCCTCGTCATAGGAGGCGTTTCCGGGTTTGATCGCGCTGGAATAAATCACCACGTCCGTGCCCACGACCGCTTCTGCTGAATGCGGGCTGGAAAATTGCAGACCGGCTTTCTCGAGCCGCTCGGTCTCGCGGGAGGTGACCTTGTCCGAGCCTGAAACGCGGTGCCCTAGCCCGAGCAGCAGCGAGGCCAGTCCACTCATGCCCGAGCCGGCCACACCGATGAGGTGGACGCGGACGGGTTCATCGCGCTTGGCGAATCGCTCGCCCCAGGCTTTGCAAAGATCACTCATGAAACGTTCGAAAAATCGGAAAGAGAGCCTCAGGGCAAGTTTGCCGCAATCACCGCGCAGACCTCCTCGGCGGCACGGGGAATGATGAGGTGGGACAGGGCACTTCGCATTTCAGCAAGTCGTTGGTCATCCGTGATCAGCGCAAGGATTTGATCCGAAAAGTTGGCTTCGTTCAACTGGCTTTGCGGCCAGAGCAGCGCGGCTCCGGGGCGCGAATAAATCTCGGCATTGCGGGTCTGATGGTCGTCCGCCGCGAAGGGATACGGGACCAGCACCGAAGGTATTTCAAAATGGGCCAGTTCGGTCAGGGTCGAGGCTCCCGACCGGCAGATCGCCAGATCCGCCGCGGCGAGGGCGAACTGCATCTCGGCGCAAAAGCTCTTTAGCACCCCGGCCGAGGGACGCGCTTCATAGGCGGGCTTGACGAGCTCGTAGTCACCCGGGCCGCTGATCTGGAGCACTTGGATGCCTGACTCGGCGAGACGCGGCAGAGAAGCGGCCACCAGTTCATTGATGCGCCGCGCACCTTGGCTGCCCCCCATCACAAGCAGCGTACGTTTTGCCGGATCCAGGCCGAAAAAGGCAAGCCCGTCCTCCCGCGAGGGACGCGCCACGATGCCCGGCCGCAGCGGGGTGCCGGTGACCCGCACAGGACGCGACGTCCCGAAATGGCGGGCACAATCACCGAAACCCACGAGGACTTCGGAAGAGAAACGGGCATTGAGCTGATTCGCGCGTCCGGGAATGGCGTTGGATTCGTGGATGAAGGTAGGCAGACCGATCCATTTCCCCGCGGCGAGCGGGGCGGTCGAGGTGAAGCCGCCCATGCCCAGCACCGCGTTCGCCCCGAAGTCGCGCAGCAGGCGCCGGCTGTCGCGGAAGGAGCGGAGAAAGGCAATCAGGAACCCCGGCATCTTCAGCGAAAAGATCCCAGGCATCGCCACCGAGGGCATCTTCTTGAACTCAAGGTGGCCGTAGCCTTCGCTGGCGAGCGCGTCGATCTGCTTTTCCGAGATCAGCAAGAGGGCCTTGCCGCCTTGCCGGGTCCAGCTCTCCGCCACGGCGATCCCGGGGAAGAGGTGGCCACCGGTGCCACCGCAGGCAATGACAAGACGCTTTTCAGAAAGGGGGGCCATGCGGGAAGGGAACGGATTCCGCCGGCCGAACGGCGACCCACGGAACGAAGGGCGAACGAATCACGTTTTCCGGTCGAGTCAAACGCCCTCGCGAAAGCGGCTCAGACCACGACCCGCAGGGCCGAGGGCAACACCCGGATGATCTGGGGCGTCTTCGCGATCACATCGCCGTCCACCTGAATGTCCAGAACCGGGTCGGTCCGGATCTCGACTGTCTCGACCTTCCACTGGGTCACCATGCGCGAGGCATCGAGATCGGCCTCGTCGTCGTCGCGGATGAGCCGGTCGAGCCCCGTCATCTTCCCGGCGAGTTGGACGATGCCCTCGATGTTCGCCTTTTTCAGCAGGAAGACATCGAGCTTGCCATCGCACACATCGACCGAGGGTGCGAGGGTCAGGCGCCCCACCCCGACCGTGCCGATGTTCGCGACGAGGCAGGCCACGCCGCTGGCGCAGACCTTTTCCTTGCCGTCGAGGAGCAGCTCATAATTTGCCTCGGGGATGTCCTGGAGCATCTTGATCGTCGCCCAGACATAGGCCCACTTGCCGAACTGGTCCTTCAACTCCCGGGTCGCTTCCTGCACCACGCCGACTTCGATCCCACAACCGATACGGAGCAGGAAAGGGTGTTCCCCCATCATGCCCACGTCGATGCGGCGGGTGGAAAACGATTCGCCGCAGACCAGATCGCAAGCCTTTTCGAGCTGCATCGGCAGGCGCAGCTCGGAGGCCACGAGATTGCCGGTGCCACCGGCGAGGATCAAAAGGGGCACGTCGCTGCCCAGGAGACCGGCCGTGACCTCCATCACCGTCCCGTCGCCGCCATAGACCGCGACGACCTCGGCACCCGCTTCGACCGCCTTGCGAGCCAGTTTCGCCCCATCGCCGGTGCCATGGGTGATCGAGATCTCCCAACGGATTCCCGCATCCCGGAAGGCCTGGTTCAAGATCGCCAGCAGCGGGATGCTGCGCGACGGAGCCGGATTCACGATCACATGGATCAGGGAGGGCCGGGGATTTTTCTGCTCGATCTGGGAGGGTCCAGACATTTTTGGGGGTGGAAAACGTGGGCCGGTCGATTCTAGGCCGTGAAACGGGCCCCGTCACATGGATTTCCGGCGGAAATGACCGATTGGCAGGAGCGAGCCATTGTTACGGGATTGTCACCGATCCCCCCTTTCCAATGGCAATTCGGCATTGACAGTCCTCGCGAGCTGGAAGTCCCTCTCGAGCAGCATCATGCCAACCATCCAAATCGTCGACGACGAGGAAGACATCCGCGAGCTGATCGCGGTCAATCTGCTGCGTGAAGAGGATTACAAAATCCTCGAAGCTGCCGACGGTCTCGAGGCCCTCCAGCTGGCCAAGTCCGGCCGGCCCGACGTCATCATCCTCGATCTGATGCTCCCCGAGATGGACGGGGCCACCGTCTTCCGCAACCTCCGCGAAGACCCCCGGACCAAGTCCATCCCGGTGATCATGTTGACCGCCAAAGGTCGACTTGAAGAGAAAATCGCCGGTCTCGAACTCGGAGCCGACGACTACCTCGCGAAGCCTTTCAGCCCGAAGGAGCTCATCCTCCGTGTCCGCAACCTCCTCCGCCGCACCAATCCGAACCAAGGGAGCAGCGTCGTGGAGTCCGGCCCCTTCAGTCTCGACAAAAACGCCTTGAAACTCCATCTCGAGGGGCGAGCCATCGAGCTTACCTCGACCGAGTTCAAGCTCCTCCTCAGCATGATCGAATCCCCGGGAATCACCCAGGAGCGCGGGGATCTCCTCAAGACCGTGTGGGGCTACAGCGATCTCATCCAGACCCGTACCCTCGACACTCACATCAAGCGCCTCCGCGAAAAGCTTGGGGAACATGGAAATTCAATAGAAACGGTCCGCGGGGTCGGCTATCGTTTCCACGAGGCCCGGTCGTAAACGATCGGTAGAAACACGTTGGAAACCTGGCTCCTTTTCATCGCTGCGTGCATCGCGGCTTATTTCGCCTTCCAGTATTTCAGGCTGCGGCGCGATATCGATGGATTGTCGCAAACCCTGCTGACCTCCTCCACCGAGACCCCCGTTCCCCTGCCCGAATCCTACGATGCTGTGGCACTCGGCCCCCTGAGGCGGGCCTTGGTCGACACGCTCACGGAAGCCGCCCTCGTGCGCGATTCCGAGCGAAAACAACGCGAGTTCCAGGAGGCCCTGCTCAATGAGATCAAGGACGCCATCTTCATCCTCGATCTCAATCGCGAGATCCGCTTCGTCAACAAAGCCGGACAGCTCCTTTTCCCGAGCGACCAGCCCTACCGGTCCCGCGCCTTCTTCGACGTCTGCCGCGACCACCGGGTTTACGACACCCTTGACCTCGCCATGGAGGTCGGAGCCAAGATCTCCGACCACATCACGATGCGGCTCAGCGACGGCAAACAAGATCGCCTGCGCGAACACACCCTGCTGGTCGAGGCCGAACCGCTTTCCTTTGATCCCCGCACCGGCAATTCCGGCTCTTGGATCCTGATGAAAGACATCACCGCGGAGCTCGAGACCGAACAGATCCGCCGCGATTTCGTTGCCAACGCCTCGCACGAGCTGCGCACGCCCCTCTCCATCATCAATGGTTACCTCGAAACCATGGACGACGCCGACGTCGACCTGGGCCAGGCCGTCTATCGCCGCGCCATCCGCACGATGCGCAAGCACGGCGAACGCATCGCCCGCATCATCGAGGACATGCTCTCCATCTCGAAACTCGAGGGCGCCTCCGAATTGCTCGCCCGGGAGAGCTTCGACCTGCGCGATTCGCTCGAGGAGATGGTGCGTCAGCTCAGTCCCATCATCGAAGCCAACCACGCCCGCGTCATCGTGAGTGCCGATCACGAGGCCGACTGGACCATCGTCGGTGACCGCTTCTACTGGGACCAGATCTTCTTCAACCTGATCGAAAACGCCCTGAAACAGAATCCCGATCCCGGCCTGCGGATCGATGTCGATTTCACCAGCGAGGAGGGTCGCATCGTCATCAAGGTCAACGATGATGGCATCGGTATCCCCGCAGCGGACGTGCCCCTCGTGTTCAAGCGCTTCTACCGCGTCCAGAAACACCACGCTCAGAAGCAGGTCAAGGGCACCGGCCTCGGTCTCTCCATCGTCAAACGAGCCGTCGAGGCGCACCACGGTCGCATCGATGTCGCGAGCCGGCCCGGCATTCGCACGACCTTCACCATTTCCGTACCCCAGAGCCACGTCCGCGCCAGTGAATCCGTTGGCAGCGACAGCGCGGAGGTGTGATTCAAGAGGGTCGAGTCGGCGACCTGACCGGGTTCAGTCAACGACCTTGACGAGAGTCTCGGCGAAGCTCTCCAGATCGGATTCCCTTGCCCGGATCCTTGCATGGACAACGTGGACGCCACTCTGGCCGTCCGTCGGCACCGCGATGGAGACGGTCGCCGTCCCCCGCCCCCTCGCCACCACCAGGAGGTCACGCTGCACCACCTCGCCGTGAAACGGAGACGTCAGGAAAATTTCGAAGACATGATCCTGACGCGAGTGGTTCCAGATCCCGACCGTCAGGTCGACCGATTCGCCACGCAGGGGTTCGACACCATAGGGACTCATCCAAGCCCATTGCTCGTCGATCGCAAAGTTCAGGTCTTCCGTGGCGACAAAGTCCTGGATCATGGCGATGCGTTCCCGATACCGCCCCAGCAGGAAAGCTTTCTCCGTCTCGTTGAAACGGAAGCGATGCGGGATGTGCTGGTTCACCAGCCATGTCTCCGCAGGCAGGGATGCGAGAATCTCGAAGCATTTCAGATAGCCGGTGTCTTCACGCATCAGGTTGCGATTCATCAGGCAATAATCGTCGATGCCGCTCGGGGAGAAGGAGTCGCCGATGAAAAAGACCGGAGTCTCGCCTGCTTTCTCGACCAGCAGGGCGCCGTGGTTGAGCATTTGTCCGGGGAAAGAGCGGAAGGTCAGGGTGAACTCCTCCCACCGCATCGTTTCGCCGTCCGTTTTCCACTCGACCCGGTCGATCGGATTCGGGGACAAGCCCGGCAGAAACCAGTCACCCGGCCTCGCGATCACCGGCGCGACGTCAGGCGTCGCATAGACGGGACAATTCCATTTCCGCGCCGCTTCTCCGATCGCGGCGGTGTGGTCATTGTGGGCATGGGTGGCGAAGATGCCATCGATGCCTTTCACCAACCCTTCGGCGAGGAAGGCATCCACGCTCTTGATCGCGGCTGGGCCGCCGACGTCGAGGAGAAAACCACGTCCCGACTCTGCCACGAGCAGCTTGGTGGTTCCGATGTGCTGGCACCAGTCAGGCAGGTCGATATGCTCGGCGAAGGTCATGCCCTTCACCCCGTGATCCGGCCCTAGCACCCGCTCGGCGCAGATCGCCATTCGTTCCTCGCCGAAGTACCAATGCAGCGCGTTGGTTTCGAGGTAATTGCGATAAAGCGCGCGCGCCTTCCCCGCGGCTTCGGCGAGGTCGCGCTCCGGGTCCGGAATGAGGGGCCCACGCCAGGGCACGATCAGATCGGGCTTCTCGGCAGCGAGCTTTTCCAAACTCGCGAGCCACTGCGCGAGCCTGCCTGCGTAGCCATGGTATCCGCCGATCTTGGCCTCGGGAATGGCCTCCTGAAACGAATAGAGATCGGTCACCCTGCCCTGACGGCGCAGCAGCTCACCGACGAAGGCGACCTTCACACCGTCGATGGTCACGAGGTAGGTGCCCCCGTCGCGAGAGTAACCGGGCGTCTCGAGAAAACGGAACTCGAGATCACGCCACCGGAAGGCGTCGCCATCCTTCAGGTAACGCTGTGCCGGGGCATCATGCACGGGTCGACGGGTCAACTGCATGTCGTAGTAATCGAAGCGCTTCGTCCACCACTGCTCCCACCAGGCGGCGGTGTTTTCGAGAAACTCGCGGGAAGCCTCGGGTGCGTGGGTATGATCCGCCGAGACCAAATCCACAACGTCGCGACGCGCGTGGGTCAGCAGGGCCAGCTCGCCCGGCATCCCCCCGGCACCTTGATTTACATCGAGAATCGCCTCCCCGCGAACGATGGAAACCTTGTTGGCAATCCCGGGAATGAAGCGCAGCGAAGGCGGCAGATCGGCAGCCAACCCGGTGGACGCGCCAAGGGCGATCCAAAATGGGATCCAGAGAATCGATTTCATGATCGGGATGGCGGTTGGACCAGGACGAGTGCTTCCACGGATCCGGGTGCCAGATCCCGGACCAAGGGAAACCGGCCCGGGCGGGCGACGACGAGCAGCAGCCGCTTTTGAGCGCCGGCGAGATAGTTGAGACGAGGCATGGGGCCCGATGCCGGGAGTTGGCAGGTCGCGATCAGAAAGCCGGGCCGGGCGCCCTCACAAGCCGCTGGGTCGCGGGACAACATCATCGCATCCGGCAAGATCCACGACGCCGGGTGCTCGCCATCGAAATGGATCGTCGATTCGATCAGATCGCGTGCCTCCGCCCGCACCGCCTCGATTTCCTCCGGCCTCCGATTGAGCAAACAGTCCAAGGAGACGGCATTCGGATCTGCCCCGAGCGCCCGGGCGGAGGCTAGATCGCCGACGTGGATGGAAAAGGCGAATTCGACAACTCCGGCGGCGGGCTTGAGGCTCGCCTCAGCATAGTGGTAGAGCGAATCATGCCCAGCGGAAATGCCGGTGAAAAACGCCGTCAGCGTGGCAAGCAGAGACCCGGTCGAGAACCGCATCCAGCGACCCTAACGGGCGCGGTGGCTTCACGGCAATCCCAAAAACGCACCCGGTCAACGGCGCGCCGCCATCAGGCGCATCACGTAATAGAGCAGTTGGCCAATTGAAGCGATCGCCGCGACCGTGTAGGTCATCGCCGCCCAGAACAGGGCATTCTTCGCCTTGTCGTGATCCAACCCGGAGAGGGCATTGGACTGGTCCAACCAAGCCAGAGCCCTTCGGCTGGCGTCAAACTCCACGGGGAGGGTGATGACGGAAAACAGGGTCGTCAGACTGAAGAGCACGACTCCAACAAAGAGCACAACCGTGTTGCCCGAGGCGGCGAGGACGAGGCCAAGGATCAGGATGTATTGCACGAAATGGCTGGAAATGTTGACCACGGGCACCAGGGCCGAACGCATCTTTAGCGGTGCGTAGGCGCGCGCGTGCTGGACGGCATGACCGCATTCGTGCGCGGCAACGGCAGCGGCGGCGACATTGGCTTCGTGGTAAACGACTTCGCTCAAGTTGACCGTCTTGTTGAGGGGATTGTAGTGGTCGGTAAGCTGCCCCGGAGTCGAAATGATCTGGACGTCGTTGATGCCATTCTGACGCAACATCAATTCAGCGACCTGCGCCCCGGTCAGGCGGGTGGGCCGTTGGGAATACTCACGGAAGCGCCGTTGCAGCATCGCCCCGACCGCCCAACTGGCGAGCATGGCGAGGCCGACGATGACGTAATAACCAAGATGTCCGCTCTGGACCGTATAAGGATTCATAACAAGGGGTGTGTAGGGATACGTGCCCGGAAGAACCCGGGTTCGCCCCCATTGGTGTCACCCATTGCGATTTTGTTCAACCGAATCGAAGTGATTCAGCGGATCACCACCGGGCGCTCGGTCCAGCCCCGGCGCCCCCCCTCGTAGTCGATCCAGCGCGCCGCCTCGCTCGCATTCGCAAAACCTCCGTCGGTGACGACGACGTTCAGACCGCGCTCTTGATCGAGAAAAACCGAGCTGGGAATGCCGGCACGATCCAACATCGCCGAAAGTTCGTCGGCACTACCCTGTCGTTTGAAAGCACCGAACTGGACGCGATAGGGCGCCGCCGGGCAAGCGGGGGGCAGCGCCACCGCACCCGCCGCCACCGAAGGTGCGGGTATCATGGTCCGGGGAACAGCGCCTGCCGGGATGGCTCCCGTAGGCCCCATCGCATTGAGGGGCTGCAGCTCCGGTCGGGGACCTGAACCCGGGCCTGCCGGGACCGGCGACGGTTTGCTGTTCTTCGAAAAGAGTCCCCCTCCCCGTTTTTGCACTGGCGGTGCGTAGCGATCGGCGGGGATCCCGTATTGTACCGCCGAACCCCCGGAAGATGGCTTGCCGAACACCGCGGCAAAAGGTCCGGGCTTTTTGGCCGATGTGGCGGGAGCATTCGTCACAGGCCCGGAAGACTGGAGATGAACGGCACCATCGGCCTGCCCGCCTCCCCGTATCCCGATTTGATTGGCCGCGGCGCTCGAGACCACGACCAGCAGCCCGTCTTGGGCTTTGCGATCGTTGATCACGAGATCGACCATGCGACCCGTCTCGAAATTGGCGACCCGGATTTTCGTGCCCATCGGCAGAGTCGCGTGGGCCGCGGTCAGGGCAGTGCGCGAATAAAGCGCTCCGCTCGAAGTCATCCGACCCTCGGCGGCATCGGGATAAACGCCGATCCTGCCAGTCTCGGTGACCTGACCGAGGACGGTCAAGCTGAACACGAAAGGAAACGCCAGCAAAGGGAAACAGGGAAACCGGCTCATCGGAACAAAATTTAGTTCCGGGGAATTTCCCATCAAATTAAATTTTAAAAAAAATCAAACAAAACCCGGCCCCTTCCGGGAACCGGGTTTCTGACGGAAAAGCTACTCAAGAACCTCAAGCGAAGAGGTCGAGCACCGGCTCGCCCTTTTGCGCCACGGTGAAGGGACGCTTGCTGGGGCTGTAGAGCACCTGATCGAGGGGCAACCCAAGCGCGTAGGCGATCGTTGCGTTGAAATCCTGGATCTTAACCGGGTTTTCGATCACGTTTTCCCCACCTTCGTCGGTTTTGCCATAGGCGATGCCGCCCTTGATGCCCCCACCGGCGAGCACCGAGCTGAACGCCTTGGGGTAGTGATCGCGGCCAATGTTTTGGTTGATCCGGGGGGTGCGCCCGAACTCCGTGGTCAGCACCACGACGGTGTCCTCAAGCTTGCCGCGCAGGTCCAGATCGGCGAGCAGGGCGGACATGGCCTTGTCGAGGATGCCGCAACGCTCCGGCGCGGCGACAAAGACGTTGTTGTGCATGTCCCAGCCGCCGTAACCGACTTCCACGGCCCGAACGTCGTTTTCGATGAGCCGACGGGCCAGCAGACAGCCTTGGCCGAAGGGGTTGTCCCCGTAGCGCTCGCGAGTCATCTTGTCCTCGTCGCTCAGGTCGAAAGCCTTCAGATCCTTGCTTTGCATGATGCGAACAGCATCGTCGTACATCTGGGTGTAGGCCCGCACCTGCTTCACGTTGTAGCGCTGGTGAAACTCGGCATCGAACTCACGTGCCAACGCGAGGCGTTTGTCGAAGTCATCCTGCTTCATGTTGCGAAGCCGGGAATTTTTCAAGCCCGCGGTGGGATCGTTGATGGCGAGCGGCTCATACTCGGGTTCGAAGAATCCCCCGCCCCCGTTGATCCGGCTGTCGGCACCGATGTAAACCGAACCCGGAAGGTTCGGATTCATACGACCCTTGAACTTCAGAGCCCAAGCACCGATCCCGGGGTGGCGGATGGTGGCCCGCTGCTCATAGCTGGTGTGCATCAGGTAGTTCCCCTGATCGTGCGCCCCGGCGGTGGAGGTCAGCGAGCGGACGATGGCGAGCTTGTCGGCCTGCTGGGACAGCCCCTCGAAATGCTGCGAGATCTTGATGTCATCGACGTTCGTGTTGATCGTCTTCGTTTCTCCCTGGTTCTCGTGCCCCGGCTTGGTGTCGAAGGTATCGAGGTGGGTCATGCCTCCATTCATGTAGAGGTAGATGACATGCTTGGCGGCTCCGATCCGCTCGGGCAGGCCGAGGTCGGGACCGAGCGCGGCACCGGAGCGGGAGGCGAGACCAAGTGCGCCGACACCGAGGAGGGACTTGGCGGTTCCCTCCATGAAGCGGCGGCGGCTCCATTCATCGGATTTGAAAGCGGAGTTCATTGTAGGATTCGGGTGGTGGGTTGCGGACGGGTGGAAAACAAGTGGATTACTGGATTACTGCACGAAAATGAATTGCTGGGTGTTCAGGAGGGTCCAAACGAGCGCCGGGTAGGCGTCGTTGCCCCGGGCCTCGACCTCGGCGCGGGCGAGTTGCATTTCGCGCTCGTTGGGCTCCCGCGTCAGCATGGCCTGGAAGATCATCCGCACCTTCTCATCGGGGTCACCCGCCTCATGAAGGCGACGGCCGAAGGTCGCGAACTGGTTGGTGAGCGCCTCGACGATCTGACCATTCAGCAGGTTGAGCGCCTGCGGAACGGAAGCGGCGTTGGCGGCGTTCTCGATCACCTCCCGGTCGGATTGGCCGAACTCGCGGAGGAAGTGCCCCCGGCGGGCAGGCGACTCCAGCTCGGAGGCCCGGGCCATCTGGCTGACCAGCGAGGTGTAGGTCTTGAAGTCGTTCCGCTGACGCTCAAGCCAGACCTTGCGGGCTTTCTTGTCGAGTTCGGTCGGCGGCTCGGGCATTTTGGGCTTGGGCAGCTTCGTCAGCACCACCTTCTCACCCTCTGCCTCATTCATACCCATGGCGGGACCGGAATTCGTCATTTCCATCTCGGTCATGCCCATGGCGGCAAGCAGGTCGCTCCCGTCCACCTTTTCGCCGACGTTGCGATAGGCGATCTCCGTGACCGCCTTGCGGGCTTTGTTCCGCAGCGCGTTCAGTTCGCCGTGGAGCTTGTCAAACCGCGCCTTGTCACCGGCTTCGAGGGCTGCCGCGATCTGCTTGCGGACCTTCTCCTCTTCGGGCATGACATCGTCATACGCCTTCGCGACCTGGCGGACCATCTTGATGAAGTCCTCTTCGCTGCGGCCTTCGAGGGCTTTGTAAATGCGGCGGACCTTCTCGACGGACGCGACTTGGTCCGCGATGCGGGGCCGGTATCCATCGGCTTCCGGCAGGGCCAGCGCGACGATGGAATCCCAGATCTGCTCGGCGCTCATCCGACGCAGGAGCGGACCGGCGAAGTAATAATGCTCGCCCATCACCAGTTCGTTGGTGTTGGCAGCACGCTGGTAGGCGGCGGTGTTGTAGAGCACCTCCTGATACTTGCGCATGTCATAGTCGAGGTCCTTCATCAACTGCTCGAGGTAGGCCAACAATTCGGGATTCGAGACCTGGGTGACCTCGGTCAGCTCATCGACCGGTTCAAAGACCCCGTGTCCGAAGACGCGCTTCCAGAGACGGTTCGCGATCACGCGGGTGAAGGTGGGGTTCTCCTTCGACGCCATCCAGGCCGCGTAGGCGTCGACGGTGCTGTCGTCGACCTTGCTCAGGTCGATGTCCGCGCCGAACATCGTCCGCGGCTGGATCGCTTCATAGGGCTTGGCGTCGTCGTACTGGTAATCGTGGGGCAGCTTGAGAGTCTTCTCGACCTCGGCGGCGCGGACGTAGCGAAGCGGATCATAGATGTCGTCGACGGCCTCCTTGATCCCACGGTTCTTGTGCTCGTAGGACTCGTAGGCGGCAATCGATTTCTCTGCGAGGGCGCGGAACTCTGCGTCGGTCACTCCATACCGCTTGAGATACTCGGGGTAACGCTTCGCATCGGTGACGAAGCGATCCAACGCGACCTTGCTGGTGATTTCAGGGAACTTGCGGTCGCCGACAACGTTTTTCAGAACTTTCGAGCGCTCTTCCTTCCTTACTTTGTCGATGGCACGCCGATTGTCGGAATCATACTGGCGCGCATCCATCCCGTAGGAAAATGCCGCCATCTGGTAGTAATCCATCTGGGTCCACTTGTCGAAAGGGTGGTTGTGACATTGGGCGCACTCGAGACGGGTCCCTAGGAAGATGCGCACCGTATTCGACATGTTGTCGAGCGGCATGCCCCGATCACGGATGTAATAGCCAACGGCTCCGTTTTCCCAGATCATCCCCCGGGCGGAAACGAGTTCGCGGACGAACTGATCGTAGGGCTTGTTTTTCTGGATCGAGTCCTTCAGCCAAAGCTGGTAGGCCGCTTCGGCCTGCGTCGCTCCGATCCCGAGGTTCGAATTGATGCGGAGAATGTCGGCCCAGAAATTGTAGGCGTGGCTCATGTGACCATCGCTTTCAAGCAGGTCGGAGATCAGTTGGGCCCGCTTGCGCGGATAGTCGGAACCGTGGAAATTCTCCGCCTCCTCGATCGTGGGCACGCGCCCGGCGATGTCGAGATAGGCGCGACGGACGAAGGTCGCATCGTCAATCGCTGGATTCGGCTTGACCCCCTGCTTTTCGAGCATGCCGTTGACCAAGGCATCGATTTTTGCGGCAGCGGCTTCAACATCGACCTTTGCGGCTTTGGCTGGAGCCTGGACCACTGGCTTGGAACCAGCCTGGGGCTCGGGCTTTGAATTCCCTTCGGCGGCTGACGTGGACAGCGGGAGGAGAATGGCGGCGGTAAACGCGGGAAGAATAGCGGATCTCATGATGGGGCGCGGAAACCGGGAGGAGGAGTTTGTTTCCAAAAGTAGAATACCCCGGAAGCCAAGGGATGTTGCAAGTCCCTTACCTCCACGATGACGCCCCGGCATCCGGCCCGATTGGGCCAATCAATCTTGGTGATCTTCGGGCGCAGGATTTTCGGCACGCTGCCGGGCGATCATCTCGTCGATCTGCTCAAGATGTTTCAGCGGAAGGCGTCGGCGTTGGTGCTTGTTCCACAGCACCTCACGCAAGGTATCCATTACCTCCAAAGGCAGGCTGAGGGCGGGATACCACTCGGGATCGGACTTCTTCGTTTGGTAAAACTCCCAGTGCCCGGCGTGATGCTGGGCGCGGTAGTAGACCCACTCGCCCTCCTCGTTCCGCTCGCGCCATTCGTGTTTTGTCATGCTCCGGCCAGGACTTCCTTGAGTGTCGCGATGCAGCGCTCGTTCTGAGGCATCGTCCCCACTGAAATGCGGACCCACTCGGGCAGCTTGTAGGAGCTCATCGCCCGGATGATCACACCCCGCTGGAGCATTTTCCGGAAGACTTGGTCACCGTCACCGACCTTGACCAACACAAAATTCGCATGGCTGGGCACGTACTCCAGTTCCATCCGCGCGAACGAATCCTGCAGGTAGGCGCGCCCTTCGTCATTGAGCCGGCGGGTCTTCTCCTGGTGCTCCTCATCCAGCAGGCCCGCCACGGCACCGGCTTGGGCGATCGAGTTTGTGTTGAAAGGCTGGCGGCACTTTTGCAGGATCGCGGCGATGTCCGGTGTGGTGAGCGCGAAGCCGATCCGGAGGCCGGCGAGCCCTTGAATCTTCGAGAAGGTCCGCATCACCACCACGTTGCGCCCCTCGCGGATGTATTTCAGCGAATCCGGAGCGTCGGGGACGAACTCGTGGTAGGCCTCGTCGAAGATGACCACGCAGTGCTGGGGCACCCGCTCCATGAAACGATCGATCGCCTCCTGCCCCACCATCGTTCCGGTGGGATTGTTCGGATTCGCGATGAAGATCATCCGCGTCCGCGGCGTGATCGCCGCCGCCATCGCGTCCATGTCGTGGATGAATCCCGGATCGGGCACCTCGATGGTGGTCGCGCCGAAAAGGGTCGCCATCAGCTTGTAGACGACAAAGGCATGCTCCGCGGCGATCACTTCGTCACCGGGATTGAGGAACCCGTGCCCGATCAGTTCAATGATCTCGTTCGAGCCGTTGCTGATCACCACCTGTCCCCGGTCGAAGCCGAACTTTTCGGCAATGGCCGTGCGCAGCTTGTAACCGCCACCGTCGGGATAAATGTGGACGCCCTCGGCCGCCTCCTTCATCGCCGCCACGGCCTTCGGCGATGGTCCCAGCGGATTTTCGTTCGAAGCGAGCTTGATGATGTCGCCGGGATCGAGTCCCAGTTCGCGGGCGGTTTCCTCGATCGGTTTGCCGGGATCGTAGGCGACGAGACCGGCGAGCCAGGGATGGGCGTTATCAGCGACGGATGACATGGGGGTGAGAAGGGGCGAAGGTAACTTCGCGGCAGGATTGCTCAAGCGGGAGTTGGGAGGAAGTCGGAAGACGATGAGCGAATGCAATAACCCGCCGGCATGAGAACGAAAACAATTTGGTATTTCACTTATACCTCACCTGAGGGATCTTGATTCATGATCGATTCCTACGATGCTATTGTCATTGGTGGTGGTCCGGCCGGGGCGAGCTCGGCGGCGATTCTGGCGGAAAACGGACACCGGGTCCTGGTCCTGGAGCGGGAGAAGTTTCCACGCTACCACATCGGTGAGTCTCTCATCCCCTTCACCTTTCACCCGCTTGAGCGGCTGGGAGTGATTCCGAAGATGCGACGTTCGCACTTCGTCAAAAAATACAGCGTCCGTTTCGTCTCGCAGGACGGCACCTCCAGCGATCCCTTCTACTTTTTCAAGCGCTACGACCGTGAGACCGTGGCCCAGTCCTGGCAGGTGGTGCGGGCCGAGTTCGACCAGATGATGCTCGACAACGCCCGCGAGCGCGGAGCCGAGGTCCGCGAGGAGACCCGCGTGACCGAACTGCTCCGCGACGATTCCGGCCGTGTCATCGGCGTGCGGACCGCCGGTCCCGATGGTGAAATCCGCGATCTTTTCGCGAAGATCACGCTGGATTGTACGGGCAAGGAGGCTTTCACCATGCACCGCAACGGCTGGCGGGTGCGCGACCCTTTCCTGAACAAGGTGGCGGTCTGGACCTACTACAAGGGCTCGCGTCGGGCCGAGGGCATCGACGAGGGCCAAACCGTTGTCGCTTTCATCCGCGACAAGGGCTGGTTCTGGCACATCCCCCTGCACGATGACATGGTCAGTGTCGGAATCGTCGCCGACGGCAAGTACCTTTCCCGCGACGGGGTGAAGGATCCCGAGCAGATCTTCCAGCGCGAACTCGGGGAGAACCTCTGGATCCGCGACTGCCTCGCCGAGGGTCGCCCAGCCGCTCCCTATCGGATCACCAGCGAGTATTCCTACCATTCCCGCCACTGCGGTAGCGAGGGTCTACTGCTGGTCGGCGACGCTTTCGCTTTCCTCGATCCCGTTTTCAGCAGCGGAGTCATGCTCGCACTGAAAAGTGGGGTGCTCGCAGGGGAGGAAGTGAGTCGCGCGCTCAGCGAGGGTGACCTCAGCCCGGAACAATTTGAGAACTATGCCCGCTCGATCCGACAGAGCGTCGAGAACATGCGCAAGCTGGTTTATGCCTTTTACGATCCCGGCTTCAGCTTCGCCGATCTGATCCGACGCCATCCCGACGCCGCCGGTTCCGTGACCGATTGCCTCAGCGGCGACGTTTCGAAGGACTATTCGGATCTGTGGGAAAAAGTCCGCGAACTCGTTCCTCTGCCGGACGACCTGCCCCTGGGCGATCCCCTCGCGGCAGAGTTGGCCTCGGTCTGATCGTCACAGCGTCACTTGAATCGCCTCGCTCGCACGACGGGCTTTATCCCGGGCGTCCTCGATGTCCGCTCCTCGCGCCAGCGCGACGCCCATGCGGCGTTTTCCGGCGACCTTGGGTTTCCCGAACAGCCGGATCTGGGTGTCGGGCTCGGCCAAAGCGGCGTCCAGATTGCCATAGCTGAGCGACTCCGAATCTCCTTCGACCAAAAGCACCGCCGACGCCGAGGGCCCCACCTGCCGCACCGATGGAATCGGCAGCCCGAGGATCGCGCGGGCGTGGAGGGCAAATTGGGAAAGGTCCTGCGAGATCATCGTGACCATCCCGGTGTCATGAGGCCGCGGCGAGACCTCGGAGAAAATGATCTCGTCGCCCTTCACGAACAGTTCGACGCCGAAAATCCCGCGGCCTCCGAGCGCATCGGTGATCGCCTTGGCGCAGTCACGGGCCCGTTCCCGCGCGAGATCGCTCATCGGCTGGGGCTGCCAGCTCTCGCGATAATCCCCGTCCACCTGGATGTGCCCGATCGGCTCGCAGAAGGCGGTGCCACCGGCATACCGGATCGTGAGTTGGGTAATCTCATAGTCGAAATCGACGAACCCCTCGACGATCACCTTGCCCTTGCCCGCCCGGCCCCCGCTTTGGGCATACTCCCAAGCCGCCGCGATCTGGTCTTCGCTTCGGACCGTGCTCTGCCCTTTGCCCGACGAACTCATGATCGGCTTGACCACACAGGGCAACCCGATCGCGGCAACGGCCTTGTAGAATTCCTCCTCGTTGGCGGCGAAGCGGTAAGGCGAGGTTTTTAAACCCAACTCCTCAGCGGCGAGACGCCGGATCCCTTCGCGGTTCATGGTCAACTGGGTCGCCCGCGCGGTGGGGATGATGGTGATCTCGCCCTCGCTCTCGATCGCCGCGAGGGTGTCGGTTGCGATTGCCTCGACTTCGGGCACCACGAAATGGGGCTGCTCCGCCTCGATCACCGCCCGCAGCGCCTCACCATCCAGCATCGAGACCACATGCGAACGATCGGCCACCTGCATGGCGGGTGCGTTCGGATAGGAATCGACCGCGATCACCTCGACTCCGTAGCGTTGCAGTTCGATCACGACCTCTTTGCCGAGTTCGCCGGAGCCGCAGAGGAGGACGCGGGTCGCTCCCGCGGTGAAAGGGGTGCCGATGCTTGCCATGGTGCGAACCTTAAAGATAAAATGGCGATTCCAAAGGAAAAATTCCCCGCCCCTTCTCCATGACGACCTATCAGCAATGGCTCCTCCTCCTCCGGGTGCATTGGCGGATGCTCCAGGTCCGTACCGCCGCCGCCGCAGGCCGATCGAGACTGATGAGCCTCACCGTGATTGGCTTCCTGGCCGGTTACCTCGTCGCTTCCTACTGGCTCTTTCGCGAAGGGCTCGCCTACGTCCTGCGACTCCCGGCGGCCGGCGCCTTGCTCGGCGACCGCATCATCTACCTGCTCTTCTTTTGCTTTTTCCTGATGCTGATCTTCTCGGTCGCGGTGACGGTCTACATCTCGCTCTACCGCAGCCGCGACACGCGTTGGCTCCTCACCCTGCCGGTCTCTCATCGGGCCCTCTTTCTCTGGAAATGCACCGAGTCGGCGGCCTTCTCGAGCTGGGGCCTGGCCTTCATCCTCGCGCCACTGCTCGTCGCCTTCGCCACGACCCGCGATGTCAGTGCCCTCTATTTCGCCCAGGCCGCCGTTCTCATCCTCCTGTTCCTGATCCTGACCAGTGCGCTGGGCTCCCTGCTGCTCATCACCGCGACCCGGTGGTTCAATCGCCGGCAGATCGCGGCAGGCGTCGCCATCGCCGCCCTGCTTCTCATCGGCACGACCGTGCGGACCGCATTTGAAGACAAAAAACTCGCCGAGAGCAGTGGACTCGGCGCCGCCATCACGTTCCAACGCGTCCTCCACCACACCAGTGCGGCCGTGAACCGGGCCTTCCCCAGCACCTGGACCGCGGGAACTCTCGTCGACTGGACCCGCCCCTTTCGCCGCCCCGGGCATCTACTCTTCCCGACCCTGCTCGTCAGCCATTCCCTTTTCGCGATCCTGCTTCTCTCCAAAGCCGGGGAGCGCTGGTTTTATCACTCGTGGAACCGCTCCCTCCAGCATTCGGCACGGCAATCGATCTTGCGTGAGCAGCGGAAGGCAGGTGGCACGGTCAAAACACGCGCCAGACGTCCCACCCTGCTCGCCCGCCTCATCGGCCGCCCGCTGGCGGCCGTGTCGAGGAAAGACTTCCTCACTTTCGTCCGGGACCCCGCCCAATGGGTCCAGTTCTCCCTGGTCTTCGGGCTGCTCGCGATTTATTCCACCGGACTGCGGCGGATCAATGGCGATCTGACCCAGGCTCGCGACCTCTACCTTGTCGCCTTCCTGAATCTCTCGGTCTGCGCCTTGGCCCTTTCCACCCTGACGACGCGATTCGTCTTCCCCCAGTTCAGTCTCGAGGGCCGACGATTATGGATCCTCGCGATGTCCCCCCTCTCCCTGCCTTCCATCGTCACACAAAAATTTGTGATCAGCACCTTGTGCAGCGGAGCGGTCATCATCGGCATCCTCCTGCTCGGTGGATACAGTCTCCAACTCGGCACCGCCGACACCCTGTTCTTTGCCATCGCAGTCGGCCTTCTGGCCCTTGGCCTGAATGGGTTGGCAGTCGGTCTGGGGGTCCTTTTCCCGAACCTGCGCGAACCCAATGCGGCGAAGATCGTGAGCAGCTTCGGCGGCACCCTCTGTCTGGTCGGCAGCTTCCTCTACATCCTCATTTTTGTGCTAATGCTTGCCTTTCTCCGCTGGGAAATTTTTAAAACAAATTCGGTCGTTCTGGATTGGTACCGCGATCCATCCCGGCAGATCGGGCTTTGCGGACTTTTGTCACTCACCACATTGGTCACCTGGGTCCCGCTAATTTTTTCTCGAAAAAAGCTGAAAAGACTGGAAATTCTAATCAACTCATAATATTAATAGAGATTAACTAAGATCTCACCCAGTCGCCACCATGTCAGCCGCCGCCGAAATCAAGCCATTCTTCATGGACGAAGACGATGATCGTGAACTCGATCTCCAGTTCGATCCCCAACAGTTCCGAGCGGTCACGCCCTACTGCGAAGACCTCGACGACGAATATCAAGCCGCCCAGGACAAGCTGCGCGAACTCCGCCAGCAGGAAGAGCAGATCAAGCGGCAGGCCGCCGAGCTCGAAGAGCTGACCAAAAAGGAAGCCCTTTTCAAAAGCGGACGAACCGAAGTGTGCGAAGAGCTGAGTCGCTACCTCGGCATCCTCGACCGTGAGGCCAACGAAGCCCGCCGCCTCGCCGAGCAGTGCAGCAACGCCCACGAGCGTCTCGAGAGCCACCTCGCCACGATCAATTCCCTCCGCCCGGAAATGTGGAATCGCGCCGACCGCAAGAACGAGCTCTCCCGCGCGCTCAGCCACATCGAGGCGGCCGAGGACGAGATCGACAGTGTGCTGCCCATCATCAACGGTTGCGGCACCAAGAAGCCCGGGCTTTTCGGCGGCAAGGTCGTTTCCCTCCCCCTCCCATCCAACGTCTCCGGTGGGCAGGGCGACTTCCTTTATTGGCTCAAGAGCGGCTTCGCCTTCTCGCTGCCCTTCGTTGGATTCGGACTAATCGCTACGATCGGTTTCCTGTTCTTCTGATTCCGCCCAGGCACCCTTGAGTCATGAGGGTCGCGCCAGCGACCCAACCCTCTTCAGTCACCTGATCATGAGATTTTTCTCTTCCAAGCCGAAAAACCGCCGTCGTCGCAGCCCCAAAAAAGCTGATTCCAAGCCTTGGTTCAAGGCGGAAGATTCCGCTGCCAAATCCAAGCGCGGCAAGTCGAAGGATGTCGTCGGCCAGGTCTACGAGCTCAACGCTCAAATCGGTGTGATCGAAAACTTCCTCGCCCAGAAGACGGCTGAGCAGACCTACCGCGAACAGATGCGCCGCGATGGCTTGATTCCCCCGCCCGATCGCGCCCAACTGCGCCGCAGCAAGAAGCGGAAAGATGCCCTCTCGCACGCCCAGCGACGCCGCTATCACGCCGAGCGCAGCAAGAACGGGCTTCACTTCTTCTTCCTCTTCTGCCTGGCCGGAGCCCTCGCTTATTGGCTGCTCAATTCGGGCATCTGAGCGGCTGCCCGGATCGGTGACGTCGCCATCCCCGCACGGTTCCGAGCCCCAAGAGCATCAGGGCCGCGACTTGGTATCCGCCGATCCCCCACCCGTTCTTCGGGGTGTCGCGGAGGAACTCGTGCGCGAAGCGGAAAAGCCCGTAGCTGATTAGATAAAGGTGGAACGCTTGCCCGCTCCACCAACCCGGCCGCCGCACCAGGGGCAAAGTGACCGCCACAAAAAGCAGGTTGAAAATCATCTCCACCGGCGCGGCCGGCCAGCGTTCGAACGCGGAGCCCGGCGCGAGCGGAATCCCCGGACAACAGCCGTAGCGCAGGCACCCGATCCGGCCCGCCGCGATCGCCAACGGCACCCCGACCGCGAACCAGTCGCCGGTCGCCGCGTGGTAACCGATCATCGTCTTCGCGATCTCGACGCCGGCATAGCCGCCCAGCAAAGCACCCAGGATCGTTTTCCCGGACGCGAGCCGGACCCACTGATCGTTGGCTCCAAAGAACTCCGGCCACTCGACCAGCACGAAGACCAGCTTCGCGCCCGAGTAGGCTCCCACGATGGCGCCCACGAAGATCGCGAAGGCGGCGGGCGTCTCCCGGACGCGATGCGACCAAATCCAGGCCCCGATCCCAAGCCCGAAAAAAGTCACCAGCGTGTAAATCCAACCCGCGTCGATCTGGCGATTCCAATCGATCATTCCGACACCACCGCGGACTTTGGGCGGTGGACCGCCGCACCACCGTTGAGATAATAGCGGCAGAAGGAATCGAGTTTGCCGTCTGGCCGGATCACATGGGTGCAACAGCGATCGATGCGGTCCTCGTCCCAGTTTTCGCCGTCCATGAACGGTTTGATGAAGAGCCGGAAGGTGTGCCGCTCGTCCATTTCGAGATCGTGGAGGAGCTTCCCGAGCGGCTCCGATTCACAACCGCACTTCGCGAGGTCCTCGAGCCGGTAACGGACCCGGTCGGCGAGAAAGCCCTGCAAGGTGCCGAAGTCGACGAAGTCGGAAATCGAACGGATCTCACCGCCGACCTTGAGCAGATAACCGATCGTCGCACAGTTCGGGTCGCCACAGGGCAGCGGGGTGAAATCCTCGTAGCGCAAAGAGCCCTCCGACTGCTCGACCAGACCCAGGATGAGATCGGCGGTGTTGAGACGCGGAACACCACCATGGACGCGTCCACTGCCGAACATCGGCTGAAAGGACACCCCACGGACGTGCTCATAACCCAACCCGAAAGCCACAGTCTCCCACAGCGCTCCAAGATTCTCCGGGATCACCGTCATCGCGAGCGTCAGGGGCAGGCCCAATTCCCCCGCACGCTCGATGGCGCGGACCTTCAGATCGTGGAGATTGGCGCCGCGCAGGATGCGTTCGGCGGCGGGATCCCCGTCATATTGCAGGTAAAACTGGAAACGTCCGTATTCGACCTCCTCGCGCAGCCGCCGACCGAACTCCACATCGCGGGCAAGTCGGATGCCATTGGAATTGACGAGCACGTAGTCGATCCCATCGTGCTCCCGGCACCAGCGGAGCAGCTCGAAGAATTGCGGATGCAAAGTCGGTTCGCCCCCTGACAATTGCAGAATCTCGATCTTGCCCTTGCGACCGATCACGCCGTCGATGCGCTGCTGCAACTCCGCGAGCGGAATGAAGTCGGTCTTTTCCCCAGTGCCCGCCGGTGAATCGGCGAAGCAGGTCGGGCAGGCGAGGTTGCAGGAGTCGACGATCTCAATCAGTGCCAGACAGGTCGACATCACCTCGGTCGGGTTCGGGGTCGGCGAGAGCGGACGCATCGCATTGCCGCCGAGGAAGCCGATCCGCCCTCCCGCGGCTGGACTCGCACACCCACACCCCGCCCCGCAGGCCGTCGGGTCCACCTCGCGCTGGCCTTGGGCAAGCCAATAAAACCGGGCGTCCGAACTCAGTTTGATCTCGGCGGGTCCGCAGCGTTCGCACCTTTTGACCAACCAGACCTCCTCCGTCTTTTCACCGCCTCGCTTGACGACCTCGGCCGGGACCGACTCGCGGCAGGAGGCACAATGACTGAGCGTGCGCTTGAGGCGGTTTCCCGCAGCGGATGGACTCATGATCGCCTTCAGTTCATCGTGGCCATCGCGATGGCACAACATCCCGCCGAAGCGACGCCGAAATAGGCGAGAGCGACGCCGAGGAAGACGAGGATTTCGAGGAAAACCTTCATCGGGGTCCCCTCTCCCTTGGGTTCCATCGTGCGGTGCATGTGCCGCACGACGCACGATCCCGAGAAGATCGCACCTGCCACGATGAAAAGGATCGCCAGGCCGATGGCAGACTCGCCGATGAAATTTGCCAAAGCCATCATCAGGATGGCCAGAGGCGCCGGCGCGAGGCAGAGCAGGAAGGTCTTGAGCGGACTCATGCCCTCCGTCTAACAGGCTCGCGCCGAAAGCACAAGCGAAAGCTGGGAACTCAGACCACTGCTTCGACCGCGTCCTCTTCCCGCACCCCGTTCTTCACCTCGAACTCACGGCACCAGCCCTTGATCTCGAGATCATTGAAGATTTTGCCCATCACCCGGCGGAGGAGGCCCTTGAGGTTGGCGTTCTCAAGATCGGCGAGCGCGCGGACGGCCGCTTCCTTGTAGGTCTCGAAAAGCAGCAGGCATTTTTCATCCGCCTCCAGTTCGTGCGCGAGTCCGCGGATCTTGTGGATCGCGATGCCCTCGAGATCGCCGTGAGTCCAGAGCGCGTCGAGCACGGCCCGGTCGTCTCCCTTGGCGCGCTCGTGGGCGACGGCTAGGAGCACGCTCGGACGCATCTGCTCGAGCTCGTTGTCCCCGGCGTCGGCGCCGAGGTCGTCCATGTCGTCGCGGATCTGGTAGGCGATGCCGAGGTTTTCGGAATACTCTTCCAGCACCTCCGCGACTTCGTCGAGCTTGCCCGCATAGGCCGCCCCGAGTTTCAGCGCGACCTCGAAGGCCGGGGCGGTCTTTTGGCGGAAAATCTCGAGGACCTGTTTCGAGTTCAGCGGCTGCGGATTCCTTGCCCAGACCAGTTCGGCCCCCTGACCGCGGCACAATTCGCGCTGCCCACGGGCAGCGACGAGCAGCATCTGCGTCTTCGCCGCATCACCGGCCTGACATTCACCGATCAGCCGGTAACCCTCGCCGATCAACAAATCGCCGGCATTCAGGGCGACGGCGACGCCGTGCTCGGCATTCAGGGTGGGTTGGTCGTAGCGACCATGGTCCTCGTCCTCGATGTCATCGTGGATCAGCGACGCCTTGTGGAAAAGTTCGGTGGCGAAAGCGACCTTCTTGAGGTCTTCCGGAATCGGATTGCCGCGGTCCTCGCGCAGGGCCTCGTAGGCGGCGACGGTGAGGAAGGGTCGCCAACGTTTGCCATCGCGGGCGAGCCATTCACGGGCAATCTCCTCCTGCCGACCTGTGGCCGGCCCCATGACCTGCTCGATCGCCTCGGGCGTGAACCAGGTCTTCACCTCGTTGTGCAGACCGGTCAGGTCGAGACGCCGGGTCTGATCGTCACTCGTGAGATGCAGGTATTCCCAGACCCAATCGATATCGACGGTCGTGTTGATGCAGTCGTCCTGCAACAACGGCACGGCGATCGAAGGAATCGCGGCAGCCTCGACGTAGGGAAAAGTCCGCTCCAACACGGGCAGGCAGGAGATGCCGACGATGGCTTCAATCTGACCGGTCTGGATCAGCGACATCACGATCGCCGAGCCCTCGGCCACCAGCACGGCGTAGCCGAGCCGCTCGGCTTCGTTTTGAAAATCCTGGATCGAGCAAAGCCCGCACTGTTTGCAGAGCAGGCCGAACTCGTCGAAAGGCGCCGGACATTTGCTCTCGACCCGGAGGCATTTCGGCATCAACAGGAGCCGTCGCTCGTAGGGAATCTCGGCGAGGGTCTCACGCCACATCTCGTTGTTGAGACAGACTGCGGTGTAGTGCAGATAAGTCTCGTCGTTCTCGTAACCCAGTTTCGCCAGGATGCGGCGGGCGTGCACGTCGAGTTCCTCGAGCGGCATCGGCGGCACGGGATTCGATTCCGCGATGTAGTTGCGGATCTCGCGGAGGAAGGCATCGCGCTCGACCTTGGTCTGGGGGATGTTTTTCTTCGGCGCACGGAAACGGGTCGTCGTGATCGGGACGGGCCGGGGCACCTTGATCGTGGGGAGGGTCTCGACAGGCTGGGACATCGTGGCGGGGCGGATCAAAGAGGGTCGGGTCGGGGACCCCACAGGGTCGGGTCTAACCCGGCGATGAATTCTACGATAAGCAGAATCCACGAAAAGTAGAATCGGCGGGCCAAAAGAACATTCCGCGATCAGGGACGTCCTTTGGGACCAAATGGAGCGGGCTTGACGGGCCGGGGCTGCCTGACCCATGCTCCGGTCATGAGCGATCCCTTATCTCCCGACCAAATCCGCGCCATCGGCGACCAGTTGAGAAATGGAAACAAGATCCTGGCGGTGAAACTTTTTCGCGAGGCGGCGGGATGCAGCCTGTTGGAAGCAAAGAATGCGATCGAAGCGATGGACGATCGCTATTCCGGGGCGGTGGAGGCAACGCCTTCCCGCACGCCTACTCCGACCCGGACGGGCCTGACGCCGGAGGTGCGATCCGCCGTGCTCACCGCCCTCCGAAAGGGCAACAAGATCGAGGCGATCAAAATCTATCGCGAAGCCACCGGACTCGGCCTGGCCGAATCAAAGGATGCGGTGGAAGCCATGGAAGGAGAATCGGATCAAGCCCCCCGGCTGGTTCCCGAGGGCCGCACCCCCCTGCCCGCCTTCGACCCCTTCGAGGAAAAGAAGAAGTCGGGGTGTTTCGGGGTGTTGATGTTGGTGATCGGTGCCTTGGTTTACCTCGCTTCGCGTTGAGAAACCAAAAAACGGACTCACCGTTCATCCGCCGCCATTGGTTTGAAACGGTATACGGTGACCTCACCTCTTTGATTTTTCTTGTAGGTCACCGAGAGCCAAAGCCCTACCTTGAGAACGGGCGCATTTTCAATTGGCGCCGAAAACGTAACGTCCTTTCCTGCCAAGGAGACCCGCACCCGGAAATGCTCCTTTGTTCGAAGGTGAAGGTTGGAAGTGGTCCAATATTTGCCGGTAGGACTGTTGGCGACAGGAACGTTGACGTACCCAGGGGCGATCCTCTCGACCGTGAGTATTCGGGTGACTGCCTCCTCCCTACCGCTCACATGCTGCATCCACGTGGCTGTAACGCCAAGCAGGGGGACCGCTATCAGAGCGACGATGAACTGCTTGTCGGTTCGGGTGAGCGCCATTCGGAGTCGGGCCAACGAAACTGAAAACACCAGAATTCGTCAGCTCCGTCAAGCCGTTGGCCCGGCGCAAAATACCCTCAATTCGCCACCGCTTCGCGCGATACCGCGGCGGCATAGTCGCGATTGAGGCGCGAGATCACGTCGACACTGATCTCCTTCGGACAGACCGCCTCGCACTCGTATTGGTTCGAGCAATTGCCAAAGCCTTCGGCGTCCATCTGACGGACCATGGCGAGGACGCGGTGATCTTTCTCGGGATGACCCTGGGGCAGGATATTGAGGTGGGCGGCCTTGGCCCCGACGAAGAGCATCGCGCTGCCGTTCTTGCAGGCGGCGGCACACGCTCCGCAACCGATGCAGGTGGCGGCGTCAAAGGCGGCGTCGGCATCCTCCTTGCCGATCGGGATGGAGTTGGCCTCGGGAGCGGACCCGGTGCGCACGTCGATGAAACCACCCGCGGCGATGATGCGATCGTAGGCGGAGCGGTCGACGATGAGATCCTTCACCACCGGGAAAGGTTTCACCCGGAAAGGCTCGATCCAGATGGTGTCGCCCTCGTTGAACTTGCGCATGTGAACCTGGCAAGTGGTGATGCCCGATTCCTTGCTGTGGGGGACGCCGTTGATCGCCAACGAGCAAGAGCCGCAGATGCCTTCACGGCAATCGTGATCAAAGTGGATCGGCTCGCCCCCCGACTCGATGATGGTCGTGTTGACGATGTCGAGCATCTCGAGGAAGGATGCCTCTTCCGGGATGCCCTTGGCGTCGTAGGTCTCGATGCGGCCATTGGCGTTTGGTCCGCTCTGGCGCCATACTTTCAAAGTCAGGTTCATGGTGGAGAGATGGGGATGGGCGATATGGGATGCGGGATTTGGGATGGCCGATACTAGGCTTCGGGTCGATCGGGCGATCGATGGTCCCGCTGAACTCCTTGCCGAAATTTTACGAGCTTGCGCTTCAAGTAGTCCAACTTGCTTGAGAGCGATTCAAAGAGATCTTTGTCGGTTAACGAATTCGAATCAAAAAGGGTTTCGAGGTGGTCGATGGTTTCGTCGCAGGATCCGATTGCGTAGGTGAGATGGCGGACAAAATCCGCTTTCCAAATCCGCTTCCCGTAACCTTCTACGACGTTGCTGCGAACGGACTTCACGGAGCGCCGGATCTGGCTACCCGTTTCAAACATCTCGAATTTCGGCAGGCTGGTCAGGGTCATCTCGTGAATCTCAATCGTCAGTTCTCGCGCGAGCTTCCAGACCTCGAGTCTCCGATATCCGCTCTCATCCATCGATCCGACATCTCAAATCCCATATCCCCCATCTCCATCCTCACTTGTAGCTCCGGACGCTGAGCTCGACATTTTCGTATACGAGCGGCTCCTTGTGAAGGACGGGGGCGATACCGGGGCCTTTGAATTCCCAGGCGGCGACGTGGGCGAACTCGTCGTCACGTCGTTTCGCTTCGCCCGGGTTGGTGTAACCGCTCTTCACATCCTCGTCGGCATCGGTGAACTGGAACTCCTCGCGGAAGTGGCCCCCGCAGCTCTCCTCGCGGGTGAGCGCGTCGTGGCACATGACCTCGGCGAAATCGATGAAGTCGGCAACGCGCCAGGCTTTTTCGAGCTCCATATTGGTGCCTTTGTCGGTGCCGGGAATCCTGACACTCTTCCAGAACTCGTCGCGGATTTCGGGAATCCGCTTGAGGGCCTCGAGCAGCCCTTCTTTGGTGCGGGCCATGCCACACTTGTCCCACATCAGCATGCCGAGCTCGCGGTGGAAGCTGTCGACGGAGCGTTTCCCCTGCACCTTCATCAGGGAGGCGATCCGCTCCTCGACCTCGGCTTTGACTTGGGCAAATTCCGGTGCCGCCGCGGTGACGGATCCTGGTTTTTGACCGGCAAGGTAGTTCGGCAAAGTCGCGGGGATCACGAAATAACCATCGGCGAGACCCTGCATCAGGGCGCTGGCGCCGAGACGGTTGGCCCCGTGGTCGGAGAAGTTCGCCTCGCCGAGGACGTGCAGGCCGGGCAGGTTGGACATGAGGTTGTAGTCGACCCAGAGTCCGCCCATGGTGTAATGGACGGCGGGGTAGATCTTCATCGGCGTGGTGTAGGGATCCTCGCCGGTGATCTTCTCATACATCTGGAAGAGGTTGCCGTAGCGCTCCTCGACTTTGTCGCGGCCGAGGCGGTTGATCGCGTCGCTGAAGTCGAGGAAGACCCCGAGGCCGGTCTTGGCCACGCCGCGGCCATCGTCGCAGGCTTCCTTCGCGGAGCGGGACGAAATGTCGCGCGGGGCGAGGTTGCCGAAGGAGGGATATTTGCGCTCCAAAAAGTAGTCGCGGGCGTCCTCGGGGATGTCGGCGGCACGGAGCTCGCCGCTCCGGATCTTGGCAGCGTCCTCGCGGGACTTGGGCACCCAGACGCGTCCGTCGTTGCGGAGCGACTCGGACATCAGGGTGAGCTTGCTCTGATAATCGCCGCTGACGGGAATGCAGGTCGGGTGGATCTGGGTGAAGCAGGGATTCGCCATGTAGGCACCTCGCTTGTTCGCCCGCAGTGCGGCGGTGACGTTGCACCCCATCGCATTGGTGGAGAGGTAGAAGACGTTGCCGTATCCACCGGTCGCGAGGATCACGGCATCGGCGGCATGGGTGGTGATTTCACCCGTGCTGAGATCGCGCACCACAATGCCCTTGGCATGGCCATTGACCACGACGAGATCGAGCATCTCGGTGCGGGTGTACATTTTCACGCCGCCCTTGGCGATTTCCTTCTCAAGCGCCTGATAACAACCGATCAACAATTGCTGACCGGTCTGACCGCGGGCGTAGAAGGTGCGGCTGACCTGGGCTCCGCCGAAAGAGCGGTTCGCGAGCGCGCCGCCATACTCCCGGGCGAAGGGCACCCCCTGGGCGACGCACTGATCGATGATCTGCACGCTGATCTCGGCGAGGCGGTGGACGTTGGCCTCGCGGGAGCGGAAGTCGCCTCCCTTGATCGTGTCGTAAAAGAGGCGCCAGACCGAGTCGCCGTCGTTTTGGTAGTTCTTGGCCCCATTGATCCCGCCCTGGGCGGCGATGGAGTGGGCGCGGCGGGGGCTGTCCTGGTAGCAGAAGCACTTCACCTGATACCCGAGCTCGGAGAGAGTCGCTGCGGCGGAGCCGCCGGCGAGGCCGGAGCCCACCACGATGATGGAGTACTTCCGCTTGTTGGCCGGGTTGATGAGTTTCGCCTTCGACTTGTAACGGGTCCACTTCTCCGGGAGAGGCCCGGGAGGAACCGCGGAGTTCAGGGTGCCGTTGGAGGTGGCGGGGCTGGGATCGGGACTGGCCATGATCAGAAGCGGGCGGAAAGGTGGAAACGCGGAATCAACGGGCGGCGGTTTCGGAATGCGGATCGGCCGACTTGCCGTCGAGCACACCCGTGATGACAAGGACGGGGATCGAGAGAAACCCGAGCCAGAGGATCACCGAAACGGCCATACCGAGGCGACCGAGGGCGGCGCGGGTTTTGACGGTCTGCAGCCCGAGGGTTTGGAAGATCGATCCGATGCCGTGGCTGAGGTGAGAACAAAGGAAGGAAACCGAGACGATGTAGAACAGCACCACGATGGGATTCTGGAAGCCCTTGATGACCATTCCGTAGACATCGTGGCGGTCAGGGTTCATCGGATCCTTCATGTTGGCGAGGTCGCCGTCGATTCGCACGGTGAAATGAAGGATGTGGAAGATCACGAAGGCCAGCACCGTCAGCCCGGTCCAAATCATGACACGGGAGCTGAACGAAGCGCGGACCGTGTTCTCGTGTGCGTAGCGCTGGGGACGGGCGGCGCGATTTTCGCGGACCAGCGCAATGGTCGCGGCAATGTGAAGGATGAAAGAGCCAAGCAGGACAGCGCGGAAGGCCCAAATGCCCCATCCGTGAAGGAAGGTGTGGAGAAACTCGGCGTAGTCGTTCAGCGCGCCACGCCCTTGGAACACGAGGAGGTTGCCCGCCATGTGCGCGAGCAGGAAACCGACCAGGATGATGCCGGTGACGGCCACGATCAGTTTCTTTCCAATCGAGGAGTTCCAGAAGCGGCAGAGGGATTTGCCCAAGGTGTTCATTCGGCGGGTTTCTTACGCACTACGACGGTTCTTTGCAAGGGGATGGGATGGGAAAGTGGAAAAAGGGCGTACCGGTTGGGGCCTGACACGTGCGACTACGAATGCTTGGCTTCATCGGTTGGCGATTGACCGCAGGAAATCCGGAAAACTTGGCGGAAGCCAAAGATTTCCGGTAACAATCGCTGCGGCGTCTCTCAGAACCGGGCAGCCATGAACGACTCCACTCCCCCATTCTGCCCGTCCTGCGGTGCCCCCATCCCAACCGAAGCCCCCGGCGGACTTTGCCCCCGTTGCCTCCTTCAAGAGGCCGTTTCGGCCCCTGCGGCACCGACGGAGGAATCTCTTGAGACGATCCGGGAGCAATTCCGCGATTTTGAAATCCTCGAACTCGTCGGAGTCGGGGGCATGGCCCGGGTCTACAAAGCCCGCGATCCGCTCGTCGACCGCATCGTCGCCCTGAAAGTCCTTTCCCCCGAGCGGGCCGTCGATCCGGAATGGATCGAACGTTTCACCCGCGAAGCCAGGGCGCTCGCCCGGCTCAACCATCCCCACATCGTCCAAGTCCATCGCTTTGGCACCGCTCCACAGCCGCATCTGGTGATGGAATTCGTCGACGGAGTCAATCTGCGACAGGCGATGCAGGCGGGCGGACTCAGCGCCCGCGAGGCCCTGGTGATCGTGCCAAAGCTCTGCAACGCTCTTCATTACGCCCACGAGCACGGCGTGCTCCATCGGGACATCAAGCCCGAGAACATCCTCATCGACACCGAAGGCCGGGTGAAGCTCGTCGATTTCGGCCTCGCCAAGCTGCGCGACGATGGCGTCCTCCATTTCACTCTCACCCAGAGCGGAGCCAAACTCGGCACCCTCGCCTACATGGCCCCCGAGCAGGTCGAGAACCCCTCCGATGTTGATCATCGCGCTGACATCTATAGCCTTGGCGTGGTTTTTTACGAGATGCTGACCGGCGAGCTTCCGCTCGGCCGTTTCCCCTCGCCCAGCGAGGCGAACGGCACCGATCCGCGGCTTGATGCCGTGGTGCTGCGGACTCTGGAGAAGAAGCGCGAGAAGCGTTTCGCCGATGCGGAGACGATGCGCACGGAACTGGAAAGCGCGGCCGTTGGGCCCGTCCCTTCACGCATCGAAAATTGGAATGAACTGAACTACGAATACCGCAGCCCGATCCGGATCGCCGGCTGGCCGCTGCTGCATGTGGCCTTCGGCAAGGATCACGCCACCGGAAAGATGAAGCGCGCCCGGGGCGTCGTGGCAGTCGGCAACATCGCCACCGGAGGTCTCGCCCTCGGCAATGTCGCTCGCGGGATCGTTTCTTTCGGGGTGCTCTCGATCGGGGTGATTTCCGGCGGAGTGTTGAGTATCGGACTCCTCTCCTTCGGCGTCCTCGGCCTCGCGCTCCTCTGTGCGACCGGAGTCATGACCTTCGCCCCCTATTCCTTCGGCGTGACGACGATCGGTTACGTGAGTGCCGGGGTGAAGGCCTATGGGCTGCATACCGCGGACATCGACGGCCCGATCAGTCCCGTCGCCGCCGCCGTCGCGGACCAGTGGCAGCCGTTCCTGATGAGCCTCCAGTCCTGGTCGATGGCGATCGGACTTTCAGGTCTCATGCTTTGCATTGCCCTGGCAGCTTGGAAGGCATCCAACAAACGCCTTTTCGCGCTCCATCTGGCGTTATCCTTGATCGGACCTTTCACGTTCATCTCCACATCGCAAACCCGGCTGCCGTCTTACACGGAGCTCTACCGGAAGCAGGGGGAAGCGCGGCAAGCCCGGGAGCGAAACCGGCCGGTTGAGACCCCACCAGGAGGCCAGAAAAAGAATCCGGAGAACGCCCCCCGGCAATCCCAATGAGCCCCGCCTCCCGAGACACTCGCTGGAGCCTCGTCACCCGGGCACAAGGCGACACACCTGCCGCCCGTCTGGCCCTCTCGGAACTCTGCGAGATTTACTACGCTCCGGTGCTCGCCTACATCCGGTCGTGGGCGGGTCCCGACGAGGCTCGGGATCTGGCTCACGCCTTTTTCGAAAAGGTTCTCTCAGGAAACTCGCTGAAAGGCGCCCATCAGGAACGCGGCCGCTTCCGCAGCTACCTGCTCGGTGCGGTGAAACATTTCCTCTGCGAAAACCGGGCCAGGAAACAGCGACTGAAACGCGGAAGCCACATCCCCCATCTCGACTTCAAGGAGGAAACCTCCGGTGATGATGCGACCTTGCCTCCCGATGCCGAGTTCGATCGTGCCTGGGCCTGCGCTCTGCTCGACCGAGCCCTCCGTTTGCTCAGCGAGGAAATGACGCAGTCCGGGAAAGACGCATTGTTCCACGAACTCCATCCTTGGCTCACAGGCACGGCGGGCTACGGTGACCAAGCGAAGGCTGCCGAAAAGCTCAATCTCGGCGAAACCGCGGTCCGCGTGCAGGTTCATCGCCTGCGAAAACGTTTCCGCGCGATCATCGAAGCCGAGGTCTCCCAGACCCTCGACGCCGGCACCGATCCCGCCGCCGAACTGAGGCATCTCCTCAACGCCTGGTGACCTCACCCTGTCAGGTCGGCGACCGCACCCTGTTTGTTGGAAGCGTCCCGGTATGCTTCAACTCTTGACTCATGACCCGTGACTCCCATCGCATCCGCGATGCCGGTTGACACTCTTTACGCATCGCTTAAAGTTCCGCGCCTCAGCGCCGAGGCTGCCTTTCTCCGTTCGCCCCCGCACGGTTGCAGCCTGCCCCCCTTCCCGCACGGGGCCGCTTTGAGCTTCGCTTCGCGCGACTTCCTTTTTTCCAAGAACCAACCCATCCGGATAAACAAGACCCATGGCCAAAAAGCAGACCGCCAAGAAGACCCCCGCGAAGAAATCCGCGGCCAAGAAGCCCGCCGCGAAGAAAGCCGCTCCCGCGAAGAAGACCGTAGCCAAGAAGCCCGCGGCCAAGAAGGCCCCCGCGAAGAAAGTCGTCGCGAAGAAGGCTCCGGCCAAAAAGGCGGCAGCCAAGGCTCCCAAAGCGACCAAGTATGTCTACACCTGGGGTGACGGCAAGGCCGACGGCAACGGCGGCATGAAGGCCCTCCTCGGCGGCAAGGGCGCGAACCTTGCGGAAATGACCCGCATCGGTCTGCCCGTGCCTCCCGGCTTCACCGTCACCACGGAAGTCTGCACCTACTTCTACGACAACAAGAAGACCTACCCCGCCGTGCTCCGCGCCCAGATGGAAGCCGGCGTCCGCAACATGGAGAAGATCATGGGCTGCAAGTTCGGCGATGCCAAGGGCATGCCGCTCCTCGTCGCCGTGCGCTCCGGTGCCCGCGATTCGATGCCGGGCATGATGGACACGATCCTCAACCTCGGCCTCAACGACGAGACCGTCCTCTCCCTCGTCGCCGCCACGAAGAACGAGCGTTTCGCCTGGGATTGCTACCGCCGCTTCATCCAGATGTATGGCGACGTCGTCCTCGGCGTGCAGAAGCGCGAAGGCGAAGACCACGAGCCCTTCGAAGTGGTCATCGAAGAGTTCAAGCACAAGAAGTACAAGAAGGACATCGTCGACTCCGACCTCACCGCCGATGACCAGAAGGAGCTCGTGAAGCGCTTCAAGCAGCTCGTCAAGGACCGCACCGTCAAGGGCTTCCCGAACGATCCGTGGGAGCAGCTCCTCGGAGCCGCCGGAGCCGTCTTCGGTTCCTGGATGAACGACCGCGCCATCGTCTATCGCCGCAAGTACAACATCCCCGCCGAGTGGGGCACCGCCGTCAACGTGCAGGCGATGGTCTACGGCAACACCGGCACCACTTCGGGATCGGGCGTCGCTTTCACCCGCAACCCCGCCAACGGGGTCAACGAATTCTACGGTGAATTCCTCATCAACGCCCAGGGCGAAGACGTCGTCGCCGGCGTCCGCACCCCCGAGCCCGTCTCCGAGCTCAAGAAGCAGATGCCGAAGAGCTACGCCGATCTCATGAAGGTCCGCGCCATCCTCGAGAAGCATTTCAAGGACGTGCAGGATGTCGAGTTCACGATCCAGGAAGGCAAGCTCTTCATGCTGCAGACCCGGAACGGCAAACGCACCGCCGCCGCCGCGCTGAAGTTCGCCTCCGACATGGTGAAGGAAAAACTCATCGACTGGGAAACCGCCGTGCTCCGCAACCCGGCCGACCAGCTCGAGCAGCTCCTCGCCCCCGACTTCGACGCCGCCGAGATCAAGAAGGCCAAGGCCCTCGCCAAGGGTCTCCCCGCCGGTCCCGGTGCTGCCTCCGGCATCATTTACCTGAACGCCGACCGCGCCGCCGCCGCCGCTGACAAGGGACAAACCGTCCTCCTCGTCCGCAACGAGACTTCTCCGGAAGATCTCCGTGGCATGATCGCCGCCGCCGGCATTCTCACCGCCAAGGGAGGCGTCTCCTCGCACGCCGCCCTCGTCGCTCGTCAGATGGGCAAAGTCTGCATCTGCGGCGCCAGCGCCGTCGAGATCGACTACGACAAGAAGACCGTGACCATCGCCGGTCAGACCTTCCACGAAGGCAAGGACAGCCTCAGCATCGACGGCACCGCCGGCACGATCTACGGCGGACTCGTCAAGACCGGTCCCTCCCAGATCGTCCTCGGCCTCCTCAAGGGCGACAAGGAAGCTGCCGCGACCGAGAAGTTCAAGCAGTTCAAGGAACTCATGGGCTGGTGTTCCAAGGCCACCCGTCTCGCCGTCCGCACGAACGCCGACAACCCCGAGCAGACCGAGCAGGCCATCGCCTTCGGCGCTCAGGGCATCGGCCTCACCCGGACCGAACACATGTTCTTCGAGGGGGACCGCATCGACGCCGTCCGCGAGATGATCCTCGCCGAGACCGAGAAGGGTCGCCGCGCCGCCCTCGCGAAGATTCTTCCCTACCAGCGCGAAGACTTCATCGGCATCTTCGAGGCCCTCAAGGGTCTCCCCGCCACGATCCGTCTCCTCGATCCCCCGCTGCACGAGTTCGTCCCACACGACGAAGCAGCCCAGGCTGAACTCGCCAAGAAGCTCGGGGTTTCCGCCGAGAAGGTCGCCGCCCGCGTCGCCGCCCTCCACGAGTTCAACCCCATGCTCGGCCACCGTGGCTGCCGTCTCGGCATCGCCTACCCCGAGATCACCGAGACCCAGGCCCGCGCCATCTTTGAGGCCGCCGCCGAAGTCCAGAAGAAGGGCATCAAGGTGAAACCCGAGGTGATGATCCCGCTCGTCGGCTTCAAAAAGGAGCTCGACCTGCAGGTCGCCATCGTCCACGCCGTCGCCGCCGAGGTGCAGAAGGAGAAGAAGGTGAAGCTCAGCTACCAGGTCGGCACCATGATCGAAGTCCCCCGCGGTGCCCTCACCGCCGACGAGATCGCCGAGACCGCCGAGTTCTTCAGCTTCGGCACGAACGACCTCACCCAGACCGCGCTCGGCATCAGCCGCGACGACATGGGCAACTTCCTCAATCCCTACACCGAGAACGAGATCTTCAAGAAGAACCCCTTCGCCACCCTCGACCAGGACGGCGTCGGCCAGCTCGTGAAGACCGCCATCACCAAGGGCCGCAAGACCCGCCCCGACATCAAGCTCGGCATCTGCGGCGAGCACGGTGGCGATCCGGACTCCGTGAAGTTCTTCCACAACGTCGGCCTCGCCTACGTGAGCTGCTCGCCCTACCGCGTGCCCGTCGCCCGCCTCGCCGCCGCCCAGGCCGCGATCGAGGAAAAGCGCGCCGCGAAGAAGAAGTGATCGGCTGATCCAGCAATGAATTCCGAAAGGGCGGTTCCGCGAGGGACCGCCCTTTTTCGTGGGCGCCGGACTTTCGTCCTATTTCACTCAACCCGGGTTCATGCGACATGTCCCCATTGCCCGATGAAACTGAAACCTTTCTTCGCGATTCTTTTTCTTTTTCCTGGCCTTGTCGCTGCGGAGGGCGAATCACCGGACGGGCGCTTCCGCTTCGAGGCCTTTTCTTCCGAGGAAGTCGATTCGGGAAGACGGCCCGCCTTTGGCATTATCGAAGTCTCAACTGGAAACCTCGTCAGCGATCCCGCGGAGCCTCTCGGCGACGCCTCACGCCCCGAGGAGACGATCCTCTGGGCACCAGACTCGCTTTCGTATGCCCTCACCAGCCGGGTCGGCACGCGCCATCTTGACTCGTTTCTTTACCGTTGGGATGGGAAGGCTTTCGTCCGCGCGACTTGGGAAGGCGCGGGCCGGATCGAAGCCCTCGCGGACGATTCCCTGGAAGCGGATATCGCCGCCCAAGGGCTCCCGAAGAGTGCCGGGCTCGGACAATGCCTCCGCGGTGATGATTTGCCGGAGCGCTGGCTCGATCCCTCGCGCCTGATTCTTTCCTGCATCGAGGAGTATTCGGTGGGAGACGAGCATCACGGCGGCATAGCCAGTGGAAACGGCAGGGCGATCGTCCGTTGGGATGAGGCGTCCCATTCTTATCAAATCGAGCGGGAGCTTTTACCCACGACGCCCTGGCCCGCGCGGGTTGAGGATGCCGGGGCCTACGAACTGATTCAGGAAGACAAGGGCGGTGAGGAGTCCCTGAAGGTGATCACGGTGAAGCACCGCGAGACCGGCAAGAGCCACCGCTTCGAGGCGGAGAATCACCTGACCAGCCCGATTCCCCTCGCCCACGCGAACGACCGGCCCCAGCTCGAGCTTGTCTCCCGCGGACCCGAAGGATTTGAAATGCGGCGGCTCTTTCGCTTCACTGGCAGCGAATACCGCTGCGTCCGGATCCTCGAGCTGACCCACCTCGTCCGCCAGGCCCAGGAGGATGCGCCGCTCTTTGAGATCGAAGCAGGTTACACCGCCGCCATCCTCCGCGACCGGGTCGTCGCGCCGGACGATCCGGTGAGCTACGAATCGTTCCAGACCGAATCACCCTCGCCCGACGGAAAATGGAAGGCGGTGTTCACTTACCATCTCCAATGCCTCCAGCGGGTCGAAATCGTCCCTGCGGACGGGATAGTCGAGCCGACGGTGATCCACGATTTCGACGAGGGCCTCCACGGTCCCGACACGACCGCCGAGCCGCTGTGGAGTCCCGATGGCAGCGCCCTCGCCGTATATTTGCAGGATGGTCCGCGCGTTGGCTCGACCCTGTTGTATCGCGAACACAAGAGGGTTTGGTCCGAGGCGGAGATGCCGGAGATCGATTACGCGTTCCTGAAGGAGGCGCTGGAGCAGGAAATCCCCTGGGGTCAGCAGCTGGTGCAGCCGATTTTTTGGAAAAGCCCCCGGGAACTGGTGGTCGATCTCGTGGGACACTTCCGCGGCGACCGAGGATTCGATTACCGCGCGATTGCGACGCTCTCGTGGGACGAGCTTGGAAAACCGCTCGCTTGTGTCAGCGTGGAGACTGAGTCGAACTGAACCCCATCGCCCTTGAAGCTCTCCCAACTGATCGGCAAACGACTCCAGATCGGGGAAAAGCGGGCTCGCGAAAGCATCCTCGGCGGCCGGGTGATGGTCAACGGCGGCCTGGCACTCGATCCACATGATGAGATCGATCGTTTCGACGAGGTCCGCTGCGGCGGAGATCTCGTCCAACCCGCCCTGACGCGGCTCTGCCTGATGCTGCACAAACCCGCGGGCATCCTGAGCGCCACCAGCGATCCGCAACACCGGACGGTCATCGACCTGATCGATCATCCTGACAAAAGCACCCTTCACCTCGCCGGGCGGCTCGACCGCAGTTCGACGGGCTTGGTGCTGCTGAGCAACGATGGCCGCTGGTCGGCCGCCCTGACTGATCCGGAGGCGAAGGTGGAAAAGGTCTACCTCGTCGGCACCGACCGCGATATTCCCGTGGAGGCGGTCGCGCTTTTCGAGCGGGGCTTTGCTTTTGCGACCGAAGGCATCGTCACCCGCCCCGCCAGGCTGGAGATCCTCGAGCCCCGCCTCGCCCGGGTGACCCTGCGGGAGGGTCGCTACCACCAGATCAAACGCATGTTCCACCGCATCGAGGGCATCCGCCTGACCTCGCTCCATCGCATCCGGATTGGCCCGTGGCGCCTGCCCGAAGATCTCGCGCCGGGCGACTGGCGCCGGATCGACCCTGCATCCGGATCGGCACCGGGAATCGTTTGAACTTTCGCCGCCCTGTCCTACCCATAGACCTACCCATGAAAAACCTCGCTTTCATCTGCTCCGCCCTGCTCATCCTCACCGGACTCGTCGGCTACTTCGGCTGGCAACAAATCGGTGCCGAGAAGCAGTCCTTCACCGCTCTGATTCCCGCTTTCGTAGGCGGCCTGATGCTCGTCGGCGCGATCATCGCCTTGAAGAAGAACATGCTCGGCATGCACATCGCGGTGACCTTTTCGTTGCTCGGCACCCTCGCTGGTCTGGGTCGTCTCGTGCCGGGCCTGATCAAGGGCAGCGTCGACTTTTCCCAACCGGCCCCGAAGATGATCACGATCATGACCGTGATCTGCCTGTTCTTCACGGTGATGGCAGTGCGTTCCTTCATCGCCGCCCGCCGGGCCCGCGCCTGATCGGGTTTGGAGGTCCCCGTTCGTTTTGCCCTACTGGGGAGATTTTGTTGAAAACTTCGACTTGCTATTGAGACCTTTTATCATTAAAGGAAGCAAGTCATGTGCTTCAACCGCCTTCCCTCCTCTTTTCACCTTCCTTGCTTCCTCGTCTCCGTCTTGGTCCTTTCGGGGATCCCGGCCTTTCATGCTCAGGATGCCGAAGTGTCCTCCGCTCCGGTGATCGATGATGCGACGAGCGAGCTCGATCCCACGATCGTCACCTCAACCCCGGCTCCGGAGCCCGCTCCCCGTGTCCGGCCCGCCACGGTCTCCCGCCCTGCGGAGGTGGTCGTTTACGATACGATCGAACCGGAAGTGATCACCGGCGGTCCGGTCGAGACCTTCACCCTGCCGGGTTCGGGATATTTCGTGACGAGCGAAGAGATCCGCGAGTTCAACTACACGAACGTCAACCGCGTCCTCGCCAGGGTGCCGGGTGTCTATGTCCGCGAGGAGGACGGCTCGGGTCTTTTCCCGAACATCTCGATCCGCGGCGTCGATGGCACCCGCAACGAGAAGATCACGGTGATGGAGGACGGCATTCTCCAGGCACCGGCTCCCTACTCCGCCCCCTCGGCCTATTATTCGCCGAACGTCGCCCGGATGGCCGGAGTCGAGGTGCTGAAAGGCTCCAGCCAGATTGCCTACGGCCCGAACACCACGGGCGGGGTGATCAACTACCTCTCCACGCCGATCCCGGACCAAGAGCAGTTTTACCTGCGCTCGACCTATGGCAGCAATGCCACCTGGATGGTTCACAGCCACTTCGGCGACACGATCGAGACGGAGGCCGGCAAGTTCGGCTACCTCGGAGAGCTCTTCTACAAGCGCTCCGACGGCTTTCGCCGGGTTGAGGCCGCGCCGCGATTCGGCATCCCTGGCTCGGACAGCGGCTTCTCCATCATCGAACCGATGGTGAAATTCTCGTGGGAGCCCAACTCCGCCGTCGACCAGAAATTCGAGTTCAAATACGGCTACAGCGAACTGGAGGCGGACGAGAGTTACCTCGGCCTCACTGATTTCGACTTCAAAGCCGATCCTTATCGCCGCTACGCCGGCTCCTTCCTCGACACGATCCCCACGGAGCAGCACCGAACCTACCTGAAATACAGCGTGTCGCCGACCGACGACCTCGATCTGCGGATCGCTGGTTATTACAACCAATTCAAGCGGGACTGGTTCAAGATCCGCAACGTGAACGGCAACTCGCTCCACGGAGCGCTCGGTCCGACCGGGGACCCCGCCGACCTGCTCACCCTGCGCGGTCTTGCTCCCGGGGTGCTCGGTTACCGACACAATGCCCGCTCCTACGAGAGCTACGGGGTTCAATTCTCCGGTGACTACCGCTTCGAAACGGGCGACCTCGATCACACGCTCAACTTTGGCGTACGCCAGCACGAGGACACCTACCGGATCTTCCAGGAAAACACCGATGTCACCCTGATCGCCGGACAGCGCCCCCTCATCGCCGACCAAGGCCCCGGCACGGGCGGCAACTCCTACGAGGAGTCCACCGCCACCGCGGTCTGGTTGAAGGACGATATCGAAATCGGCCGGCTCACGGTTACCCCGGGCGTTCGCTATGAAAGCGTCGACCTCCACTTCACCAATTACGACTCCGACGCGACCAACACCGTCACCGGTGTCGGCAATGGCGACATCGATTGGTTTGTTTCGGGGGTCGGCCTGAACTACGAACTTGACGACGTCCACTCGGTCTTCGGCGGCATCCATGAAGGCATCGCCATCCCGGGACCCAGTGACTCGCTCTCGGTCCCTGCCGTCCTACCCGAAGAAAGCCTGAACTACGAGCTGGGAGTGCGTCACCGCAGCGAGAACTTCAATGCCGAGGTGGTCGGCTTCCTGAGCGACTACTCCCAGATCATCAGCACCTCTACCGGCCTCGGCCTGACCGGCCCGGTCAACAATGCCGGCACCGCGGAGGTCCACGGCGTCGAGGCGCTCGCCAGCTACGATCCTCTCCAAGGCAACGATCTGCGCATGCCGCTTTTCGCCAGTGCCACCTGGACCAGCGCCACCCTCGATCAGGCGCTCGCCTCCGGAGCAGGGGAAAACATCTACGGCGATGGCACGGGCGGACCCGGCATCCCCGGAGCCGAGTTGCCCTACATCCCCGAATGGAAGGTCGCCGTCGGCGTCGGCTTGGAGACCGATGTCTGGGGCGTCGAGCTCGCCGCGACCTACATCAGCGACACCTACGGGACCGCGCTTAATTCTCCCGTGCCTGTGACCTCCTCCCGCCAGGGCGAGATCGACGGCGGCATGATCGTCGACCTGGGTGCCTACTACCAGATCAACGAGACGACCAAACTGATCGGTGGCGTCCACAACCTCTTCGAGGAAGTGATGATCACCAGCCGCATCCCCGAAGGTGCCCGCGTCAACGCCCCCCGGGAGTTCTATATCGGATTTGAAATGCTCTGGGAACCGGGAATGGTTCCCACGGGCGGCAAGTCCGTGGTCTCCAAGTGATCCATTTCCCTTGGTGCCCCGCGCAGAAAGTCGCACTTTTCGAAGAGGAGACTCGACTCCCCTACCCGATTCTCCCTCCATGGTCCCCGCATCATTGAAACTCTTATTCACCTCTGTCGTCATCTTCGTGGCGGCTTCGTCCGGCCAAGCCCTGGCTCAGGAGGCTGCCGTCGATCCCGCGTTGCTCCAGAAGAAGACAGCGGAATGGATCGAAACGCGACGGCTCATCAGCGAAGAGGCCTCGCGCTGGGAGGGCGAGAAGGCCACCCTCGCTGACCTCGATGCGATTCGGCGACGCGAGACGGAGCAATTGGGAGAGTTCGTCAAAGCCGCCGGCGAGCGGGTTACAGCGCTCGAGGAACAAGCCGGGAAGTCGGCATCGGAAAAGACGAGCCTCCAGCAGTGGCGATCCTCTTTCGAAGCGGAGATCAGCGCCTTGGAAGACCGTCTGAAACCGCTCTTTCCGACATTTCCTTCACCGCTGCGCGACAAGATCGGTGACGCCATCGACCGTCTCGAGGCGACCGAAACCAACACACCGCTGCAGAACCGGGCCCGCGATGTCCTGCTGATCCTACAGGCCGCCCACGAGTTTCAGAACACGATCACCGTGGCCTCCGAGGTGCGGGAACTCGGTGGGGAAAAGCACGAGGTCGAGGTCCTTTACCTGGGCATGACCCAGGCCTGGTTCGTGGACGCCACCGGGCGCTTCGCCGGATCAGGCATCCCGGGTGCCGACGCGTGGATCTGGAATGCTGACCCAGGCATCGCCGCGACCGTCCGCAAAGCCATCGACGTCCAGAAGCGTGCCGTCACTCCCGACTTTGTCGGCCTGCCCATCCAAAACGGAAATGCCAAGGAGGTCGCGCCATGAGGCTCACAATCGCCCTCCTCCTGGGAATCGCGCTCCTTGGCCAAGCGACTGCCCAGGAGCAACCGGTCGCCCAACCGATCGAACCGAAGCTGGAAGCTTATGCCAAGGCTGCCGCAGCCATCGACGCGGACCTGCGCGCGGCTCTCGATGAGTTGGCCGCCCAACGCGCACGTATCGCCCAGGAGCGGGCTCCGCTCGCCATCGAGACCGAAAAAGTCGCCGCTGATCTCCGCGAGGCGCAGCGCCGAGCCGACCTTGCCCGCACCACCCGCGAAGCGGCCGAGTCGGACTACGAAAAGTCCGAAAAGGACCTGCGGGCTTGGCGCGATGAAAAGGCTTACATCGAGAGCCTCGTCTTTGACCTCCAGCGTGGCATCGGAGCCGCCGCCTACGGTCCGGAAATGGCCGCAGGAACGCAGAATCCCTCGCTGCAAGAAACGGTCTCCTCCTTGATGGGCGAAATCGCCGGGCAGGGCCGTGCACTGGTGTCGGAGGGCGAAGCAGTCGCGCTCGACGGTACCCTCGCTCCGGGGAGTTTTGCCAAGGTGGGTCCGGTGATGTGGTTCCGCTCGGCTGATGGCAAGTCCGGAGGCCTCATCAGCGAAGATCGCGAGCTGCGCCCACGGCTTCTCCCGCAGGCGGAATCCGCTCGGGAGCTTGAGTCGCTTTTCAGCGGCAAACCCGCGGTGCTGTCCTTTGACCCGACCTTGGGATCGGCGGTCGCTTTGTCCGAAACCGAAACCGATTTGCTCACCCACTTGCAGCAGGGCGGATTCTGGATCATCCCGATTCTGATCCTCGCGGGCTGCGCTCTTTTGGTTTCCCTCTGGAAAACGCTGCAACTCTCGCGGATCCGCGAGTTCCCGGCCGGAGTCATCCAAAAGACTCTCAGCTCGATGAATGCTGGAAAAACGGCGGAAGCCCGCGATGCGATCGCCCCGCTCCGCCATCCGGCGAGGCGGGTGCTCGACCGTGGCGTGCAGTTGATCGCCGACCGCCCCACCATCTCCCGCGACGACATTGAGGAGGGGATGTTCGAGGTCTTCCTCGAGGAGACTCCTCCCCTCCAGCGCGGTTTGCCCATCCTCGCGATCGTCTCCGCGACTGCTCCGCTGCTCGGACTGCTCGGCACGGTGACCGGCATGATGGAGACCTTCCGTCTCATCACCGTCTTCGGCTCGGGTGACGCAAAGTCGCTCGCCTCCGGCATCTCCGAGGCCCTCATCACGACTGAACTGGGTCTCGTCGTCGCGATTCCCGCCCTGATCGCCCATTCCCTCCTTTCCCGCAAAGTCCAAGGCATCAAATCCACCATGGAAATGACGAGCCTCGCCTTCCTCAACGGCGTCCGGCAGCCATGAAAGACACCGCCGGATTTCTCGAAGAAATGCAATTGATCGCCACCGGCGGCGGCTGGCTGTTCTGGGCACTCATCGTGCTGGCGTTCGGCATCGCCCATGCCTTGCTGGCGCTCGCCAGCGCGTCGCGTTTCCCCGATGCGATCCTGTTGGAACCGCGCGAATGGACGCGACTGCTGCGCTCGCCGGCGGAGTCGGGCGATGCCTTCAAGCGACTCGTCGCCTCGCTCGCGACTTCCGCCGATCCCCGGCGTCTGCTCGAGGAGAGCGCCCGGCGCCTTTTTTCGAGACAGGAGCGCCGATTTCCGCTCGTCTTCGTGATGATCAGCGCAGCCCCGCTCCTCGGTTTGCTGGGCACGGTCTCGGGCATGTTCGCGACCTTCGAGGGCATGTCGTCGAACCGCACCGAGGCACCGATCGACGTGATTTCCGCCGGGATCTTCGAAGCCCTCATCACCACCGAGACGGGTCTCGTCATCGGCGTGCCGACTTACATCGTCTGCGCGTGGTTGAAAAGCCGCCACGATGCCCTCGTGATGCGTTACCATCAGGTCGAATCCCGCGCCCTCGGCGAGCTCTCCCTCACCTGACCACCCATGGCACGACGTTTCCAGCGCCTCGGCGAAGCCGAGAGCGGCATCAAGAGCGAGATCGATATCTCGCCGCTGATCGACGTGGTTTTCATCCTGCTGATCTTCTTCATCGTCACCACGGTCTTCGTCGAGGAAACCGGGATCGAGATCAACAAACCCCGCGCCGCGAGCCAGCAGGACCTCGAGCGGAACAGCATCCTCATCGGCATCAGCCGCACCGGCCAGGTCTACTACGGCGGGCGCGAAATCGGCACCAGCGGTGTCCGCTCGGTCGTGGGCCGTCTGCTCAAGCAGGAGGTCATGCCGGTCATCATCCAAGCTGACATGGAGGCACCCACCGAGGCGACCGTCTCCGTACTCGACGAGGCCAAACTCGCGGGAGCGCAGAACGTCTTCGTATCCACCGTCGATGACTGAAACCCGCGAATCCCTTTCCCGAGCCTTGCTGCAGATCGGTCTCTCGGCCGTTCTGACCGCGGGATTGCTGGTCTTCCTCGTCGGCATGCATCTTTGGAAGCGGAATGACGCACCGGTGATCGAATTGCGCGAACTCAACACCGCCGAGGCCGTGGCCATGCCTTCCCCCCCGCCGCCGCCGGACCTGACTCCTCCGCCACCGCCTCCTCCGCCGGATCTCCCCCGACTCCAGATTGAATTGAACTCCGTCGCACCTCCCCTGCGAGCCTCGCTCGACCGGAAGGTGGACCTGCGTCTCGACCGTACCGAGTTTGCTCCGGAACGGCAGGCCCCCTTGGCGGCGATGGTCTTTTCAGCCGCCGACCTCGACGCCAAACCCCGGCTGGTCAACCGACCCACCGCGACCTTCCCCCCGAATCAGCGCAAGGCCGGCGTGAAGGAGGCGAAGGTCGTGCTCGAGATCATGATCAACGCGAACGGTTCGGTCGAGGTGAAGCGTGTCATCGAGGCTCCGCACGAGGACTTCGCCGAGATGGCGAAAAGTTATGCCTCGCGGGCTCGTTTTACTCCTCCCAAGAAAGACGGCCGCAACGTCCACGCTCTTTTCAGATGGCCCCTCTTCCTCAAATCCTGATCCGCCTTCACCTCCTTCTGGCTTTGTCAGGCTCCGCCACGCTCGCCGGGGCGGCCGGGCCGGGCCCCATCGATCCGCTCTGGCAGAGCGAGAGCTTCCGCGCATCCTTCACGGCGACCTACGGGATCGACTCCCGGGTCGAACCAGTCTTCACCGAGGACGAGTCCGTCTACTTGAAACAATCCGCCGATGCGATGGCCGCGGGAAAACGCGAGGAAGCCATGAAGATCCTCCGCGAAACCTCATTGCTCGCAGAAAGCGCGATCCTGCAGTTCACGCTCGCCTCGCATGAATTCGAATCGGGCAACTCCGATGCGGCGGTCAAAGGCCTGGAAGCCGCGATTGCGAAGTTCCCCCAGTTTCGCGACGCGCACCGCAATCTCGGCATCGTGCTGGTCCAGACGAACCAACTGGACAAGGCCAAACCCCATCTGGTCAAGGCACTCCAGCTCGGCGCCCAGGACGGCGTCACCGCCGGTTTGCTTGCCTACTGCCACGCCGTCGCCGGCCACCACCAATCTGCGCTCGATGCCTACCGGCTCGCCATGTTGACCCAGCCCGAGGAGCGGCAATGGCGCCTCGGTGCCGCCCAAGCCCTCCTTTCGCTTGAACAGCCGCGCGAGGCAAGCAGCCTCCTCCAAACCCTGATCGACGAGGAGCCGACCGAGATGGCCCTGTGGCTCCAGCAGGCCGATGTCTACGTTCACCTCGATCAACCCATCAGCGCCGCCAGCAATCTTGAAATCGTCCACCGGATGGGCGGGCTCGATCCTGACGGGCTCATCGCCCTGGGCCACCTCTACCAGCAGAATGGCATGCCGGACCTCGCCCTGACCCGTTATCAGGCCGCGCTGACCGCGGAACAGGCTCCGGACTTGAGCAAGGCGATCGAGGCGCTGGAACTTTATGTCTCAAACTCGGATTGGACCCGCGCCAAAGAAGTCGGCAAATGGATCGACCAGCGGAGCGAATACAAGACCGACCCAGCCGGGGGCCGCGCCATGGACCCCGCCGCTGGGTCGCGCCTGACCCGAGCCCGTGCTCTCATCGAACTCGAATCGGGCGACCGCGAAGCTGGTGCCAGGCGCATCGAGGAATGGGTGAGACAACAACCGCTCGATGGTGAAGCCCTGATTCTTCTCGCACGTTTCCGCGAAGAAGCCGGCCAGAAAGTCGAGGCCATCATGCTCCTCGAGCAAGCCGAGCGGGTGCCTGCCACCGCCGCCGAAGCTCACCTCGTCCACGGACGGCTGCTGGTCGAGTCGGGTGATTTCACTGCGGCGGTCGAAAAGCTTGAGAAAGCCCTGGAGCTGCGCCACAGCGATTCAGTGGCCGAATATCTTGCTTCGGTTCGCGAACTCGTCGGCCCCGAACCGAGGTAAAGAGGCACCCCGGTTTCCGCGGTCTTTTACTTTTCGCGGTTTCCCTTTTACAGTCGCAGGTCACAGACCCGACCTCCCTCTCGTGCTTCCCTGGTTCCAGAACGGCGCTTTCCCCCTCTACCTCGCCCCCATGGCCGGGGTCACCGACCTCGTGTTCCGCCGAATCTGCAAAGAGCTCGGGGCCGATGTCATGGTCACCGAATTCGTCTCGGCCGAGGGCATCATGCAGGCCGACGAGCGCACCCGCATCTATACGGAGTTTGATGACGCCCAGCGGCCGGTCGGTGTACAGCTTTTCGGTGCCGACGGTCCCCGCATGGCCGAGGCCGCGAAAAAGATCATCGATTGGAAGCAGCCCGACTTCATCGACATCAACTTCGGCTGCCCGGTGAAGAAAGTCGTCTCCAAGAACGGCGGATCCTCGCTGTTGAAGGACTGTCCCGTGCTCGCCGAAGTCGCCTCGTCCATCGCGAAAGGTGTCGGCCATCTCGTGCCCGTCACCGCAAAAATGCGGATTGGCTGGGACCAAAACTCCATCAATGCCCCCGAGATTTGCCGCATCCTCGAGGACTGCGGCATGCAGGCCATCGCCATCCACGGCCGCACCCGGGCCCAAGGTTATTCCGGCGAGGCGGACTGGGAAGTCATCGACGCCTGCACCGGGGCAGTGTCCGTGCCGGTGATCGGCAATGGCGACATCACCTCGGGTGCCGACGTGGCCCGGCGACAGGCTGGCACCGGCGTGCGTGGCATCATGATCGGACGGGCCGCGATGGCTTACCCTTGGATTTTCCGCGACGCCAAGGAGTATCTTGCCACCGGACACGCCCCCGCCCCGGTCGCCCCGGAAGAGCGTTGGGCCCTCATCATCCGCCATGCCAGGCTGCTGATCGAGTGGGGCAAATTCCCCTCGGAGCGGCACGCAATGCAATCCCTGCGCTCGCGGCTGATGGCCTACTCGAAGGGAATGCGCCAAGGCAAGCTCTTGCGCTCGCGCTTTTCCACCGTCGCCTCCGTCGCCGAGCTGGAGGGCATTGCCGCCGATCACCTCGCGGCGACCGACGACAGCGACGATTGCGAGGACCTCGCCGAACTGCGCTCGACGGGCTTCGACCTGACGTGATGCGGCTCGAGGTCGGCGAAGACACTGTCCTCGTCGTCGACGTCGTCCTCGATGCGCTCGAAGCAGTAGATCCCCTCGAGCCGGCGGGCCTCGGCCATCAGCTTTTCCAAATCGGCCAGCATGCGGGCCTCACGGGTGCGGCGGGCCGCCATCTGGCGGAGGAAACGGTGACAACTGCGCCACATTTCCGGAATCTTCACCGCCACGATCAGGAGCAGAAAGGCAGCGGAGACGAGAGTGAATCCGAGGAAGGCGGTTGAGAAGGAAGGCATGGCAAACAAGCGGTCGATTGATAAAAGTTACCATATTATTAGCAAATCTTTATAATTTTAAAACTGTTTTTTCCACTTCCTCGCTTTTTGTTGCCCCCTAGACTCGCGCGGCGGTTGTCGTGGCCTTCGGACGCGCTTACACTAGGCGCTTTCCCCGGCATGTTGGCCGTACTTTCGCCTTCCAAGACTTTCGACTTCGAGTCTCCGGTTCCGGAACTGGACACCACTCTGCCCGACCGCATCGAGGAGTCGCGACAACTCGTGGAAATCTTGCGCCGCAAGTCGGCCTCCGCTCTGGGAACCCTGATGAAAATCAGCCCCGACCTGGCCCGCCTCAACCGGCAGCGCTTTGAGGATTGGGAATTCCCCTGGTCGGAACAAAACTCCCGCCCCGCCTGGTTCGCTTTCAAGGGCGAGGTCTACACCGGCATCGATCTCGCTTCCTATCGCGCCACCGACTTCCGCTACGCCCAGAAACACATCCGCATCCTCTCCGGTCTTTACGGCCTGCTGCGCCCGCTCGATGAGATCCTCCCCTACCGGCTCGAGATGGGCTGTCCTCTGAAGTTCGGGGCATTTAAAAATCTCTATCAATTCTGGGGCGAACGGCTCACCGCCGATCTTGCCGCAGCCATCGCCGCTACCAAACCCAGAGTGCTGATCAACCTCGCCTCGAAGGAGTATTTCGAGGCCATCCAGCCCGCGGACCTGGGCGCCCGCGTCATCACCCCGCACTTCCAGGAATGGAAAGGCGACCGCTATCAGTTCATCAGCGTGTTTGGCAAACGCGCCCGGGGACTCATGGCCGACTACCTGATCCGCAACCGCATCGACCATCCCGACGATCTCAAGCGCTTTGACAGTGAAGGATACCAACACGATCCTGAGCGTAGCGACGAGCAAAACTGGTACTTCACCCGCGGCCGACGCGCTTGATCACCTCTCACGCCTCATGTCCGCGCCGCGCCATCGCCTGATCGCTTTTGCCCTCGCCTTGGGCTGGGGTACCGGGATCGCCACCGAAGCGCAGGAGAGCGCGCCGGCACCTTCCGAGCTTGCCGCAGGCCCGACCGGTCAGGCGGTCCGTCTCCTCGTTTCCCGCCGAACCGTAAAAAACTTTCTAACCGATGGGGAAGCCCTCGCGGTGTATCCCAAAAGTGACAACGCTCCGGCAAATTTGTCCGGTGTCTTTGCGATCGGCTCGGCCGAAGCCGGGCGAGCCATCCTTTGGGATCCCACCGCCTGCCGTCTCCTCGGGGTATTGCTGCTGCCCAAAGCGGGCTCACCGCCCGGCGGCGAACCCCAATACGCGCTCAAGGCCACGGGCCCCCTCCCGCTCGCCAAGTCCACCGGAGCCACGGGGAATCCTCGCTATTTCGGAATGCGGCTCATCGAGGGGGCCCCGGAGTTCCTTTATCAATATGGCTCGCTCTCGATCGAAGAGCGGATCTGGCTCGAAGATCACGGCACCGTCCTGAAACAACGCTTCAGCGTCAAATCGGCGCCGCGCGGACTCCAGTTCACCGTCGCATCCGACTGGAAGGAGCGGCTCTCCGCCTCTGCTGGCACGTGGAAAGACCGGGTTTTGAACGTGCCGAAGGAGGCCGCCGGAGAATTCGTGCTCACCTACCGGCTCGACGACAGCGATGCCCCGGCCCCCGCTCCTCAACCATGAAGCCGACTCCCCGTTGGTTGCTCCTCCCGCTGCTTTGGCTTGTTTCTCAGCCGCTCCTGGCCCGCGCGCAGGAGTCGGAATCCCGCGAGCGACGGGTCATCGAAATCCCTCCCACAGAGGAGATCCCCTCGGTCCGTGCCATCTTCCCGCTCGATGCGGCCAATGTCTTTTTCCTCAATGATCGCGGCCAGGTCGGGGTGGCGAAGTTCTCACCCGGGCTCAGCCAAATCGGCTGGACGCTTTATTCGGAGCTCTCCGCCGAAACCCTCCCCGCTCTGGCTCTCGGGCCGAAGTATTCCATCCTGACCGCTTCGCCCGGCGAACTGACCCAGGCCTTTGACACCAACAGCGACCTGAAGCTCGACTTCTTCCAAGCCGTCGTGCGCGATTGGCCCGACCGCGAAAAGGGCGTCGGCATCACCGCCGGTCCGGTCGCCGATGCCCACGGGCGCATCCTTTTTGCCCTCTCCCCCCACGCCCTTACTGCCGGAGGACCGGTCAAAGCCCGTCTCATGGCATGGAATCCCGCAAAAGGCTCCCAGACCGTGCTGACCGAAAGCGAGCTGCCCATCGAGAGCTTCGCCCTCAGCCGCGACAACCTCCTCGCCGCCCGGCTGACGATGGCGGATTACAAGGACGGGTTCTTCCTTTCGCTCACCGACCTACCCGCCCCTACGGCCGAGAATCCCGAGGCGGCACCGGTGCCCATGCCATTCACCCTGCCCTCGCTCATCCTCCCGGCCGAATTGACCGAGGGCGAAAATCCCGTCGCTCCCGTCTTCATCGACGACGAGGGACAAACCCGGCTCCTTCTCATTGCACCAGGGTCGGGACGCATTCTCGAGGTCACCCCGGAGCGCCGGGGCCCGCTCTGGCAGGGGTCGATCTTGCTGCGCGGCATCAGTCCAAAGCCGCTTCAGGCACTCGCCGAGACCGTCCCCGGCTCCCTCCTCGGAGGAGGTGTCGCCGGATTCTTCCCACTCACTGAAAACGGCGAAGTCTTCCGCATCCGGACCGTTCGGATCGTCGATGACGGCCTCCAGATCGATTTCACCCAACCGGTCGATCGTTTTGAGGCCATTAAACCGGAAAACTTCTCGCTCCGCGCGATCGCCCTCGGCGGCGGCGAAACCACCCTGATCGTCGATCCCATGGTCGAATCGACCGGCCGCACCGTCGTCCTGAAGACCCGCTTCCCCGAGCCCGCCTACGTCCTCCGCCTCGTCTGCCAGAATCTGCCCTCCGAGACCGGGAAATCCCTCCTGACCCCCTCGGCATTTTACAGCGTCCACTGACGTAATTCATTGATTAACTTGGTTCAGGGAGAAGTTTTTTTACTCCGAGGCTCATTCCATCCGGAACTTCTCAAGAACGAGATCGGGGTCGAAATCCTTGTCTGACGCAATTCTTAACTTGCCCCCGGACCCGGAGAATTTTACACTTGGGCAAGTCTCGTCTGTGTCGCCATGCTGCCTCCTCAGCCAGCCCTTTTCGTTCTCGCTGAGGCGCATCCGAACCAGCCCCACGGCTCCGGTTTTCAACCGACGATCCTGACGGGACTCATCAACCTCTTGCGGAGTTTGTTTGCGCTTGTCGGAGCTGATCCGGCAAATCTTCCGCCTCGTGCGGTTGCCTCGCGCAGCCTTCCCACCGGATCCGGCCACGGCTTGCCTCCGGTCCGCCTCGTGGCGGAAAAGGACTTCACACGGTCGCACCGATCGCCCCAAGCAGTCGCGGCAGCCGGAAACTCCGCTCCCTCAACCGGCCGCCGCCGTGCGGCCCATCCAACACTAGCTTCCACCTCAGATGGAAAACCAATCCCATACCACCTCCACTCGCCGCCAACGCGGCTCACGCTCGGGCGGTCGCAGCCGCAATCGCCAGGCGAATCCGAATCAAGGCCAGAATGGCAACTCCGCCGGCGGCTCCCGCAACCGGTCTCGTAACCGCAATCGCCGCGGATCGCGCCCGGCCAAGGCTCCCCAACAGACCACTTTCCAAAAAGTGCTCTCCATCCTGACCTTCGGCCTGCTCGGCAAGCCGAAAGCCAAGGCCAAGCCCGCGGCCCACTGCGAATCCTCGCCCCAGCGTCAGGCGAACACCCCCCCGCGCGCCGAGCAAAAGGCGGGTGGGCAGGATGCCGCCGCCAAAGCGAAGCGCAACCGCGCTGAAGTCACTTCCGGACGCCTCTATGTCGGCAACCTCGACTATTCCACCGGCGAAGCCGAGTTGGAGAGCCTCTTCCGCGGCGTCGGAAACGTTCTCAGCGCCGAGGTCGTCACCAATCCCCGCACCCAGCAGTCGAAAGGCTTCGCCTTCGTCGAGATGGGCTCCATTGAGGAAGCCCGTCGCGCCGTCGCGGTGCTCGATGACCAGGATTTCATGGGCCGCAAGCTTGTGGTCAGCGGTGCCCGCGCCGAGGGCCCCGAGGGCGAGCCTTCGTCCAACTGAGTCCCGTACAACCTTTTTGTTGGTGCGCGCCGGAACGGCCTTTGGCCGTTCCGGCGCAATTTTTTTGGGACCAAAGAGGGTCTGGTCACCGACCCAACCCTCTCAGGTCCAGCCGGGTGTCATTCCCTTAACATTTCTTAATTGGTTTTTCCCCGGGATTCTGCCATGGTCGCGGCGTGAATGACCTGCAGACCGTTCTCTTCCTCTGCACCGGGAACTTTTACCGGAGCCGTTATGCGGAGGCTTGGTTCAACCATCTCGCGCCTCGCCAGGGCCTGCTCTGGCGGGCGGAGTCGCGGGGCTTTCGGCCCCATCGTTGCGAGGATCCCCTTTCGCCCCACGCCGCGATACGTCTTGCCGCTGCGGGTGTGCCCCGTGCCCTGACCCGCCCGGAGCCGGAGTTGGTCACCGAGTTTGACCTGACGGAGTCCTCGCTGGTCGTGGCGCTCTACGAAAAGGAACACCGCCCCATGATGGAGACCCGCTACCCCCGCTGGTGCGATCGGATCCGCTATTGGCATGTGCCTGACATCGATGAGGTCCCGCCGACCGAGGCGCTCGCAGCCGTCGAGAGCGAGGTGGAGAACTTGGTACGACAACTGCGCTGTGGCCATGCACTCGGCGCCCGGATGGACGTCAGGGTGGAATTTTAATTCCGTTAATACTTTGACATTCCGAACTACCATGATCAAGATGGCTCGTCGTCCGAACCGGGCCGCTCTTTTTGGAATCTTCGTTTATGACTGATCTACAAGACGAGGCTGGCGCGGGTGGCCTCAAGGACAGGACCCTGCAGGTCGATATGTTCGCAGTGAACGGCAACGGGCACGGAAAACGCAAGACGGAGCCCAAGCCCCGCAAGCGGGTCCTCCTCGGAAACGGTCTGAAAGCCCCATCGGTCCACGGGAAGAATTTCGTCCTCGATACCAACGTGCTGCTGCACGACCCGGATTGCCTCGACCGCTTCGGCGACAATCACGTCTGCGTGCCTTTCGAGGTGCTCTGCGAGCTCGACAAGTTCAAGAACGAGCAGACCGAGCGCGGAGCCAGTGCCCGCTCCGCCCACCGCAAGCTCGCCGCCCTCTTTTCCAAACATCCGGAAAACGCCAACAGCGGCATCCTCAACCGCGACGGGGGCTCGATCCGCCTGATCCCGGCGCAGCCGATGAACGCGCAGCGCAGCCCGGTCGTCGAGGAACTACTCGAGGTCTTCGCCGGCCAGCAATCGAACGACAACCGCATCCTCATCTGCACCCAGTTGATCGCCGAAAAGAACGTGTCGCCGACCATTTTGGTGACGAAGGATCTCAACCTGCAACTCAAGGCCCATGCGATCGGGGTGAGCTGCGAGGACTATCAGAACGACAAGGTCGACAGCGCCCAGGTCGGCGCGGCCTCGCCCATCGTGGTCGACATCAAACCGAACGACCTGCAGCGTTTCGCCAGTTCCGGCGGTCTCGATCTGCCCGCCCACATCCGCCGGATCAGTCCCAACGAATATGTGCTGCTCAAGGCCGGTGAGAAGCGCACCATGCCTGCCCGAATGGGCACCGACGGGGCCTTCCACAAGCTCAACATTCCCGAGCAGATCCGGATCCAACGGGGAGCCCCGCTCCGCCCGCTGAATCTCGGACAGCAGTGTTTCCTCGATGCCCTCCTCAATCCGGAGATCACCCTGGTGACCTGCTACGGGTCGGCCGGCACGGGAAAAACCCTGCTGGCGGTGGCCTCGGCCCTGCACGCGACCTTCAACGGCGAATACAACGGCGTCACGGTGAGCCGCCCGGTGATCCCGCTCGGTGACACGCTCGGTTTCCTGCCCGGATCGCTGGAGGAGAAGCTCGATCCTTGGCTGAAGCCGGTCTACGATGCCCTCGAATTCCTTCTCACGCCCGAACAGCCGGGTGGCAAGAAGAAGCAGGCCTCGCGCTCGCCGCGCAAGGGCGGCTCAGACTTCCCGCCCTCGAACGGCGGCAAGCGGAGCTACGATCCCTTCCTCGAGTCGGGCCTAATCGAAATTGAGGCGCTCTGCTACATCCGGGGCCGCTCCATCCCGAACCGCTTTTTCATCCTCGACGAAGCCCAGCAGCTCACGCCGCTGGAGGCGAAGACCATCGTCACGCGGATGGCACGCGGCTCGAAGCTTGTGCTCGTGGGCGATCCGGCCCAGATTGACAACCCTTATGTGGATCGACTTAGCAATGGTCTTGTCTACACTCGTGATCGTCTCCGGGACGAAGCGTGCAGTTCGCACGTCACCTTGGAGCGAGGCGAGCGCAGCCAACTGGCGGAAGCCGCAGCGCGGAAGATGTAAAACCGACGCGACGTCGGCGTTTTATTTGCGCAGGAGCGGGGTGCGGGGCATAAACTCCCCCGAAGATGCCCCGTGAATACACCGTCAGCCGCCACGCCGCGGTCCCGGCGAACGCCAAGTCGCAGATCGACTACGCGGCCGAGCTGAACGAGAAGCAATTCGCCGCCGTCACCGCACCTCCGGGCCCGGCCCTCGTCATCGCGGGTGCGGGCAGTGGCAAGACCCGCACCCTCACCTACCGGGTCGCCTACCTGCTCGACAACGGGATCCGCCCGGGGAACATCCTGCTGCTGACCTTCACGAACAAGGCCGCCCGGGAAATGCTCGACCGGGTCGGCGAACTGGTCCCTTTCGACACCCGCGACCTCTGGGGCGGCACCTTCCACTCGGTCGGCAACCGCATCCTCCGCCGCCACGCCACCGAGATCGGCTGGAAACCCGGCTACACCATCATGGACCGCGAGGACCAGAAGGAGCTGCTCTCCAGCGCGATCGAGGCCAGCGGCATCGACACGAAGGCGGTGCGCTTTCCCAAACCCGACGTGCTCGCGGATCTCTTCAGCCTCTCGATCAACACGGGTGAAGCGATCGAGGACATCGTGGAAAGACGTTTCCCCTACTTCCATCACCTCGTGCCGCAGATCGAGATGCTGGCGGAGAGCTACGAGCGGCGCAAGCGCGAGACGAACTCGATGGACTTCGACGACCTCCTCGAAAAGCCCCTGAGGCTCTTCCGCGAGCGTCCCGAGGTGCTGAAACTCTACCAGAGCCAGTTCGAGTGGATCCTCGTCGACGAGTATCAGGATACCAACCAGCTCCAGGCCGAATTCATCGACCTGCTCGCCGCACCGCAGCAAAACCTGATGGTGGTCGGCGACGATGCCCAGTCGATCTACTCGTGGCGCGGCGCCGACTTCCGCAACATCCTCGATTTCCCCGAGCGCTACGCCGGTTCGCGGAAGTTCGTGATCGAGACGAACTACCGCTCCGTGCCCGAGATCCTCAGCCTCGCCAACGCGGCGATCGCCCCGAACACGCGCCAGTTCAAAAAAGATCTCGCCCCCTCGCGCGCCGACCGGCAGATGCGCCCGGCCCTCGCCCCGATGCAGGATCCCGGCATGCAGGCGGCTTTTGTCGCCCAGCGCATCCTCGAGCTCCGCGACGAGGGCATCGAGCTGAATGAGATCGCGGTGCTCTACCGCGCCCACTTCCACGCCATGGAGGTTCAGCTCGAGCTGACGAAACGGGGCATCCCCTTCATCATCACCAGCGGGCTTCGTTTCTTCGAACAGGCCCACATCAAGGACACGGCGGCCTTCATGAAGTTCGTGCTGAACCGGCGCGACGAGGTCGCCTTCAAGCGGCTCGTGCGGATGTTGCCGGGCGTCGGCAATAAGAGCGCCGACCAGCTCTGGCGCGAGTGGTCGGCGAGCGAGGCCGCCGCCGCGGAAACGGTGACTTCGTTCTCCGAGACCCTGCTGAAGTTCAAGGTTCCGGCCAAGTCGAAACAGGGCTGGGACCAGTTCGCCTACACCCTCGACGAGCTCGTCGACGGGGCCGGTTATCCGAAACCGCCCGCGCGGATGATGCCCTCCATCCTCGGCGGGGTCTACGAGGACTACATGCGCGCGAAGTTCTCGAACTACGACAACCGCAAGCAGGACCTCCTCCAGCTCGAGCGTTACGCGGAGCGCTTCGATGACCTCGGCGAGTTCCTCAGCCAGCTCAGCCTGCTCGCGGGCCAGGATGCCGTCGAGGCCACCGCCGCCCAGCCCGACACCGAGTCGGTCTGCCTCAGTTCGGTCCACCAGGCCAAAGGTCTCGAGTGGCGCGTCGTCTTCTGCATCTGGCTCGCCGACGGCATGTTCCCGAACAGCCGGGTCATCGACGAGGCCGGCGAGGACGAGACCGGCCTCGAGGAGGAGCGCCGCCTTTTCTACGTGGCGGTGACGCGGGCGAAGGACGAACTCTACCTGACCTATCCGCTGCTCTGGCACGGGTCCTTCACCGGCGACGTGATCCAGCGCCCCTCGCGTTTCCTCGACGAGATTCCCCTCGACCTGATGGAGGAGTGGAAGATCGGGACGGGCTGGTGACCGGCAATGGCCGGCTCAGTAAATCGGCCCGCCGATGAAATTGCCGGGCGGATTGTAGCAGCAGACAATCACCGTCATCGTGAAATTGCCCTGCTGATAACTGGCGACACCTGCGCCGATCTGGGTCGTGTCCTTCCACACCATCTGGGTGTAGTGCCCGACGCCGCGATTGAAAAGATCGACCGTCATGGTGCGGGCGTTTTTCGGCAGTTTCGCACGCTCCGCATACCAGCCCTCGCAGGCATTGAGCACCGTAAAACCGGAAACCCCGCCCGAGGCACCACCCTGGGCGAGGTTTTCGCCATAGGGATTCTGGCCCTGCGGGAGGTGGGCCAGCTTGCGGGTGCGAGCGATCGTGTTGGCCCGCTCCTGGGCGAACTGGGCGAGTTTTGGTGACCAAGTCACCTTGTTGGTTCCGACCTCGGCGCGGCGCTGGTTGTGATAGACGAGCATCTGCTGGGCCTGTTCGGGTGTCAGATTGGAGCCGGTCTGCCCCGTCGCCGCCGGCCCCGGCTTGTTGTTGCCCGGCGCAGGAGCTGGAGCGGGCACCGGAGCGTTGCCGGCGAAACCGCCCTCCTGGGTGATCGTGTAGACCTGCCGCGCCTGGTTGCTGGCCCGGTACTCCCCGAACACCCGGTTGTTCGGATTGAGCAAAACCCAGTTCTGGCCTGGCAGGGATTGCACCGTCGTGGTTTGTCCGGGATTCACCTCACCCATCACCCTCATGGGCTGGCCCGGCGCGGCGGAGTTCAGGGTCAACTTCCGGGTCGAGGTGTTCTTGAAATCAATCCGGACCTGGCCACCGGCCTGGGCGTGGAGATTTTCCCCGGACATCATCAAGATTCCGAGCATCAGAACGAAAGGGATCGCGGCAGGATGGAGCTTTTTCATGGGATCGGTCGTCACCCTTTCTATATCGGAAGGCGCGCGTCGTGCAACGCGGAAAGGAGTTGCCCGCGGGTTCGCGGCGCGTTAGGTCTCCGCGACCGGCATGGACGCCCCCTCCTATCGCTCCCCTTTCCCTCCGCGGTCCGGCCTCCGGACCTCGGAACCCCGCCTCGACTCCGTCAGCGTGGTCGTGCCCTTTTACAACGAGGAGGAATGTGCCGAATTCGTCCTGCGCGAGATCGTCGCGGCGGTGCCCGGCGCCGAGGTCGTGGCGATCGACGACGGCAGCAAGGACCGCACCTGGGAGATCCTCCAATCCGTTCCCGGGGTGACCCCGCTGCGACTCCACGCCAACCGGGGCCAGAGCGGGGCTCTCTACGCCGGGCTTCACTTCGCCTCCGGCGACATCCTCGTCATGCTGGACGGAGATGGCCAGAACGATCCCGCCGACATCGCCAAACTCGTCGGACTGCTCCGCACCCGCAGCTGCGATGTCGCCATGGGCCGCCGCGCCAAACGCCGCGATACCTGGAGCCGACGTGCCGCCTCGCGCATCGCCAACCGGGTGCGCCGCTGGTTCCTCCACGACGGCATCAGCGACACAGGCTGTTCGCTGAAGGCGATTCACCGCGACCACGTCGACCTGCTCGTGCCCTTCAACGGGCTCCACCGCTTCCTGCCGGCCATTTTCACCCACGCCGGGCTGAAAATCGCCGAGGTCGACGTGAACCATCGCGAACGCCACGCCGGCACCTCGAAATACACGAACTTCGAGCGCGCCCTGCGCGGCATCTACGACCTTTTCGGGGTGCGATGGTTGCTCAGGCGGAAGGTGATCCTGCCTGGTCTGGAGCAGGGGAAGACGCCGCCGCGCTGAGGATTACGGCTAGGGTGAGTGAGATCGATCTGAGCTGTGAGTTGAAGGATCAGGAGGGGAAGATGGTTTCGGAGAAGTGGGTCTATTTGTGGAGGCGGTGAGGTGGGAACCTCTTCTGTTTTCTCACACCCAATCCGCGCACAGCAGCTCCGCCTGCGCCAGCACCGTCTTGACGGCTTCCTCCTGCAGGTCGGGCGGGTAGCCGTGTTTGTTCAGGATGCGCTTCACCATCACCTTGATCTTGGCCCGGGCGCTTTCACGAAGGGTCCAGTCGATCGTCACGCTCTTCTTCACCTGCGTGATCAGTTCCGCCGCGATCACCTTCAGCTTATCGTCGCCCATGGCGTGTTTGGCGCTGTCATTCGTGGCGAGGGCGTCGTAAAAGGCGATCTCGTCATCCGTCAGGCCGAGGTCCTCGCCGCGCTTGGTGGCGGCGTCGAGGTCTTTGGCGAGTTTGATGAGCTCCTCGATCACCTGCATCGTCGAGATCGCCCGATTGTGGTAGGCGTTCAGTGTCTTCTTCAGCTTCTCGCTGAAGACTTGGGCTTGCACGAGGTTGCGGCGCGAGCGCACCTTCAGTTCATCCTTCAGCAGCTTCTCCAGCAACTCGGCCGCCACGTTCTTGTGCTTCAGGCCGCGCACCTCGGCGAGGAATTGCTCGCTCAGGATACTGATGTCCGGCTTGGGCAGGCCGGCGGCGGTGAAGACGTCGATCACCTGGCCTTCGGTGGTGATGGCCTTGCTCACGAGCTGGCGGATGGCGGCGTCGATCTGTTCGGGGGTCTTCCGATTCTGGCTGCTCTGCTTGTTCAGCGCGGCTTGCAGCGCTTGGAAAAAGGAAACGTCATCGCGGATCGCCGTGGCTGCATCGCTCGCCGCGCAGAGGGCAAAGGCGCGGGAAAGTTCCGTCACCACCTGCACCCAGCGCTTCTTGCCGTCGTCCTGTTCGAGGATGTGTTCCTGTCCTGCTGGGATCAGTTGCAGGCGCTCGGTCGGCGTGCCGCTGATCCACTTGTCCCAGTTGAAGCCGTGCATCAGATCGCAGGCGATGCCGTGTTTCTCCAGCATCACGGCGATGGCTTGGGCGGTGTCAAAGGTCGGGTTGCCCTGGCCGCCGCTCTCGGTGTAGGTGACGAGCGCCTTCTTGAGCTGATCGGCGAGGCCGAGGTAATCCACCACCAGACCGCCCGGCTTGTCGCGGAAGACGCGGTTCACGCGGGCGATGGCCTGCATGAGGCCGTGGCCCTGCATCGGCTTGTCGGCATACATCGTGTGCAGGCAGGGCGCGTCGAAACCGGTCAGCCACATGTCCCGCACGATCACGATCTTGAAGGGGTTCTTCGGGTCCTTGAGCTGGTTCGCCAGCTCCCGGCGCCGCTGCTTGTTGCCGATGTGCTTCTGCCACTCGGGACCATCCTCGGCGCTGCCGGTCATCACGACTTTCAGCGTCTCCGCTTCCCACTCGGGGCGCAGCTTGATCAGCGCGTTGTAGAGGTCCACGCAGATGCGGCGGCTCATGCAGACGATCATCGCCTTGCCGTCCATCGCCTCCAGGCGCTTCTCGAAGTGCGCCACCAGATCGGCGGCCACCAGCGCGATGCGTTTCGGATCGCCCACCAGCGCCTCCAGCGCGGCCCACTTGGTCTTGAGCTTTTCCTTCTTCGTCAGCTCCTCGCCTTCGGTGATCTCTTCAAACTCCGCGTCGAGCTTCGGCACCTCGGCGGCGTTCAGGCTCAGCTTGGAAATGCGGCTTTCGTAATAGATCGGCACCGTGGCCTTGTCGGCGACGGCGCGCTGGATGTCGTAGATGCTGATGTAATCGCCGAAGACCGCCCGCGTGTTCGCGTCCGTCTTCTCGATGGGCGTGCCGGTGAAGCCGATGAACGACGCGTTCGGCAGCGCGTCGCGCAGGTTGCTGGCGAAGCCGTAGGACATCTCGCCCGTCTGCGGATTCACCCGCCCGCCGAAGCCGTATTGGCTGCGGTGTGCTTCGTCGGCGATCACGACGATGTTCTGCCTCTCTGACAAAGGTAGGGCGCTGCGGCCCGCAGCGCCGTCTTCTTCGGCTTCGGCACTCGCCGGACGACCGGGCCGGTCGTCCCTACCACCGAACTTGTGAATCGTCGTGAACACCACCCCGCCGCTCGCCCGGTTCAGCAGTTCGCGAAGATGCTCACGGCCCTCGGCTTGGAGCGGCGTTTGCCCGAGGATGTCCGCGCAGCGTTGGAACTGGCCGAAAAGCTGGTCGTCGAGGTCGTTGCGGTCGGTCAGCACCACCAGGGTCGGGTTCTGCATCGCCGGATGCCGCACCACACGCGCGGCGTAGAAGAGCATGGAGAAACTCTTGCCGCTGCCCTGCGTGTGCCAGACCACGCCCGCGCGACGGTCCCCCGGCCTGCCGCCGCGTTGACGCCCGGCCCAGTAGGTGCCCGCGTCCTCGCGCACCCGATTTGCTTCCAACATGCCGCTGGCGCGCACCGTTTCTTCCACCGCCGCATTCACCGCGTGGAACTGATGGTAGCCCGCGATGATCTTGTGCAGCGCGCCGGAGTCCGGATCTTCCTCGAAGACGATGAAATGGTGCAGCAGGTCGAGGAACCGCTGCCGCTCGAAGACGCCCCGCACCAGCACCTCCAGCTCCAGCGCCGATTTCGGCGCGTCGCCTTCCCCGTCGATGGTGCGCCAGACCTTGAACCACTCCTGATTCGCCGTGATCGATCCCATGCGGGCCTGAAGGCCGTCAGAGACGACGAGGGCGGCGTTGTAATGCAGCAGCGTGGGAATCTCCGCCTTGTAGGTTTGCAGTTGGGCGTAGGCGCTCCAGATCGTCGCGTCCTCATCCGCCGCATTCTTTAGCTCGATCAGGCCCAGCGGCAGACCGTTGACGAAGACCAAGAGGTCCGGCCGCCGGTTGTGCTGGCCCTCGATCACCGTGAACTGGTTCACCGCGAGCCAGTCGTTCGCTCGCACATCGTCGAAATCCACCAGCCGCACATGATCGCCCGCGATGCTGCCATCGGGCCGGGGGTATTCGACGGGAACGCCGTCGCGGACGAAACGGTGGAAGGTGCGGTTGCTTTGCGTGAGGGAGGGCGTGCCGAGGCGGAGGACTTTGCGCAGGGAGTCTTCGCGGGCTTCGGCGGGGATCGTGGGATTTAGGCGATGGATGGCAGAGCGCAATCGCCCCACCAGCACGACGTCGCTGAAGGAATCGCGTTCAGCGGAGGGTTCCTCCGGCGCGATGTAAGGCCCGTGGGCGAGGCTATACCCTAAGTCATGGAACCATTCCAGCGCAGCGCCTTCGACCAGAGCCTCGTTGACGATCGACGAACCCATTGAATCTCAACTCCCGGCCAGTTCAGGCTCGCAGCGCATCGCTACTCCCTCCGGGATCGGTTGAAACTCCTCCGTGGCGCAGGGCTGGAATCCCTCGGGCCAGCAGGAGTTCATGCGACACAAAAGGCGTTGCTGTTGCGGAGCATCCGCATTCACCCGCTCGACCACCACGTCCATGTATTCAGGACTGCATCCCCTGATCAACTCCCAAATGTCGTAGGCCAGGTAGCGTGGCACATAACCCACCAGCATCCGGTCGCCCTCGACAGTACGAAGAGCCACGGCAAAGGGATCGGTTTCGTTGCAGATGTCCGCCATCAACGCCAAGCGTTCACCGGACCGCAATTGAGTCAGACGTTCCTGCGAAGCCTTCGGCAGGTAGCGCAGGCCATGCACGAAGAATTTGTTCACGTAGCAACCGTTCGAATCCGGCACCGGGCACGGGAAGACTTCGATGGAATCCGTTTGGCGAATCCCCTCCGTCACCGCGAGAATCGAGATGGGTGCCAGGGGATCGTTCGCATCGAAGCTGGAATCGAAGCCACTCCAACGCAGATAGGCCTGATATTCAGGCCGGGATGCGGGCATCAGGCGATTCTTGAAGATGGGGAATAGGTCGTCCGATTCGTAAATGCGGCCCAGGTCCTCCATGCCATGGAAGGCGCGGAAGCCTTCGAGGGTCCGTGCTCCCTGAGTGTAGACGAAACGGTAAACTCCATCGTCATACTCCAGCCTACCCACAGGCCCCCAGCCGCCCTTGTCAGGGCCTCCCGTTCGTGATGCTACCAGCAGGGCGTTCATGCGTTCGTCGTCGTTTCGAGCAGTCGCTCTTGATTGATCTTTATAAGTTCAAAGGTGAATTCCCGCGTGATGGGAGTCATGCGTTGAGGCGGCACCTCGTTCAGGAGAGCCTTCACGGTCTCGGGTGTCACCGTGCGCAGCCGCTCCAGCCAGAGATTCGCTCCCACAGGGGCATAATGCGCGAAACGCCGGAAGACTTCCAGTGCGGAAAGCGTCTTTTTGTCTTCGGCATCGCCGTAGAAGGCCGATGCCGCCCTTGCAGCAAAGAAGGCCACCGTCCGGTTCCTGTCCTTGGTCCTGAGGCGGTCTTTCCGCTCCTCGTCCGTCAGATTCCGGGCCAACGAGGCTCCGTGATCGTAGGTCGGCCCCAGGCGGAGGAGATCTCCGTCGCGAATAGCTCCCCAGTTCTGATGATGGCGGTCCTGATTGGCCACGAGTGCATCGAGTAGCAGGTAACCCGCGAACACGTCAAGCGCTGTGGCAATTCCGCCGGGTGCGCGCCGCATCCACTCGGGATCGGGGAGGTCCAATTCCGCGATCACCGGGGCCACCGCCTCGACCGTGTATTCCCGGATGCCGTATTTTGCCCTCTCATCCGACGGATAGGCCGGATCGCGCAGCACCAAGAGCTGGTTGCCCATTTCAAAGGACTGCGGTCGGGAAACGAAACGCGGACAGATCACCCCGGGCTGTATGGCAATTTTCCCTTCGTTTTCGTGGGCCAATTCATATTCCACATGCGGCAGTCCAAGCTCACGTGCTAGTTCGCATACGATCTTCTCCGCCCAGTCCTCCCCGGTTCCCCGTTCTTCGGCTTTGAAGAGGTAACGCACCCCGTCCAGCGTGAACCAGAACTTCCGCTTTGTGCCGAGATACTCGATATCCTCAGCTTGCAGGCGGTCGATCTGGCGGATGGGATACATGGGTTCAGCGGAATTTCTTCAAAATGGCCGGGCTCAACCGCCGGATGGCCTCACGCAAGCGCCCCACCAGCACCACCTCAGAAAACGACTCCCGCTCCGCCGCCGGTTCACCGGGCGCGAGCTGCGGCCCGTGCCCGACCGCATAGCCCAGCTCCCCGAACCATTCGAGGGCGGCGTCTTCGACGATGGATTCGTTGAGGCTCATTGGTCAGGTTTCTTCGCCATTTCCAAAAAGTCCGAGTTGGTCGTCATCTTGCGAAGCATCCACGTCGCCGGGGCCGAGCGGGAACAGTGTTTCGCCGTGAGGATCATGCTTCTTGTATCTGGCTTTCGCCAAATCTTGGTTCCTGACGGCGTAGCAATAGACGCAGCCGTGAGGACAAGTGTCGTATTCGCCGATGTCGCGGGACTCGAAACAGCCGCACTCCTTCCGGTTTCCTTTTAGACATGCTTTGACTGGGCTACCGACGACATCCGCCAGTCGATCCGCATCCACGCAGCGAGCCTCGTAGCAGCCGGGCATGATGAACTGCGGTTGGCTGCAAACGGTGAGGCGAATGCGGTGCGCCGAGGCGATGGACGCAAGCTCAGTGGCGAGTGCCTTCTTCCATTCGTCGCCCGGGTCAGACCATGTGAATCCGTGCTCCTTTGCCGCCTTCTCCATGTTCCGGAGTGTCTTCTGGTAGAGGTGAGCGAACGAAATCACGACTTCATCCGTTGCGCCTTCCAAGGACTTCGCGAGACGGGAGAACGTCTCAATGTGGTATTCACGGGGCGTGAGGGAGGAATTGATTATGGTGTCGTAGCGCCAGACGCAAACCCGTGGACCAAACGTGTCGGAGACCTGCCGCAAGTGTTCGACTGCCCGTGGTGCATCCACCACCGCCTGCTCAAGTGCTCTCGGATAGCCATTGATCGTGTGCTGGAGGATGAACGGGAACCCCCGTTCCTTCACTTCGGGTAAGTGCTTCAGGAACGGCCCCACATTCTTCGTCCAGAAAACGATTCCCTCGACGGTGTCACGGTGGAGCGAAACACGGATGACGCGCCGATTGTAGGGGTTGACCATCTTGCAATAGCCCGCCCGCAAACGATTCATGAACCACTCTCCGTAGAAAGTGGGTATGTCCGTCTTGTAGCTGGCTGAGATGATCATTGCTCACGCCTTCCTCATTACTCTCCACGCTGCATCGCTCTTCCGTTTTGGCCATCCGAACTTGTCGAAGTATTCCTCAAGGTCTTTAATCTGCTCCTCATTGGTAAACGCAATCTCACCTTCGGAAGATTTAATACTCACCAGTCCGTGTTTTGCAGCCATCTCGTCGAACCATTCTTTGAAGCGCGAATCATTGTTATCCACGAACAGGACCAGGGCTCCGGATTTCATGCCAGAAAGGCAATGGTCAAAAAAAGGCTGTGCTGCATCTTTGGTCTTCCACACTTCCGACAGGAAGTAGCTCAATGTGAAAAGATCTGCTCTCAGAAATTTTTGGTAGCTCTCCCACGTCTCCGGCTCTGTAACGTCCATCTGTTGGAAAACCGGGTAAACATTGAACGGCGGCTTAAGCTGACTTGCGACATCACTCCACGAGTCACCCCAAGCCCGCTCTTTGTCGAAGATATAGCACTTCAACGTGAGGTCTTCAGCTTTCGCCTTGATCAAATACTTCAAGACGCCCAGCAAATCGCTGCCTGGCCCTCCGCCAAGGCAAGCGACCTCAATGGAGTCATTGGCGAGCAACTCCCGTAGCACCTTCGTTCCTTGAATGAGCTGCATGATGTAGTCTGCGTGGGCGACAGTGTATTTGTAGATATAGGCAAACCGCTTCACGCTTTCGCTGTAGTCGATTGGGGTGCTGGTTTTGCTGGCCAGCTTTCCATACTCAGAACTCAGAGCTTCCAGAGCTTTCTTGATTTGTGCGTCCTTCGTTTTCTCGTCCGCTGCATCGATGACGGCGTAAGCGTCGTCGAGCACCAGTTTGATGAGTTGCATCAGGTTCATGATTTTTCGTCAGTTTTGTGTAGATCGGACACCGAGATTTCCCCGCTCAGCAGCTTTGGCAGCAGCGTGTCGCGCAGTGTGGCTAGGGTGCGGGATTCGTGGTCGTTCGTGAAGACCTTCGCAAACCAGCCGCCGACGATCTTGCCGAACGCATCCTGAATCGCCGGCGGTGGAACGATGACGGGGATGCCGTAGAAATCATCGCGGCTTGTCGAGGGAATGGCGGAGCCGGAATCCATGCTGTTGATGTCGAACCGGAGGAGTTCGTAATAGGCCCACTTGAGATCCAGTGGCACCTTGGGCTTCAGATAGAAAGCCGTGTCGATGACGAAGAATGGTTCGGGCGAATAGTGGACTCCGCGATAAGCTCCCTTGCGTCCGATGACAATTCCCGCGCTTTTGCAGAGAGCTTCTTCATGAAAACCAATGGGACCGTTCGTGCCCCAGACCCGATACTTGCCGCTGCTCTCCCGGTAGTCACGGATGCTCTTGCCGTATTCCAGTGTGGCAATGTCTCCCCACCTTTTGAGATCCCAGCCGGTGGGAACAACGCCCTCTGCATTGTGGTCGAAATGCTCGGGGAAGAGGGAAGCGGTGGCGGGGTCGAGGGCGGCGGGGGGGCGGCCGTCGAGTTTGGCGCGGACGGGGTCGAAATCCACGAACCAGCTCTGGAACAGCGCCCGCGCCATCGCCTCCAGCGTCGCGTTCATCCGCCGGTTCAACTCGATCTTGTCGTCCAGCGCCCCAAGCACCGCCGCGATTGCTTTTTGCTCGGCGAGGGGCGGGAGAAGAATCTCGTATGACTTGATCTGACCGCCGCTGATGTGAGGGATCGACGTGCCGGTGCGAACTCTTGCGACGTAGTCTCTGAATTGCGGATTTCCGATAAGGTAGCGAAGGAAGCCTTGATCCATCGTTGGTTTCGCTCGCAGACGGGCTACCCGCTGGACCAGCAAGCAAGGCAGGTCCTTATTGCGAACGCGGACCCAATTCTTGCCTACTTTCGAGCCGTCCATCCCAAGCAGCACATCTCCTTCCCGCAAGAGATAGCGTTCAAGGTCCTGAGTTAACTCGGGCCAATATCGCGCTTTCTCGCCCCACTCAAACTCGCCTTCTTTGACGTTGTCGCCGCGCGCTAAAAGAGTTCCTGAATCCGGCGTAGTTCCAAAGCGAGCACTTTGAAAGGCTTCGCCAGTAGCAAGCTCAACGTGCTCACCAATGGTTGTTTCTTCCCATTCACCCGCCATAACCCAGCCCCCTCAGGTTTGCTTTGATGGCCTGCTCCAGTTTCGCGGACTCGGCGAACTGGGCGTGCAGTTCGGCGACGAGGCGCGGCATCTTTTCCTCGAAGGGGTCGCCGTCGTCTTCGACTTCCTCGGCGCCGACGTAGCGGCCGGGCGTGAGGACGTGGCCGTGCGCGGCGATTTCGGCGGTGGTGGCGGATTTGCAGAAGCCGGGGATGTCCGAATAATTGACGATCGATGATTTAGGATTGTTGATTTTTGAATCGCCTCTCCACGCGTGGTAGGTGGAGGTGATTTTCTCCAGGTCGGCGTCGGTCAGCTCGCGGTGGACGCGGTCGATGAGCGTGCCGAGTTTGCGGGCGTCGATGAAGAGGGTTTGCTGGCGGCGGTCGCGGAAGCCGCGTTTGGCGTCGGCGGCTTTATTCTTCGCGAGGAACCAGAGGCAGACGGGGATCTGCGTGCTGTAGAAGAGCTGGCCGGGGAGGGCGACCATGCAGTCCACGAGGTCGGCCTCGATGAGGGCGCGGCGGATGTCGCCTTCGCCGGACTGGTTGGAGGACATGCTGCCATTGGCGAGGACGAAGCCGGCCATGCCCTGCGGCGCGAGGTGGTGGATGAAGTGCTGCACCCAGGCGAAGTTGGCGTTGCCCTTGGGCGGGACGCCGAACTGCCAGCGCACGTCGTCGTCCTTGCGGAACCAGTCGGAGTCGTTGAAGGGCGGGTTGGCGAGGACGTAGTCGGCGCGGAGGTCGGGATGCTGGACGTTGCGGAAGGTGTCGGCGTGTTCCTTGCCGATGTCGGCCTCGATGCCGCGGATGGCGAGGTTCATGATGGCGAGGCGGCGGGTGGTGGCGTTGCTCTCCTGGCCGTAGATCGCGATGTCCCCAATCTTGCCGCCGTGGGATTCGACGAACTTTTCCGACTGGACGAACATGCCGCCGGACCCGCAGGCGGGGTCGTAGATGCGGCCTTTGTAGGGGGCGAGCATCTCGACGAGGCAGCGCACGACGCAGGACGGGGTGTAGAACTGGCCGCCGTTCTTGCCCTCGGCGCTGGCGAAGCGGGTGAGGAAATACTCATACACGCGGCCGAGCAGATCGACGGAGCGGTGGGTCTTCTCACCCTCGCTGGCGGCGGTGAGGCTGATGGTGGCGATGAGGTCGATGAGTTCGCCGAGGCGGTGTTTGTCGAGGCCGGGGCGGGCGTAGTCCTTGGGCAGGACGCCTTTGAGGCGCGGGTTGTCGCGCTCGATGGCGACCATGGCGTCGTCCACGGTCTTGCCGATGGTGGGCTGCTTGGCGTTGGCCTGGAGGTGGGACCAGCGGGCATCGGCAGGCACCCAGAAGACGTTCTCGGCCTTGTATTCGTCCGGGTCCTCGGGATTGGCCCCGGCGAAGTCGCCGGTTTTTGCGGTCGAACCGGCGAGGAGCTTGGCGCGGTGTTCCTCGAAGGTGTCGGAGATGTATTTGAGGAAGATGAGGCCGAGGACGACATGCTTGTATTCCGCCGCGTCCATGTTGTTCCGCAACTTGTCAGCCGCGAGCCAGAGCTTGGCCTCAAACCCCAGGTTGGCGGTGGAATCCTTCGACGACGGCTTGGATTTGGCGACTCGTGGCATAATGCAAAAGCCTTTTACCTGCCCCCCGCCCCCCAATCAATCCCCAAGCCCCAAAAACCTTCACTTTTCCGAACTTTCGAGCGCCTCACGGCGGGCTTTTAGCTCCTTAGCTTTTTGCGGTTTGGCCGAGGTCTCCTCGGATCCAAAAAATCCCCAAAAAATCCTTCCCTTCCCCCGTGCATTTTGCTATGCCGCTGGGCCATGGCAAAGCCCTCTGGCCGGGGCTCCGGTCCGGATCGGGACCGGGCGCAAGGGAAACGGCGGGATCCGATTCCGCCTGCCGGCGAGCTGTTAGCATTTTGGCTCTTAGCGGTCCAGCCGCGCCCTTCGGAGCCGGGAATCCGCATAACTCATACAAAACCAAGACCTTGATTCGAAAACCGCCCCGATCCGGCTAACTGAAGAACGCGATTTTCAGTCAGATCGGTCCACTTTTCAGTCAGATCGGTCCACCTTGTCACCCGACTCGGTCCACTTTTCAGTCAGATCGGTCCACCTTGTCACCCGACTCGGTCCACCTTTCAGTCAGATCGGTCCACCTTGTCACCCGACTCGGTCCACCTTTCAGTCAGATCGGTCCACCTTGTCACCCGACTCGGTCCACTTTTCATTCAGATCGATCCACCTTTCAGTCAGATCAGCCCGCCGTGTCACCCGACCCGGTCGACCGTTCCGTCGAATCCGCGGCCCGTTCCGTCGAATCGATCGACCGGGTCACCCGCCCCGGCGAGGCCATCCGGAGGAGGGGCCGGCCCGGCGATGCGAGCGGCCCGCCCGGCTGTCCGATCGGCGGGAAGAGCGGTCGGAAAATCGCGCGGACCCGCAAATTTGGCTTCCCGATCGGGCGGATTTTTAGGACACTTCCAACCCACACTGACAATTGTCAGTCTTTGAGCTTCAGAGGACCGCAGGAGGACGGTTCACAATGAGGAAGCAATTCGGCGATCTGTTCGGCGACGAGGTGAACCTCGATCGGATGCTCGCGGCCATCGGTCACTGCGTGCGGGGGCGGCGCCAGCGGGCGGGCTGGTCGCAACGCGAACTGGCCCGGCGCGCTAGGCTCTCGCCCTCGGAAATCCAGCACGTGGAGAACGCCCGGCGCGATTTCGGCATCGGCACGCTGCTGTGCATCTGCGCGGCCCTGGCGATCTCGTCGGTCGAGCTGCTGGCGGAGGCGCAGCGGGTGGTCTCGGTGTGGGAACGGGTGCGCCGCTGAGGGCATCGCCGAGGGCCCCGGATTGCCCCGGATCGCGACGGCCCGGAGCTGACGATTGTGGTCATGCGCAAAGCCTCGCGCCGTGGTGGAATACCCATCGACAAGAGCAGCCCCCGGCCCGTCGCCGGTCTGCTGAAAACTGAACACTAAAAAACTGATCAACTGGCTCCCACCCATGGCAACGCTCCGCTACGACACCCCCGGCCTGCGCTTCGACGCGGGTCTGCGGTTCGACGCGGCGGCTCCGCCCGGGCCGGGTCCTGCAACATCCCAACGAAAAAAAATCATGAACAAGATCAAACTCGAACTGAGCCGAAAGAAAGTGCCGGAAAAACTCGGCATGGGGAATACCCACATCACCTCCATGGCCACAACGGACGGGGTCGCCGCCTACCCGGTGGCGGACCGGAAGCCGACCGATGCCGAAATGCTGACGGCGCAAACCGAACTGAACGCGGCCGAGGATGCCGCGGCGGCGGCGGAGCAGGTCTGGAAGCTGCGGATCCAGGAGCGCGACGCCAAGGAGGCCGCCTGGGACATCGCGATCACGAGGCGCGCGAGCCACTGCGAATCGGTCGCGGCGGATGATCCGGTGGTGCTGGCGCTCTCGGGCCTGCCGCTACGCTCGTCGCCCTCGCCGATCGGCGAGCTGGCAATGCCGCAGAACTTCGTGGTGAAGGCGACGGACTTCGAGGGCCGACTCGACCTGAGCTGCGATGCGGTGACCGGGGCGAAGTCCTACGAGTGGCAATGCCGCCTGCACACCGAAGGCACGGCCTGGGAGGCGGTGAAAACGACGACGACCCGCAAGGTCAGCGTGACCGGCCTGACCCCCGGCCAGCAATACGCCTTCCGCGTCCGCGCGATCGGCGCCGCCGGCCCCGGCCCGTGGAGTGATGAGGCGGTCAAGCGCGTGAGTTGAGCGTGCGGGGCGCCGCGCGCGTCCCTGGTCGCTTTGTCCTTGGTCCTGGGTCCATCGAATGCGCGACCAAGGACCAAGGACGCGGGCGCCGCCCGCATTCTGACTCGGTCCTGGTTCAATACATGGGTAACAGAACAGGTTCAGAACATGGGTGACACCTGGCGAAGGAGCCTCGCGTTGGCGAGGGCTCTGGATGCCATGGAAAGAGACTCAGAAAATGGACCAGAGAATTGAATTCGCGATGAAATCGCTCTTCTGCCAGGACTTCAGCGAACTTTGCCGGGAATATGGCATCAGCCGCAAGACCGGATACAAATGGCGGGATCGCTTTGTTGCCGGAGGTCTTGGAGGCCTGGAAGAGCTTAGCCGCAAGCCGAAAGGGCACGCAGAAGCCCTCTCCGAGGAGACCATCTGCGAGATCGTGCGTCTCAAGCAGGCGCATCCGACTTGGGGGCCGGCGAAGATCCGTGAACTCTACCGGCGCAGACACCCGGCCGCGACGCCCAGCGAGAGCAGCTTCAAGCGGGTCTTGGAGCGCGCCGGACTCACCGAGAAGAGGAAGCGCCGGCCTGCGCGTGAAGCAGGGCGGCTCGCCACCGGACGCAAGGCTGAGGCTCCCAACGAGGTTTGGACCGTGGACTTCAAGGGCTGTTGGTATGGGGCGGACCAATCGAGAGTCGAGCCACTGACGGTGCGCGATGAGTTTAGCCGCATGGTTCTGGACTTGAGGGTATTGAAAAGCGCAAAGACCGAAGCGGTGCGCGAATGCTTTACACGTCTCTTCGAGGCCCACGGATTGCCTTTGGCCATTCGCAGCGACAACGGTCCTCCCTTTGCCAGCGCGCGTGGTCTGCTTGGCTTGACCCGACTCTCGGCGGAATGGCTCGCCATGGGCATTGACCTGGAGCGCGGTCGGCCCGGCTGCCCGCAGGACAACGGCGCGCACGAGCGCATGCACCTCGACGTCCGCAACGAGTTGGAGGCCGGACGCATCGGTCGCGACCAGGACGCCTTCGACTTGTGGAGGGAAGAGTTTAACACGGTGCGCCCCCATCAAGCCCTCGGGATGCGCTGCCCCGCGGAAGTCTACGCTCCTTCCATCAGACCTTACGAAGGGCTCCCGGAACGCCTCGACTACGGATCGATGGAAACGCGGCGGGTCAATGCCAAGGGGGTGATCTGCTTCCGATGCGAGCACACTTTCCTTTCCGAAAGCCTTGGAGGCTGGGACGTGGGCCTCGCCCCGGTCGAAGACGGGTTGATGGAAGTGCGCTTCGCCAACCTGTTGCTCGGGCATCTCGAGCCAAAAACCGCGAGCTTTCGACCGATCGGAACCCGAGTCGGCGATGCCGCTACAGCAAAAACCGTAAAATCCAGAAAAAGTTCCCCCGCGGGGGAAGCCTCGCCCGAAGGGCGAGGCAAAGCGTGTGACAAGCCGGAAGTCTCCGGCTTGTCATGTAACCTCAGAACCAATCCGAAAGTGTAACCCCAACCCAAAAAGTGTTACCGATGTTCTGAACCAAAAGTGTTACCGATGTATTGACTGCGGCACTCCTGACTCCTGACTCCTGACTCCTGACTCCTGACTCCTGACTCCTGACTCCTAACTTCTTCTTCAAATGGCCTTCGACCCCACCTATCCTCCCACCAACGCCGAGATCGAATCGGCGCCTTTGCGGGCGCAGTTCAACGGTCTCAAGGACCTGATCGACGCCTTGCCTGCCGGCGAGGTGACCAACGCCCAACTCGCCGCGGCGATCCTGGGCACCAACAACAACAGCAACAGCGTCGCCACCCTCGACACCGCCCCGCAAAACCCGCCGACCTTGGATGATTACGAAATGATGCGCGGCAAGCTGAACGAGCTGATCAACGCGCTGAGACGCAACCCGTGACGTGCGCGCGGGTCCCCTGGGAGCGCCGAGCCCCTGCTCGGCATCGTCTTGCGCTGTTCGCCCCGGGGAGGATGGGTGGACCTGGTTCAACAGGGTCGAATGCGACGCTTGACCCTGTTGGGTGGCGCGGTTTTCGGGGAGGAAAACGCGAATGGCGCTGCGCGCCGCGAATGGCCGCGAATGAAGATGAAAAGAGGTAGCCCCGTCCGGCCCGGGCGGGGAATCGATTTTTGACCACGAATGGAACGAATCGACACGAATTTTAAAGAGACCATGCTGGATCGGATTTGTGACGAGGCAGGAGTGTCTGAATTCCTTTTCGAGGTCGTTCCACCGTCCTCCGCACCGTCGGTGTGCGGTCCGGCTCCCCGGCCTGCGAGAGCACCGCAGTATAGGGCCAGGGTGAATTCCAGATAAACTTCTTCCTATGGGGTTGTTACCGGTGATCGTTCATGGGCTAGTTTCCCATGAAAACCAAACCGCTTGCTTCCACCCTTCTCATGGTCGGCGTTTTTTCGGCGACCCAGTTCACTTTCGTCCCGACTCTCAGAGCCGGTCTGAAAACCAACCAGCCGGCTCTCAGTGTCCTCGGCAAACCCAATTTCAGCAACGTGGCGGCGGACGGCCCGACCGCCACGGAAGTCAGTCAAGTCGAGGGGGTAGCGATCGATCCCGTTACCAACAAGCTCTTCGTCGCAGACGATGGGAACCATCGGATTCTGCGATTCGGCACCGTTTCCGCCTACCGGACCGGTGCAGCCGCCGAGGCGGTCTTCGGTCAGGCCGACTTCGTCTCGGGAAATGCCAATCGGGGTGGTGCGACGGCTGCCAACACCTTCAATTCGCCCCGCGGCATTTGTGTGGATGCCGCCGGGAGACTTTGGGTCGCGGACTACAACAATGCTCGAGTCCTGAGATTCGACAACGCCTCCACAAAGGCCAGCGGCAGCAATGCCGATGCGGTGCTGGGGCAGGCCAATTTTGTAACGGATGCCTCCGCCATCACCCAGAGCGGGATGAGTTCTCCTACGGGCGTCACGACCGACCGCGCGGGGAATCTCTTTGTGGTGGACCGGACGAGCAACCGCATCCTCATCTTCTACAACGCGGCCGGCAAAGGAAACGGCGCGAACGCCGACAGGGTTCTGGGTCAGGCGGACTTTGTGTCTTCCGCGAGCGCCACGACCGCCAGCACTCTCAATGGCCCCTGGGGTGTCAGCGCTGACACGGGTGGGCGGCTCTGGGTGGGAGACGCCGTGAACAGCCGGGTGCTTCGTTTTGACAATGTCGCCACGATCGGCAATGGAGCGGCCGCGAGCGCCGTCTTCGGGCAGTTGGATTTTGTTACCTCTGCCGCCCAGCCGCTCAGCGCCGGGGCCCTCGACCGGCCCTACTATGTGACCGCCGCTCCCGATGGAACCCTCTGGGTGGGGGATTACAACCACGAACGCATCCTCGGCTTCAAGAACGCCGCTGGCAAACCCAATGGAGGCATCGCGGACATCGTCCTCGGCCAGCCCGATTTCCTTACCGAGGGGGCGGCTGCCCCGTCCGCCTCCGCCATTGACGGAGCCAATGCGATCGCCGTCGACAAGGAGGGTGGTCTGTTCGTTTCCGACTACAGCTACCACAGGATTATGAGATTCTCCGGACCGGTCAAGATCAGGACCGCCGGCAAAGTCACCGCCGTCGGTGGCCGGGCGATCCTCCGTGGCACCTCGGAACATGCTTCCCGCGTTCGCTTCAAGGTGCCCGGTCAACCGTTTGCCAATGCCAAGGGCCTCGCCGCCTGGAGGGTCAAACTGAAGGATCTCACACGGTCCACCACCCGGGTGCGCGTCCAGGCGATCACCTTCGACAACCGGAGGTCAACGCGGATCGTGAAAGTTCTGAATCCGTGAGTCCCCGTCATCCCCGGTTGCCAGGAGTTTCCTTCTTGATGTCGTGGGCTCCACCCTTCGGGCTGACTTTGGTAGTCGACCTCCGCTCCGGTTCATCCCCCCCGGCTTTGACGCTGCGCTCCTGCGATTCGGCAGGCACCTTCCCGCTGATGGCCAGGGGTCGGTGGGGGTTCAAGGGTGCTGACTCCTTATACCCCACCGTCAGCGCTACTTCGAGGCGGGTGCCTTGGTTGCTGGCGTTGGTGATGCACCTGTGGCGGTGGCGACGCGCACTTCGAAGTTTTCGATGCCGACGGTAACTGGTCCGTCCGGCTTGCCTTGGGGAATGATCATCACGCCAAACTTCACGGGTTGGGTGCCCGTGAGCGGGTCAGACTTGTCGCCGCTGATAACTTGCGTCTTTCCTTGAAGAGGCGAGGGTAATGAGACTCGAACGTATTCTCCGTCTTTCCCGGAAACTTCAACGGGTTGGCCCATGTGGACGCCACTGGCATTCTCATAGGTCAAGGCCACCTTTAGAGGGTAGTCGCCTACAAAGACATCAATCTGGGCTTCGACTTCCAGAACCGTTGCACCACGGGTTTCGAGCGGGTTCGTATCCCATCTCACGCCTCCCTGAGCACCAGAGACAACCACTCTACAGGTGTATTTGGGTGGCCGGGGTCTCCTGGGTCTCTGACTCGACCTTTGGCCTTCGGCTGCTAAACATTTGGTGTTAGCTCGTGCCGTAACGGTGGTTGGTCCAATTTGCGTATCGGTTTTGTGCCATATGTTTGCTATCGGCGTAGCATTAGGAGAGTGCCCCCATTTTGTTTGCCAATTCCGGATAAGGTCTCCTTGGAGCAGTGCTTTTGCAGAAGGCAGCACGAAGGGCACCATTTCCTCGGCTGTTGAAATCTTTGACCCTGCATCGCCCGGCAAAGGCTTGCCGGAAACTGGACCTGTTGCTAAAGGCTTCCGCAGTTCCTTCCCGCCCTTCCCCTCCTTGATGGGGAGCTCAAGCGTCGGAGACGGCGGCAGGATTTTCTGTTTGCTTGGCTCCAGTGTTTTTTTCTGAACCATTTCCTTTAGCCGTGCAGGAAGAGTTGATTTTGGCTCCGCAGCGACCGGGGCAGCCAGAGTTGGCTCGGCCGAAGCAGGTGCTGGAGCAGCGGGGGTGGTCTCCGGTGCACTGGGCCTGGCAACTTGGGCCGGGAGCATGGTGTTCAAGCTCAGTGCGATTGCAGCGATGCATTGGAACCGTAAGGCGAGCGGATGTGTTTTCATCAATGCTATGGGTGGACGAAGCGGAGACCTGCGGCACTCGCGTTAGAAAAACAGGATATGACGTGCCCGCTCTGGAGCAAGGGAAGACGAAGCTTCGCTGAAAAGGCCTCACGCCTCGAGCAAAATCCGCTCGGGCGATTCGATGCATTCCTTCACCCGGACGAGGAAGGTCACGGCTTCCTTGCCATCGACGAGACGGTGATCATAGCTCAGCGCGAGATACATCATCGGACGGATCACGACCTGGCCGTTCACCGCGACGGGGCGCTGCTGGATGCTGTGCATGCCGAGGATGCCGGACTGGGGCGGATTCAGAATCGGGGTGCTGAGGAGCGAGCCGTAGATGCCGCCGTTCGTGATCGTGAAGACCCCGCCCTGGAGATCGGGCAGACCGAGCTTGCCGTCGCGGGCTTTCACGGCGTAGTCGGCGATGTCTTTTTCGATCCGGGCGAAACCCTTCTGGTCGCAGTCGCGCACCACCGGCACCACCAGGCCCTTTTCGGTGCCGACGGCGACTCCGATGTCATAAAAGTGGTTCTCCACGATCTCATCGCCCTCGATCCGGGCATTCACGGCGGGCACGGACTTGAGGCCCTCGACGACCGCCTTGATGAAGAAGGACATGAAGCCCAGCTTCACCCCGTGGCGGGCGACAAACCCATCCTGGAGCCGCTTGCGCAGGTCCATCACCGCGGACATGTCGCATTCGTTGAACGTGGTCAGGATCGCGGCCTCGTGTTGGGCATTGACGAGGTGGGTGGCGATCTTCTTGCGCAGCGGCGACATCTTGCGCCGCGTCGTGCGCTTGTCATCCGAGGCGGCGGGCGCCGCGGCGGGAGCCGGAGCTGCGGTGGCCTGGGCGGCCGAGCCGGAGGCGGCGTCGAGCACATCGGCTTTGGTGATCTTGCCACCGGCACCGGTGCCACTGACTTTGGAAAGATCGATCCCTTCGCCTTCGGCGATCTTGCGGGCCACCGGGGTCGCCTTGACCTCGGCAGACTCCTCCGACTTGGCGGGGGGAGCGGCTTCCGCGGAGGCCGCGGCGGCAGCCTTCGGCGCTTCGGCACCGGCCGGCGGAGCAGCGGACTCATCGATCGAAGCGACCGGCGCGCCGATGGCGAGTTCGTCGCCGGCCGCGGCGAGGTGATGGAGAAGGCCGGAACGGTCCGACTCCAGTTCCGTGGAAATCTTGTCGGTTTCGATCGTCAGGATCACTTCTCCCGCGTTCACATACTCCCCGTCATTCTTATGCCAGGTCCCCAGGGTGGCCGAGGCGATCGACTCGCCGACGGAGGGGATTTTGATCTCGTGCGCCATAATGCTTTGCTTGAAAAATCACTTGCTGAAGGCCTCTTCGAGCAGTCGGTGCTGCTCCTTCTTGTGGATCGCCTTGGATCCGCTGGAGGGACTGGAGGCGGCATCGCGACCGGCGTAGCGGACGCGCAGTTCGGAGAGCTTCTGGAGTCGGGGACCCACGAAGGTCCAGGCCCCCATGTTGAGCGGCTCCTCCTGGCACCACACCCACTTGGTGGCGTTCGGGTAGCGGGACGCGACCTCGGCGACCTTGTCCGCATGGAAGGGATAAATCTGCTCAAGCCGGACGATGGCGGCGTTGTTGATCTCGTGCTCGCGGCGGTAGGCGAGCAGGTCGTAATACACCTTGCCGGTGCAGAAAATGATCCGGCTGATCCGTTCGGCAGCGCCGCGATCTTCGGTGATGTCGTCGATGACTTCCTGGAAGCAGGTTCCGGCGCTGAATTCATCCAATCCGGAGACGCAATCAGGATGCGTCAAAAGACTCTTCGGAGTCATGATGATCAGGGGCTTGACGAAATCACGCTTCATCTGACGGCGCAGCACGTGGAAGTACTGGGCCGGGGTCGTCAGGTTGCAGACCTGCATGTTGCAGCCGGCACACAGTTGGAGGAAACGCTCGAGGCGGGCGCTGCTGTGCTCCGGACCTTGGCCTTCGTAGCCATGGGGCAGGAGCATCACGAGGTGGCTGGTGCGCTGCCACTTCGACTCGGCCGAGGAGATGAACTGGTCGATGATGACCTGGGCTCCGTTGGCAAAGTCGCCAAATTGGGCTTCCCACAGGACCAGCGCATCACTGGCGTGGAGGGAATAGCCATACTCGAAGCCGAGCACCGCGAATTCGGAGAGGTGGCTGTTGTAAACCCAGAGTTTGGCCTTCTGCACGGCCTCGAGGTGATTCAGCGGAGTGTAACGCTGACGGGTTTCAGGATCATAGAGCACCGCGTGGCGGTGGCTGAAGGTGCCCCGGCGGCAATCCTGCCCTGACAAACGCACCGCAAGTCCTTCACGGAGCAGGGAACCGAACGCGAGCGCTTCGCCGAAGGCCCAGTTGATCCCCTTCCCACTCTCGATCGCATCGCGACGGGGTTTGAGGAAACGGGCCTCGAGCTTTTCGTTGACCTTCACGGATCCCCGGACCTCGGAGATGCGGCGGCCGATCATGCGGAGTTCCTCGACCTCGACCCCGGTTGCGACGGGAGCGTGGGAATATTCCGGCTGGGGGTTGCCGGCGGGTTCGCCGAGGGTGTGGCCTTGGCCGGCCTCGGTGGCCGCCTGGAGCTCGGCCATCTCGCTGTCGAGCTTCGACTGGTATTCGTTCTCGATCGCGTTGGCCTGCTCCCGGGTGATCTCGCCGGTCTCGATCAATTGACGTTTGAAGAGGGCCAACGGAGTGTCGTGCTGGCTGATCTCCCGATAAGTCTTCGGCAGGGTGAAAGCGGGCTCGTCTCCCTCGTTATGGCCGTGGCGGCGATAACAGACGATATCGACGACGACATCGCGGCCGAAGTGCTGGCGGAAGTCGAGGGCCAGCTCGGTCGCGTAGAGCACGTCCATGGGCGAGTCGCCGTTCACGTGGAAGACGGGCGCCTCGATCATCTTGGCCACATCCGTGCAGTAGACGGAGGAGCGTGCGTCCTTCGGCGTGGTCGTGAACCCGATCTGGTTGTTCACGACGAGGTGGATGGTGCCGCCGGTGCGGTAGCCGAGGAGTTGGGAAAGGTTGAGCGTTTCGGGCACGCTGCCCTGCCCGGCGAAGGCCGCATCGCCATGGATCAGCACCGGCACGACGCTGTCGCGATCGACAAACGAGTCGCGCAGCTGGGTGTCGCGGGCCCGCTGACGGGCGCGGGTCTTGCCCTCGACCACCGGGCTGACCGCCTCGAGGTGGCTCGGGTTGGCGGCAAGCTGGATTTTCACCTGACTGCCGTTGATGAGGTGATCGGACTCGTAGCCGAGGTGGTATTTCACGTCACCGTCACCGGCGACGAGGTTCGGCACGTAGTTGTCCGAGAACTCGTAGAGCAGCATCGTGAGCGGTTTGCGGAGCAGGTTCGCAAGCACGTTGAGCCGGCCGCGGTGGGCCATGCCCATCACCATCTCGACGATCTCGTAGCGTGGCAGGCTGTGGAGCAGACCGTTCAGTGCGACCATCAATGAATCGCCGCCCTCGAGCGAGAAGCGCTTCTGACCCACGTACTTGCGGTGGAGGAATTTTTCGAACAGCTCGGCCTCGGCCAGCCACTTCAGAGCGAGATGTTTTTTCTCGGCCGGGGGTCCGGGCTGGTCGATCCGCATCTCGATGCGTTTTTGCAGCCAGTTCCGCACCTCGGGCGTCTGGATGTGCATGTATTCGAACCCGATCTTGCCGCAGTAGGTGCGCTGGAGCCGGTCGATCAGCTCCCGCAACTTCATGGGACGACCGTTTTCGTAAAACTGGGTGGAGACCGTCTCGTCAAGATGGCTCGAGTCGATCCCGAGATGATCGAGACGAAGCAGCTTCGGATCGGGTGCGGCCACGTCGAGCGGGTCGAGCCAGGCGGCGGTATGGCCGAGGGTGCGGTAGGAACTGACGAGGGTGATGATGCGGGCCCGGGTGGCCTGGTCGAGACCACCAACCTCCGCCGGGGCCGCCGCGGCGGCGGACCCGGCACGCGGAGCGGGTTGCGTCATGCCCAGCTCGAAGCCCTCGAAAAACATGGCCCAGTTCTGGTCCACCGAAAGCGGATCGCTTTTCCATTCGGCGTACTTTTGGTCGATCAGATCGACGTTCGCCTGGGCAGGGATGGTTCGGCTCATCAGAGTTTAGGAGGAATTTGCGGTGGCGTGGAAAATCGCTTCATTCGGCTTTACTTGCTAGGAAAATTCCTCGTCTTTCCGTGGAAATTCCTACAATTCCAAGGTGACCGCGCTCCTCTTCCATCTCCAGCGCCACGACGTTCCTTTCCTCATCATCGGCGGGCGAGGTCTCGAGGCGCACGGCTACGTCCGCAACACCCGCGATTTGGACCTGCTGGTGCCCCTGACCAGCGTGGAACGGATCAACCGGATTCTCAGCGACTTCGGATACGTCCGCACGGCGGAGACGGCGATTTTCTCCCGATGGATTTCGGCCGATCCCGAGGCGGAGGCCCTCGACCTTCTCTACGTGGACGTCTCCACTTTTTCAAAACTTGACGCCGATGCCGTTTCGGTGAGCTTCGGGGAATCGAACGCGAGAGTTCCCTCCGTCGGAGGAATGGTGGCACTCAAACTCTTCGCGATGAGAAACGATCCCGGTCGAGCCCCGCGCGACACCCTCGACATCCGGGAGTTGCTGCAACTCCATCCCGGGGCCATCGACCTTGCCTCATTGCGCCGTCTATGCGAGCGTTATGGGCCTCCGGATATCTTCGAGGCGCTCCAACCGTCCCCATGAACCCTGATCTTTTCGACCTCGACCTTCCCGAGGGCGAAGTGCCCGACCTGCCGGCCCGCGTGGTCGACCCGCTGGAGACGGAACGCTGGCAGATGGAAAATCGCCGCCTACGTTTGCTACGAGGGGATCACTCGAGCGGTTTCTGTCCGGTCGCCGTTCCTTTCGTCATCGAGGGCGAGGTGCCTTGGCGGAATCCGTGAAGCTGCTTCCGGTCGTGCCCGAGGCTCCTCAAATTCCGGCCCGCAGCCGGCAAGCCCGCACCGTGTTCGCCATCAGCATCGCGATCGTCATCTTCCCCACGCCGCCCGGGACCGGGGTAATGGCCTCGCAACGCTCGGCAACCGCCTCGAAATCAACGTCGCCGACAAGCCGGCTGCCGCTCTTCGCGGTGGCGTCCTCGATCCGGTTGATGCCGACATCAATCACGACGGCTCCCTCGCGGATGTGTTCCGCACCGAGGAAACGCGGACGACCGATCGCCGCGACGACGATGTCGGCGCTACGCGTCAGCGCGGCCAGGTCGCGGGTGCGCGAGTGGGCCACGGTCACGGTGGCGTTACCGCCGGGCCCTTTTCCCATCATCAAAAGGGCGAGACTTTTGCCCACGAGCAGGCTGCGCCCGACGATGACGACATGCTTTCCCGCCGTCTCGATGCCGCTTTCGACGAGCATGCGCTGGCAACCGGCCGGGGTGCAGGGGGCGAAGCCGGTGGGATCCTCCATCGCCAGCTTGCCGAGATTGACCGGGTGGAGACCATCGACGTCCTTGGCCGGATCGATCCGGAGGATGACCGCGTCGGTGTCGAGGTGCACCGGCAGCGGCATCTGCACGAGGATGCCATGAATCGCGGGGTCGGCGTTCAGCCGGTCGATCACCTCGAACAGCTCCGCCTGGCTGATGTCGGCGGGTTTCTCGATTTTGACGGAGTGCATGCCGAGTTCGCGGCACTTCTTGTCCTTCGCCCCGACGTAAGCCTTTGAAGCCGGGTCCTCGCCCACCAACACCACGGCCAGTCCAGGCAGATGGCCGGCCTCGCGGAGACGGGCGAAATCCTCGAGGCATTCGCGGTAGACGATCTCGGCGATGGGGGCTCCTTCAATCAGTTTCATGGTGGGGATTCATCAGGGTTTGGAGACGGACCCTTTCCGATTCGAAGAGGGTCTCATCGGAGACCTGACCCACTTCAGTCGGCGGCCCCAGGAAAACATCGACAGAACTGAAGGGCTTTGGCAGGCGGAAGCGATCCCAGCTCTTGAAGGTCCAATAAGATCCGTATTCGACCCGCACCGGCAGCATCAGCGCACCGGTCAGCTCCGCCAGCTTGACCACGCCCGGACCGAGGCGGTAGCGGGGCCCCCGTGGTCCATCGGGTACGATCGCCACGTCATAGCCGTCGCGAACCCAGTCGAGGAGGCCGAGCAGAGCCGTCGCGCCCCGCCGGGAGGAGGAACCTCGCACCGCGGCGCAGCCGAAACGGGCGATCACCGCCGCGATGATCTCACCATCCTTGCTCGCACTGGTCAGCACCGCACCTTTGCGGCCTTTGAGGTAGCGGTGATAAACAGTCGGCACCACAAAAATGCGGTTGTGCCAGAAGGCCCAGATCATGGGACGATCGGGAGGTGCCGACGAAATCCCGGCGGGATCGTGGAGACGCCAGCGCAGGGTCAGCGATATCAAACGGATCAGCATCGCCCCGGCAAAGCCGATGCAACGAGCCTTGAAAGGATAGGTCGCAATGGCCCCTTCCCGATCCGGCAGTCGTGAAATGCTGGAGTCGCTCACAGCCATCCGTTTTCCCGCAGCAAGCGCGTCAGCGCATCCTGCCGCTCCCCGGCCGCGCGATAAATGGCGACGTTTTCCGCATCCGGCTGACAGCGCGAGGATTCGTCGAGGGCCACGAGCCGTCCGGCGAGCGCTTCGAGCGATCCCGCCCCGGCCACGAACGCCGCCTGGATCGCGGCTCCCAGCCCCGCACCCTCCGCCGTGGCCAGGCCCACCACCGGCACGCCGAAGACATCCGCCGCGATCTGGCGCCAAACCGCGCTCTTGCTGCCCCCGCCGGTCAGACGGATCTCCGACGGGCTCACGCCCAGTTCGGCAAATCGTCTCAGCCCATAACCAAGCCCGAGGGTCGCGCCCTCCATCGCGGCCCGCGCCACATGCGCGGGGCTCGCGTTCGTCAGTCCCAGCCCATGGAGCACCCCGCTGCCCTTCGGCAGGTTCGGGGTGCGTTCGCCGTTCAGATAGGGCAAAAAGGCGACCCCGGAGGCTCCGGCGAGCACCGACGCGATTTCGCTCTCCAGCCTTGCCAGATCCCAGCCAAACCAACCGCGCACCTGCTCGGTCACCACCGTCACGTTCATCGTGCAGACCAGCGGCAGCCAGCGGTCGGTGCTGTCGCAGAAAGCCGCTACTTCCCCCGCCGGATCGATGATGGGCTTTTCGGAGCAGGCGTAAAGGGTGCCCGAGGTCCCGAAACTCGCCGTGACGACCCCACCACCGAGGTTGCCGGTGCCGATCGCCCCCATCATGTTGTCGCCGCCCCCGGCGCTGACGAGGATGTCTCCAGCGAGCCCCCACGACGCTGCAAGTTCGGGAGAAAGGGTGCCGTGAATCGCATTCGACGAGCCCAGTTCCGGGAGCATGGACTCAACCCGCGGATCGACGAAGCGGACCAAGTCGAGGTCCCACGAGCGGGACCGCACATTGAGGATGCCCATGCCCGAGGCATCTCCGAATTCCATGCGCTTCACCCCGGTGAGACGGAAGTTCAAGTAATCGTGGGGCAACAGAATCGCCGCCACCCTCGCAAAAGCGTCCGGCTCGTTTTCCTTCAGCCAGAGCAGCTTCGGGATCGTGTAGCCAGGCAGCATGGCGTTGCCGCTGCGCTCGATCAGGCCCGCCTTCCCGCCGAAGGCGCTTTCGAAAGCCTCGCATTGGCTCACCGTTGAAGTGTCGCACCAGAGTTTCGCCGGGCGGATCACGGCATCGGCCGCATCGAGCACCACGAGCCCGTGTTGCTGACCGCTCACGCCGATGGACTGCACCTCGCCGCGCCGGTCTCCGAGCGCATCGAGGCATTCACGGACCGCGCCATCGAGGGCCTGCCACCAGTCCTCGGGATGCTGCTCGAGGTGTCCCGCAGGCAGCCCCGCGATGAGGTCGTGATGACGCGAGGCCTGGGCCACGATCGCCCCCGATTCGAGGTCGAGCACGATGGCCTTCGTGCTCTGGGTGCCACTATCAATGCCGATGCTGAGCATCCGCACTGCTAGCGGCGAATTCCCCCGGGATCAAGCGGCGGCGATGCTGAAAAGCGGTGCCCTGAGGTCACACCGAACGCTCGAAGATCAGGAAGTGCGCCTCACGGGAGAAGATCCCCAGAATCTTTTGCTCCTCATGGATCGACTTCGAAAATTTCCAACCGTCCACGGCATGGGCGTTCAGCGTGTTTTGCAGCTTGAAAGGATCCATCGTGCCCGTGAAACAGCCGGTGGTCAGTACGACCACCTTGTATTGGCGCCCTTTCTTCTGGGGCAACATGTCGGCATGGGGAACAATCGCCGGAGGAGAGGACTTAGGCATCGCCGGGGGAGTTGCTTTCGATGGAATCACCTCTTCAAGCCTTCGCCACTCGACCTCGCCGCCTTCTCCCACGACCAAGGTCCGGGGACCGATCACACCGATGTCGTTGAGTCTTTGCAATTCGGCAATTTCAACGGGTCCCTGCGAAGGCGAACCGTCCGTGCTGTAGTAGTACTTCATCTCACGTGCTGGTTGGATTGAATGAGGGGAGTTTCAACAACAAATGCCGTGCCTTTGCATCGCCGCGCGCGCCTCAAGAGCAATCGGGCGGACTTTACGAGTGAAAACCTGCGGAGGCACTCCACGGCATACTTGGAGCAGCACGGCTGACACCCACAGACCGGATAGAGACGTCTCCTCCCCTCGCTCTGCTGATAAAGTCGGACGATCCCGATCGCGGCGGAATGAAAGGGCCGAGGGAACCGGAATTTGGCAGATTTGCGGCTCCCTTCCATAGCTAGAAAGCGGATCCGGAAAGCCGGGAGCGACTACCGCGCGGCGAAATGCGACACGGAACATCTCTTTCGCTTGAAAGAAAAGCAGCCCCCATGGGACGCCAGTATGATGCCACGCCCCGGGCTGTCAAAACCTTTCCAGCCGGGGGCTGAATTTGAAGCGAGTCTACGTAGAGACCTCAGGTCTTCGGCAGCAGACCTTCCTTCAGCGCCTTCGCGACCGCGCCGGTCATCGTGTTCACATGCAGCTTGCTGTAGATGCCACGGATGTGCTTGTCGACGGTGTGGAAACTGAGATCAAGCTGGTCGGCGATCTCTTTCTTGGTGAGACCTTCCACCATCTGTTCGAGCACTTCCTTTTCGCGTTCGGTCAGGCCGTAGTCGCGGCTCTGCGGGGCGAGGTCGCTGAACATGTCGAGAACTCGGCGGGCGATCAAGGCATTGATCGGGGCGCCACCGGCGAGGATCTCGCGAATCGCGTCGGGGATTTCGCCCATGCTGGAGGTCTTGAGGAGATAGCCAGAGGCTCCGGCGCAGATTGCGTTGAACACCTTCTCGTTGTCGTCAAAGACGGAAAAGACCAGAATCTCGATCTCCGGAAGGGCCGTTTTGATCCGGCGGATCCCTTCGATCCCGCTCATGCCCGGCAGGCCGATGTCGAAGAGCATCACATCGGGACGCTCTCCGGCGACCAGGGCTTCGATCGCATCCTCGCAGCGCTCATATTGGTGGACGCAACGCATGTCCTTCTGCCGATCAAGGACGCGGGCAACGGTCCGCCGCAGCGTTTCATTGTCCTCCACCATCCAGACCTTTGTCGGTGCCTTGTTGGAGGCGTCTTCGCTTTGCCGTTCCTCGCTCATAATTCGATCGTTGCGGGTAGTTTGGCCGGTTCAAGCGGCTTTGCATCTGAAAAATCTCACGGAATCAGGGCATTGGCAGGGTCAATTGCACCGTGGTCCCCTCCCCCAGCGCGCTCCTGACCCGCAGGCTGCCGCCGATGGCCTGGGCTCTCATGCGCAGGTTCCGCAGTCCGTTCCCTTCGCGGAACTCCTGGTCGAGATTGTTGAAGCCCTTGCCGTTGTCGACGATGCGCATCTGGAGGCGGCCCCGCTTGCAGTCGATCTCAATGCTCACCACGCTCGCCTCGGCGTGGCGGACGATGTTGTTGAGGACCTCCTTGTAGATCAGGAACAGGTCGCGCTTGAACTCGAGAGGCAGCCGGTCATCGTTGTTTTCGCCTTGTACGGTGAAGGTGTATTCGTGCGCCCGGAGCAGCTTCGAAGCGGTCTCGCGGAAGCGGGTCAGCATCTGCTGCCAGGTCTCCTCCCCGGGCCGGATCAGCCAGACGATGTCGCGCATCGACTCGATCGTCTTGTCGGCGGTGGCCTTGATGTCGGTGAGTTCCTCGAGGACCAAACCGGGTTCGTCGACCTCGGTTTTGCCAAGCTCGGCCAACAGGGCGATGCTGGAAAGGTTGCTGCCGATGTCGTCGTGCAGGTCGCTGGCGATGCGTTGGCGAAGGGCCTCCAAATCCTTGCGGCGCTTCACCCGACCCCGCGACAGGATCACCAGCACGAAGGTTAGGATGCCGGCCAGGCCGCCGCCCATCGATGTGACACCCCGGGTGACCGTCTGATCCACCAGCTCGAGCCGGCGCTCCTCCTTTTCGATCCAACTGCGCACCAGGCGGTTCCGCTTCACCAATTCCGCGATCCAGTCATCGTAGTCCACCAGATTGCGGCGGCTGCTGTAGCCGTCGACGAGGAAATCGGGCGACCAGTTGCGGATCACGAGAGGATGCGAGGCCGTCACCGGCTTGCCGCGGGCGACGTTGCGGGTGCCCGAGTAGACCATCAGCTCGGCGAGATCGAACCCCATCCGCACCGGGTTCTTGTTGCCTTCCACCGCCACGCGCACGTAGCGGCCATATGCGTCCTTCACCGGCACGATCAACGGATTTGCCCCGATCATCCCGATCTGCGACGGATTGAAGCGGCCGATCACTTCGGCCTGACGCATGTCGGGAGCCTCGGAGACCTCGATCGTCATCGGATACGGGAATCGCACCGTCGGATCCGGGACCGTGGCCGGAGGATCGGCGAGAATGATCTCCACCTGGTCGATTTTCATCGCCTCACCCAGATCCACCTGCACCCAACTGCTCGTCGCCGGCCCTTCGGAACGGGAGCGGAATCCGAGGGTCGGACTGACCTCTTCACCGTGGGGGATGCCGAGGGTGGTGATGCCGTCGCTGACGAAACGGGTGGACCACTGGTCGGCCCGATCCTCGGTGTCGAGAGCTTTGACCGGTTTGCCGACGGCGAGGTTGCGCCCGCCCTTCAGCACCATGATCTCGCTCAGGGCGAAAACCTCGCTGTTTCCCGGCCCACGCCACATCGCGGTGGCGGTGACCCGCAGGTAGCGGCCGGTGTATCCATCGAGAGTGCGGAGGTAGGGCCAGCGCTTCAGCGAGGTGTTCTCGTCGAGGCGGGCGTCGACGATGGTCTCGTAGTTGCGAAACTCTTCATCGTCCGAGATGTCGATCCGGAAGGCGCGGGGAAATCCGTAACCGTAGACGGTCTCGTCGTTGACCTCGGCGGTGACGGGGAAAAGAGCGATGGCATCGGGCGAGACCCGCTCCTCGAGGTCGATCTGCACCCATTTGGGCCGCTGTTTTTCAGTGCCGGAGTGATAGCCGAATCCGGTGACCCGCTGAATCTCGCGGGTGATCGGTGGCAACTCCTCGAGCTGGGCGACGAGGTCCGCCTGGGCCTCCTCGATGTCGCGGAGGTTGCGGTTGAAGAGCCGGGCGATGCGGTCCGCGCTGCTGCGGCGGGGATCGATGCTGAGATCAGCCAAGTCCGGCAGCAAAGTCTCCCGCAGATCTTTCCCTTCCCCGGCTTGGGCGGTGGTTTCGGGAAAGGGGGAAAGTTCGGCCTCTACTCGCGCACTGGTTGAAAGGACGAGTACCGCGACGGAGATCGAAGCGAATGTCTCTCGTCGATGATGCTTGGATCGAAGAATGGTCAAAGCTCAAACAGGCAACTTCAGGAACCCTAGCACAAATTGCCACACCCGGTTAATCCGCATCAAAGAAAAAGGCACCTCCCATGGTGGGAGGCGCCTTTCTTGAGCGATGTCATCAGGCTTTCGCTGCTGCAGGACCCTGGTAACGGGAGTCACCGAAACCAAGGATCAGCAAGAAGATCGGGGAAAGAAGAATCAGGCCGATCGCAAATCCCGTGCTCTTTCCGAAACTCTTGGCGAGATCAAGTAGGGCGATAATACCGACGATGATGTTCACGAAGGGGATGAGGAACAGCACGATCCACCAAATCGGCCTCCCAATGATTTCCAGGAAAACGATGATGTTGTATATCGGAATGATCGCAGCCCAGCCGGGCTTGCCGGCCTTAGTGAATATTTTCCACTGGGCTGCCACAAGAACGACAAGGATGACTAGATTGATCAGCCCACCGATCATCCCCCCCATGAACCCGGCCGTCCCGGAGTCGCTGGAGTATTCGGATTGTGCGAGAAGTAACAACGGATTCATAACAATTGGTCAAAAAAACAGAAATCACCGGCAGCGCTTCGCTGTCCCGCGGATCGCTCCAGTGACGATAGCCTTTCAAAACCAGTGCGCCTCGTCAATACCGGATTTCGATCGATTCAAGCACCTCGGGTTGCTTTACGCTAACGCTCTGTCAACCCCTCACAAAACCTCCTTCGCCGCCGACACATCCCTCGCGATCTGCCCCTTGAGCGCCTCGAGACCCTCAAAACGCTGCTCCGCCCGCAGCCAGGTGACAAACTCGACCTCGACATCCTCGCCGTAGATTTCCCGGTCGAGTCCGAAAAGATGCACCTCCAGCCGCAGTTCGGCGCCCGCCCCGTCGACGGTGGGTCGGTGACCGAGGTTGGCGACCCCGCCGAAGACTTCTTGTCCGACCCGGGTGCGCGTCGCATAGACCCCCGCCGGTGGCAACTGCTCGCGGCGTACCGCGAGGTTGGCGGTGGGAAATCCGAGGGTGCGACCGAGTTGCCGCCCCCTCTCGACGCTGCCGTGGACGCTGTAGCTCCGTCCCAACAGACGCGAAGCCATCACGAGATCACCTGCCGCCAGAGCCTCGCGCACGCGGGTGCTGCTGACCCGGATGCCATCAAGTTCGATCGTTCCGAGCCCGCTGACGGCAAATCCCCTTGCCAGCCCGAGATGCTCCAGGAGGGCGAGATCGCCGCTGCGTCCCCTTCCGAAACGCCAGTCGTGCCCCACGCTGATCCTCGCGATGCCGCCATCGGGCGAGCGGTCGAGCAAAGCTCCGACGAAATCCTCTCCTGACAAAGCCGCAAAGGCCGCGTCGAACCGGATCAAGAGCACAAACCCGACGCCAAGAGCCCGCTCCAGCAGGCGGAGCTTGTGCGGCGTGTCCGTCAACAGCCGGGGGGCTTTGTCCGGATTCAGCACTTCGACAGGATGCGGATCAAAGGTCACCACCACGGCGGTCCCGCCCTTTTCCGCGGCGGAGCGCGCCGCGTCTTCGATCACGGCACGATGCCCGAGATGGAGTCCGTCAAAGACTCCGATCGCCAGGTGCAAAGGACCCCGCAACTCCCGGAGACTTTGGATGTCCTCGATCACCTCCATCGGTTCACGGGGAAGAAACGTCGCTCAGGCCCCGCGCAGACGCGAAACTTCGGGCAGGGACAGCAATTTGTCCTTCACGGCCCCGGGGTCACCGTGCTTCAGATCGTCAAAGGTCACGGAACGCTCGAGGTTGAATTTCCCCGAGCGGGTCCGGCGCAGCGACTTCAGGTGTGCGCCGCAGCCCAGCACCTCGCCGATGTCGTGGGCGTAGGTGCGGACGTAGAAACCCTTGCTGCACTTCACCGTGAAGTCGACCTCGGGCAGGCGGATGCCGTCGATGCGGTAGTTGTAAACGTGGACGAAACGCGGTTCGCGGACGACTTCCTTCCCTTGGCGCGCCAGCTTGTAGAGCGGCACACCGTCCATCTTGATCGCCGACACCATCGGGGGCGTCTGGTAGAAGTCGCCGCGGAACTGTTCGAAAGCCGCCACGATTTCCTCTTCGCTGAAGGCCGGCACCTCGCGCTCGGTCTCGACGGTGCCCTCGGCATCCTGGGTGTTGGTAGTCTTGCCGAGTTCGAGCGTGCCGGTGTATTCCTTGTCCTCGGACATCAGCAGGTCCTGGATCTTCGTGGCCTTGCCGACCACGAGGATCAAAAGTCCGGTCGCCATCGGATCAAGGGTGCCGCAATGGCCGATTTTTTTCGTGTTGAGGGCACGACGCGCCACGGCGACGACGTCGTGCGAGGTCATGTCGGGACCTTTGTCGACGAGCAGCACTCCGTTAATGGCGTCGGGACTCATGGGGATGGGGGCGGCGGGGGCGCGCACTGTATCCCCGGTGCCGGGAATTGAAACCATTATTTCCCCAAAAGCCCGGGACCCAAGAGGGTTCGGTGCGAGACCCAACCCTCCTCAGTTCGACAGTGCCGGAGACGCTGCCTTGAGATCGTAGCAGAACAGCTTCGATCCCATCTCGTTTTTGGTGACAAAGAGGCGACCGCCGCTGACCACCGGAGGCGCCCAGGTCTCGGGAGCGTAAAAGAGCCTTGTCTTCGCGAGGATCTGGAAGCCGCCGGGGCCGAGGTCCATTCGCAGCAGCGCACCATCTTCGCTGAGGCAGAGGAAAGCTCCGTCGACATGGATCAGGTGGGCGTGACCGAGGCTGATCGAGATCGGTCGCCCCTGCCAGGGAATGGTTGTTTGATAAAAGGCTTCGTTCCAGAAGGGACGACCGGTCGCCGCGTCGTAAGCCATCATCAGTCCGCCATTTCCCCCCACCCCGTAGAGCGTGCCCTGGTGGTAGATCGGGGTCTGGAACTGGCAACCAAGCGTCGGCGAGGTCCAGAGGGGGCGCGGCTGCATGGCTTCGTCGTATTCGATCATCACTCCGCCGAGCCCGTAGTCCTCGCTGATGAAGACGCGGTTTTCCCCGCACATCACGGGACTGGCGGCGTTGACGCTGGCGAAGTTGTCGGAGCGCCAGGGAAACTCGCTGAGGATCACCCCCGTTTCCGGATCCATGCAGAGCAGTCCACCGGTCGGAGGTTTCACCTGGCCTCCGGTGAAGACGAGGAGGCGTTCCTTTCCGTGGATGGGAGCGACGATGGGCGAGGCGTAGCTGCCATGCCAGGCGTGGTCGGTTTTCCAAAGCACTTCCCCGCTGGTCTTGTCGAAGGCCGCCACGCAGACATCTTCGGATCCGACATTGACGATCAGCTTCCGGCCATGCACCAGCGGAGACGAGCCATAGCCGAAGAAAAAGGGCCCCTCGCCGAAGGTCTTCGGCACGGAGAGTTGCCACGCGACCTCGCCTGAGTCGAGTTTCAGGCAGATCAGATCTCCATCGTTGCCGAGGGTGAAAACGGTGCGGGTCTCGAGGTCGATGACGGGGCTGGAGCGGGGGGCGTCGACGACACCGAAATTCTGCTCGGTTTGGACCGGGTAACTGTGCTTCCACCGGGTCTCTCCGGAGGAGGCGGCGACGCAGCGGATTTCTTCCTGATCCTCGACCTGGTGGATGAAAACAACGAGATCGCCCGCCACCACCGGACCGGCATGGCCGCGCCCGCGTTCGATCTCCCAGAGCAGCTTGGGCCCCGCCTCGGAGTAGCCGAGTTGCAAGCCCGTCTCCGTGCTATGCAGGTCGTAACGGGGGCCGAGGAAATGGGTCCAGTCCTCGGCCGGGCCGGAAGAGGCCGAGAGGGCCAGGGCGGTCACGAGTAGGGATCGAAGGGATGGAATCATCGCGGGAACTTTAGCCCCGATCCCGGGGCAGCGCGGCGAAAAGTTCGTCACTCGCGCCACTTCACCGCACAAGTCGCTGCATAGAGCGGGAACCACCCGTGCAAGCCGGTGGATTCGGCATCCCAGTCGTCCTCGTAGAAGGCCGTGATGGCGAACCCGGCCGCACATTGCCCGCCGATCTGGCTTTCCCAACTGTGGCTGTGTTCGATGATCATCTGCGCCTCCAAGACCTCGGAGAGCGCCTCTTCCTCCAGATCCTGAAGATCGGCGTAGGGCAGTCGGTGGACCACCCTCAGCTCGCCGGACTCCTCGAGTTCGGCGTGGTCGAAGAGGTAAAAGCAGGGATTCGTGAACCCGCAGAGCAGTCGACCGCCGGGCCGGAGCACGCGGTGACACTCCCGCCAGATCGGGGCGAGTTCCTCGGCAAAAGCGTTCGAAACGGGGTTGAAGATCAGGTCGACACTGGCATCCGCGATTTCCGACAAATCGGCCATATCGCCCTGAATCAAACGCACCGGAAGTCCATGGCGGGCACAGACTTCCTCATCCTTTTGCAACTGGATGTCGGAAAGTTCAAAAGAGATCACCTCGGCCCCGGCGGCCACAAATACCGGCACCTGTTGCCCGCCTCCGCAGGCCAAGGCCAGGATTTGCAGGCCGCTCAAGTCGGGATGCCGCGGAAACCAGTCGGCTGGGACCGTCTTGTTGGGGGTCAGGATCACCGACCAATCGCCCGTCTTCGCCCGCTCGATCTGCTCGTCGGGATAGGGCGTGCTCCAGCGACAGCCGTCGAGGGACTGCAGGTTCCAGGCGTTGCGGTTGTATTCGGCGACATTCATGACTTCACTCGAGCGATTGATTGCGGGTACTGTCGAGGCGGTAGAGCACGCTCTCGCCATCAGGAGCGACCACGGTCAGTTCATAAGTCTCGGCCGCACCATCGGTCCGGTAGCGGAGCCAATCCTCGCCTCCATCGCCGTAGCTCCGGAGCGTCCAGGGGTTCAAGGGCGGAGCCTCCAAATGCTTCCCCCCGACCAGAAGTTTGACGAGTTCTTCGCCGCTCAACGGACGTTTCGGATAAAGCTCCTCGGCCACGTGGTAGCGCTGGAGCCCTTCCTGCACCTGCAGCAGCAGGGCGCGGACCCGTTTTTCGAGGCGTGCCTCGCGCAGCGGTCCGCCTAGCAAAACCACGCCGACCGCAGCGACGAGGATCACGCCCGGGACACGAATGAGGAGACGCTTCAAGGAGGGTTTCATCCAAGGAACCAGGCGGCCGGGAGACGGTGGAGCAAGAGGGCGAGACCGAGCAGGAACAATCCGGTCCAGTCCCGGCCCGAGAACCGGTCGCGTCCGGCGCGTTTCCTGACAAACTCCAAAAGCCACCCCGTCGGACATCCGAATTTGCAGTAGGCCATCGGGAAAAAGAAGGAGATCGCCAAGCTGATCACCGCCACCAGGATCGTTGCCAACCCGGCTCCACGGATCAGGTAGGCATCGAAAGGCTCGATCCCGGCGAGATCGAAGTCGAGCCCGAGCAGGCTGACACCCAAGACCACCATCAGCAGCATCACCGGGATCCAGCGCAGCACCCATTTGCCATCCTCGGCCAGGGGTCGTTTCCACCGAGCCGGCAGCGCGCCCATGGTCCAGCGTTGCAGGTTCCCATGAGGACAAATGAACTGGCAATAGACCGGCTGCCCCGTCAGCCAGGGAATCAGGAAAGCCGCGAAAACAAAGATCACGAGTCCCGGCGTCGCCTCCCACGGGATGCGACTCTCGGCCCAGCCGACGAGCAGGGATTGCGCAATCAGATCGCCGAGCCAGAAGCCGAGGCCGAGCACCGTGGCGAGGGAGAAAATCCAGCGTCGTTTCTGAAAGGCGGGCCTCTTCCAGAACGCGAAGAGCGAGCCGACCACGAGGAACCCGAGCAGCAAGGCATCGCGCCAACCGAACTGGATCTGCCTTGTCACCTCCGCGCCCTCCGCCACCGCGAGACGGTGGGTGATGCTCTTCGCGAGCGCCTCGCTTGTCCGCGTCGCGCCCGAGACCCCATAGATGCCCGCTTCGCCCAGATCGCTGATCGCGGCGATCTCATCCCAAGTGCGGCCGTTCCATTTCTTCATGAACAGGAAGTCCATCCGCACATCCTCGACGTGGCTGGGGGTATCGTAGCTATGCCGGATCGCCACGCCGAGGGCCCGATCCTGCGCATCGAAAACGATCAATCCATCAGTTGGCCCGGAGTAGCCCGTGATCTCCCGGCTCTGCGGCATCGTTCGCACCGCGTAGCCGATTTTCGCTCCCGTGTTGTCCACGACCTCGAGACCGGCCCGCGGTCCCGCATCGACCCCGAGCCGATGGGCCGCGGGTAGGAAAGGTTTCACCTCCGCAACCGTGACCGGCCACGCCCCCTCGACCCGGACGCGGTCGTGATGCGCCCGCACCAGCCAAGCGATGGCCACGAGCACGGCGATCCGATAGATCTGGAGGAGGGCTTTGATGCGCGGGAGTTTAGTGCGCTTCCGCCACTTCCGCCGCTTTTTCGCGCTCTTTTTGCAAGATGCGACCACGTTCCTTGACGGCGATCACGATGGCCACACAGAGCAGCAGGGCCCCGGTGATGCGCCAGAGAAAGCCGAGGCCGGCATCGTGGTGCTCGCGGTTGCCGAGGAATTTTCCGAAGACCATCACCAACACGATCACCCAGAGGCCGCGCGAGGCGAACATGATGTTGATGCCGGTCGGGTCGTTGAAAAAGGCCAGTCCGATGCCCATCAGCATGGCCTGGGTCGCGATCACCACCGCGCCGGTCCAAGCCCAGGGCGTGCCCTCCGCACTGGGGAAAAAGGCCGGCATGCCCTGGAAAAGCCACATCACGACCGACCAGAGCCCTACCGTGCCCGATCCAATCGCAAGGAAGGGGATCGCCCCGAAGTCCGCCGCCCAGGTGCTGACGAGCACGTCGGAGAGACCGAACACCAGCGCACTCGAGAGCGTCACCCCGAGGGTGAAGACGAAGTGCCGCCCGCGGTGCATGTCGGTCAGGCCCATCACAAAAATCCCGAGGGTCGTCAGACCTGCGGCCAGCCAGAGTTTCGGGGTCGGCGCCTGATGGGTCAGCAGCACCACGGTGATCGCGACAAAGACCACCTTCGTACCCATCAGCGGAGTCACCATCGAGACATCTCCGCGCCGGATCGCGCAAAAGGTCAGCCAGTGCGCCGCGAAGAAGGTGCTGCCCATCACCAGCGGTTTCCAGAGCTCGCTCCACTCAGCCGAATGGGAACCGAAAAAGAACCAGGGCAGGAAGATCAGGCCGAGCACCACGTTGGTGAGGTGGAAGGACTGGTTCATCCCCACCCCGTCGCGCAGGGCCCGCTTCACCGTGATCGAACCGAGCGCGTAGAGGATCGCCGCGGCGAGGGGGAGCAGGAGGTAATAGGGCACCGCCCACTTTCGCGAACGCACCGCGATCGTCAAAGGCCAAAGACAAGGTCAGCCCTGTGGCAGGGTCAGGGGCAGCACCGTGGCGAAGAACAAACTGACGAGCAAGCTGGCGACTCCCAATACGATCAGCAGTGGCGTCCACGACTTGAGCGCCTCGGTCTCGGTGAGCCCGCTCATCTTCGCCACCACCCAGAAGCCGCTGTCGTTCATCCACGCTCCGACCAATCCCCCACCCCCGATCGCGGTGGCGAGGTAGACGGGATTGTAGGGCAGGCTCATGCCCTCGATCATCGCCGCGATCATCGCCGAAGCCGTGATCACCGCCACGGTGGTCGATCCTTGGGCGAATTTCAGCAAAGCGGCGATCGCAAACCCCAGCACGAGCAGGCTCAGCCCCCCGCCCCCGCTGCCGCTGACCTGGAAAAGCTGCTCGATGGCAGGTCCGATCTTCGCCGCCGAGAGCATCGCCCCGAAAGCTCCGCCCGCCGAGGTGATGAGGATGATCAAACCGCCGCTCATCAACGACTGCTCGATCACCGCGCTGAACTCCTCACGGCCGGGCCGGCATTGCCGCCAATAAATGAAAGCGGCCACCACCGCCGAGAGCAGCAGGGCGAAACTGGCGTTTCCATAGAGTTGGCCGAAATCCGAGGCGCGGCGCTTCGGCGTGTCCCAGACGTGGCGCGCGAGGACGCTCTCCGGCAGCGCGGACTCGAGGACCTTGCGGTTCTCGTGCTCGACGAGCGAGAGATTGGCGCGGGCCAGGCTGGTGGCGGTGGCGTAGGCGCTACGGCTCGTGAGAGTGTCGTTGATCGCCGCCGCCACCGAGGCCGGAGTTGCGGAATCGCGGGGAGGTAGCGCTGCCTTCACTACGGCAAGGGGGCCGCTTTGCGCAGGCGTCACGGCGGCGTAGAGTCCGTCGAGATCCTTCACCTCCGCTTCGCGGACCTGACCGGCGCGTTCCGCATTGGCGCGGGTCTCGAGGGCCGTGCTCAGGCCGATCAAGACGAGCGGCAGCAGGATGGGCAGCAGGGAAACGAAGAGTCCCGGCAGCGGTCGATCCACCGCGTCGGGGGTTGGGTCGACGAGTTCCTCTCCTGGCAGCGCCCGCATCTCCAAGGGCATGCGTTTGTTGATGAAAAGGCAGAAAGTCAGGCCAGCGATGCTCACCGGCAGGCCGACGAGACAGCCGATCCCGATCATCGTGCCGAGATTGACATTGAGTTGCTGCGCCATCACCAGCGGGCCCGGGGTCGGCGGCACCAGGGAATGGGTCACCGCGCCACCCGCCGAAATCGCGAGGATGTAGAGCAGGTAGTTTTTCCGGGTGCTGCGGTAGAGCGAACGCGCCAGCGGCACCAGCAGGTAAAAGACCGTGTCGAAGAAGACCGGGATCGCCAGCACGAATCCGCTGCCGGCGAGGGCGATGTGCGAGCGTTTTTCCCCTAACAAACCGAGAAAGGCCCGCACGATCCGGTCGGCGGCCCCGCTTTTCATCAGGCAATCGCCGATGATCGCGGCCATCGCGATGACCACGCCAATCCCGCCCGCCGTCGATCCGAAGGCGGCTCCGACGCGGGTGATCTTGTCGGCCAGCGCGCCCGGGGCGAGCAGGCTCACGGCGAGGGCGGCGGTGATCAGGGCGACGAAGGCATTGATGCGCAGGCCGATGATCATCCCGATGACGATGGCGACGCCGAGGAGCAGAATCAGGAAGGGGGTCAGGGTGTCCATGGAAAGCGGGCCGGAGCGTGGCAAGTTTTCCCCGCGATGGCAACCGCCGATTTCTCGTCATCACGCCCCGGGGCGCTTGACCGGCCGGAATCCGCCCCATAGAAGAGGGTATGGTCCGCCACCTGACCCTCTTCGGTCTCCTCTGTCTCGCCTCCGCCGCCCGGGCGGAAACGGTCGAACACGCCGGGACACGCTACCTGGTCCATCGCTTCGATCCGAAAACGACCCGGCTCGAACTCCATCTCTCGGCGGGAGCCGGCATCCCGAACACCTTTCCCAACGTCGCGGCTCGGGTCGAGGCCTCGGGCCGCCGCCTCGTCTTCGCGATGAACTCGGGCATCTACGAGGGCAACTTCCTGCCGACCGGACTCCACATCGCCGAGGGTAAAACCGTGGTGCCGCTCAACCGCGCATCCTTCACGAAACGCTTGCCCGACGATGTCACCCCGAACTTTTACCTGAAGCCGAACGGGGTCTTTTACCTGCGACCCGACGGCAGCGCGGCCGTGGCCGAGACGGAGCGCTACGCCACCCTCGGGGAAACTCCGGTGCTGGCGACCCAATCCGGTCCCCTGCTCGTCGAGAAAGGCCGCATCCATCCGGCGTTGCGCGCCGAATCGACCAGCCGCCGCTTCCGCAATGGCATCGCGGTGACCGCCGCGGGCGAGGTGGTGATGGTGTGCTCGGTGCTGGATCCCGCGGTCGGGCGGACGAATCTTTATCGTTTCGCCGAGCTCTTCCGCGACGTGCTCGGCTGTCCCGATGCGCTTTACCTCGATGGTGACATCTCCTACGTCTACCTCCGCGACGAGACCGGTCCGATCGAGCTGACCAACCACTTCGCCGGCATCCTCGCGGTCACGGAGCCGCTTCCCTAATCCCGGCAGGCAGGTCGAGCTGATCCAGCAAGGCTCGCGGCGCCTGCACCAGCACGGGCTGTTTCGAGGCATCGAGCCATTTGGCGAGCGCCCGCAGATTTCCCGGATCCATCGCGGTGCAACCGATCGTCGAGCGGCCCGGTTCATACCATCGATGCATGAAGATCGCACTGCCGGCGCCCCGCAAGATGGGTTCGCGGTTGTGGGCAACGATGATGGCGAGGTCATAGAGGCCATCTGGTCGATGCAAGATCTCCACCGACCAGCCGGGCTGGAAGCGCGGATCATCCCGACGGACCCATTGGTTGTAGAGGGGTGCATCGCGCTCGTCGACCCAGAGATCCTGAGGGTCGGTCTGGCGGTAAGGAAACGACGGCAACCCCACCTTCCCGGTTCCGAAAGCCCCCTCGAGGCGGAAGATCCCGGCCGGGGCGCGCTGGTCGCCTTCCTGCTTCGCCGGTCCGGGGAGGCCGGCCGGGTGGAGGCCACGACCGATTCCAAGGCCTTTGTGACCAACCGTCACGGGGAAATGCTTCACCTTCTTCCAGCGGCTTGCGGCTTTTTCCAGCAACCGCAGTTCACCGGCGCTGCTCTCCCACTTCTCGGTCACCACCAGGACGACCTGGCTGCAACCTTCGGGCAGGGCGGCCACGACTTGGGCAGCGCCCAGCCAAAGAAGGAAGATGACGAGTTTTCCCGGCATCGCGCAGCCTGCCTTCGCCCCGCGGTGACGTCAATTGCGTCATTTGCGGTGGGCGGGGATTTGCGCGAGGATGGGCGATGGCATTCATCATCAACGGAGCGACCGTGAGCGACGAGCTCATCGAGGACGAATTCGAATCGCTGAAGGAGCACTACCAGAGCCTCGGCGAAATCGTCTGCTGCGACCGCGACACCGAGCTGCGCGGTTACGCCCGCGAAAACGTCGTCAACCGCACCCTGCTCGAACAGGAATCGGTGGCGCGTTTCGGCGAGATCGAGGCTTCGGAAGTCGAGGCGCGCTTTGAGGCCCTCAAGTCCGAGCATGGAGGCGACCAGGAATTCTACGACAACACCGGATTCAATCGCGGCGACCGCGAGATGATCCTCGCGAAGCTGAAAAGCAGCCTGCTCGTCGACCGGCTCATCGACGCCGAGGTGCAGGTGCCCGACCGAGCCACCGAGGAGGAGCTGGAGCGCTACTACCGCGACAATATCGAGCGCTTCATGGGCGAGGAGGAGGTGCGCGTGAGCCAGCTTTTCATCGAACCGAGCAGCCACGAGGCCGCACGCGAAGCCTTTTTCGCCCTGCGCGCGGTGCGCCGCGAGATCCTCGCGGGCAAGGATTTCGAGACCGCCGCTCGCGAGCATGGATCGGACGAGGACCGCGACATTGATCTCGGTTTCATGCGCCAGGGCCAGACCATGCCGGAAATCGAGGCCATCACTTTTTCAATGGAGGTCGGCGAGGTCAGCCCCATCGTGGCGACCCACTACGGCTTCCATCTTTTCAAGGTCACCGAACGCAAGGAAGCGACGCCGATCCCGCGGTCCGAGTTGCCCGAACTGGAGAAAAAATACCTGAGCGAACGTCGCGCCATGGGCATCGCCGACCTGATCGACCGGGTCAAGGCGAAGAGCACGATCGAAGAAGTCGAACCCTGTGGGGCCTGATCAACCGCGCCGCATCAGCGAGCATTCCGTGGGACCGGAGGCATAGAGGATCCGGTCGGAGATCCGGATCACACCGGTCCCCTGCCGGTCTTCGGGAGCGAGATAGACGAGTTGCAGCTCGGTCTCGTTGTACTGGATGTAGAGATAGTCGGCGACGTCTTCGATCTCGGAGTCGGTCATGCCGCTGAGGGTGAAACGTTCGCCGGCCATCGGACCTTCCGTCACCGTGATCCCCTCGCGCAGCAGACGGGCCGTGGCCGAGACGCCGCCCATCGAGTCGGGGATGACGTGGGCCACCCCGAGAGCCGCGAGGGATTGGGACATCTGCGAAATGTTCTTCGCATTCTGGATCGTCGCGGCCCGCTTCGCTTTTTCCCGCAGGGTGCTGATGGTCGGCAGTCCGATCAAGGCCAGGACCGCGATCACCACCACGGTGAGCAGGATCTCTACCATGGAGATGCCCGCGGCTCTTCTGGAAGGCAGAACCATTCGGAATAAATAGGGGAAAGAGGAAGGAAAATGCCTTGAATTATTTACATAGTTAAGGCATCCTAAATTAACGAAATTTTCATAATTTTCAAATTTTTTAATTTCTGGCCTCGCGATCCGCTCCCCATGCAGCCCCTTCGATCGCTCTATCTTCTGGGTTTCCTTGCGGGGACCGCCACTTTCCTCTTTCCTGCCGAGCCCGACGAGTCGACGCGGATCCGTTTCACCAATCTGTCGAAGGCCACCCCGGGCGGGCTCCGCACCGATCTGGTCCGCGACCTGACCCAGGACGTGGCGGCCTACGTGTGGATGGCGACGGATCGTGGCCTGACCCGTTTCGATGGCTGGGAGACCGTGCATTACGTCGCCGATCCGCTGAACGGACTCAGCAGCGATCAGTTGAGCTGTGTCGCCGTTCCCCAGAAAAAAGCCGGGCCGCTCTGGATCGGGACGACCTCGAACGGACTGATGCGCTTCGATCCCCGCACCGGCAAATCGGTCTGGCTGTTGAAGGATTCCGCCAAGGCACCCGTGCTGAGAAGCAACCAGATCACCGACCTCGCGATCTCCAAGGAGACCTCGGCGCAGGGAAAAATCGACGAGAAGTTTCTCTGGATCGGCACTGATGCGGGTCTGAACGTGCTCAATCTCGATACGGAAAGCATGGTCGTCGTCACCGGCCCTCTCGGCAACGCCCCCATCACCTCGATCTCCACACCCAAGGTGGGCGAGGTCTGGGTCGGCACCGCCGCCGGCGAGCTCTACCAATGGAATGGCCGCGAGGGAGCCTTTTCCAAGTTCTGGTCCACCACCGTGCCGGTCACCGCGGTCGCATCCGATGCGAAAAACACCCTCTGGATCGGCACCGCGGGCCTCGGGCTCTTCACTTACTCGAAGGAGCAGGGCGCGACACCTCGCCCGCGCCCGCTCGACGGCCGCAAACAGATCAATTGCCTGCTCCTCGACTCGAACACCGACATCTGGATCGGCACGAATCGCGGGCTTTCGCTCTACGACCGCAACAACGACGCCTTCATCCATTTCCTCAACTCGCCGCGGCACGCCGACAGCCTCTCCGACGACCAGGTCACCACGATCTTCGAGGATCCGAAGCGCATGCTCTGGATCGCCACCAAAGGCGGCGGCACCAGCCGCTTCAGCCTCGACCGGAAGTGGTTCACCCATCTCCGCTTCAATCCCTCGCGCCACCCCGGCTTGCCCGACCAGAACGTGCGCTCCTTCGTCCTCGACCGCGATGACCAGGTCTGGGTGGGCACGATGAAAGGCCTCGCGCTCTGGAATGAAAACACCGGGAGCTACCAGAACCTGCCCGCGGATCTCGCCGGCCTCGACGATTCCCTCATCCGCATGCTCGTCGATCGCTCCGGCGATCTCTGGCTCGGCACCGCCGGCACCGGCCTGATCCGGCGCAGCCGCGACGGCAAGGTCACCCGCTACCGGCACGACCCCGCCATCCCCGCGACCCTAGGGCACGACAACATCGGTGCCCTGCTCGAGGACGAGGACGGCATCCTCTACATCGGCACGCTCGGCGGCGGGCTCCATCGTTTCGAAGTCGCCGACGGCACCTTTGCCCGGATCGATTCAAAGCAACCCGTCGACTTCGTCGAACACCTCGCCCAGGACCACGAAGGCCGCATCTGGCTGGTCTCGAAGGAAAAGATCCACCTCCTCGAAAAGGGCCAGAAGACCCTGCGCGAGTTCTCCGAGATCTTTCCCGGGGCGGAGCGCCGCAGCAGCGCTCGCACCACCACCATCCTCCCTGATCTCAATGGCATCTTCTGGATCGGCACCGCCGATGCCGGACTCGACCGCTTCAATGCCAACACCGGCGAGATCATCAACTACAACAGCATCATCCACGGGCTGCCCGACGATCACATCGTCTCGCTCGTCAAAGATTCGAACAATCTCCTCTGGGTCGCCACCCGCAGCGGCGTCGCCCGGCTCAACGCGATGCAGAACGAGTTCCGCGTCTTCAATGAAGAGGACGGCCTGCAGCGCGCCGGATTCAACGCCGAGGCCATCGTCCGCGACCGGAAAGGTCGCCTCTTCTTCGGCGGACAGGACGGCTTCAACATCATCGACCCGGCCGGGCTGCCGCCCATGCCCCGCCCGCCGCGCCCCATCCTGACCGGCTTCGAATACTTCGGCGAGACCGTCGTGCCCACCGAGGGCGGCATCCTCGAGAAACCCATCGCCGCCACCGACGAGATCAGCATCCCCTTCGATCGCCGCCTCCTCTTCAGCCTGAAGTTCGCCAACTTCGACTTCCGCTTCCCCAACCGCGGCGAGTTCCGCTACATGCTGGAGGGCTACGACAAGGACTGGATCATTTCCAAAGAGGACCGCCGTGCCACGTACGCCGGTCTCATCCCCGGGGATTACATCTTCAAGGTCCAGGGATCGCTCGATGGCAAGGATTGGCAGGAAGAATCCGCCCGGGTCAAGCTCATCATCACCCCTCCCTGGTGGGAGACCTGGTGGGCCCGCACCCTCGCCGCACTCGGTTTCGTGCTCGGGATCGTCAGCTTCACCCGCATCTCCCTGCGCCGCCGCGTCCGCCAGATGCGCATGCGCGAGACCATGCTCACCGCCCAGCGCGACAAAGCCGAGGCCGCGCTCGCCCGCCAGTTGCAGCACCGCATGTTGCTCGACCGATCCTACCGCAACATCCGCAACGACACCCCCGACGACCAGATCCTCAGTGGTCCCCTCGAGCAGATCACCCTCGATTTTGCCGCCACCCACTGCCTCGTCATGCAGCTCACCCGCGACGCCGAGGCGGACTCCCGGCCCCAGCTCAAACAGCTCGGCTACTGGGCCATCGCCGCCGGCGACCACCAGGCCCCCGCCCTCACTTACGACGATCCCTTCGTCCGCCAGATCTTCGCTTCCAAAACCGTCCTCACGTTTCTCCGTCCCGACTCCATCCCCGATCCCATTCTCGACATCCTGCCCGACGGCACGCCCGTCACCGTACTCGCCGCCAAGACCAGCTTCCTCGACACCGCCAACGGTATCATCATTCTCCTCCGGGCTGGCGACGCCCCCGCCTGGTCCGCCGAAGAGCAAAAGCTGCTCGGTGCCCTCACCGGCCAGTTCGGCATCGCCATCGCCCAGCTCCAGACCGCCGAGATTGAGGAGACCTACAAACGCCACCTCGAGGAGGCCCGCCACCACGCCGAGGTCGCCAACCGCGCCAAGAGCGACTTCCTCGCCAAGATGACCCACGAGCTGCGCACGCCGCTCAACGCCATCATCGGCTTCTCCGAGATCCTCGGATCCGACAAGACCCTCGCCCCCAGGCAGCGCGAGACCCTCGACATCATCAACCGCAGCGGCGAGCACCTCCTCGACGTCATCAACGAGATCCTCGACCTTTCCAAGATCGAGGGGGGCAAGATGGAGCGCAACGACGAGACCTTCGAGTTCATCCCCCTCCTCAAGTCCGTCCACGAGATGCTCCAATACAAAGCCGACGAAAAGCGCATCGGCTTCAACTTCGCCGCCCGCTCCGGCCTGCCCGGCGAGATCGTCACCGACCGCAGCAAACTCCGCCAGATCCTCATCAACCTCATCGCCAACGCCATCAAGTTCACCGCCCAGGGCGCCGTCGGCATCTCCGTCGCCACCGAAGTCCTCGGCGAGGCTGAAAACGTCGCCGGCCGCCTCCGCCGCCGCATCCGCCTTCACTTCGAGATCCGCGACACCGGCCGCGGCATCCATCAGGACGAGATCGGCAAACTCTTCGAGCGCTACTCCCAGACCGAATCCGGGCGCCGCACCTCCGAGGGCACCGGCCTCGGCCTGCCCATCGCCCGCAGCTTCGTCCAGCTCATGGGCGGCGACATCGAAGTCGAGTCCGTCTTTGGCGAGGGCACCACCTTCCGTTTTAGCATCGAATGCGACGAGCTCGCCCCCGCCGTCGTCGAGACCGGCCCCGTCGCCGCCGCCCTCGATGAAAAATCCGCCCAGCGCATCAACGGCTTCACCTCCGACCTCGGCGAGGTCCGCATCCTCATCGCCGAGGATCAGCCCACCAACCGCCTCCTCCTCAAACGCATCCTCGGCAAAGCCGGCTTCGTCCTCGCCGAAGCCGAGAACGGCCAGGCCGCCATCGAAAAATGGAACGAATGGCATCCCCACCTCATCCTCATGGACGAGGACATGCCCATTAAAAAAGGCACCGAAGCCACCCGCGAGATCCAGGCCCTCGCCGATCCCGACCACAAGCCCGTCATCATCTCGCTCACCGCCTACGCCCTCGAGCAGGCCCGCCTCAGCGCCCTCGAGGCCGGTTGCAGCGACTTCGTCGCCAAACCCTTCCGCTCGCACGAGCTCTTCTCCGTCATCGCCAAACACCTCGGCGTCGAATACACCTTCAACGAAGCCGCGTGAGAAGTGCTTGGCGATCTGGCATCCCAAACAGCTACCTGCTAAACAGCTACCTGCTAAACAGCTTCCTGCTGGCCGCGCCCGGCCACCCAATATTGCCCCGCCACCTTCTCCGCGATGCAGGGGCCGCTCGCCACCAGCCAGTCCGCGAAATGCGCGCTCGCCTTGTGCGCCGCGAAAGCCTCCCGGCTCGTGTAAAGCTCGTAGATCGCAAAGCGCGTCGGCTCCTCCACGTGCTGCGACCACTCCCACTTCAGGCACTCCGGCTCGTGGCACGAGTGCGAGGCATTCGCCTCCAGCGCCGCGATCATCTCCGCGATGCGATCCGGGTGGCAGGTCAAAGTCACGACGACAGCGAGCATGGCAGCCGCCATAGACCCGCCCCGCCCCCACCGCAAGCATCAAAAACAGATTGAATTTTCCTCACCCGCCCACACCGGCTATCATTCCACCCCATCGTGACCGAACCGCAACCCAGCCCCGACACCCTCGGCTGGCGGGAATGGCTCTCCATTCCCGCCCTTGGCATCGCGCGCATCAAAGCCAAGATCGACACCGGCGCCCGCAGCTCCTGCCTCCACACCACCACCCTCGAGACCTACCACGACGACGCCGGGCACCCGCGCGTCCGCTTCACCGTCCATCCCCTCTCCCGCAAGACCGCCACCCCCGTCCACGGCGACCTGCCCGTCACCTCCACCCGCATGGTCCGCGACTCCGGCGGGCACGAAGAGATCCGCCCCTTCATTCGCGTCCCCGTCCAGCTCGGCCCCCATCTCTGGGAGGTCGAGTTCAGCCTCACCAACCGCGACAACATGAAATTTCGCATGCTTTTGGGCCGCACCGCCATGAAAGATCGCTTCCTCGTCGACCCCACCCGCTCCTACCTCCTCGGCAAACGCAAACGCACCCCCGACCTCTGACTGCCCGTGACCCGTGGCACACCCCCTTCCCCCTTCCATGAAAATCGCCATCCTTTCCCGCAACAAGCGGCTCTACTCCACCCACGCCCTCTACGAAGCCGGCGTGAAGCGGGGCCACGACATGCGCGTCATCGACTACGTCCGCTGCCACATGGAGATCACCTCCATGCGCCCCAGCATCTCCCTCGGCAGCGAACGGCTCGACGACTTCGACGCCGTCATCCCCCGCATCGGCGCCTCCCAGACCTTCTTCGGCTGCGCCGTCGTCCGGCAGTTTGAAATGATGGGCGTCTACAGCCTCAACGAATCCGTCGCCATCTCCCGCTCCCGCGACAAACTGCGCAGCCTCCAGCTCCTCGCCCGCAAAGGCATCGGCCTGCCCGTCACCGGCTTCGCCCACGACCCCCGCGCCACCGGTGCCCTCATCGACCAGGTCGGCGGCGCCCCCCTCGTCATCAAGCTGCTCGAGGGCACCCAGGGCGTCGGCGTCGTCCTCGCCGAGACCCGCAAAGCCGCCGAATCCGTCATCGAAGCCTTCCGCGGCCTCAACGCCAACATCCTCGCCCAGGAATACATCAAGGAAGCCGGCGGAGCCGACATCCGCTGCCTCGTCGTCGGCGGCAAAGTCGTCGCCTCCATGAAACGCCAGGGCAAGGAAGGCGAATTCCGGTCCAACCTTCACCGCGGCGGCACCGCCACCGTCGTCAAAATCACCCCCGAAGAGCGTTCCACCGCCGCCCGCGCCGCCACCATCCTCGGCCTCAACGTCGCCGGCGTCGACCTGCTCCGCTCCAACCACGGCCCCCTCGTCATGGAGGTCAACTCCTCCCCGGGTCTGGAAGGAATCGAGTCCACCACCGGCAAAGACATCGCCAAGGTCATCATCGAGTGCATCGAGAAACAGACGAAAGAGAAGAAAAGCACCCGGACCAAGGGGAAAGGGTAAAGGGCGGCCAGCGAAGGAGTCCGGGAGGATGGGACGCACCCTCAGGGCATTGCCCGCAGGTCGTTTACCCAGCGCCAACGGCGCGTGTTAGATCGGACATCCTTCTCGGGGCGGACAGGAATGTCCGCCCTCCTTGGGGTCGCCACTCCGTCTCCGATCCATTCCCCCCTCTTGCCCACCCGCGGGACGCCGGAACGCCGGTGGGCGAACCAAGAACCACCTTCGTGACCACCTGGGGCCTTCAACCCTCGGCACCATCTTTCCCACCCTCCGGTGGCAGGCTTCCTCCGCCGGCAAACTGATCAAAGTCGAAACCCGCGAACGACTTGCCCACCTCCTCCGGCGAGATCCCGTGGGTCACGTCGAGATTGAACCGCAGCTTCAGGTATTCCTCCACCGAGACCCAGCGCCCCTGATACTCGATCGTCCGCGACCACGCGCACATCGTCACGAAGCCATCCACCCGGCGGCGCAATTCGCGGGTTTGGCGCGCCGTGCGGGCGACCAGATAAGCAAACAGCAGCAGCACCCCCACCCGGATCAGCGCGTTCAGGAACGAAAAATGCATCGGCCCGGGGGTGTCGACATACACCGAGATCAGCAGCCGCCCCAGCGGCAACACCACCGCCAGCGTGACTCCGAGCCGCAGCCCGCAGTACCAGGCCGACAGCGCCACCGGGATGATGAACAGGATCGGAAACCAGAGGTACGGCCCCGTCACCAGATCGAGCGACAGCACTCCCAAACCCGTCAGAATGTGCGTCATCGGATGCCGCGCCACCCCATCCCACCATCGGACCAAGCCACCCTGGTCTCTCCCCTGCTCGTCCGCCTGTGATCCCATCAAAAAAAACCTCCGCCTGGTGATGGATACTCCAGATCGCAAGTTTCGCAGGGGAAAAGAAGGCGATCCTGCGGATCGGGTGCTTGGTCGGACAGGGTGAATGACCAAAGACCTGGCACCCGCGCCCATCGACGTCGCCAAGGAGGGGCGACCTTCCTGTCGCCCCCGCGGACGTCCTTGTCCTGGTGGGAGAGAGCGCCGCGCTCTGCCTGTTTGGTTCGGTTCGCGGCGCCGTTCAGGGGCATGGGGACGGGCGGCTCGCTCCACCGATGCCTGACCGGCCACCGAATGCGCGGCTCCGGCTATTCCCCGATGTTGAATTGGAAATCACCTGACTGCCCCCACGTGTTCACCCAAGTGCCGACAATCACCCGCCGTTCGGTCAACTTTCCGGAGTAGATGGTGACATAACCTCGGGCATCATCCTGCCGGAGGGTGAAAACGGGGAATCTGCCATCGACGATCTCTCCACTGAGCACACTCTCGCCCCCCTCGACATGGATTCGGTGGTTGCAGACATCAACTTCCCAAGACAAGGCCGGCTGCTCGGATTTCAATTTCCCGTCCAGCGTGGTGTCCCATCGCAACTTCCAGGTTGAATGCGCCGGGAGCAGAGGTGTCGCGGGAAGTTCGTCGATGGCGGCAAGGGGCGCGGGCGCGATCTGCGTGAAGACGATGCAAGCAATGATGACCGGTAGTTTCTTGTTCATTTCGAATACATCTGGATTGGTGTTCAACTAGACCGAACGTCGAGCGATGTCACTGCCTGCCGACAGCGATCTCCAATTTCAAGGGTAAGGTATGATCATTCATTCGGCTTTCGACTGGGCGCGGGCAGGCAGTTGATCATCCGCGCCGTGTTCGGCGCGTCGCACTGCCACAGCTTCAGGTGGAGGTTGGCAACTACGATCGGGCCGATGAAAATACGAAACCATTGCGCTTGGATGGCGAATAATAGCGAGCAAGATCGGATCAGTATCCAAGAGTAGATTCTCCGAGGAAATTCCAATGAGGTTTGATGAGGCGGTCTGAAGGTCTTCGATGTATTTGACAGCCTCCTGAACTGAAATCCCCTTCATTTCGGGATGTTCGCCACTGGTGAGGATATTAACCTTGGTGTCTTCACCCGCCGCGTAGATGACTAAGTTAAAGTGAAAAGTCCTTGCTTCGCACATCGATGTAAGAAGTAGAAGCAGAGTGGTTGCAATCGCTAATGTGCTTTTCATCGCCGAACAGTCTTAGTTATCACATTCCGCTATCACCCCACCCGCTGTTCACCCGTCGGCGGAGCCGATCGGGTGCAACGCGGGCGTGGAGTTTCCGGGAGGACCGGGATCGATTTTAATGATCGGGGCGAAAACGCGTCAAGACCAAAACGGAAGCCGGAGGCGGGTGAGGTGCGCCTCCGGCGCTTCGAAGACCCCAGCACCAACCGACCTAGGACCGCGCGCGCTGCGCGCTAAGGAAATCTCCGCAGCGCGTTGATCAGTTCGTTCACCTTGCCGCGCAGCATCTCGTAATCGTCCACCGTCGGCGGGTTTTGCGGGGCGGTATCGAGGGTGGCGACCTGGTTGCTGTTGGTGCTGGTGGTCAGGATGGCCGCAGCGAGCTGGGCGTTGGTCACTTCGCCGGCCGGGACGGCGTCGATCAGCGCTTTCAAGCCGGTCAGTTGGCTCCGCATCTCGGCGGAGACCAGCGGCGATCCGTTGGCGGGTAAATTGGGGTCGAACATGGGGGTAGGAGTCAGGATTCAGAAGTCAGAAGTCAGAACACGCGCAGCGGGTAGCCGGAACGAAGTGAAGGCAATTCAGAAGTCAGAACACGCGCAGCGGGTGGCCGGAACGAAGTGAAGGCAATTCGGAAGTCAGTTATCGGCTTTGCCGCGTCCACTTGTCCCTTGTCCTTCGTCCTTGGTCGGACGTGGTGAACGACCAAGGACCCGGGATAGGACGACGAAGGACGACGCGCGCCTCGCGCGCGTCAGATCACCCGGATCTGGGCTGGATCGCTCCACGAGCCCATCACCCCTTGCAGGCCGACGGTGCGGACGCGCACCCAGACGACGACGCCGGGCGTGAGGCCGTTCAGCACCGCCTTGCCGCCGATGAAGGTGCCCGCGTGGGTCCACGAGGCCGCATCGTTCGGGTCGCCGGTGGAGATCCAGACCTCGTTCGTGCTCGGTTTGCGCGCCGGTTTGTAGCGGGCGATGATGCTGCCCGAGACACCGTAGTGTTTCAGGCGCAGATCGCTCGGGGCCGCCGGCGGCGCGTAGTCGGGCGTCTTCGCCGTGTTGTAGGTGGGGAAGCCGCTCAACTCGCAGATCACCGGATCGCCCTTGGCGACGGAGTTCACGTAGTTGCCCATGTCGGCCAGCTTGTCCTCCAGATCCGCCCGCGCCACGTTGAGGCGAGGATGTCGGCGGTCGCCTTGCTGTCGCGCGCCAACAAGCAGTCGTGGTAGGTGCTGACCACGCCGCCGAAGATCACGAGGGTGAACGGCGGGTTCGACGCGAGATCAGCATAAACGGGCGGGGCGAATCAAGACTTTTTTGTCACATTTGCAAAAAAACCCGCTTCCCAGGCGGTTCCCAGCACCGCGACGAAGCAAAGACGATGAAAAAGAATGTAAAGCACCCTTGACACTTGTAAAGCATCCTTTACATGTTCGGGGACATGAAAACCAAATCAAAATACTGTTTCCGAATGGCTCTTGGCTTTGCGGCCTACGGGCTTGGGCTTCTCTTGCTGAACCGCCTTTACCAAGAGGAATCGCCCTACCGATATGGGTGGGTTCTCCTGCCGGTGCTGCCTTTGCTTTACACCGCCGCCACCGTCATCCGGGCGATTTCCGATTTGGATGAAATGTGGCGAAAGATGGTCTCCGAGGGATTGGCGTTTTCAGCGATCGCCACGGGATTTACCTGCTTCAGCTACCTGTTCATTCGCGAGATGGGTGCTCCCGAATTTCGGGCGGAGTGGGCGTTTTACCTGATGTGGGCCTACTACGGAGTCGGAACCTTGATTTCGGGACGGAGGTATCGATGAAGAATCGCCTGCGGGAAATGCGCGTCGCCAAAGAATGGTCGCAGGCCGACCTGGCGGGAAAGCTCGAAGTCTCGCGGCAAACCGTGAACGCAATCGAGAACGGCCGCTATGATCCGAGTCTTCCTTTGGCCTTCAAGCTGGCGCGGCTGTTCCAGGTCGCCATCGAGGAGATTTTTGTGGATGACGCGGGTTGATGGCTGGTGCGGCGGTCGCCCCGGGGAGCGACGGATTTGGGCGGGGCGTCGGCCGCGGAGGGCTGAAGGCTGATGGCGAAATTGGGAATTGGTTCCCCGACCCCGATTCCGATTCCACGACCCCGATTCCATTTGGAAAAAATCCCGTTCCGAAACCGGATTATAGGTGTCCCGGAAAGGTTTGGGGAGTCACCAAGAAGTCGTTGGTGAGTCACCGACGGAAACTTTCTTAGTCAGCCATTCCGTCATGTCCGGCATCGGACCCGTTGCGATACCTGTAATCCAACCACGCGCTACGGGCCCCCACCAGAATCACCGCTGCGGTCCCGGCCACACCGGCCCAGAACAATCGGGGAAGGAAGTAGAGAATCGAACCCGAGACTTCACCCGTCGCTGAGCCCGGAATCCTTGCCTGAAGGTGACCCCAGTAGTGGTTGAGGCCCAGATACGGCAGCCAGGAGGCAAGCCCGATGGCAACCAAGGCAATGAAGGTCCCGAATTTCATGTCAGGTCTGAAGCGACTCACTATCGGAAGCTACGAAGACTCTTTACAGCCTTCGGTGCCCCGGATTCTGAGTCGCGTGAAATTGTTTCGAGCCATTTGGACTCCGGATTGGACTCGATCACGTCACCCAGAATCGAAACCTTGACGAAAGGGAGAAACGTCGGAGCCAAACTGACGGTGTCGTATTGGAATTGCACGGCGGGATGGAACGCTCCCGTGCCTGTGAACAAGGTAAAACGAGCATATCGTACGCCGGAAAGCTCTGACGCGATCGGCGAGATCACTCGATCCGCTTTCCGAGAAAGAAGGAGATACCAGCCTCCAGCGAGGCCGATCACCAAAAGGAGCACGAAGGTAATGCCGGCAACAGCGGTCGACGGCAATTTCTTCTCCGTGGAACGGTCCATACGTAGAGGCATGGCGATCCTATCCCGGAGAGCGGCCTCATGATGGCAGATTAAAGGTTCGAGCTTTGGGAGTCAATCCAAGAGACAACGGGGATAGGATTGCCATCGCCGATTTGTTCGGCAGTTCGAGTCCTCAGCCGCGCAACGCCGACATCACGGTGCCAACACCCCAAATAGTAGCCATCGCCAAGAAACACGAAAACGCGATATACGAAGTCCCTGAAGCAAAATCGATTAATGAACGTTCAGGCTTCCTCTTGGCGAAGACAAATGCCCCAAGAACAGCGATCCAGCAGATCACCGCAATGAGAAGAAGGGCTGGCAAGATTATCCACGCACCCATCATCAAAAAATGAGTTCCCGAAGGCGGAAGCAAATACAAGGCAACACCCAATAAGACCCCGAGAGTAGAAGTCCAGATCAATGCATGTCGATGACCCTTCATTTGTTTTCCGCCGAACGTCAAAGGCCATCGGACGGGCGTTAGCCCGTTCGATGCGCCGGCTTGTTCGCACCGTTTGGCGGCGTGATTCGGTGTTCGGCATGTGGTCTTGCGTTTAGCATCCGAATCGTCCGCTGTGCCTCCTTCACCTTCTTCGTTGCTGCGCGATGAAAAAGTTGGTTCGCGTGTCTCCTGTCCAGTTCAACACCTCGGCCTCGCCAATAGAGCTTGCCGAGCCAGAAGAGCGATCTGTGATGGCCTGCATCGGCGGCTCTCTTGAACCATATCCGGGCATCAGCCCAGTCTCGTTCGTCATAGGCGATTTGTCCGAGGCTGAACATCGCCCTGGGCTCGCTGCGCCGAGCGGACTTACGATACCACTCCTTCGCCTTGCCAACATCGCGCTCAACACCAGCTCCATTGATGTAGAACCACCCCATGGCCAAAATGGCGTCGGCGTGTCCCTCCAACGCTGCTTCTCGGTTTAGTTCAAACGCTCGTTTCTCGTCCTTTGCTACATGCAGCCCGTCAAGGCATGCAAGAGAATCGTGATAAAGCTTCCATTTTTGATCCAGCGTCATTGTGATGATGGGTCTTCCTTGGGCGAACAGTCTTAGTTATCACATTCCGATATCGCCCCGCCCGCTGTTCACCGACCGGCTTCGCCGGTTCGGTGCAACGCGGGCGCGGAGTTTCGGGGAGGACCGGGATCGATTTTAGTGACCTTGGCGAAAAGGGGTCAAGACGAAAAGCGATCACCGATCGCCAACCCCTCCCCCACCTTCTCCAAAAACCGCTCCACCGCGCTTTCCAGCGGACCGGCCATCCTCGCCCCGGCGGCGAGGGTGTGGCCTCCCCCGCCGAACTGGGCGCAGATCGCGCCGACGCTGTAGCGTTCCTCCTTCGAGCGGCTGCTGACGCGGATCTTGCCATCGGGCAACTCTTCGAAAAACACGGCGATGCGCACGCTGTCGATGGCGCGGATCACATCGATGACGCCCTCGGTGTCGCCGAGCTGCAGGCCGAGCTCTTCGGTCAGGGCGAGGGGCAGGCGGACGCTGGCGCAGCGTCCGTCGAAATCGAGGCGCAGGCCGGCGAGGAGTCGGGTCATGGCCTCGACGCGGCGCAGGGGGTAACTCTCGTAGAGGCTCTGGTTGACGCGGCCGACATCAACGCCGAGCTCGAGCAGGGCGGCGCCGATGCGCAGGGTCTCGGCGCTGGTGGAGGGGTAGCGGAAGCTGCCGGTGTCGGTGGAGATGGCGGCGAGCAGGTTCTCGCCGATGGCGGCATCGAGGGGCCAGCGGGCGGCGGCGGCGAGCTGGTAGACGATCTGCCCGGTGGCGGGGGCGGCGGTGTCGACGTGGTTCCAATCGCCGAAGCGGGTGTTGCTGACGTGGTGGTCGAGATTGACGACGGGGACGCCGGGGGCGAGGGCCCAGACGGCGTCGCCGATGCGGTCGCGCCCGGCAGAGTCGAGGGCGACGACGAGGTCGAAGGCAGGGTCGACCTCGACGGGGGTGACGGGGGTGTGGAGCTGGTCGCTGCCGGGCAGGAAGGCGAGCGACTCGGGCACGGGGTCGCGGTTGACCATGCGCACGGTTTTGCCGAGGCGCCGGAGGATGAGGCCGAGGGCGAGGGTGGAGCCGATGGCGTCGCCGTCGGGCCGGTCGTGACTGATGACGAGGATGCGATGGGCGGCCTCGATCCGGGTCGAGAGATCTGAGAGGGTGTAGTCCACGACCAAAGAGGGTATGGTGCGCCGCTCAGAGCTTGTCGGTGAGGCCGTCGGGGTCGTCGGGCAGCTCGATGTCGCCGATCTCGTCGAGGATGTTGAGGATGTGGACGCCGCGCTCGACGGAGGTGTCGGCTTTGAAATGGAGGTGGGGGGTGTTGCGCAGGACGACGCGCTTCATCACGGTGGACTGGATGAAGCCGCGCCGGGCGGCGAGCCTGGCGAGGACGTCGCGGCTCTGGGCCTCGCTGCCGATCACGCCGACGTGGACAGTGGCATCTTTCAAATCGACGGCGGTCTCGACGTCGTGGATGGTGACGAGGATGTCGGGAAACTCGAAGTGCTTCTCGATGCAGGAGCTGATCTCCCGCTTGAGCAGTTCGTTGATGCGCTCCATTCGCTGGCTCATGGGAAGGGTGTCAGGGGGATGAGGGGCGCGGCGCCAGGATGGCGACGCGGGCTGCCGGACGAGGCGGCGATCAGAGCGTCTGCTCGAGCTTTTCGAGCTCGTAACATTCGATGATGTCGCCGGGCTGGTAGTCGTTGAAGCGGCCAAGTTTGACGCCGCACTCGAGGCCGACCTTGACTTCCTTCACGTCGTCCTTGAACCGGCGCAGGGTGGAGAAGCCGCCGTCGTAGATGGGGACGCCCTCGCGCAGCACGCGGGCGCGGGCCCGGCGGACGAGGCGGCCGTCGGTGACGGTGCAGCCGCCGACCTTGCCGGAGGAGAGCTTGAAGACCTCGAGGACCTTGGCGTGGCCGACGACCTTTTCGCGGGTCTCGGGGGCGAGCATGCCGAGCATGGCCTCTTTCACCTGGTCGATGAGCTCGTAGATGATGGAGAAGAGTTTCACCTGGACGCCCTCGCGCTTGACGACGGGCTGGGCTTTGGCCTCGACCTTGGTGTTGAAGCCGATGAGGACGGCGTCGGAGGCACTGGCGAGGAGCACATCGGCCTCGGTGATGGGGCCGACGCTCTGGCGCAGGATCTCGGCGCTGATCTTGTCAGACTCGATCTCGTTGAGCGATTTCTCGATGGCCTGGAGCGAGCCCTGGGCATCGGCTTTGATGATGAGGCGCAGGTTGGCCTTTTTGCCCTGCTCGATGTTGTCGAAGAGGGTCTCGAGGGCGGAGCGCTGGATGGGGGCGAGCTTGGTCTGGCGGGCCGCTTCCTCGCGCTCTTCGCTGAGCTTTTTGGCTTTGCGCTCGTTTTCGAGCTGGATGAGCTCGTCGCCGACATTCGGCACGCCGGAGTAACCGACGATCTCGACGGGGGTGGAGGGGCCGGCTTCGTTGACGCGCTTCTGGCGGTCGTCGAGGAGGGCTTTGACCTTGCCATAAACGACGCCGCAGATGAAGGCGTCGCCGACTTTCAAGGTGCCGCTCTGGATGAGGACGGTGGCGGTGGGGCCCTTCCCTGCCTCGGTGCGGGCCTCGATGACGATGCCGCGGGCGTTGCCTTGGGGGTTGGCCTTCAGCTCGAGCACCTCGGCCTGGAGGTGGATCATCTCAAAGAGGGTGTCGAGCCCCTGGCCGGTCTTGGCGGAGACCTCGACGCAGATGGTGGAGCCGCCGTAGTCCTCGGGGGTGAGGCCGACTTCCTGGAGCTGGCCTTTGCACTTGTGGAGATCGGCTCGGGGCAGGTCGACCTTGTTCAGGGCGACGATGATGGTGACGCCGGCGGCTTTGCAGTGGTCGATGGCCTCGAGGGTGGTGGGCATCAGGCCATCATCGGCGGCGACGACGAGCACGACGATGTCGGTGACATTGGCCCCGCGGGCGCGCATCTCGGAGAAGGCGGCGTGGCCGGGAGTGTCGATGAAGGTGACGGTGTTCCCGCCGCGCGTGATCTGGTAGGCGCCGATGTGCTGGGTGATGCCGCCGGCCTCGCCGGCGACGACGCGGGTGCCGCGGAAGGCATCGAGCAGGGAGGTCTTCCCATGGTCGACGTGACCCATGAAGGTGACGACGGGGGGGCGGATGGAGAGTTTGTCCTCCTCGACCTCGGCGATGTCCTCGACCTCGGGGACCTCGAGGACCTCCTCGACCTTGTGGACGCCGGCGCCTTTCTCACGGCGCTCTTTTTCGAAGATGAAGCCGTGCTTTTCGCAGAGCCTCGCGGCGATCTCGGGCTCGATCGCCTGGCTGAGCTGGGCGAAGATCTCCATTTCCATGAGATCCTTGATCAGCTCGACGGGGCGGAGCTCCATCATCGCGGCGAGTTCCTTGATGATGATGGGGGGCTTGAAGTGGATGATCTTCTTGTCCCCGACGACCTCGACGCTCTTGTCGGGCTCGGCGCTCTCCTCCTCCTCGAGGGCGGCGCCGCGATTGGCGGCCTTGGCCTCGGCGAGGGAGTTGACGGTATTGCTTTTGCTGAGGTGCCCGTAGAGCGATCCCTGCTCCGCCGCGGGGGCGGCGGCACGACCCTTGCGCGCCTCCTTGCGCTCTCCTTTTTCAAAGAGGTTCAAGGCGGAGGCCTTTTGCTCGTCGAGCGACTTGGAGTCGCCTTCGGCAGGGGCGGGCTTGGCAGGGCTGTTTTTGCGGGGAGGCATAAGGGCGGGGGTCGGGGCAGGCGGGGCGGTTCCCCGGGGAAAAGCGAAAATTTACTGTGCTGTTCTGAAATGCAATGTCAATCCCGGATGCCCTGGCCGGGAGGGCGCTCAGGCCTCGGGCTGGTTCTCCGAGACGGCCTCGGCGTCGGCATCCGCCTGGGGCGCGACGGCATCGTCGGCATCCGCATCGGGCACCTCGCCGACCTCATCGAGGGAGACGACTTCGGCGGCTGCAGCGGCGACCGTGCCACCGGTGGCGACAATGGCCCGGTTGCGGATCTCGCGAGCCTCCTCGACCGGCACCCCGAGCACGTCGGCGATGTCGACCTCGTCGACGTCGTTGGCGAGGATCTCGAGGCTGGCGAGGCCGTTGCGGACCAGCGTCGCGGCGATCTCTTGATCGATCCCGGCACCGCTGGCGATCACCTTGGCGGCGCTGGCGACCTGGGCCTCGAAGGCCTCGTGGGCGGATTCATCCTTCTGCACCTGCACGTCCCAACCGATGAGGCGGGCGGTGAGGCGGGCGTTCTGGCCACGGCGGCCGATGGCTTTGGAAAGCTCTTCCTCGGAGACTTTCACCAGCACCGACTTCTTCGCCTCGTCGATGGTGATGGACTTGATCTCGGCGGGCTTGAGCGCCTCGGTGACGAGGGCGCGGATGTCATCGCTCCAGCGGATGATGTCGACCTTCTCGTTGTTGAGCTCGCGGACGATGTTCTTGACTCGCGCGCCGCGCAGGCCGACGCAGGCACCGACGGGATCGACCTTGTCGTCGGCGCTGTAGACGGCCACCTTGGTCCGATAACCGGCCTCGCGGGCGAGCGAACGGATCTCGACGGTGCGGTCGGCGATCTCGCTGACTTCGGATTCGAAGAGGCGGCGCACGAAATTCGGATGGCTGCGGGAAAGGAGGATCTCGGGCCCGCGGGCACCGTTCTCGACGGCCACGACGTAGGCACGGACGCGGTCGCCCACGTTGTATTCCTCGGTGGAGACGCGCTCGCGCTGGTGCATGACGCCCTCGAATTTACCAAGGTCGATGTAGACGTCGCCCCGCTCGAAACGGCGGACGGTGCCGGAGACGATGTCGCCAGCGCGATCCTTGAACTCGTCGTAGATCATCTCTTTCTCCGCCTGGCGGAGACGCTGCATCATGGTCTGCTTCGCGGTCTGCGCGGCGATGCGGCCGAAGTTCTTCGGGGTGATGTCGACCTCCAGCTCCTGCTCGGTGTCGATGCCCGGACGAATGCGGCGGGCGGTGAAGATATCGATTTCCTCGTAGGGATTCGTGACGCGGTCCCGGACCACCAGGGTGGCGAACGCGCGGATGTCGCCCTTCTCAGGATCGATCTTGATGCGCATCTCCCGGGCCGGGCCGATGCTCTTGCGCGAGGCGGAAAGAAGCGCGGTCTCGAGAGCGTCGATCATCGTATCGCGCTTGATCCCTTTCTCCTTCTCGTAATACTCGAAGAGTGCCAGTAGTTCGTTTGTCATTTTCCCAGATCGTCCTTTGAAGTTGAGACAAAAAAAAGCGGGACAAGCCCACTTCATCAGACCGGTGCTCGCGCTCCGGCATCTCAAGATTGCAGGGTGGCAAGGATACCCGCCGCCCGACGCTTAGGCAACACTGAAATCCCCGTAAATCAAGTCGCGATTCCCGGAAAATCACGGCCTTCCCGCTTTCTCCACATGATCCCCTCGCCTCCCGCCGCCGTGAGCTTCGACGCCGCCGGCACCTTGATCGAACTCAGCGAACCAGTCGGCCTCTCCTACGCCCGCGTCGCCGCCGCCCATGGCCGGGACTGCGCCGCCGATGACATCCAGGCCGCCTTTGGCCGCGTCTGGAAGCGCACCTCCCCGCCGTTCTCCGCCGAGGCTCCCGCGATCGATCGGGATGAGCGCCATTGGTGGAGCCGACTCGTCCGCGAGGTCTTCCGCGAAGCCGGTGCCGCTTTTGCCGACGACGACCACTTCGGAGTTTTCTTTGAATCGCTCTACGACCATTTCGAATCGCCAGGCACCTGGCGGCTGATCGAGCGAGCCGGAGAGATCCTCGAAACGGTCGCGGCTAAACATCGCTGCGTCGTCCTCTCGAATTTTGATTCGCGCCTCCGCCGCATCTTCACCGACCTCGGGGTCTCGGGGCATTTCGAGGGCCTCTTTCTCTCTTGCGAGCAGCGGCTCTCGAAACCCGATCCCCGCATTTTCGCCAAGGTGGCCGAGACGCTGGGACTGCAGCCGGGAGAGATCCTGCATGTGGGCGACGATCCCGAATGCGACTGGCGTGGCGCCACCGAGGCCGGCTTCCGGCTCTTCAAAACCGGACGCGGGGGCGCCCCACTTTCGCGATTATTGGAGGAACTTTTCCTTGCGCCCCGTTGAGCCCCGCTTAAAATGCCCGCTCGCCCGAGGCCGCATATCGCGGCTCCGGTATCCAACGGAAAGGTAGCTCAGTTGGTAGAGCAGTTGGCTTTTAACCAATTGGTCCTGGGTTCGAGTCCCAGCCCTTCCACTTTCTCCTCTTCGTCTTGGCTTGACGCAATCAGAGGCCTGTTTCCCGTTGACGGATCACCTTCGTTTTCGGACGATGCGGAAATGAAACGGCCTTCGCGGGTGACCGTTGCGATCACCCTACTCATCTTCTCGATGCCTTTGCTCGGGCAGGAGCCAGCACCGTTTCCCGCCCTGGATGATCTGCAGCGCAAGTTCGAAGAGGCGTTCGCCAGGATCGAACAACCGGTCACGGATTTGAACCTTTCGTTCGCACAGGCCCTCCGGCGATTGATGGAGACCGAGACAGCGAAGGGCAACCTGGACGGGGCCCTGACGATACAACAGGAAATCCAGGCTTTCGGAGATGGATCCACCTTCGCCACCAAGACCTTTTCCGAACGAAGATACGACCACGAATCCCTGTCGTCCCTTCGGTCGAAATACCTCTCGGAGAGGGAGCGTCTTTGGAAACTCGGCTCCAAGGCCCGTGATGATCTAAGGAAAACCTTTGCGAACGCTCTGGTGTCCCTGGAGCAGGAACAAACCCGGCTCAACCGCTTGGATCTCGCGCAAGTGGCACGCCAAACACGTGAAAAGTTGACGCAGGATCCCCGGTTCACGGGGGACGCGGTCGCGACACCGGAACCGGAAACATTTCCCGCGGTGATTCACTTTGTTGCCAAAGGTGAAGTCGAACTGCGCCACAATGGCGAACGACTCAGCTACCGGAACACCTCTCCCGACCGGGACAAATACATCGAGGGTACCAGCGCCGAATTCCAGATCGCCCCGGGGGATGTCATCCACCTACGAATGCGGGCGACGGCCGTGTTCCGCTCCATCGTCATGACCGTCGAGAGCAAATCGGCCGGCCGGTGCATTCCTTTCGCCACGGCAGACTACCGTTATGTGGGCATCAAAGCAGATGGCGCGATGTTGAATCCCAAGGTGCAGGACCTTCTGAAGATCGATCTTCGTCCCGACAGCGGAGCACCCGATGGCGACATGGCGACGATGTGGAATGGAAAATCAATCTCCACCCTTTCCCGAACCACTGCGGAATGGATCAAATGCGGTCCCGGATCAGATTGGCATGACTACGCGATCGTCATTCAGCGCGAAATGATGCTGACGGCACCGACCGAGTGACCTCCCATCATGCCCGCCCCCGACCTCCGCTCCCATCTCCTCGCCGGACAGGTCATTCCGGCGATGCCTTTGGCTTTGACCGACGAGCGGCATTGGTCGCCGCGTCACCAACGAGCCCTGCTGCGTTACTATCGCGAGGCCGACGCGGGCGGCCTGGCGGTGGGCGTGCACACAACCCAATTCGAAATCCGCAAGCCGGAGCACGCGCTCTACGAGCCGCTGCTTTCCTTCTGCGCGGCGGAGTTGAAGGCGATGGCCGGAGGATCTTTCGCGATGATCGCCGGGGTTTGCGGTGACACTGCGGCAGCCTGCCGCGAAGCAGCGATCGCCCGCGAACTCAGCTACGACGCCGGTCTGGTGAGCCTCGCGGCGATGCGGTTGGCGGACACGCCGGCTTTGATCGCCCACTGCCGCGAGGTGGCGGAGATCCTGCCGGTGATCGGCTTCTACCTGCAACCAACGATCGGGGGACGGACCTACCCTTACGACTTCTGGAGGGGCTTCGCGGAGATCGAAAACGTGGTGGCGATCAAGATCGCACCCTTCGACCGCTACGCGACGCTGGATGTGGTGAGGGCGGTGGCGGACTCCGGTCGGCGCGACATCGCGCTCTACACGGGGAATGACGACGCGATCATCCACGACCTGCTCACGCCTTTCCCGTTCGGCGAGCCACCCTCACGGATCGTGGGTGGGTTGTTGGGGCAATGGGCGGTGGGGACACGGCGCGCGGTGGAGTTGCTGGCGGAGATCCGCTCGGGCACCGGAAGTCCTCGAGACTGGGCGGCACGGCAGGCGTCGCTGACCGATTTCAACGCGGCTTTTTTCGATCCTTCGCACCGTTTTGCGGGCTGCATCGCCGGCATCAACGAAATGCTGCGCCGCGACGGGCTGCTGCCTTCGCGTGCCTGCCTCGACCCACAGGAGGATCTCTCACCCGGCCAGGCCGCGGAGATCGACCGGGTCACGAAGGCTTATCCGGAATGGCAAGACCGCGAATTCATCCTCGCGAACCGCGATCGCTGGCTTGCCGACTGAGTCGGTCCGGTCTTGAATGTTGGCAATGAAGGATCAGGAAATCATCGATGCGCTCACGGAACTCTACTCGGCGGTGGTCGCCGATGTGCTCGATTCGCTCGGCTTCCGGCGGCAGTATCTCGGGCCGAAGGTGAACGCGCTGACGCCGGTGCCGCGGGTCTGTGGCCGGGTCTTCACGGCGAAGGCCGAGGCGATTCACGAGATCCCCGACGAGCCCTACAAGCTGGAGATGGAGGCGGTCGACGCGGCCCGGTCCGGCGATGTGCTGGTGGTGGATGCGGATCACGATGAGAGCTGCGGTTTTTGGGGCGAGTTGCTGACGACCGCGTGTCTCGCCAAAGGCGTGCGCGGCATCGTGATGACCGCCTGCACCCGCGATCTCTGGGCTTTGCAAAAACTCGATTTTCCCGTCTTCGGGATCGGCAAGTCCCCCGGCGACAGCAAGGGACGGGTCGAGGTGACGGCCCTGCGCGAACCCATCCTGCTCGACGGAGTGCTGGTGAAACAGGGCGACTACATCCTCGGCGATTGCGACGGAGTCGTGGTGGTGCCGCAGGAGCGCGCTGCCGAAGTGATCCAGCTCTGCCTGGAAAAAGTCTCCGGTGAAAACACGGTCCGCGACGAGCTGGCCGCAGGTGTGCCGGTGGCGGAGGTCTTCCGGCGCCACGGCATTCTTTGAATCGGTTCAGTCCTTTTCGAAAGGAAACATCGGCCGCCGCCGGTGCCGGTAGTCGAGTCGGGTCATGCTCGCGCAGGTGGGACCAGGCGTGTCGACGTGGATGAAACCACCCCGGGCGACCGGAGCGTAGGCGGCCATCGGAGCGATCACTCCTTTCGCGACGATGAAGTCGAAAGCGAGCGGATCGATGCCGCAAGAGGTGAGCTGGGCGAGGCTGAAGGGTGCCATCCGCCGAGTCGTGACCATGATGACAAGCCCGGAGTCCTCCGCCCGCAGGATCGCGGTGGGCCCTTGGTCGAACCTGACAAAACCGCCATGGCGGGCCTCGCTTTCGGTGAAGATGCCGTCGTGGATCGAGACGACCTCGAAGCGTCCGGAGACGGGCCGATCCGGATCACCGAGCCGCGCTTCAATCTGACTTCCAATCCCGGCTTGCCGGACCAGGTCAGCAGCGGCGGGATCGTGCAGGCAGATGAAAAGAGAGCCCTGCCCTCCCCCACCCTGCCAGGCGTGGACCAGATCGGTGCGGTTCGCGGGCGATCCGCCGCCCACGTTATCCCCCATGTCGAGCAGGACAGCGGGGCGGCCATCGCGCGATCGGGCGATCTCGAAGGCCTCCGCCGCGGAGATCGAAGGCGGATCGAAACTCCCGCGATGATCCCACAGGCTCGCGGCGAGTTTCTCAGCGAGTTCGCGGGCGCGATCTTCGTTCCCATCGGTGACCACGACGATGCCGCTCCCCATCTCGGGGACATCGGCGTAGGGAAAACCGAGGATGAGCGACCAGTCGAGCAGGCCCGGATCCGCCGCGAGCCGCTCGGCGTTTTCGATCCATTCCCGCAGGGGCGAATCCGAAGTGTTCTGGACCCGGATGTTGATCGCCAGCGACAGGGCGGCGAGGGCCTGGGCCGGGCGGATCCGACCCTCGAGCGTCCCCAGCATCAGCCGCGCGGCGCGGCGACCGGTGTCGCGTTGATCGAGGTGGGGATTCGTCCGGTAGGCGACCAGCGCATCCGTCGCCGCGACCATCTGCGGCGAGACATTCGCGTGAGGATCGATCGTGGCGATGAGGGGACGATCAGGCCCGAGGAATTCCCGGACCCGGGCCAGCCAATGGCCATCCGCATCCGGGCAAGCTTCCGCCACGGTGGCGCCATGGGGAGCGGCGAGGATGCCATCGAGCGGTCCGGCGGCGGCGAGACCCGCGAGCATTTCCGCAACGAGCGTTGCAAAGACCTCTTGAGCGATGGGGCCGTAGGGCAGCGCCCGTGCCAGAAACACCGGCACCACCTCCACCCCGGCGGCGTCGAGGATCTCGAAAAAGCCGCCGACTTCGTGCGGGGCCTGGGCCATCGCTTCGCGGATCGCTTCGCCCTGCAACAACAGGTCCGCCTCGAAATGGGCGCGCAGCGTCGGCGCGGTGATGAAGGTGTTCGACTCGTGGAGCAGACCGACGATGCCAATGCGGCGACTCATGGCTCAACGCGCCGGGGCGAGGAAACGGATGCAGACCGGGCTGCCCACTTCGATTTTGGATCCGGCGAAATCAAGCAGGCCGGTCTGCGGATCGACCCGGAACACACTGACCGTGTTCGACTTCTGCCCGCCGGCGAGGAGCCAGCGTCCGTCCGGGCTGAGATTGAAATTGCGTGGCGTCTCGACCTGGGCGGGCTCGTTCTCGAGTCGGCTCGGTTTGCCGGAATCATCCAACGCGAAGACCGCGATGCTATCGTGGCCACGATTGGAGCCGTAGAGAAACTTGCCCGAGGGATGCGCAACCACTTCGGCGGTGGAGCCCTCGCGCGGCGCGCCCTCGGGCAGCGTCGGCACCGTCGCGATTTCAACGAGCGAACCATCCGGGCTGCGCTTGAAAGCGGTCACCGTGAGAGCCATTTCGTTGATGACGTAGGCGTTTTCACCTCCGGGCCGGATCGCGAAATGGCGGGGTCCCGAACCCGGCTTCACCGCCGTCTCTCCGGCAGGCGCGAGCTTGCCCGCGGGGTCGACGGCGTAGCGATAAATGCGGTCGGTGCCAAGGTCGGCGGCATAGGCGAAGCGTCCATCAGGGGAGAAATTGATGGAGTGCGCGTGGGGTCCTTTCTGGCGTCGTTCATCGACGCTGCTGCCGGTGTGCTGGATCACGCTGACCTTGTCGGAAAGGCTGCCGTCCTGCTCGATGCGGTAGCTCGCAACGCTGCCGGATCCGTAGTTGGCCACGGCGAGAACCTTGCCCGCGGGATCCGTCGAGACGTGGCAGGGTCCCTGCCCGCCGCTGCCCCGGCCATTGAGCTGCTCAAGGTCGCCGGAAGCGAGGACCCGGTAGGCCGTGACCTTGCCCTCGTCGCCACCCCCTTCCGAAACGGCGTAGAGATGAGTGCCGGAGGGCGACAGGGTGATGAAGGAGGGATTTTCAACCTTCACGGCAAGCGCCGGTGCGCCCAGCTTGCCCGTTTCAGTATCGAAAGTGGAGCGGTAGATGCCCTCGGAACCGCTCTTCCCGGTGTAGGTGCCGAAATAAACGGTGAGCGATTCAGCCCGCGCGAGGGAGAAAGAACCGAGGATGGCCAGAATGCAGAGGGATCGGAGCATGCGACACTCTGGCGAAAGCACGCCGGTCTGGAAAGCACGGGATCGCGCGGCAAAGAGGGCCAGGTCGACGACCCAAGAGGGTCAGGTCCACAAAAAATGGCGGACGCGGATCACCCGACCCGCGCCCGCCAAGCAGCAACCATGAAAAAAAATCAAGCCGCGACCGGCTGCTCGATCACATCGAGACGCAGGGCGGACCAACCGACCTTCTCATCGGCGGCGGTGCTCTCCTGACCCACGAAAGCAGTGAGGCGCGCGGCGCCGCCGAGGGAGAAGGCGGGATAAAGGAAGATCTCGCCGTGGATGCGCACGCTGCAGACGAAGTTCTGCCCGAAGCGGTAAAGGGTCAGGTCGCAGGGAATGGGCTGGCCGGGCGCTAGGGGCGAACGCGCGAGGTAACCGATCACACCGCCGCCGTTGCAGAGATCGCACACTTCCCCCGTGGCCGGATAGATCGCGACCGCGATGCCACGCTTGCGCGATTCATCCATGATGCCGACGACGATGCGGCGGGTCACCCGTGCGGGTTCGAGGTCGACTTTGAAACTGACCTCGGCGTTTGGCTTGTCGACCGAGGGAGTTTGGCCCAGTTTCTCAAGCGTGAACTGGTTCAATTCAGGAATGGCGGCATTCATGGTTTCAGCGGATTGCGTTGGGGCTGCTTTGGATTGCTTGGGGAAAGATTTTGAAATTTTCGCCTAAATTATCTTGTAATTCAAACTAAATATCGAAATTATGGTTTTTTCTTACAATTTTTTACAGCTCATCTCCCATGGCTGAGGACTGGTTTCAGGAATCGGAGGATTCGGCGGCGGGCGGGTTCCCTTCGGAATTCACGGAACGCCCGGTCGATCCGACGATGCCGCTGGCAGCGAGGATGCGCCCGAGGGATCTCGACGAATACGTCGGGCAGGGCCATATCCTCGGTCCGGGGCGATTGCTGCGGCGTGCGATCGAGGCCGACCGCTTCACCTCGCTGATTTTCTACGGGCCTCCGGGAGTGGGCAAAACCAGTCTCGCCGAACTGATCGCGCGGAGGACCTCCTCGCGATTCCTGAATCTCTCAGGCGTTGAGAGCAATGTGGCCGAGATCCGACGGGCGGTGGAGGCGGCCCGGCAGTTCCAGCGCACCCGTGGCGAGATCACGACGCTCTTTGTCGACGAGATCCACCGCTTCAACAAATCGCAGCAGGATGTGCTGCTCCCCCATATCGAGCGCGGCACCGTCCGGTTCATCGGAGCGACGACGCACAATCCCTACTTTTACATCAACAGTCCGCTGGTCTCACGCAGCCAGGTCTTCCAGCTCGAACCGCTCTCCGAAGCGGACCTGCGCAATCTGCTCGATGCGGCGATCCATGATCCGGAGCGTGGTTTTGGGAAGAAGTCCCTGGTGGTCGAAGAGGAGGCAAGCCGCCATCTCGTGACGATGTGCGACGGCGACGCGAGGAAGCTGCTGACCTCCTTCGAACTCGCGGTGCTGACGACCGAGCCCGACGAAGGCGGCGGCGACATCCGCATCGACCTCGCGGTGGCGGAGGATTCGATCCAACGCAAGGCGATCGTTTACGACGCCGATGGAGACGCGCATTACGACACGATCAGCGCTTTCATCAAGTCGATCCGCGGCTGCGATCCGGACGCGGCGATCTACTGGCTGGCGAAAATGCTCCACGCCGGGGAGGACATCCGCTTCATCGCGCGGCGGCTCGTGATCTCCGCCAGCGAAGATATCGGTATGGCCGACTCGAACGCCTTGCGGGTGGCGGTGGCGGCCCAGCAGGCCGTCGAGTTCATCGGCATGCCGGAAGCCCGCATTCCCCTCGCCCACGCGACGGTCTATCTGGCGACCGCACCGAAAAGCAACCGGGCCTATGCGGCGATCAATGCGGCGCTGAAAGAGGTGGCCGAGGGCCGTACCCTGGCGGTGCCGCCCCATCTGCGCACCCGCACCCGCAAGAAAATCGGCGAAGCGAGCGGAGCCATCGCCGAGGGTGAGGCAGTCTACCATTACGGCCACGACTCGGAGGAGGGTTACATCCCCCAGGCTTACCTGCCCGAGGGACGGCGCTACTACGAACCCTCGCAGCACGGCATGGAACAGCGCGTCGCCGAGCGGCTCGACCACTGGCGACGCTTGTTCGAGGAATCCGCCGGAAAGGCGCAGCCCTGATCAGATCGTGACCGGCTTGCCGGAGGCGGCGGAGACGTAGATCGCGTCGATGATCTGCATGAGCGAGAGCCCCTGCTCGGCGCTGTTGAGCGGCTCGGCGCGGCCCTCGATCGCGTCGACGAAGTTCGCGGCGGAGTTGATCCGGCCCATGTCGGCGCAGGCCTCGACCTCGATCGAGGTGTCGACACGCTGGCCGTCTTTCTGGGTGTAGAGCTCGCAGGTGTCGATGGCGGTGTCATCGAGGCCATCGGTGCCGAAGAGCCGCTCGACCTTGCCGCCGGCGTTGACTCCCTGAAACACGACCGAGACTTCCTCGCGCTTGATCATTTCGGCCCAGGACATCTGGAAGCTGAGGACCTGCCCGGTGTCGAAGGTCACGAAGCCGTGCGCGGCGGATTCGACGTCGGTGACGCCACCCTCGCGGTCGGGGATTCCCCATGGTCCCTTGAATTCCTTGAGAGTGATGTGGTCGTTGAAGATCTGGCCGAGCACGTTGACGGGCCGCGGGTATCCCATGAAATACATGGCAAGGTCGAGCATGTGGAGCAGGTCGATGACCGGACCGCCGCCGGAAAGCGCCTTGGTCGTGAACCACCCGCCGAAGCCCGGGATGCCGGTGCGGCGGATCCACTTCGCCTGGGCGGAGTTGATGCGACCGACCGCTCCGCTGTCGATCAGCTTTTTCATCTCGCGCGACTCGGGCCGGGCGCGGTTGTTGAAGTTGAACATCAGCTTCTTCCCGACCTGGTCGCGGGCGGCGATCATGTCCTTCACCTCGGCGGCATTCATGGCCGGAGGTTTCTCGCAGAAGACGTGTTTGCCGGCCTGGAGGGCCTGGATCGCGAGCGGAGCGTGGAACTTGTTGGGGACGATGATGGACACCGCGTCGATATCGCTGGCGAGCATCTCGGCGACATCGCCGTAGACCTGGTCGATGCCGTGCACTCCTGCGGTGGCCTTGGCCGCGTCCAGGCTCACGTCGGCCATGGCGACGACTTCGCCTCCGGCCTTGCGGAAACCTTCAATGTGATAGCGGGCCATGCCGCCCGCTCCGATGATGCCGATCTTGGTGGCCATGTGATGAATGAAATGCTGGATTTGCTGCCGGTTTGAATAAGGTCACTCGCCCTTGCCCTTGCCTTTTTCCTTGGATTCGCCCTTCGCGCCGGCCTTGGGGGCCTCGGCCGGGACGGCGACGGGAGTGGCGGCGGGAGCCGGGGCATTGGTGACCGGAGCCACCTGAACCTGCAGGCCGGCTTCGAGGGCGAGCTTGGTCGTCGCCTGAGTGATGTCCACGCTCTGAGCGTAGGTGAAAACCGGCGGCGTGACCTTCATCAGCACCACCTCGAATCCCTGCTCCTGCGCCGCCTTGAGCGCGATCGGCTGGAGACGATTCCGGAACTCGTTGATGAGGCGGACGCGCTCCTGACCGAGGGTGTTCTGGGCCTGGGCCTTGAGGCGGTTGAACTCGTCATTGAGCTGCTGGTTGGTGGCGATGATCTGGCGCTTCTGATCGTCGGTGGGGTTCTCGCCGGCCTTCTTTTCGACGCCTTCCATTTGCTTCTGCATCGTTTCCTGCGAGCGCTTCAGTTCGGCATTCAGGTTGTCCTGCATGGTCTGCAGGTCGACGCGGACCTTTTCCTCGACCCCGAGTTGGCGGGCCACTTCATCGATATCGATCACGGCGACGCCACCCTTTTGCGCCATCGCCGGAACGGCGAATGCGAGGGTCGCGAGGAAACTAAAAAGGAGGGATTTCGGGGTCATGGCGGATTTTCGCAAGGACGCACAGCCTAGAGCAGGTCCCCCATCCAAGTCCAGAGCTTTTCCAGCCCCGGAGCGGGTTCGACAAAGTCCGGACCGGGTGCCCGGAAGCCTCACTTCCCGATGCAATAGAGGGTGGTCGAGCCGCGGATCAAGAGCCGGTCCCCGAGCGGCGTGGGCACGGAGCGGAAGGTCAGATCCTTCGCGCTCTCGTCGAGGGCATTGCGGGCGACGATCTCGAGCGTTTTTCCCGGCCGGACCACGATGACATCACCACCGTGGACCACCTGGAAATAGACCAGCCCGTTGGCCACGAGCGGAGCCGCGGCCATCTCGATCCCCTCGCCGAGACGCTCGGTGAAATGGACCTTCCCGGTCTCGGGATCGTAGGCCGAGGCGATCCCGCTCATGCTCGCGATGAGGAGCACGTCGTCGACCACCGCCGGGGTGGGCAGATCGCGGCCGCCTTTGCGCGGGGCGGTCCAAAGCCGGTTGGTCTTGGTGACGAGCCCGCTGCCACCGGGTTTCACGCAATAGGTGTCTCCCGGCTTGCCACAGACGACGTAGAGCTTGCCCCCGCTGAACACGGGAACGGGTTCACCGCGGCCGGTGGGAGCCTCGCAGAACCACAATTCCTTTCCGCTCGCCGGGTCATAGCCCTGCACTCCGAACTCTCCGTTGAGGATCAGCTCGCGATGACCATCGACCTCGATCAGGGTCGGGGTGCTCCAACCACCCTTCGGTTTGGTCTCGCGCGGAGTCTCCCAGGCGATCTTGCCGGTGGTCAGATCGACCGCGACGAGGCGGGACGGGCCTTCGCTGTCGCAATTCTGGATCACGAGGTTTCCAACGATCACCGGCGAGGCGCCGAAACCCCAGGTGCCGCCGCGGACCCCGAGATCGATCGACCAGAGTTTCTTGCCCTCCAGATCCCAGGCGTGGAGCCCGGCAGGCCCAAAATAGGCGACGACGACCTTGCCGTCGGTGGCGCAGGTCGGCGTGGCGTGACTGTTCATCGCGTGGATCTCCTCCGGTTCCGAGCTGGCGACGGTGTCTTTCCAGAGCTGCTTCCCATCCGTCGCGGAAAGGCAGAGGATGTGGCGGGCCTTTCCTCCCTCCGTCGCGGAAGTCAGGAAGAGCTTCTGCTCCCAGTGCACGGGGGAGGATTGGCCGTTGCCTCCGAGGTCGGCCTTCCACACGATGGTCGAAGCGTCCCAGTTCGTGGGCAGACCGGGACTGGAAACAACGCCGTCCAGCTGGGGACCCCGAAACTGGTTCCAATTCTCCGCCCGGAGCAAGGCGGGGCAGATGGCGAGGGCGAGGAGGACAAAGCGGGCAATCATGGGGCGGTTTTCTTGAAAACGACGAAATGCTGGATCGGCAAAAAGTCACGGGCCTCGACGAACTCCAGCCCCACTGCCTTCATTTCCGCGGTGAGCTGCTGGATCGTCATCTTGTGGAGCGGCTTGATCGGCACCTTCGGGTCCTCGCCCCGGTATTCGAGGAAAACGACCCGGCCATCCGGAGCCAGCCCGCGCACGATGGACTCCATCATTTCGCGGGGATGGGAGAACTCGTGGTAGGCGTCGACCATCAGCACGAGATCGACCTGTCCGGCCGGCAGCTTGGTGTCCTCGATCGTGCCGAGCAAGGTCTCGACATTGGCGACTTGTTTCAGCTTCTTGCGGCCCTCGACGAATTCGAGCATCTCGGGCTGGATGTCGACAGCGAGGACTTTCCCCTGGGGGACCAGCGGGGCCATCAGGAAGGAAAAGTAACCGGAACCGGCTCCGATATCGGCGACCACGTCGCCGGGTGAAAGCCCCAGATTCTCAATCACCAAGGTGGGCTTTTCCTCCGCCTCGCGATCCCTTCGCTCCAGCCAGGAAATGGCGTGGCTGCTGACGGTTTGGGCGATCTCGCGCCCCATGTAGACCTTGCCGGTGCCATCGCGGGACGGTTCCTTGGTCGTATAGACGGAGTCATCCGCCTCCAGAACCGCGCTCCCGCACAGCACCAGCGCGATTCCACTGACCCTGAGAAAGGCTGTTTTGACCGACATACCGGGCGATCATGCCCGGTTCCATCGCCGCCTGCAATCCCCGAAAGCCACTCGATCGCGTCCGGAATGGCGAGCCCGATACGCTTGAAGTTTAGGATTGCCCGACAGTTCCGTCACGCTTAGTCTCGCCCGCAAAAGACATGGGCAACGAGGAGAAAGGCAAGAAACACGCTCTCTTTGGCAGCGCCGGGATGGCCGCAGCCGGGATGATTCGTCATGGTCAGACCGGCAAGCGTGCGGTCCCGAAAGATCCGGAGCCCGATCCGACCTCCGAGGAGCAGGATGCCGCGAGCGAGGTCGAAATCACGGAAACACCGGAGGGAGCGATCGAGGTCGTCCAAGCCGGGGAAGAACTCCCTGTCGAGCTCCCCGAACCCGATCCGGGACCTCGTTGGACCCGAGCCGCGGTGATCGGGCATACCGGTGCCGGAAACTACGGCCACGGTCTCGATCTCCTTTTCCAGCGTCTCGACAATGTCCGCCTCGTCGCAATCGCCGACGCCGATCCCGAAGGGCTCGACGCCGCCCAGCTCCGTACCGGGGCGGAGGGCGGATACGGCGATTACCTCGAAATGCTGGAGGCGGAAAAGCCCCAGCTCGTCGCCGTGGCCCCTCGCGAGACCGGAGAGCGCCATGCCATGGTCAAAGCCGCTCTCGAATGCGGCGCCCACGTCTGCTGCGAGCGTCCCCTCGCCCGCACCCTGCGCGAGGCCGATGAACTGGTCGAACTCGCCCGGGACAAAGGCCTCCGCATCGCGGTGCTCAATCCGATGCGGCTCGATCCGCATGTGCTCCGCTTCCGCGCGGGATACCGCGAGCTGATTGGAGAACTCATCGAACTCAAGGTCTACGGCATGATGGATCACCGCGCCGGGGGGGAGGACCTCCTCGTGCTCGGCAACCACCTCTTCGACCTCGTCCGCCTCTTCGCCGGCGAACCGAACTACTGCACCGCCACGATCACGCGGAACGGAGAACCGGTGCTCGCCGACGAAGCCCACTACTCCGAAAAGGAGGATCTCGGCCCCTTGCTGGGCGATGCCATCCACGCCGAGTTCGTGATGGAATCCGGTATCCACGTCAGCTACGTGTCCGACCAGCGCCTGCACCGCATCCACGGGCCCTGGGGCATCGAGTTCATCGGTGAAAAGGGCCGCGCCCGGCTCTTCGCGGGCCAACCGCCGACCCTTTCCCTCCTCGTCGAAGACTCGCCGGACTCACCCTCGCGGGTGGCTCGTTGGGAACGCTGGCCCGATGTCGGCGTCGATGCCTATCACCAACCGGTCGGGCACCTCTACGGCAACGACGGCGCCAATCGCATCGTCGTCCAGGACTGGCTCGCCGCCATCTCCGCGCGGCGCGAACCGGTTTGCTCGGCGGAGAACGCCCTCAAGGCCCTCGAAATGATCCACGGCGTATGGCAGGCCGGGGCCACGTCGAAACGGGCCTACTTCCCGCTGGCCAACCGGCTCCACCCCCTTTCCGAAGATCCGGCTTGACGCGGGCGTGTTCGCGGGAGAGCGACTTGCGCCTTCCCCGTCCATCTTCGCGACCTCCTTCCTTCCGGCCCAGGCCGTCCCCGCATGTCCTCACGCAAACCGGCGCTCATCTTTATCTTCATCACCCTCTTTCTCGACATCCTCGGGATCGGGTTGATCGCGCCCATCATCCCGAAGCTGGTGAATGCGCTGACCGGTGGCGGTGACGACGTGGCGGCCTACTACTACGGTTGGCTCGTCGGGCTCTACGCCCTGATGCAGTTCCTCTTCGCCCCGCTGATCGGCAGCCTTTCGGATCGCTTCGGCCGACGTCCGGTCATCCTGCTCGCGCTCCTGGGCTCGGGCCTGGACTATTTCTTCCTCGCCACGGCCCAGACCATCCCGTGGTTCTTCGTGGGACGCATCATCTCCGGGATCAGCGGTGCCAGTTTTTCGGCCGCCGCCGCCTACATCGCCGATGTCAGTCCGCCGGAGCGTCGTTCGGCGAACTTCGGGATCATCGGAGTGGCCTTCGGGCTCGGGTTCATCTTCGGACCTGCCCTGGGCGGTTGGCTCGGCCACTACGACCTCCGCTATCCCTTCATCGCCGCCGGCAGCCTGACCCTGCTGAACTGGCTCTACGGACTCTTCATTCTCCCCGAGTCGCTCAAGCCCGAAAACCGGCGCGCGTTCAGCTTCCGACGTTCCAATCCCATCGGGGCCCTGCTCGAGTTGCGCCGCCACAAGCTCGTCCTCGGCTTGTCGTTCACCTACTTCCTCAGCAGCTTCGCCCACCAGGTCTATCCCAGCACCTGGGTGCTTTACACCGGCCACCGCTACGGCTGGGATCCGAAACAGACCGGCCTCTCCCTCGCCCTCGTCGGATTGACCGCGGCCCTGGTGCAAGGCGGACTGAACCGGCGCCTCATCCCCCGACTCGGCGAAAGGCGCTCCGCCCTGATCGGCCTGGGGATCATGGCGGTCGCCCTGACGGGTTACGGCTTCGCCACCCAAGGCTGGATGATCTACCCCCTGATCGTTTTTGGATCTCTGTCAGGGCTGGCCGTGCCCGCGATCCAAGGCATGATCTCGCGCACTGTCGGCGACGACGAGCAAGGTGGCATCCAGGGATCGCTGACGAGCCTCCAGAGTGTCGCGGGGGCGATGGCTCCGCCCGTGCTTACCTTCATCTTCGGGTATTTCATCAGCGACCGGGCCCCGGCGATCGTTCCAGGAGCCGCTTTCTTTTTTGCCTCCGGCATCGTCGTCATGGGCGCCTTCCTCGCGGCACGATCTTTCCGGAACAACCCCGTCGAGGCCGAAAAAGCCTCCGAACATGACCGGGTTGAGTCGGAGACCTGACCCTCTCCGGTCCGGACAAAAGGCCAGCTAGCGGTATTCGCGCCGGTAATAGAGCGGCGTCATCCCCATGTGCTTGCGGAACTGCCGGGTGAAGGCCGCCTGGTCGTAGAAGCCGAGGTCGGTGGCGATGTCGGCGATGGGCTTGCGGGTGCGACGCAGCTCGTCGCAGGCTGCGTGGACCCGCATCTTGATCAGGTATTGCTGCGGCGGCGTCTTGAGGTGCTCTTTGAACTTGCGCTCGAACTGCCGTACCGAGAGACCGCAGCGGCGCGCCAGATCGGGGATGGCGACCTCGCGGTGGAAATGCGAGCGGATGTGGGCGAGCGCGGGCGAGATGTCCGAGTCCTGCGGCAGCAGCTCGCGCTGTTTTTCATAGTCCTGGATCGTGCCCATCACCCCGATCACCTCGCCCTCGCGATTGCGGACCGGCAGTTTGTTGGTCAGGAACCAGGCCGGGATTCCCTGCCGGCTGATGAACAGCTCGACGATCTCCAGCATCGGCAAGCCGGTGCGGGCAATGCGGAGGTCATCGGCGCGGAACTTCTCGGCGAGGCTGCGCGGCAGCAGCTCGAAGTCGGTCACGCCCCAGAAATCCTCTTCCCTCGCATAACCATAAAGATCCAGCAGGGCCCGGTTGGCGGCGAGCAGGCGGCCCTCGCGGTCCTTCGCGAAAAAGAGGACGCCGGGGAGGTGGTTGAAGAGCAGATGAAAGGCTGACTCCGGCGGGATCGCCTTGAGGAATGCCTGTCGCAGTGCGGTGCCGCTCATGGATTTGCTGAAAGAACCACCCGGGCTCGCCCGTAGACCTACGCACGGGGCCCTCCCCCTTGCAAGATCCTCGCAATTCGTTTCAAAGCGTCTACGTTCCCGGCATGAGCAGCGACTTCGACCCCGATGCGACCCTCGCCGAATATGGCTACGGCAAATCCAGCACCGGCAAGACGGTGGCCATCGTCATCCTCACCATCCTCCTGCTCGGCGCGATCGGCGGCGGCATCTACCTCGGCAAACTTTGGAGCGACGAGCAGTCCAAGACCCTGACCCTCGAACAACAGGTCAAGACCTTCTCCGAACTCGCCAGCGCGGCCGAGAGCAAGAACGCCGAACTGTCCTCGCTGCTCGCGGACAAGCAGGCCGAGATCGAGCGGATCACCCAGGAATGGACCGCCCAGGTCGAGACTTTGCAGAAGGAGCACTCCGAGCAGCTACAACGCACCTACGCGCAGATGAACGAGATCGTTTACGACAGCAAGTCGACCCTCGCCTACATCGGCGAGATCGAGACCCGGCTGCGCAGCGGCGAAAAGATCGCACGGGAGGAGGCGGCGAAGCTCACCGGGGTGATCAACGGGCTCGGCTTCCTGCACCAGCAGTATAGCAAACCATTGAACGAGTTCCGCGAGCTCGACCGCTACTTCGCCAATCAGCTCTCGGCGATCCCCGCCGACCAGCCCGATCCGCGCGAGACCGCCTCGCTGGGCAAGCGCCTTTTCAAGAACAAGGAGTTCAAGGAAGAGCGCGACGCCTTTGTCGAAAACCAGGGCCGCCGCTCTGCCCTGATCGAGGCGAAAACCACCGTGGCCCGCGCCTACTCCAGCGCCCAGCAGCAAATGGCGAAGATCTCGCTCGACATGAACCAATACCTGATCCAGCTCCAGAAGATCGTCGAGTCGAACGAGGCAAGTGCCGAGGAGGTGAACCAGTTCTTCGAGACCTCCAAGGAGATCCTGAAGATTCATGACAAAATCATGAACATCGAGCCGACCGCTCCCGCGGCCACGGTGCGTCCGTGAGCGTGCGGGAGACGTTTACCTCCGGGCCCCGCGAAATGTTCGCTTGCGGAGTTCACCCGGGCGTTTAAAACGTCCGTTCTCCTCGCTCCTCCGATGTCCCGGACCATCCAACGGGTTGCTGATCGCCATGCCCGCATCCTCAATGCGGCTCTGCTCGCGCTGGTCGGTTTATCCTCCTGCAAGAGCGCATCGCCGCCCGATGCGAAGCACCTCGCCACGGTCAAAGCTCCGGCCCACTGGATCGCCGGCTCGAGCTGGACGCCGACGCTCTCCCCCGACTGGGATTGGGTCGATGAATTCCGCCAGCAGGACCTTTCTGCCTACGTCGACACCGTGCTCGCCGAGAACCGCGATCTCAAGGCGGCGCGCGGGCGGATCGAGGTCGCCCTCGCCAATGCACAGATCATCGGTGCCGATCTCTATCCCCAGGTGAATGGAGGGTTTTCGGCGCAGCGCGACCTGCAAAACTTCATCGGCTTCCCCATCCCCGGGGCCGCGCCCGGCGAGGTGCTCAGCTCGCGGGCGAATCGCTTCGGTCTCTCGCTCAACCTGAGCTGGGAGCTCGACCTCTGGGGCCGGATCCGGGCGGCCAAAAAGGCGGCGGTCGCGGACTTCGAGGCCTCGACCTTCGACATGGCCACCGCCGAACTTTCCCTTGCCGGACAAGCCGCCAAAAGCTGGTTCGCCCTCGCCGAGGCCCGCGACCAGGTGGAACTCGCCCGCAACGCCATCGCCACCTTTTCCGATACCGAAACCACGATCCGCGAACGCTTCGAGCGCGGCATCCAGGAAGCCGGTCAAAACAGCGCCGCGCAGTTGCTACTCGCCAGTGGCGACGTGTCCGTGGCCCGGGATCAACTCGCCGCCCGCGAGGAGCTCGCCGGCCGCACCGCTCGACTCCTCGACGTGCTCGCCGGAGATTATCCGAGCGGACGTTCCGGCAGTTCGGCCCGCCTCCCCGGGATGCCTGCGCAGCCGCCGACCGGCCTACCCGCCTCCCTGCTCGACCGACGCCCCGATCTCGCCGCTGCCGAGCGCCGCATCGCCGCCGCCGACCAGCGCCTGCTCGAGGCGAAACGGGCCCTCCTGCCCGCGATCAGTTTGACCGGCAGCTTCGGCAGCGCCAGTGAAGACATCGGCGACCTGCTTTCAGGCGACTTCAGCATCTGGAGTGTCGCCGGCAACATCGCCCAGCCTCTTTTCCAAGGCGGCCGTCTCCGGGCGAACATCGATCGCCGCGATTCCGAGGTCGAGATCGCTGCCGCCGAGTTCGAGCAGGCCGCGCTGACCGCCTTCGCGGAAGTCGAGAACTCCCTCGCCGCCGAGCGCCAACTCTCGCGGCGCGTCGAGGCGCTTGAGGAGTCCTCCCGACTCGCCCTCGAGGCCTATCGTCGTTCCCTCGAAGAGTTCCGCAACGGCACGGGGGAAATCCTCACCGTGCTTGCCGCCCAACAGCGGCTCTTCACGAGCCGTTCCCAGGCCCTCTCGGTGCGGCGACAGAGGCTCGACAATCGCGTCGATCTCTACCTCGCGCTTGGAGGCAGCTTCCGACCGGTCGCTCCACCCGCGGAGAAGGCGCCCGGGGCTTGAGGTGTTTGCATCATGCAGGGAAGTCCGGCGCGATTTGCAGCGCTGGCACGGGCAGGGTCGATTTTCCGTCTCGCTTTCGAAGGCTGGTAATCATTGGTCTTCAACACCTTGTGCCAGAGGATGCCTTCATGGCACCTTCGCTGCTCGTTCCTGAGCCGCCATGAAAACACCCCACCTACTCGCCACCCTCACCCTCGTTTCCGTCGCTCTCGGCGCCACCGCCCAAGACGACAAGGAAAAGGTCAAAATCAAGGACGACAAGATCGTCGTGAAGACCGACGAAGGAAAAGCCAAGATCGACAAGGACGGAAACGTCATCAAAACCAAGGGGCCCGACGGCGGTGCCGCCCTCGCAAAGGCCCGCAGCGAACTCGGCGAGGAAAAAGCCGAGGAATTCCGCCGCAGCCTCGCCACCGGCTACGCCATCCCCCGCGACCACTACACCTATCTCGAACCCGTTCCGGAGACCTATCTCGAGATGATCCCGAACCGCCGCACCGGCGTCGAATACCGCATCCTCGGCGACACGATCTACGCCGTGAATCCCGACACCTATACCGTCGTCGACGTGATCCAGACCAGCAGCCTCACCGGCACCACCACCACAACGACCACCACCTCCACGACTTCGGATTTCGGTGATTCGCTCGTGGTCGGCTACACCATCCCGCGCGAGCGCTACAGCGTCTTCGAGGCCGTCCCCGACCGCATCATGACGCGCCTGCCTGCCGCGCCCGCCGGGGTCGAATACCGCTACTACAACGGCAAGGTCTATTCGATCAACCCCAGCACCTACACGATCATCGACATCGTGTCCTACTGAGTCTTTCGTCACCCCCCGACAACACAGCAGCAACCAAACGAAAAGCCGGCTCCGCGAGGAGCCGGCTTTTCCACGTTCAAAATGAGGGACTCCAGAGGGTCGGGTCGCCGACCCAACCCTCTTCGGTTCAGTCGAGCTTCTTGATCTTCACATTCCGGAAGGAGACGACGTTGCCGTGGTCTTGCAGGCAGATGAAGCCGACAGTGGGTTTGCCGAATTTCTCGAACTTGGAAAACTTGCTCGCAGCGACCTTGGCATCCCAATCGGCCGAGCCTTTGACATACTCGACGTATTTGGTGCCGTTCATGAAATGTTCGCACTTTTCCGGGGTGATGATGATGTGGAGCGTGTTCCATTCACCGGCGGGCTTGGTGGCATCGACGGTGGGCGCGTAGAGTTGGTAAAGCCATCCCGCCTTCTGCGGATCATGGCCGTCGACGTTGTCCTGGATCTGCACTTCGGGACCGGTGCGCCAAGGCGTGGCCTCCTCCTCGGTCACGTGATACATCAGGCCGCTGTTGCCGCCCTTGCTGATCTTGTAATCGAGCTTGATCTCAAAAGCTCCGAAGGACTCCTTGGTGATGATATCACCGCCGCCCTTCTCCGTGAGGGTGAAGCTGCCGTCGGCGATCTGCCACTTGTCGGAGACGCCTTCCTTCTGGTAGTTGCGCCACTGGGAGAGGTCTTTTCCATCAAAGAGCAGCTTCCACCCGGCGGCCTTTTCGGCATCGGTCAGGGTGTTGGGCTCTTCGGCGTGGAGGGAGAGGGCAAAAACGGAGGCCAGGATCAGCAGGGTCTTTTTCATGGGCCGCCACCTAACACGCCCGGCATCGCCCGGGCAAGGGCGCAGATCGGTGCCGCGGGGTTTGACAGGCGGCGGCGGATCGCTAGTCTCGGCGGCATCCACGCATGTCCGATCTCCCTCTCGTCGCCATCATCGACTGGTCGCTCTCCCCGCAGGAAGATGGCCGCTCGCACATCGAGCGGGGCATCATCGGCGACGCGGCCCGGGTGGAACGATACCTTTGCGAGAGCGATGCGGACTTCGACGAGCGCATCTGCGGCGCCCGGGCGCTGATCGTCTGGCACAATGCCCCGCTCGGGGCCGCGGGCTTGGCGAAGCTCAAAGATTGCCGCGCCGTGATCCGCAACGGCGTCGGCTACGACTCGGTCGACATCGCCGCGGCGGCGGCGCTCGGCATCGCGGTCTGTAACGTACCCGACTACGGCACCGAAGAGGTCGCCGACCATTCCATCGCCCTTGCACTGGCGATGTGCCGCCAACTTTTCCCCCTCGATGCCGAGGCCAAACGTCTCGGCTGGGCGATCGAGGTGACTCCACGACTGCGAAGACTGCGCGAGCTGACCTTCGGCATCGTCGGACTGGGTCGCATCGGCACGGCCACAGCCCTCCGGGCCAAGGCGTTAGGGTTCCGCGTGATTTTCCACGATCCCTACCTGCCGAACGGCGTCGACAAAGCGATCGGGGTGGAGCGATGTGGCAACCTCGATGAAGTGCTTTCGCGTTGCGACGTGCTCTCGCTGCATTGCCCGCTCAGCGCGGAGACCCGGCATCTGATCGGGCGGCGCGAATTAGGCCTGATGAAACCCGGGGCTTTTGTCGTCAACACCGCCCGGGGAGCGATCATCGAAAAGGCGGCGATCCTCGAAGCGCTCCGGGAGGGAAGGATCAACGGGGCCGGGCTCGACGTGGTCGAGGATGAGCCGCTCCGCAGTGCGGAAGAGGCCGCCACGCCAAACCTGATCGTCACCTGTCACGCCGCTTTTTGCAGCGTCGAATCCAAAAACGAAATGCGGGCCACCTCGGCCCGCATCGCCCTCGCCGCCGTGACCAACGCTCCCTTGGAGAACGTGGTCAACGGCGTCGTCTGATGAGAGAGACGCCTCAGGCTTGAGGCTCCTCGGGCTTGGGTTTGGGGCCCTCCTGACGAGGTCCGCCTTCCGGCTTGCGACCTTCACCATCCCGCGGGGCACCTTCAGGTTTGGGATGATCCCCGTCGCGAGCCCCTTCAGGCTTGCGGCCTTCGCCGTCGCGAGGTCCTTCGGGCTTGCGGCCTTGGCCGTCGCGAGGTGCACCTTCCGGCTTGGGACGGTCGCCGTCGCGCATTTCGGGACGGGGACGTTCTCCATCACGGGGGCCACCTTCCGGGCGGGGACGATCACCATCGCGCATCTCGGGACGCGGGCCGCCCTCGCGGGGACCGCCTTCGGGACGGGGTCCACCCTCTTCACCGCCACGTCCGGGACCGGGGCGCCCGCCGAAGCGGATGTCGCGGATGCCGGTGTCGCGGAGAGCATCGACAACGTCATTCACTTGTTGGAACGGGATGTCCGGCTCAGCCGAAACGACAGCGCTGTGGGCACGCACCTTCGAAAACTCGCCACGGAGTTGCGACATGGGCACCACCCGGTCCCCCATACGGACGCCGTCGCGAACCACAAAAACGCCGAAGGGCCTTTCGTGCATGCCGCCGTCACGCGGACCACCTTCGGGACGACCACCTTCGGGACGACCACCTTCAGGGCGACCACCTTCGGGACGACCTCCTTCGGGGCGACCACCTTCGGGGCGACCACCTTCGGGACGACCACCTTCGGGACGACCACCTTCAGGGCGACCTCCTTCAGGGCGACCACCTTCAGGGCGACCTCCTTCAGGGCGACCACCTTCACGGGGTCCGCCTTCACGGGGTCCGCCTTCACGGGGTTTGTCCCCTTCCCTCGGGGGTTCGGGTTTCTTCTCATCGGCCGTGGCGGAGCCAAAGGCGAGAGCGATGATCCCGGCGATGCCGGGGGCGATGACGGCGTTGAGCCATCGTTTTCCTTGCGTGGGTTTTGCGATCATTTGAATGCGTTGATGCAGGGACGGATGATTGCGGACGCATGGCGCCACCCCTGCGATGGCGGGCGCCGGTCGGAATTCTCTCTGCACACGCAGCAAAGCGCGGCCGTAGCCGATGCGCTCGGAGGGCTGCATGCAGGAAAGGGCGTTGAGGTCGCAACGCAGCTCGCGGTCGCATTGGAACCGCGACACAGCGATCCAGACGAGCGGATTGAACCAATGGATCGCGTTAACGACTGCGGCGGCCCAGTTGATCACCAGGTCGCCTTGGCGGATGTGCTCCAACTCGTGCAAGAGAATGGGGCGAAGCATCTCGGGCTCGAAGGAGCTCTTCCAATCCGCCGGCACCACGAGCGTGGCCTCGAGGCATCCGCAAACGGCAGGCGTGGTGCCCGCAGGAGCGAGAGCAACGCGGAAATCGCGCGACAATCCGAGTTCGCGAGCGGCATGCCGGACCAGCGCGAGCAACTCCGGATCACGGCAAGGCTTCAGCCCGGCATTGCGCATGAACCGCCGCTGATTGAGAAGCGATGCGACGAGAAAGGCGAGCAGACCCCCGCCCCAGAGCAACAGTAGCCAGGTGGAAAGGCCCGGCGCTTCCCCGGCAGGATCTTCGACCGCGGGGCGCGCGGACGACTCGGCGACTACCGCCGCAAGCGGAGCGTCCATCGCCGGCACCTCGCCGATTGCTCCCTCGACGAGCGGAGCCAGCGTCCTGGACACGACAGGATCCCGTCCCCAGTTTCCAAATCCGGGAACCAGGGGCAAGGAAGCGGGCAGAAGCAGTTTCAGCCCCACCACCATCCACAAGAGCACCCGCCAACGCGGACCGAGGTTGCGCCCGAGCGCTTTGATCAAAAGCATGACGATGAGGATGAGCGCCGCGCCCTCCAGCGAGGTGCGCAGCAGCCAATCGGACAGGGGTTCGATCCAGGGGTTCATGATTCGTTGGATTGGGATTGGCGCTCCTCCGCTTCATCGAGGAGCCGTCGCAGTTGATCGATCTCTTCCCGCGAGATGGATTCGTTCTCGACCATGCCCGCAAGAAAAGGGACGAGACGTCCATCAAAGACCCGGCCGAGAAAGGAGCGGCTTTCATCCTGCTGGCATTCGGATTGGCTGAAGCAAGCCGAATAGCGAAAGTCGCGGCCTTGTTCCACGGTCCGCAGCGCCCCCTTGGACACGAGCCGGCGGATCAGGCTTTGGACGGTGCGCGGTTTCCAATGGGTCTCACCGTCGAGGGCCTCCACCACCTCACGCAAGCCCAGCTCTCCGCGCTCCCAAAACACTTGCATCACACGCCATTCCGCATCGCTGATGGTTGGGGGAGCAGGACGAGGTTTCGAATTCCCAGGCTTCATGGATTACGCGTGTAATCTTATGGATCACAAACGTAATCCACGCAAGCCTTTTTTTTCGCAAGCCCTTCATTCGCCGGATCCCGGCGGCACGAAACGGTGGAAGCCATGCTTGGCGATGGTCCAGACGATCCCTGCCGTCGTGTAGCCAAACCCCGCGATCAGCACCGGGTTTTGACCGAGAATCAGCGAAACACCGGCGGAGGCGAGTCCGCCCAGGAAAAAGGAGGCAATGAGAAGGGTCGGCACCAGCCAGTTCGCGGACGGTACCGCGACTCCCCGGGCGCGCATCCCGAGGGCCGCGCCGAGGTCGGTGATCAGCCCGGTGATGTGGGTGGTACGCAGGACGATTCCCCGGTAGCGGGCCGCCAGGGCGTTCTGGATGCCACAGCCGAAGGCGGCAAGCGCGATCGAGATCACCGGAGAACGAAACAGAAAATAATCCGAAATCAGGAACAAAATCCCGATCCCCACGACGACCCGGCCATAGGGGCGGGCGAAATCCACCGTGGTTTGATGGATCAAAACCCCGGCGAAAAAGGCTCCACCAAGGAAAGAAAACAGAGCGGTGGAGACCTTCGAAAGTTCGAGCAGCACCTCGGCTTTCTCCTGCACGAGATCGAGCGAGAGGCGCGAAAGGTCGCCGGTAAGGTGGCTGACCGAGGTGCCGGTCAGCAGGAAGAGACCGGTATTGAGGAAGGCGGCACCGAAGGCCAGGCAACAGCCCCCTATCAGCACGACCCGCTGGATGTTCATGGCCATGGCGGCAAACTATCGTGGAAAACAAAAAACCCCGTGGCGATGAACCACGGGGCTTTTTTAAAGACAGGTTACCGGCACCTTCAAGGCCGGATTCCCGATCACTGCTTCGGAGCTTCAGCAGGAGCGGCGGGAGCAGCCGGAGCTTCAGCGGCGGGAGCCGGGGCAGCGGGTTCGGACTTCTCACAGCCAACAAGGCCGAAGCTGACAGCGAAGAGGAAGGAAACGATGGCGAAGCGAATGATGGTCATGATGATGATTCCGGGAGGTTGTTGATCCGGTTGGTCGGGAAAATGGCACGGGCCGGGAAAAAGTGCAATGATCCGAAAGGGCTATTTTTGTTACCGGGCGGCCTTCACAGTTCGAGCACCTGATCCATGCGACGAGCCACGTCGGCGAGGTAGTCCCAGTCCCCTGCCGCCACCTCGGCGGCGGCCCAGCCGCTAAAGTTGATTTTCTCCAGCTCATCCATCACTGCCTCCCACTGGATGCTCCCCTCGCCCAGCGGCACGTTGAAACCTTTGCCCATGCCTTCGTTCATCGCCTTCTTGAGGTCGTATTCCTTGACGTCGAGTTTCTTCGAGCGCGCCCCCAGGATCTGCGCCCAATGTTCCGGCACACCCCAGCGCACCATGTTGCCGATGTCGAAATGGACCTGCACCGAGGGATGCCCGACCTCGTCGATGAAGCGGGCCATGTCGAAAGGGCTGATCAGAAAAGTTGCCCAAACATTCTCCACCAGCAGCATCACTCCTTGTTCCGCAGCGTGCGGAGCGATCTCCTTCAACTGATCGCGGGCCCGGTCCCACTGCGGCTGAATCGGCTGCTTCAGATCATAGCGCGCCACTACCAGCATCGAGTCGCCTCCGAAACGTTTGGTCAGATCGATGCCGCCGGCGAGGTCTTCGGTCCGGGCTGCCACGGTGCCATCAAGGATCAAGCCGCTCTCCCGGCTCGCCGCGATCCATTCCTCCTCGGTGCCCGGTTTGACATCGGCAAGACTCGGCTCCAACCCTTCGTAGCCGCAGTCGCGGAGTTTCTTGAAGGTCTCGACGAGAGGCTGCTCGGCCTTCAGTTTGACCATGTTCCACTTGAGCGACTTGCGGATCTTGCCGGTGAAGCGATTGCGACGCACCGGAACGACATCGGCCCCGGCCTTTCCTGACAAACCTGCCGCGAGCGCGAGCGCGCCGCCTTCCAAAATCCTGCGTCTTTTCATGGCGGCAGCTTAGCGAGCCTCGCTCCAACTGCCCAGATTTTTCCCGGGACGGGAACGCGGACGATCTGCCCGCGGTCAGGGATTCCGCCATTGACCCGCACCGCCGCCCATCGCACCCTTCCCGGCAAAATCCTTTATGAAACGCCCCCTGCTCTTTTCCCTGATGGGAGCGGCCGCCCTCGCCGCCGCGCTCATCCTGCCGACCCGCGCCCAGAATCAGGTCAAACCTCTCAAGGTCCTCCTCGTCGCCGGCGGCTGCTGCCACGACTACGCCGGACAGCAGAAGGTGCTTTCGTCAGGAATTTCAGCCCGCGCCAACATCCGCGTCGATGTCTGGTGGACGGACGACAAGTCGGTCGATCCGCCCCTGACGATCTACAACAACGATGACTGGGCGAAAGGCTACGACCTCGTCATCCACGACGAATGCGCCGCCGGGAACAAGGACCTGACCGTGATGAAGCGCATCCTCGACGCGCACAAGACCATCCCCGCGGTTCACCTCCACTGCGCGATGCACAGCTTCCGCAACGGCACGGATCAGTGGTTCAAACACCTCGGCCTGCAATCTGCCTCCCACGGTCCCCAGGAACCCATCGCGATCGACTTCGTCGACAAGGAGCATCCCATCACCAAACCGCTCGAGAACTGGACCACGATCAAGGAAGAGCTCTACAACAACGTCAATGTCTTCGACGCTCATGCCCTTGCGATGGGCAAACAGATCGTGAAACGCGACGGCAAGGAGAAGGAGGAGGTTTCCATCGTCGCCTGGATCAATGAGAAGCAGGGCGCTCGCAGCTTCAGCACCACGATCGGGCACAACACCGCCACGGTCGAGGATCCCCGCTACCTCGATCTCGTCACCCGCGGCGTGCTCTGGGCCGCCGGAAAACTCGAGGAGCCCGGCTACCTCGGCACCGCCTACACCGGCGAAAACACCGTCACCTTCGAACCCGCCAAACCCACTCCCCCGCCCGCTCCGAAGGCGGCGGCTCCCACCCCCGCTCCGAAAGACGCGACCCTCGCCATCGTCACCGCGAGCAGCGAGGAAACCGGCAAAAACAACCTCGTCTGGCACGCCATCGACGGAAACAAGGACACCCGCTGGTGCGCCGCGAACGGGTCGAAGCCGCAGTGGCTCCAGCTGGAATTTGAAAAACCCCAGACCCTGACCGAAGCCAAAATAGCGTGGGAGAGCGGCAACAACGCCTACAAGACCCTCCTCGAAGCGTCGACCGACGGCAAGACCTGGACCGTCCTCGCCGATCTCACCGGAAGCCCCAAACCCGGCGACACTCAGGCGACCTTCTCGGCCAAGGACGTGAAGTTTCTCAAGATCACCTGCACCGGCACGAACCATGGCGGCTGGGCCAGCATCCGCGAGATCGCGCTCACCGGCCCCACCCTGACAAAACTCCATCCGAAGCTCGATCCCAAACAACAGGCCGCCGCCGACGCCGCGGCGAAGAAGGCGGCGGATCCCTACGCGAAGGAAGGCAACATCACGCCGAAAATCGTCAAACTTTCGCCGCAGGAGGAAGCCGAGATCCTCAAGGACGTGAAGGTGCCCGAAGGTTTCGACGTCACCCTTTTCTCGAACTGGCAGGCCGCGAACTACCCCGTCTACGTCGCCGCCGCGCCGAACGGCGACCTCTACGTCTCCAGTGACGGCAACGGCTCGCTCGGTCGTGAGCCGGGACGCGGCCGGGTCCTGCGACTGCGCGACAAAGACGGTGACGGCCGCGCGGATGAGGTGAAGGAGTTCGTCAAAAGCGTCGATTCCCCCCGTGGTCTCATCTGGGATCACGACCGGCTTTACCTGCTCCATCCGCCCCACATCAGCGTCTTTTTCGACCGCGACGGCGACGGCATCTCCGAGGAATCGAAGAAACTGATCGACGGCATCGCCTTCGGGTTTGCCGACCGTCCCGCCGACCACACCACCAATGGGCTCGAGCTCGGCATCGATGGTTGGATCTACATTGCGGGCGGCGACTTCGGTTTCATGAAGGCCACCGGCACCGATGGTCGCACCCTCCAGCATCGCGCCGGCGGCGTGATCCGCTTCCGTCCCGATGGCAGCGGGCTCGAGATCTACTCGACCGGCACCCGGAACATCCTCGGCACGCCGATGAGCCCGCTCTGCGACCTCTTCGCCCGCGACAACACCAACGACGGCGGCGGATGGGACGTGCGTTTCCACCACTTCTCGGGTCTTGAGGACCACGGTTATCCGCGGCTCTACAAGAACTTCGGCGAGGAACACGTCCAGCCCCTTGCCGACTACGGTGGTGGTTCCGGCTGCGGCTCCGTCTACCTGCACGAGCCCGGCTTCCCCGATGAGTGGAACAAGTCCCCCATCACCTGCGACTGGGGCCGCACCGCGTCCTTCGTCCACACCGTGCAGCGCCAGGGAGCGAGCTTCGTCGAACTGACCGAGCCCCGTCCCTTCATCGGCATGACCCGCCCCACCGACGCCGACGTCGACGCGATGAGCGCCGTCTACCAGGCGAGCTGGAAAGGCCCCGCCACCTTCAATTGGGCAGGTCCCGAGGTCGGTTACATCGTCAGGGTAACGCCGAAGGGTTTCAAACCCGAGCCGCTGCCAGATTACGAAAAGATGAGCGACGTCGAACTCGTCGCCGCCCTCGATTCGCCAAGCCACATCCGCACCCTCACCGCACAACGAACCCTCTTGCGTCGCGAAGCGAACCCTGCTTTGACCGAGGCCTTGCTGGAGCTCGCGGGAAATCCTGACAAGGAACTCAAGTCGCGGGTAGCGGCGATTTATGCGGTGAGTCAACGAAGGTTTGGTATAGAGCCGGAAGGCAAGGAACTGGGTATGCTCGCGAAAATCGGAAAAGACGAGGCGATCGAGCCTTGGATCCATCGTGCAATCGGAGATTATCAATTCCCAGAGGGCGCTACCACGTTGGGTCTTGTTAGAGCAATCCTAGTACGCGGAATATCATCAGAGAACAATCCAAAGGTTCTCGTAGAGTCGATCATCGCCGCCACTCGATTGGGATCAATCGAAAGCGCCGCGCACATTGCCCATCGCCTGGATCATCCTGATCAGGTAGTTGCCCACACGGCATTTCAAGCCCTCGCCAGGCTCGGCGCGAAAAACGAGGCATTATCAAGCCTCGACCGTCTTGAATCAAAAGGGGCCGCATTTGCTCTAATGCGTATGCATGACGTGCCTGGCGTTGTGAATGAGTTGATCTCACGTCTTGGTAATGAAGATCGTCCAAAAGCTCGCCAACTCCTCCTCGCCGTCCTCTGCCACCTCGCCCAGCGCGAGGGTGAGTGGACCGGCGACAGTTGGGGAACGCGACCCGACACCCGCGGTCCTTACTACCAGCCCGTGAAATGGGCCGAGACCGACAAGATCCTCGCTGCGCTCAAATCCACTCTCGACGCCGCCTCGCCGGAGGAGGCTTCCTTCCTCGTCAAGGAAATGAGCCGCAACCGGATCCAGTCGAACGACGCCCTCTCGCGCATCCTTTCGCTGGCGAAGGAGAATCCCTCCGTCCTCCCCGACGCCGTCGCCCAACTCGTCGCAGCCGATTCCATTCCCGCCGAAGGCGTGCCGCTCCTGATCCAGGCCGCGGGTGATGCCAAGGCCGGCAGCGCGACACTTTCCCAGGCCATCATCGCCCTTTCCAAGGTCGACGGGAACGAGGCCTTTGCCGCCTCCCTCGGCGGATTCGGCACCCTGACCAACCGCCTCGAAAGCCTCCGCGCCGCGGTGAAAGCCGCTGGCGAGATCGCCGATCCGGTGAAGGCGAAGAGCGAGCAGAAGTACGCCCGCACCGCCGCCAACGACGCCGAGAAACACCTCGAGGAAGCGGCCAAGGCCTTCCTCGAAGCGCCGAAGCTGGAGAACCATCACCTCGCCGTCGAGAAGACCGCTGCCGAGAAACCCGCGACGCCCGAAGGCTTCTGGGCCAATGCCGCCGTCCTCGCACTCGCCTCTCGCACGGGAGGATCGCCCGAATCCCGCGAGCTTTCGAAGAAGGCCCTCGACGCCGCCTGGAATGTGCCGGCGCAAAAGGCCGTCCTCATCGCCGCGGCGGTGAAGACGAAAAACCGCACCCTCGACGACCGCATCCTCGTCGCCGCAAACGACCTCGATCCCGCCGTCGCGAAGGCCGCGAAAAAGGCCATCAACGACCTGAAACTCCAGGCCAAAGGCGAGGACAAGACGCCGAAGATCGCCACCCTCGCGCCCGACAAGGCTCTCGCCGCCGTCCTGGCCCACCAAGGCGGAGACGTCGCCCTCGGCGAAGCCGTCTTCGCGCGCGCCACCTGCGTCGCCTGCCACACCGTGAGCCAGAGCGAAAAACAAAAGGGCCCCTACCTCGGCAACATCGTCGAGACCTACCAGCGTCCCGACCTCGCCGCGAACATCCTCGATCCGAACAAGACGATCGCGCAGGGATTCGCGACCAACCTCGTTTCCCTGAAAGACGGCACCACCCTGATGGGTTTCGTCACCGATGAACAGGGCGAGCAGGTCACCCTGCGCGACATCGCCTCGCAGGAACACACCTTCAAAAAGGCCGACATCGCGAAGCGCGAGACCCTGCCCACGAGCATGATGCCTCCGGGATTGATGGGCAATTTCACCGTCCACGAGATGGCGAGTTTGCTCGACTACCTCGCCTCTTTGGTGAAAAAATCCTGACAAGCGAACCATGAAAGCACTCCTTGTTTTTCTTTGCCTGCTCGGTGTCACCTTCCTCCAAGCGCAGGACGAGGCCCCGGTAATCACGCTCGACGAAGCGATCCAACTCGGCCCCGAAGGCATCGCTCAAAAGCGCGGCAACGAGAGCGAGGTGGGTTACGCCGATGCCGCTTCCTTTTACGCCACCGCCAAACGACTTCAAACCGAGAACCTACTCGCGGCGAAAGACCTTTCGCTCGTCGTCGATCTCGACCGCTACCGATCCGCCCTCCGTGAGTGGGAAATGGCCTGGAGCGAGGCGATCTACGCCGCCGCGGGAGGAGGAACGATGTGGGCGCGAATGCCGGCCTTTCTCGCGACGGGGCGGGAGGACATGCTCGCGGAGTTGGCGAAGCGGATGCCCTTGAAAGAGGGGCAGGCGGGCGAGTCAACCCTGTCTGCTTGGCAGAAACTCGGCGAGGTGATCAAGACCGCGCCGGTCCCTGAATACGCGGATGATGGCACCAAGGAAACGTGGCCGCGGCAGATGGAAGCGCTCCACCAGATCTGGGAACGCCTTTACTACGAACTCCAGGCTCTCGGTGACGAAAACGCCAAACTCTTCCTCGACCACCTGCTCCCCGACGAAGAGCAGATCGGGATGCTGAAGGGACAGTGAGGCTCTTGCCTCACTCCGCGGTTTTCTTCTTGAAGAGTCTCTTCAGCAAGGGCTCCTCAACTTCGGGATCGGTCTTGGCGACGGGATCGGCGACAATCGCGGGGAGATCGAGCGTGCGCTTTTGATCCCAACCGCCTCCGATCGCTTTCACCAACGACACCGCAGCCACGAGACGCTGCCCGGCATTGCGCTCCACCGAGACCTCCGCAACCAGAGCCGAACGGTTCGCGTTGATCACGTCGAGGTAGGCGCCCGAGCCCGCCTCATACTGTGTCCTCGCCAGGTTCGCGCCACGTCGCGCACTCGTCGCGGCACGCTGGAGGGAATCGGCCTGGATGGTGAGATGCCGCAAGGTCGAGAGGCTTGTCTCGACATCGGCGACCGCGACGAGGAAAGCCTGCCGGTAGTTGGCGAGGGCTTCATCGTGCGTCGCCATGGACCGTGAGATGTTGAATCGGTTTTTGCCTCCGGAGAAAACCGGCACGCGGAGACGAGGACCATAGGACCACATCAACGACGCAGGCTCGAACAGCAGGTCGAGGTCGCCGCTCTGATAACCACCGTTTCCGGCGAGAATCAGGCTGGGAAAAGCCTCCGCCTTGGCCACACCGATCTTCGCAGTGGCGGCGATCAGTTGCTGCTCCGCGGTGGCAATGTCAGGACGGCGCTCGAGCAGATCACTGGGGATGCCAGGCGGAACTTTCGGCGGTGAGGGAAGCGAGTCGGATCGAGCCGGCAGCGAAAAGGCCGCGGCATTTGCGCCGACGAGGATGGCGAGGGCATTCTCAAGTTCATCACGTCGCACTCGCAGACCGGAGATCTCGGCCTCGGCCGAGGCGACCTCGGTCTCGGATTGCGCGGTCTCAAGATCGTTGGCCGCGCCAGCGTTGACGCGGGCACGGGCGATCTTGAGCGCCTCACCGCGCCAGTTCACCGCCTCGCGCACGATCGCGATCTCGGCATCGAGCGCGCGGATCTGGAAGTAGGTTGCCGCCACTTCGGCCTGCACCCCGAGCAGTACGTTATGCACCGAGTCGGCCGCGGCGAGCATGGAGGCCTCGTCCGACTGGATCGAGCGCCGGATCTTGCCCCAGAGATCGACCTCCCACGAGAAGTCGCCGAGCACGTTGTAGGCAGGCCCGTCGTAGCGGAGACCATCGAGAGGAAACGCCGAGGGCATGTTCGCCGAGGTTCGCTGCTGCTCCGCGGTTCCGGTAGCACCGATCACGGGAAACAGATTGCCGCGAGTGACCCGAGCCGTGGTACGAGCCTGGTCAAAGCGGGCGACTGCCATCTTCACCTGCTGGTTTTCGGCGCTGGCTCGCTGCGCGAGTTCGTTCAGTTTCGGATCGCGGAAAATGGTCCACCATTCGCCCTTCGGCAGTTGGGCGGCGGGGCTCGGGACACGCCAGCTCACGTTCTTGAAGCGCTCGGTCACCGAGGTGGGCGGGCGCTCATAGTCCGGGCCGAGCTGGGCCTGGGCCGTGCCGGCAAATGAGAGGGTTGCAAGGAGGAGGTAACGTCTCATCGGAAAAAGCGGAGGAGGTCAGTGGGCGGTTTCGGCCCCTTCGACGGCGATCGATTCTTTCTCCACCGCCTTCGCCCGGCGCCGCCAACCCAACTTCATCACGAGGTAATAAAACAGCGGAGTCAGCAGCAGCCCGAAGATGGTCACGCCGATCATACCGGCGAAAACCGCGGTGCCCATGGCCCGACGCATCTCGGCTCCGGCACCGGTGGAGATGACCAGCGGGAACACCCCGGCGATGAAGGCGATCGAGGTCATCAGGATGGGACGCAGCCGTAACCGGCAGGCCTCCAGCGCGGCCTCGAGCGGACTGAGGCCGTGGTCGTTTTTCTCCTTCGCGAACTCGACGATGAGGATCGCGTTTTTGCAGGCGAGCCCGATCAGCACGATGAAGCCGATCTGGGTGAAGATGTTGTTGTCGCCACCGGTCAGGTGCACACCGATCAGGGCGAAGAGCAGACAAAGCGGCACGATCAGGATGATCGCGAGCGGCAGACGCAGGCTCTCATACTGCGCCGCCAGCACCATGAAGACAAGCAGGATGCAGAGCGGATAGATGTAGATCGCGGTGTTGCCGGCGATGATCTTCTGATAAGTCAGGTCGGTCCATTCGAACTCGAAGCCGGCCGGCAGCACCTGTTTCGCCAGACCGGAGATCACCGCCTCGCCCTGCCCCGAACTCAGAGGTGGCAGCGGCGAGCCGTTCAGGTCCGCGGCGAGGTAGCCGTTGTAATGGGTGACCCGGTCGGGACCAAAGCTTTCGTTCACTTTCACGAGCGAGCCCACCGGCACCATGTCACCGGCGAGGTTCCGGGTTTTCAGCCGCGTGATGTCCGAGGGATCGTCGCGGAATTTTTCCTCGGCCTGGGCCACGACCTGATAGGTGCGCCCGAAGCGGTTGAAGTCGTTCACGTAAAGGCTGCCGAGATTGATCTGGAGCGTCTCGTAGAGATTCGCGAGCGGCACGCCCTGGCTCTTCGCCTTTTCGCGATCCACGTCGGCCTCGAGTTGGGGCACGTTGACGGTGTAGCCCGAGTAAACCTGGGTCAGTTGCCCACTGCCGTAGGAGGCCCCGACGAGCCCCTGGGTCGCCTGATAGAGCGCCTCGTAGCCGAGGTTGGCGCGGTCCTCGATCATCATCTTGAAGCCACCGGTGGTGCCAATGCCGTTGACCGGCGGCGGTTGCAGCACGAGGACCATGGCATCCTGGATCGCGGAGAACTGGCCGTTCAGCTCATTGGCGATCATCTGCCCGCTCAGTTCGGGCTTGTTGCGCTCTTCGAAGTCTTTCAGACCGACGAAGACGATGCCGCTGTTCGGGCTGACGCTGAAGCCATGGATCGAGAGCCCGGGAAAGGCGATCGCATCCTTCACTCCGGGATGCTTCAGCACGATGTCGGACATGCGCCGCATCACCTCGTCGGTGCGGTCGAGCGAGGATCCGTCGGGGAGCTGGGCGAAGCCGACGAGGTATTGTTTATCCTGCCCCGGCACGAAACCCGTCGGCACGATCTGGAAGCCCTTGCCCGTTGCCCAGACCAGGCCGCCGTAGAGGACCAGCGCAATCGCCCCGAAGCGGATGATGCGCCGCACGAAGCCGACGTAGGCCCGCGAGGACCAGTCGAAGAAGCGGTTGAAGGGCCGGAAGAACCAGCCGAAAAGGAAATCGATCAATCGCGAGAGCAGGTCCTTTTTCTCATCGTGCCCCTGCAGGAGCAGCGCCGAAAGCGCCGGACTGAGGGTCAGCGAATTGATCGCCGAGATCACCGTCGAGATCGCGATGGTCACCGCGAACTGCTTGTAGAACTGCCCGCTCAGTCCGCTGATGAAGGCGGTGGGGATGAACACCGCGCAGAGCACCAGTGCGGTCGCGACGATGGGCCCGGTCACCTCGCTCATCGCCTGCTTCGTCGCCTCGAGCGGACGCAGCCCCTCGCGGATGTTGCGCTCGACATTCTCGACGACGACGATGGCATCATCGACCACGATCCCGATCGCGAGGACGAGCCCGAAGAGTGAAAGGTTGTTGATGCTGAAGCCCAGCATGTGCATCACCGCGAAGGTGCCGATCAGCGAGACCGGCACCGCCACCAGCGGGATGATGGAGGCCCGCCAGGTCTGCAGGAAAAGCACCACCACAAGAACGACCAGCACGATCGCCTCGAGCAGGGTATGGATGACCGCGTCGATCGACTTGCGCACGAAGACGGTGGGGTCGTAGGCGATGGCGTAGTCGACGCCCTCGGGGAACTTCACCTTCAGATCCTCCATCTTGGCGCGGATCGCCTGCGAGACGGCGAGTGCATTGGCCCCGGGGAGCTGGAAAACGCCCATGCCGACCGCCTTCTTGTTGTTGATCAGGCTGCGCATCGCGTACTCAGCGCTGCCCATCTCGGCGCGGGCGATATCGCGGAGCCGGAGCTTTTCGCCATAGGGACCCGTCTTCACGATGATGGACTCGAACTCCTCTTCCGTGATGAGACGGCCTTTCGCATTCACCGTCAGCTCGAAGGCCGCATCCTTGGTCGGTTGCTGGCCGATCGTGCCGGCCGCGACCTGGATGTTCTGCTCGCGGATCGCGTTGACGATGTCGCTCGCGGTCAGTCCGCGCGCGGCGGCTTTGTCAGGATCGATCCAGATGCGCATCGCATACTCACCGCCGCCGAAGATCTGGACCTGGCCGACCCCGGTGAGGCGGGAAAGTTCGTCCTTCACGTTCAGTGTCGCGTAGTTCCGCAGATAGATCTCGTCATAGCGGTCGTTCGGCGAGAGCAGGTGCACGACGAGGGTCATGTCGGGTGAGGATTTCACCGTGACCACGCCGAAGCGCCTCACCTCTTCCGGCAGCTTCGGCAGCACCTGGGCGACCCGGTTCTGCACCTGGACCTGGGCGAGGTCGAGATCGGTGCCGACCTTGAAGGTGACGGTCAGGGTCATCGTGCCGTTCGCGGTGCTCTGCGAGGACATGTAGAGCATGTTCTCGATGCCGTTGATGGTCTGTTCCAGCGGCGAGGCGACGGTCTCGGCGATCGTTTTCGGGTTCGCGCCCGGATAGTTCGCGGTCACGATCACCGTCGGCGGCGCGACCTCGGGATATTCGGAAACGGGGAGTTGAAAGAGCGAGATGCCGCCCAGGATCAGGAACAGCAAGGACAACACCCCGGCAAAGACCGGCCGGGTGATGAAAAAGGAGGAGAAATTCATCGTGAAAGAAGGAGAGGAGCAAAGAAGCAAGGAATCCAAGGACGCTTTTCCGATCCCTCAGGGCTTCGCACCGTTCTCCACCGCCACCGGCGCGCCCGCGGGCGGGGCCTCGACCGGCTGCACCGGCAGTCCGGGCTGCGGCAGGCGGGCCATGCCGTTCACGATGATGCGCTCGCCGGCCGAGAGACCGCTGCGGACGATGCGTTTGCCTTCCACATGGGGACCGATCACGACCGGCTTGTAGACCGTCGTGTTCTCCGGGGTGATGCCGAGCACATACTTGTTGGCCTGGTCGGTTAGCACCGCCTCGGCTTCGATCAGCAGCGCGTCGTACATCGGCGTCATTGGCAGGCGCACCCGGGTGAAAAGCCCCGGCGTCAGGCGACCTCCGGCGTTCGGCAGTTCACAGCGCACCACCATGCTCCCGGTCGCGGGATTGAGGCGGTTGTCGAAGGATTCGATCCAGCCCTTGTGTGGGAAATCCTTTTCATCGGCGAGTTGCACCTCGACCGGCACGCGGCCCTCCTTGTCGGTGTAGAGGCGGCCTTCGCGCTCCAGCGCCTGGAGACGCAGCAGGCTGTTCTCGTCGATGTCGGTGTAAACGAAGACCGGATCGACCGTGACGATCGTCGTCAGCACGGTCGTGCCCGCGGTGACGTAGTTGCCCACCGTCGTCATGGTCCGGCTGATGCGGCCCGCGATCGGTGCGACGACTTCGGTGTGTTCCATCTCGATCGTGGCGCTGTGCTCCGCGGCTTTGGCGGCCTCGAGCGCGGCCTGCGTCTGCAGTTTCGCGCCCTCGCGGCCTTCGGCTTGCTCGGGCGAGATGGCGCGGGCGGCGAGCAGTTGCTGGACGCGGTCGTATTCCTTCTCCGCGGTCAGGGCGGCCGCCTCGGCGCTGGCGACCTCGGCTTTGGCGGCCCGCAGCCGCGTTTCAAAAGGACGCTGGTCGACCGTGAACAGGATCTGTCCCTGTTTCACCATCGCCCCGGCTTCGAAATGCACCTCGGTGATGTAGCCCGAGACCCGCGGGCGCAGCTCGACCGTCTCGGTGGCGTCGATGCGGCCGGTGAACTCCTCCCACTCCACGAGCGGGCGTTGTTCGACCGGAGCCACCGTGACTTGGGCCGGGGGCATGCCACCGGCACCGCCCTGGGGAGGGCCTTCGGGTTTGCCGCAAGCGGCGAGCAGGATCAGAGGGAGGAGGAGGAGGAGTCGCGGATTCATCGGAGGGAAAGAGCCGGCTCACGCGGTGCCTCCGTGGAGGCACCGGTGAGGAGGTGGAGGGCACCCGGTTCGAAATCGTCGAGCGGAGCGAGGTCGTTTTTCATGCGGGCATGCAGCAGCAGCCCCTCGCTGTAAGCAAAAACCATGCGGGCGAGCAGCCCGGGATCGCCGGGCACCACTTCGCCACTCGTCTGGCCGTCGATGATGGCGGCTTCGTAGTATTGGAGGAATTCCTCGAGGATCCCCTGGAGCCGGTCGCGCAGCGGCGCGTCGGTCGTGGAGACCTCGGCCCCCAACGAATGGATCGGACAACCCAACACGCGCCCGTGCCTCGCGAGCAGGTCCTCCTGCTCGCGGCGGTAATCGCGGAAACAGGTGAGGATGCGCTCCAGCGGGGCGAGTTCGGGCGAGAAAAAGCGGTCCAGCTCCTGCCGGTATTCCGCCCAGCCGTGGTTGATCGCGGCGAGCGCCAGGGCCGATTTCGACTCGAAGAAGTAGTAAAAGCTTCCCTTCTTCACGCCAGCACGCTCACAGATGTGATCCACCGAGGTGCGTCCGTAGCTCCCCGTCCAGATCAATTCCAGCATGGCCTCGAGAAGCCTCTCGCGTGCGTCACTGACTCGTCCCATGGCGGGACTTTGTCGAAACTAGACGAACGGTCAACTATTTTTCCGAGCGAGAGTCGTAAACTTGCGTTATAGGAAACGTCACAGAACTCACCTCCTCCCCGATGATTTCTCACCCCTCCCCTGATCCGCGGCGGCTCGCCCTGCTGCTGCCCGTCGCCGCCCTCGCTCCCCTCTTCCTCGGCGGATGTGGCGCGGAAAAGACCCAGGCCGCCGCCGGTGGACCGCCCCCGACCGCCGTCACCGTCGCCATCCCCGAGGTGCGGCGGGTCATCGATTGGGACATCTTCACCGGCCGTCTCGCTTCGCCCGAGACCGTCGAGATCCGTGCCCGGGTCTCCGGCTACCTCGACGAGGTCCATTTCAAGGAAGGTGCCGAGATCAACGAGGGCGATCTCCTCTTCACCATCGATCCCCGCCCCTACGAAGCCGTTGTCCAGCAGATGAATGCCCGGGTCAACAGCTCGCGCAGCCGCGCCGAGCTCGCTGCCAAGGAGCTCGAGAACGTCGCCAAGCTCCAGGGCAACGGCGCCATCTCCGCCGAGGACTACGATCGGCGCGCCAAAGCCGCCTCCGAGGCCGCCGCCATCGTCAAAGCCGCCGAGGCCGAGCTGCAGCAGGCCAAACTCGACCTCGAGTTCACCGAGATCCGCTCGCCCATCACCGGCCGCGTCAGCGACGCCCGCGTCACCAAGGGCAACCTCGTCACCGGCGGCGGCTCCGATCCCACCCTGCTCACCACTGTCGTCTCGCTCGATCCCATCTATTGCCACATTGATGTCGACGAGCGTTCCGTGCTGAAATACCGGCAGCTCCACCGCGAGGGCAAACGCATCAGCGCGCAGTTCGGCAAAGTCGAGGCCGAGATGCAGCTCGCCCTCGAGAGCGGCTTCCCGCACAAAGGTTTCATCGACTTCGTCGACAACGTCCTCGACCCCGCCACCGGCACCATCCGCGCCCGCGCCGTCTTCCCGAATCCTGACAAACTCATGGCCCCCGGCTTCTTCGCCCGGGTCCGGGTGCCCGGCAGCGGCGAATATGATGGCCTCCTCATCCCCGACCGCGCCATCGCCGATGACCAGGGCACCAGCTTCGTCTGGGTCATCGACGACACCAACACCGCGAGCTACCGCAAGGTCGGCCTAGGCCCCCTCCTCGACGGTCTCCGCATCGTCCGTGAGGGCCTCTCCCCCGGCGAACGTGTCGTCGTCGACGGCGTCATGACCGTCCGCAACGGAGCCAAGGTGAATCCCACGCCCCTCGCCGCCGGAAACTAGCTCCTGGCTTCTGGCTCCTAGCTCCTTGCCCAGAATGAACCTCTCCCGCTTCTTCGTGGATCGTCCCATCTTTGCCGGGGTCATCAGCATCGTCATCACCTTGCTCGGCGGCCTCGCTTACCTCGGTCTGCCGATTTCCCAATATCCCGAGATCGTGCCGCCCACCGTCGTCGTCACCGCCACCTATCCCGGCGCCGATGCCCGCACCCTGGCCGAGACCGTCGCCACCCCGCTCGAGCAGGAGATCAACGGCGTCGAGGACATGCTCTACCTCTCCTCGTCCAGCACCAGCGACGGGCGCGTCCAGATCACCGTCACCTTCCGCCTCGGCACCGACCTCGACAAAGCCCAGGTCCTCGTCCAAAACAAAATCAACGGAGCCATCGCCCGCCTCCCCGAGGAGGTCCGCCGCCAGGGCGTCACCGCCCAGAAACGCTCGCCCGACCTCACCCTCGCCGCCCAGTTCTACAGCCCCGACGGATCGCGCCAGGTCGATTACCTGTCGAACTACGTCACCCTCCAGGTCCAGAACGAGATCGCCCGCCTCCCCGGCGTCGCCGAGGCCTCCTCCCTCGGCGGGCTCGACTACTCCATGCGGATCTGGCTGAATCCCGACAAAGTCGCCTCGCGCGGACTCACCGCCGGCGATGTCGTCCAGGCCATCCGCGAGCAGAATGTCCAGGTCGCCGCCGGCAGCCTCGGCCAGCCCCCCGCCCCCAGCGGCGCCGAGTTCCAATACACCCTCACCGCCCCCGGCCGGCTCAAGAGCGCCGAAGAGTTCGCCAACATCGTCCTCAAGACCGGCACCCAGGGCGATGTCGTGAAGATCGCCGACGTCGCCCGCGTCGAGATCGGCTCGCGCGACTACGCCAGCAAGACCTACATGGACGGTTACAATGCCGTCTCCCTCCGCGTCTTCCAGCTCCCCGGCAGCAACTCGCTCGAGACCGCCAACGCCGTTTACGAAAAGCTCGCCGAGCTGAAACAGCGTTTCCCCCCCGGCGTCGACTACCGCATCAACTACGACACCACCAAATTCGTCCGCGCCTCCATCAAATCCGTCCTCCACACCCTCATCGAGGCCGTCATCCTCGTCGTCATTGTCGTCGTCGTCTTCCTCCAGACCTGGCGGGCCTCCATCATCCCCCTCATCGCCGTGCCCGTCTCCTTGATCGGCACGCTCGCGGTGATGCAGGCCTTCGGCTTCTCGCTGAACAACCTCTCCCTCTTCGGCCTCGTCCTCGCCATCGGCATCGTCGTCGATGATGCCATCGTCGTCGTCGAGAACGTCGAGCGGAACATCCGCGAGGGCCTCGCCCCGCGCGAGGCCGCCATCCGCGCCATGGGCGAGGTCTCCGGACCCGTCATCGCCATGTCCCTCGTCCTCTGCGCCGTCTTCATCCCCACCGCCTTCATCAGCGGCATCACCGGCCAGTTCTACCGGCAGTTCGCCCTCACCATCGCCGCCTCCACCGTCATCTCCGCCATCAACTCCCTTACCCTCAGCCCCGCCCTTTGCGCCCTCCTCCTGCGGCCCCACGGCGATCGCGGCGATGCCTTCAGCCGCCTCCTCGACCTCCTCCTCGGCTGGTTCTTCCGCGCCTTCAACCGCTTCTTCCAAGCCACCTCCGACGTCTACGCCCGCATCGTCCGCCGGCTCCTCCGCCTCTCCGCCGTCGCCATCCTCCTCTACCTCGTCCTCGTCGGCGGCGCCCTCCAGCTCTTCCGCACCGTCCCCACCGGCTTCATCCCCACGCAGGACATGGGCTACTACATCGTCGTCGTCCAGTTGCCCGACGGCGCCTCCTTCGAGCGCACCGACGCCGTCGTGCGCAAAGTCGACGCCATCGCCCGCGACCTGCCCGGCATCGCCCACACCTTCGCCATCTCCGGCTACTCCTCCGTCCTCCAGGCCAACCAATCCAATGTCGGCGCCGCCTTCCTCGTGCTCGACGACTACGAGAAACGCCGCGACCCCGCCCTGCAGGGCGACGCCCTCCTCGGCCAGATCCGCACCGCCTTCGGCGCCGTCAAAGAAGCCCGCGTCCTCGTCCTGCCCCCCGCCCCCATCCGCGGCCTCGGCAGCGCCGGAGGCTTCAAAGTCCAGGTCCAGGACCTCAACAACGCCGGCGTGCCCGCCCTCCAGGATGCCACCCAGCGCCTCATCGACGCGATTCAGAAAGAGCCCGGCTTCACCTCCATCATCTCCGGCTTCCGCGCCAACGTCCCCCAGTACCACATCGAGATCGACCGCGCCCAGGCCAAGACCATGGGCATCTCCCTCGCCGAGCTCAACGAAGCCCTCCAGGTCTACCTCGGCTCCGTCTACGTCAACGACTTCAACCTCTTCGGTCGCACCTACCAGGTCACCGCCCAGGCCGAGCCCGACATGCGCACCCAGCCCGAGGACCTGCTCCGCATCAAGATCCGCAACCAGAGCGGCGCCATGGTCCCCCTCGGCGCCCTCGTCACCCTCACCAAACAAGGCGGCGCCGACCGCATGCAGCGCTACAACCTCTACTACTCCGCCGACATCAACGGCAACACCCTGCCCGGCGTCAGCTCCGGCGAGATGATCGCCGGCGTCGAGCGACTCGCCCGGGAGCACCTGCCCAACGGCTTCGACATCGAGTGGACCGACCTCACCTACCAACAGATCCTCGCCGGCAACACCATCGTCTACATCTTTCCCCTCTGCGTCCTCTTCGTCTTCCTCGTCCTCGCCGCCCAGTACGAAAGCTGGAATCTGCCCCTCGCCATCATCCTCATCGTGCCCATGTGCCTGCTCTCCGCCATCGGCGGCGTTTGGCTGCGCGACATGGACAACAACATCTTCACCCAGATCGGCCTCGTCGTCCTCGTCGCCCTCGCCGCCAAGAACGCCATCCTCATCGTCGAGTTCGCCAAACAGATCCAGGATCAAGGCAAAGACCGCTACACCGCCGCCATCGAAGCCTGCCGGCTCCGGCTACGGCCCATCCTCATGACCAGCTTCGCCTTCATCCTCGGCGTATTGCCGCTCGTCATCGCCCGCGGCGCCGGCGCCGAGATGCGCCAGGCCCTCGGCACCGCCGTCTTTTATGGCATGATCGGCGTCACCTTCTTCGGGCTGCTCTTCACCCCCGTGTTTTACGTCGTGATGCGCCGGCTCGCCGGAGATCGGTCGAGGCAGTGAGGCCCCCGAGCATCAGAGTCTGGCAGCGGCCCACGGCAGCGCCACCACCTCGCAACAGGGTCAAGTCATCCACTCAACAGGGTCAGATTGAGCCCGGTAGATGGGCACGGGTGTCCTTCCCCCGCATCATTCGCCTTCCCTTCTCTCCGTGCCGAGCCAGAGGAGGTTGCCGTCGAGATCCCGGATCTTCATGTGGTAGACTGTTTGCCAAAAATCGGTTCGTAAAGCGGGCGAGACAGAATCCCCGATCCCAAGGCGCGGAGAGGGAGTGGAGTGGACTCCATGACCGATGAGCAACGCAGGTAGCGGGGATTCTGGCCGACTTGGCTAAATGCCCGAGCGAAGCGAGCTAGATCATCCGCCAAACGAACTCTAACGATTTGCGAACGGATTTTTGGCAGACAGTCCAGTGTAGTGTTAGGCAAGTTTCTTGCAGATGTTTTCGACCTTTGAAAGGATCGCTTCTGGAGTCGCCGTCCACTTGAACGGGCGAGGGTCTGTCCCGGTTCAGCGTAAATGTCCGAATGGGAGCATCAGGTTAAGCTAATGCCGGTAGGGTTGGGTGGTGGTATTTGGGTTGGGATTGAGCGAGAGTCTGACGGGCGACTCTACGACGACGGCGGGCTGGAACTCGATCCCGGGATAGGCGTCGGCGACCTCGTGGGCGACGACGGAGAGAAGGCGGGCTTGGTCGGCCTTGGGCAGGTGAAGCGCGGCGTCGCGGACGTCTTCGTAGTTCGTGATCGTGCCGGAGAGGTTAGCACAGAGGTGGATGGCAGGGAACGGGTTTTCACGCCGTTCAAACACTCGCGGAATCATGGGTATCGAGGTTCCCGCTCAAGGTTAGGATCGCCGCAATCCTCCGCACAGGATGCGTGAACTGCTGGGCTTCGTCGGTGCCGCCGAGAGTGTAGCGCCAGACGGGTTCGGGCACGTCTTTCCAACGGGTAGTGGGGGCGAGGTAGGGCGTCGCTCGAGGAGGGCGGACCTCGCCTCGCGTTGCTCGCCCTTCGGGCAGCCCTTGGCTGGCGATCTCCGCTCCGCTCAGGTTCCTGTCCGCCTTGCCCCCTGCTGCGACGACAGGAATGTCGTCGCTCCTTGTGGCGAGTTCGCCGAGCGAGGCCCGGAAAAGGGCAAGCTGTTCGAGTCGCAAGGGCGGACGGCTCGACGGACGGCTCCGCGAGCCGTCCCTACCTTTTCCCTAACCGGCGGGACGCCGGTTCAACGTGGCACCGGTATCCTGCCGGTGGGGTGCCCAAGAAGAAGCGTGTTTCCCTGCCCTTGTCCGGCCCATCGATTCCAGTCGGCGAGCGGGGCGTTCGCCCTACAAGAACCGGGCGCCCCACGCCCGAAGATCCAAGGCGAATGGGTGGGAGCTTTTCCCTTTTAGCTGTTAGCCGGACCAAGAACGAAGCACCGGGCGCTCCGCGCCCGAAAAAAAGCCGCCCCCTCGCGGGGACGGCTTTTCGAGAACACGCGGTTCAGGCGCTCCGCCTCAGGCCTCGAGCTTCCAGCCGTCGCGGTAGTCGCGTTTGACGAGCTTGGCGGCTTCGGGGCAGTTGGGAGAGGTGAGGTTCTTGGAATCCCACTCGACCTTTTTGCCGAGGCGGACGGCGAGGTTGCCAAGCAGGACGGTCTCGGTGAAGGGGCCGCTGTGCTCGAAGCGCGACTGGGGCAGCTTGGGATCGTTGGCTTTGACGGCGTCGTAGAACTCGTTGTGCGGGTTCTCGCCGCGGGCGCGGGGGATGCTCTGGGCGGGGTAGCTGTAGCCGTCCATGAGGCTGCCGGGCTTGACGAACCAGGTGTCCTTGCTGCGGTTGAACCAGATCTTGCCGCTGCTGCCGACGATGAGGCTGTCGTAGCCTTTGGATTCGGTGGAGTCCATGCCCTCGAGGATGTCGGCGGGCGGGGTGTTGGGCTCGCGGATCTTGCCTCCGTCGATCTTGCTCTCGAGGGCCCATTTGTCGGGATTGAAGACGGCGTCCTTGTAACCGTCGTACCACATGTATTTGATGTCTTTGCCGTTGTTGCCCTTGAACAGGTATTCGATGGTGGCCCAGGTGGGGGGCGAGACATCGCTCATGGCGCCGCGACCGTCGGCGCTGATTGCGGAGACGCTGTAAGGGGCGGCGAAGTCCATGGCCCAGAGGCTCATGTTCATGATGTGGCAGGCCATGTCGCCGAGGGCGCCGGTGCCGAAGTCCCAGTAGCCACGCCATTTGAAGGGGTGGATCTGGGGGCTGTAGTCGTGGAAGGGGGCGGGCCCGATCCAGAGATCCCAGTCGATGTGGGTGGGGACCTCTTCTTTCTGCGGCCACATGGGGATGCCCTGGGGCCAGATGGGGCGGTTGGTCCAGGCGTGGACCTCGACGATGTCGCCGATGAGGCCGGCGCGGACGAGTTCGACGACGCGGCGCATGTGGTTGTTGGCGTGGGCCTGGTTGCCCATCTGGGTGACGACGCCGGTCTTGGCGGCGAGTTCGGTGAGGTAGCGGGCCTCCCAGATGCCGTGGGTGAGGGGCTTTTGACAATAGACGGCGCAGCCTTTCTTCATCGCGGCGGAGGCGGCGAAGGCGTGGACGTGGTCGGGGGTGGAGACCGTGACGGCGTCGATCTTGTCGCCGTCGGTTTCGAGCATCTCGCGCCAGTCCTGGTAGAATTTGGCGTCGGGATGGGCTTCGCGGGTCTTGGCCCAGGCGCCGCCGAGGTTGGGGTATTTGGCAACGTCGACGATGTCGCAGAGGTGGGTGACCTGGAAGCCGGACTCGGCGGAGTTGGCGATGTCGCTGGCTCCTTTCCCGGAGGTGCCGATGCCGGCGAGGGTGATGCGGTCGTTGGCGCCGAAGACGCGGCTGGGGACGACCTGGAAGTTGAAGGCGGCGGCAGAGGCGGCGAGGCCTTTGACGAACTGGCGACGGGTGTTGGGTTTTTGCATGGGAAAGGTGGATTCCGGATGGTGGGAATCGCGCGGGACCAAGCTAACGGCAGGGCGGGGCCGCCAGCAATCGCGCAAACAAGGCGCGCGGGGCGCGGCGGGGATCACTGCGGGGCGGGCGCGGGCGGCGCGGGGGCGTCGGCAGGCGGGGCGGGCGGGCCGTCTTTCTTTTTGCCGTCTTTTTTCTCGCGCTCGCCTTTGCCGGTGCCGGGGCTGCGGTAGCCGCCCTCGGTGAGGCGTTTGTGGACCTCTTCGAGGCCGGGATCGATGCGCAGCATCTCCTCGACGGTGGCTTTGCGGAGCTTGCGATGGGCCTCGATGCGGCGGCGGCGCAGGTTCTCGTCCTCTTTGCGGATGTCGTTCAGCTCTTTGCGGGCGGTTTTGACGGCTTCGGTGCCGATGGCGGCGGTCTCGGCTTTGGTGTAGCGCGCCCGCATCTCGGGGGGCAGCCCCTCGAGGAGGCCGGGGGGCCGGATCTGCTCGTCGAAGCCGCCGAAGGGGGGCATCTTGCCGGGGCCGCCGGACGTGCCGTTGGATCCGGGGCCGCCGGGTCCGCCTGGGCCGCCGGGGCCACCCATCATGCCGGTGCCCATGCCGCCGGCGCTCTGGATCTTGGCGAGCAGACCGGCGACCTCGGGGTCGGTGGTGCGCTCGACGGCGGAGCGGATGGCGGCCTGGTAGGCCTCGGAGGCGTGTTTGACCTCCTCGCGGGCGTTGATGACGGCGGGATCGGTCCAGACCTGGCGGAGGGCTTCGCGCAGTTTCTCACGTTGCTCGGGGCCGAGCGACTCCCAGACGGCGGCCTTTTCGCGTTCGCCTTTGTCCCAGGGGCGTTTTTTGGGACCGATGCTCTCTTCGGCGAGGCCGGATTGGAAGAGCAGGGTGAGGAGCAAGAAGCCGAGTGGGGCGGTCCGCGGATATGGCTGCATCGGTGGCATTCGGGGTGATAGGGGAAAGAACCCGCCGGTTCAAGAAAAGTTGCAAGGCTTCCGGTTCGCTGGCAAGGTAGCCGCCGCCTTCGGCGGGAATCCAGCACTTTCCGTGCGGCACGGTTGCGGTTCCCGGCAAGGCCTCATCCCCTGCCCCGCTGCCCCCTCCTTTCTTCGCGCCACCGCTTGGCTGCGTCTCCGCATGTCCCGCCTCCGGAATTTCCCAGTCTTGTCCGCCATCATCCTGCTGGGCCTGGTGGTGCGCATGTACTACGCGGGCCTGAGCGGATGGGGCCTGGCGGCGCTGGTGATGACAGTGGTGTGGTTCGGGATCTCCCTGGTGCATTGGCTGGTGCCGCCGCATGTGAATCGCCCGGAGCGGCGCAAACCCCGACCCGCGGGCGAGCTGTCCGAGGTCCCGGCCCCACAGACGCAGCCGGTCTCGCTGGTCTATTTCCTCTCCGAGGCGCGCGAGGGCGACGAGGCCGCGATCCGCGCCTGTGTGGCGAGTGCGCTGAGCGTGAAGTTCCGCGTGAACGATCCGGACTCGGACACCTATGTAATGCCTTTCACCCCGCCGGACCAGCGCGCCGACGAGTCGCACATCCGCCACTACATGGTGCGGATCCCGGACGGTCTCTATGCGGTGCTGATGTCGGACCTGCCCTACATCGAGAATCCGATCGACTTCGCGCGCGAATCGATCCGTGACAAACGCCTCCGCTCGGCGGTGGAGAAGCACCGGGCCTGGATCTCGGTGGACCTGCTCGACGATCCCGAGTCGCCCTCGGACCGGCACCGGGCCTACCGGGTGATCGGAAAGATCCTCGCATCGCTGGCGGGACCGGACTGCCTGGCGCTCTACAGTCCGGAACTGCAACGCTGCAATGAATTCGACCCCGGGCTGCTGGAGCGGCTGGGCGGGGAGAATCCCCTGAATCTATTCGAGGAGCCGACCTTCGAGCCGGTCATCGAGGTCTCGGACAACAATCCGAAGATGGCCGCGGCGGTGCGCGAGGCGGTGACCCGTTGGCCCGAGTTTGTCGCGGCCTACCGGGCGAGCCGCGAACCGGAGCGCTCGCAGTTCATCGTGAAGGCGGAGTTCCGCGAGGGGAAAAAGTCGGAGTTCATGTGGGTCTCGGTGCAGGAGATTACGGACGCGACGATCACCGGCGTGCTGATGAACGATCCGCACGAACTGATCGAATGCCACCGCGGTGCGACCGTGGTGCTGACGATGGACCGGCTCAACGACTGGATTTATCCCTCGGGCAAGGGCCACCACGTGGGCGGCTTCACCCTCGACGTCCTCGCGGACGAAGAGGGCGAAAAGTGAGCCACCTGCCCTGCCGCGGGTCAGAGCGACCAACCCTCGCGGTAATGGTGGGTGATCAGGGCATCGGCCGCGGCAACACCGGTCTTCATCGCCGACGCATCCCAGGCGAACTCGGCCCCGGCGCCGAGACGCGATCCGATCACACCGAGCAGGAGGGTCTCGGTGAGCGGAGCGGCGACGTCGAAATTCGACTTGGCGTGGGAGGGGTCGCCTTTCTGGATCGCTTCGATCCACTCCGAATAATGGCCGCTGGAGCGGGCCTCGGTCTGCGGCGGAGCGACGAAGTCGGCGTGTTTGCCATCGATGATCTCGGGTTTGCCGCCGTGGCTGCCGTGCATCATGAGGTGCTGGCTGCCGATGTAGACGCAACCATTGTCGGGCACCTGCAGATCGACGCGCATGCCATCGGGACGCGGGATCGTGTACTGGCCGTCGAGCCAGGTCACCCGCACCGGACCACGGCCCTGGGTGCCGGAAAACTCGTAGTGGATGATGCAGGAAGAGGGATGGGTGTCCTTTTCCGATCCCGGCGTGGCGCGGTCGGCCTTTTCCACGGTGACTTTGGTCGGCAGACCGAGTCCGAGGGCCCAGACCGGGTGATCGATGATGTGGGCACCCATGTCACCGAGCGCGCCGGTGCCGTAGTCGAGATAACCCCGCCATTTGAACGGAACGATCTGGCTGCTGTAGGGCTTCTCGGGCGCGGGGCCGAGCCAGAGGTCCCAATCGAGGCTCGCCGGCACCGGCTCGGCGGCGGGGCGCACGAGGTCCTGCGGCCAAATCGGGCGATTGGTGCGGCAATAGACCTGGGCGACCTCGCCGATCGCGCCGGAGCGGATGTATTCGTTGGTCAGGCGAGAACCTTCGCTGGCGTGGCCGGTGTTTCCCATCTGGGTGCAGACCCCGGCCTTTTTCGCCGCCTCGTGGAGGGCGCGGGCCTCGGTGATGGTGAGGGTCAGCGGTTTCTCCACATAGACGTGTTTGCCCATCTTGATCGCCGCCATCGCCGAGACGGCGTGGAGGTGATCGGGGGTGGAGACGACGACGGCATCGATCTTGTCCCCCTCGGTCGCGAGCATCTCGCGCCAGTCCTTGTATTGCTTCGCTCCCGGGTACTTCGCGTAAGCTCCGGCGGCGCGGGCCTGGTCGACGTCGCAAAGCGCGTAGATGTTCTGCCCGGTGGCGGCACAGCCCTCCAGGTTTGCCCCGGCACGACCGCCCGCCCCGACGAAGGCCAGGTTTAGCTTGCCGTTGGCGGCGGTCCCCTGCCCGCGCACGAAGCCGGAAAGGATGTTGAGCGATGCCCCCGCGGCGAGGGAGTTCTTGAGAAAGTGACGACGGGACCGGGAAACGGGAGTGAAACCTTGCATAGGCGGCGAAGGTCCGCTTTTTTCCCAGGGGCGTCAATGGAGTGAACAGGGTAGAGTGCCCGACCAGACCCTCTTTTGCCTGATAAAACCGGCATTTCCGCGCTTGCAAAGGTCGGGGGGCTGACCTAGAATCCGCGCTCCACAAATTCCCCTTCCCCAGCGCCATGTCCCAGCACTCCAGCCTCAAGAAGTCGAGCAACGTCGGCACGAAACGCAGCGTCCTGAAGCGTTTCGAGCGGGTCAAGCTGATGCAGAAGCGCGGTGTCTGGCCCGACGGGCGCTCCCCCATGGGTCTGCCCAAGACGACCCCCGAGGCCTGATTCTCCACGGCCGTCCCGGCCTGCCTCGATGGATTCCCCGGCGGACAAAGGCGTTCGCCTCAACCGATTCCTCGCTTCCTGCGGGATCGCATCGCGTCGTGTCTGCGACGAACTGATCCAGGAGGGTCGCGTCGAAATCAACGGTCGCATCGTCACCGAACTGTCCTCGCGGGTGATGCCGGAGGACCACGTGAAGTTCGACGGCAAGCTGCTGAAAGAGCGCGCCCCGCTCTCCCTGGTCCTGCACAAGCCCCGCAAGTACATCTGCACGCGGGATGATCCAGAGGGGCGCGACACGATCTACGCCCTGCTGCCGAAATCCTTCGCCAAGCTCCACTACGTCGGCCGGCTCGATTACGAGAGTTCGGGCCTGATCCTGCTGACCAGCTCGGGCGACCTGACTGAAAAACTGACCCATCCGCGATACCACGTGGAGAAGGAATACTCGGTGCAGCTCGACCGGCCTTTTGATCCGGATGACACGGAGAAACTGCTGGCTGGCATCCACATCACTGAAGGTCTCGCGGTGGCGGAACGTGTCGAGATCGAATCGAAACGCCGCCTCCGCGTGGTGCTGACCCAGGGCTACAACCGGCAGATCCGGCGCATGTTTTCAAAGCTCGGTTACAAGGTGACACGCCTGGAGAGGTTCCGGATCGGTTCGCTGGAGATGCCCCACCTCGGAGCCGGCGAATATCACATCCTGACTCCGAAGGAGATCGAGCTGGCGGGCACGAATCCCGGATCGGCCAAGAAGCGCGGGCGCGATCGCTGATCGGGTTTCCCTTTTGCTCCCGCTCTTAATCCTGTTCTTAATCTTAATCCTCCTTGACTCGGCCTGAGTAAGATTAGGATTAAGATTAAAATTAGGATTTCAGTAGATCCGAACCGACCAGCTTTTGACCGGCTGACGGGAGAGCCGCAGGGTCACCAGTGAACGGGCGTCGTTCTCGTGGAAGCCCCGGACCATGCGATCCTGATAGGCGAAGGTGGCGCTGTTGGTCTCGTAGCGGTTGGTCGCGGGAAACGGGGTCGCGGCCTGGGCATTCGAATCGGCGACGGTCAGCTCGAGGCGGATGCCGAGGAGGGATTCCGGGGAATCGAGGGCCCAATCGTGGCGGTGGAGGAAGACCCGCGGCACGCGGATCTCGAGGACGCGGCTGCCATCGGCCTCGGTGCGGAGGACGGAGCCGATCCCGCGGGGATCGAGGATCATGTCATAACCGGAGCCGAAGCTGCCCAGCTCGATCGAGGGGGTGAACCCGGGTCCGTCGCCCGACTTCGTGTAGATCACGAGCGGCTCGACGGCACCGAAGGTGCGCGACTCGCCGGCAGGCCGGGCATCCAGGAAAAGCCGGGCCTGGAGGGCGGCCTGGTCCCCGAGCGCGGGCAGGTCGATGCCCTTCATTTTGACCACGGCGTAGAGGGCCTTGGGGTCGGCGTCGAAACGAACCGTCACGGCCTCCTCGGTGCGGCGCTGGGCGGCGTTCTCGACGGCGGGCCGGTCGTTCGCATAGTCCCGCCAAGCCCGCATCGCGACCTCCTCGCCGAGCACGAGGTCGCGGGAGGCTTCCATCTCACGCGAGAAGCGGGTCACCTTGCCATCGACATCGAGCTGGATCCAGAGGTCCTGCTGGAAGAGAGGCACATTCTCCGGCGTGACGAAATCGAAGACGGAAAAGACGGTCTTGCTGCCAAGTGGCGAGACCGAGAAAGGCGTCGGTTGTCCGATCCGATCCGCGAGCCCGACCTGGAAGGTGCCGCTGAGAGCCTTGTCGGAACCGCTGACGAGATCCCACTCGACCCGGAGCTGGTCGCTGACGTTGACGAACTGCCGGGTGTTCCACAGGGCGGTCACCGGACCGATCCGCACGGGCAGGTCGACGACGCTGGAGGAGATGGAATCTTCAAAAAAGAAGGAGAAGCGCCCGAACTCATCGGCGGCTTCGAGCGGGTAATACAGGGGCGATCCATCGCGGGCGATCCCGACCTCGGGCCGGGTGTAGCGGAACTCGAGCTGTGTGGCCGAACCCGGAGGAATCGTGAAACGCTGGCCAGCCTCACCGGGCATGAAGGCCCCGGCCCCACCGACGGCGAGCCCGCCCATGGTGCCCTTCTTTTCGTCCGCGGATTGGTTCCGGACCACCACGGAGACGCCGACCGAACCATCGGCTCCGAATGCCGCGGCGGCGGTGTGGCTCAACTCCAACTGGCGCGGGCCGTTCTTGAGATCCTCGAAAGCGGCTTCACCGAGGAAACGATGGATCTTGGCCGAGGGATGAACCCGCTCGCGGACCCGGAGCTCGGGGCCAAAGTCGAAGATGCGCTCCATCCGCGATGCGACGATCTCCATGGCCGCGGCCGGATGGGTGTCAGGATTGACCCCGCCGCCGTAGCGCGAGAGGTGCCGGCCGAGATCAATGCAGAGAACCTGATTCGCCAGGGCAACCTCGCCGGTAGCAGTGGCGAAGGGTCGCTCGATCCCCCACTGCATCGCCCCCCCACCGTAATTCACCAAGGAAGGAGCAAAGAGGATCACGTCGGTGTTGGTGGCACGGGCGGCGTCGATGATCTCCTGGAGGGCGCGCTTGTAGGTGTCGATGCCCATGTAGCCGAAGGCGTCGTGGATGCCGAATTGAACAAGCAGCAGATCGGGCTCGTGGAGGAAGGCATCGGTGCGGGCCCGTCGGAGGCCGTCGAGGGCGGTGCCGTCGATCTGGCAGAGGTTTTCAAAAGTGATCTCGTCCCCCAGATAGTCGGAGAGCTTGACCGTGCCATTGGGCGGCGGATTGAGCAGATGGACACCACCCGGGAAGAAGAACTCGCGGGCGAGAAGCGAGAGAAAGACACCGGGATACGCAAAGAGCGGGTTGTTGTTCTCGGCCGCGCCGGGCAGCGGCGTGTATCCGCCCATGACATCATCGCCCAGCGCGACGACATGGACCGGGTCGCGGCCCTCGAGCTTCGCAAAACTGCGCGGGATGTATTTTTTCAGCCGCTCGCGCTGCTCCAAGGTCAAGGGATAGGCCACCGCCTCCCGGACGGTCGCGGCAAGCAGCAGCCCGGGAAGGATGAAAGCGGCAAAAAATCTCATGAACTCGCTCCGGACGAAGGATAAACGCGAAACCGGGCCGAAACCTTAGTCAAAGAGTCCCGAAATTCAAGACCCTTGGACTTCCGCCGACTCAGTTCGTCTTCGTGGAGCGGTTCGTGGCGTCGCGGAAGGCCTGGACCTTTTCCTCGGGCAGGAAGTATCCGCTCATCTGGAGCTTGGCCGGGACCGCTCCGAACTTCCCGAGGAAGTCGTAGTGCGCCCTGGCATCAGCGTTCTCGAGCGGACCGGTGGTCGCCTTGACGTTCTCCTCCTGTCCGGTGACGAGACTCGCCAGCACGCAGCCGGTGATCTCGTGCCGGTCGCGGCCGCCGAGGAAGTTGAGGAAGGCGTTTTGCACCCCCTCGTCGAGTCCCTCGAGGTCATCGGGCAGGTAGATCGTCTCGGAGACGACCTCCGGCAGGCTGAGCTCTCCACCGGTGGTGAAGAGGATGTCGCCATCGGCGCTAAAGCGTTTCACCGCCTCCTCGATCTTGAAGACCGGGGGGAAGCTATAATCGACCACGAGGGCACCGGGGCGCAGCGCCGGAATGCGGAGCACGCCGGGCAGGTTCGAGGAGGCGACCACGAGCGAAGCCTCGTAGACCTCGGGCGGGAGAGCGCCACCGTTTTTGACGATGTCGACCTGCCCCATGTAACCGGCGTCGCGGACGCGGTCGCGGATCCGGCTCATCTGGTCGTCGGTCTGGTAGGGATCGCAGAGGATGAGCTTCTTCGGCGCCTTGAGTACGTCCAGCATGAGTTGCAGCGTGCCAAAGCCGATCGACCCGAGACCGACGACGGAAACGATCTCGTTCTCGATCCTGCGCCCGGCGGCGGCAAGAATGCCCTCGACCGACTTCACGATGGTGGCGGCCCGGGTCGCGTCACCGGTGGTGATTTCGGGGAGCTTGCCGGGGCCGGCGATCCAGCGCAGCACTTCGCGACCCTGGTCGGTCGTGCTGGGGATGACACCGGTCAGCGACACCGTTTTGGCACCGGCTTCGGCGGCCAATTTCAAAGCCGCGAGCACCGGAGCTTTCACGGCGGCCTGGTTCTTGTAGAAATCGCTTTCGTAGCAAGGCAGCATCAGCACGCCGATGCGGCCACGCTCAAGTTCGTAGACGTTGGTCAGACGCGGTTTCCCGGCGAAAAGGCGCTCGGAAATCTCATCGCGGCTGAATCCTGACAGATTCGCCAAAACCTCGGGGATGTAGGTCAGGGCGACCGCGTCGAGCTTCGGCATGGAAGCCGGAGCCTCTTCGATCTGGATGTAGTCGAGATCGTCGGCGCTGACGCCGGCCGGGGTGATCGCCTCCACCGGAGTCACATTTTCCGCGACGGCGGCACCGTCACCGAGATGGGCCGCGAGCTGCTCGATGCTGGGATGGGTCAGGAAAACATCGACCGGCAAGTGGCGGGCGAAGGCCTCGGACAATTCGACGATGATGCGCAGGGCGAGCAAGGAGTCTCCGCCCATCTCGAAGAAGTTGTCGGTCACGCCGATCTCGGCACCTTCGAAGTTCCGCTGGAAGACTCCGTGGATTTTCGCCTCGACGGCGTTGCGCGGCGCCACCTTCTCGCCTTCGACGCTGGCGCCGAAGCTGGGCAGCGGGAGACGTTTGCGGTCGATCTTCAGATTCGGGGTCAGCGGGAACTCTTCGAGGCGCTTGAAGTAGGCCGGCAGATAGCTCTGCGGCAGCACCGCGGCAAGTTGACGGCGCAGATCAGCGGGATCGAGCGATTCCCCGAGGTAGTAGGCCACGAGCCCCTCGCCCGACGGCAGGTCCTCGCGTTTGATGACGACTGCCTGGCGGATCCCCGGGATGGCGGCCAGTTGGGTCTCGATGTCGCCGAGTTCCATGCGCACGCCGCGCAGCTTCACCTGGAAGTCGACCCGGCCGAGGCATTCGAGACGATTGTCGCGGGTCCAGCGGGCGAGGTCACCGGTGCGGTAGAGACGCTGCTTGCCGACGAGCGGCAGCTCGATCTCCCGGAAGGCCGCGGCGGTCAGGTCGGCTTGGCCGCGATAACCGCGGGCGAGGCCCTCCCCACCGATCCAAAGATCGCCGGTGAAGCCGGCCGGAAGCGGGCGGCCGTTCTGGTCGAGCACGTAGACCTGGGTGTTGGCGATGGGATGGCCGACGGTGATGGCCTTTTCCCCCTCAACGACGCGCTCCACCGTGGACCAGACGGTCGTCTCGGTGGGGCCGTAGAGATTCCAGACCTCGGCGGCGGAATTGCAAAGGGTGTTGGCCAGGCTGCGGTTGAGCGCTTCGCCACCGCAGAAGATGCGGAGTTCGCTGCGACCTTCCCAGCCACTGTCGAGCAGCATCTGCCAGGTCGCGGGCGTGGCCTGCATCACGGTGATGTCCTCTTCCTCGAGCAGGTTGGCGAGACGGCGGCCATCCTTGACGTCTTCGGCCGAGGCGATCACCACGGTGCCTCCGGAGAGGAGCGGCAGGAACATCTCCAGCAGCGAAATGTCGAAGGAAAGGGTCGTGACCGCGAGCAGGCGATCCTCGGCGGTGAAGCCGGGCTCGGCCTGCATCGAACGGAGGAAATTGACCGCGGCGCGGTGCGGGATCTCGACGCCCTTCGGCTTGCCGGTCGAACCGGAAGTGTAGATGACGTAGGCGAGCGAATCGCTGCCCAGGCCTTTCGCTTCGAGGGATTTCGAGGTGCCTTCGATCTGGTCGAGATCGATCGCACTCCACTTCCCTTTCGGCAGAGAAGCGATGAGGCGTCCGGAAGCGACGAGGGCCTTCGGCGCGGCGTCCTCGATCATCATGGCAAGGCGCGAGGCCGGGAACTCGGGATCGAGCGGCACGTAGGCGGCACCGGTCTTCAGCACCCCGAGCAGGGCCGCGAGCATGCGCGGCGAACGATCGGCGAGGACACCGATGATGTCGCCGGGGCCGACCTTGGCGGCGGCGAGCGACATGGCGACGCCGTTGGCGAGACGATTGAGTTCGCCGTAGGTGACCTGGGTGTCGCCGAAGACGACGGCGGGCTCCTCATCCTTCTCAACACACACGGCTTCGACCAGTTCGTGGAGCAGGGCACCCTGCTCGAAGGCGGCGCGGGTTTCGTTGAGGTCGAGGATGACCTTTTGGGCCTCTTCGGGTCCAAGCAGGTTCAGCTCGGAAAGGCGCATCGCCGGGCGTTGCGTCATTTCGCGGAGGACTTGCTCGTAAAGCCCGCAGAGATTCACGACGGTGGCCTCGTCGAAGAGGTCGCGGTTGTAATGCCAGCATCCGAAGAGTTGGCCGCCGGCCTCTTCCAGAGTCAGGGTGATCTCGAACTGCGAATGGCGGGTGGTGAGGTCGATGGTCTCCATCGAGAGGTCCCCCACGTGGAAGGTGTGACCGCCCTGGCCGATCAGGAAGACGGCGATGCCCTCGTCGTCGATGCCCGGCACCTTCTCCATCGAGAAGCTGATCTGGAAGAGCGGCGAGCGACCCGGATCGCGGACCACGGAAAGCTTGTCGACAAGGCGGGCCAGCGGGTATTGCTGGTTCTCGAGCGCTCCATTCACCCGCAGGCTGCTCGCCGCGAGGTATTCGGAAATGGTGGGATCGTCATCGACCACGGAGCGCACCGGCACCGGATTGATGAAATAACCGACGTTGCTGCGCAGTTCGGATTGGGTCCGGCCCGCCAGCGGCACCCCGACGACGATGTCGTCCTGGCGGCAATAGCGGTGCATCAGCAGGTTGTAGGCAGAAAGCAGCGTCGTGAAAAGCGTCACGCTGTGTTTCTTGGCGAGACCATCGACGGCCTCGGTCAACTCGCGATCGAGCTGGAAGCCATAGGTGGCGCCGTTGAAGGTCTGCACGGGGGGGCGCGGACGGTCCGCGGGCAGGTCGATCGCGGCCGGGGCCCCGGCGAGGTGGCTCTTCCAGAACTCGAGCATGCGGTCACCCGCGGCGCTCTCGAGGTGGGACTGCTCCCACTTCACGAAATCGGCGTAGGTCGCGGTGATGGGCTCGACCTTGGGAGTGCGGCCCGCCTTGGCGGAGAAGTAGTATTCAATCAGGTCCTGGATCAGCACCGAGACCGACCACGCGTCCGAGACGATGTGGTGCATGCTGAGCAGGGCGACGTGGGCCTTGTCAGCGGTGCGGAAAAGCTCGAGACGGACCACGGGACCGCGCTCCAGATTGAAGGGGCGGTCGGCGTGCTCGCTGATCAGCGCCTTGAGCTCTTCGTCGTCGAGATTGCTGCAATCGTGCTCGCGGAAGTCGATGGTGCGGCCCTTGTGGACGACTTGGACGGGTTCGCCGCCCTTCGTCATGAAGGTCGTGTCCATCAGCGGATGGCGTTCGAAGAGCAGCGCGAAGGCCTTCTTCATCGCCACGATGTCAAGCAAAGGACGGAACTTGCCCGAGAAAACGAGGTTGTAGGCCGAGGACTCGGGGGCGAGGCGATTGAGGAACCAGAGCGCCTTCTGGCCTTCGCTGAGCGGAAAGACCTCGGGCATCTCGCCGGTAGCGGTGAAAGGCACCAGCGAAGAGGCATCGACCCCGGCGCCGGCACCGGCGGCTCCCCCACCCGACTCAAGCAGTTTCTCGAGCACGGGCAGCGAAAGGTCGCGGATGTTCGGGCCGTTGAGCACCGATCCCATCGGCATCGACATGCCGAGTTTTTCCTCGATCCGGTTGACCAGCTCGATGGCCATGAGCGAGTCGAGGCCGAGATTGGTCAGGGGCGTGTCCTTGTCGAGGCGCGCGGCATCGGTGCCGAGTACCGCCCCGACCTGGGCGGCGATGAGGTCCTCGACGAGAGCGAGGCGTTTCTCCGCGGGCGCTTCGAGGATGCGGGCGGCCATCGAGTCGCCGCCACCGGAGTTCGAGCGCGGCACGACGGGGAGGAACATGTTCGAGCCTGAGACCGAAGGGCTGAAGCGAGCCAGCGCGGCCCAGTCGCAGCGGGCGGTGCCGAGTTGGACCGCGTCGGTCGGGATGCCGAGGCTGAAAAGATAGAGCGTCTCGTCCATCGTGGTCGCGCCGAGGCCGACCATCTCGAGATACTGCTGGGTCTTCTCGTTCCGGGCGACGAAACCGGCACCCTCGAGCGCGCCCCAGTTGAAGGTCAGCGCGGGCAGACCGAGAGCACGGCGGTGATGCGCGAGTTGGTCGAGGAAGACGTTGCCGGCATTGTAGTTCGACTGCTTCACCGCACCGATCACGGCGGAGAAGGAGGAGAACGAAATGAAGTGCTCCAGCGGAATGCCGAGGGTGGCCGCGTGCAGGTTCCACGCGCCCAGCATTTTCGGCAGCAGGACCTTGTTGAAGCGGGCTTCGTCGAGCTCGACGATGAATTCGTCATCCAGCACCATGGCGCCGTGGATCACGCCGATGAGCGGCGCCTGACCCTGTTGGATGTCGGACACAACCCTGTCGACATCGGCACGCGAAGTGACGTCCCCGCGGGCATCGATGATCTCAACGCCCGAAGCACGCAGCGCCTCGATCTTCTCGAGCGACTCGGCGTTCGGACCGGAGCGGCTCATCAGGGCAAAATGGCGGGCGCCGTTCTGCACCATCCAGCCGGCCAGTTCGAGGCCGAAACCACCGGCTCCACCGGTGATCAGGTAAGTGCCGTCGCCGCGGAAGCGATGCCCGGCTTCGGTGGGCTGGCCGATCTGGACCTCGGGCAGGTCGAAATCGAGCACGTTCTTGCCCACGTGTTTGCCGGCGGCCATGAAGCGGAAGGACTCGACCACCTCGGTGACCGGGAAGACATGGCTGGAGAGCGGCTGATAGCTGCCGTCGTAGAATTTCTCCTCAAGGTCCGAGAACATCCGCGCGATGTAGGCGGGCTTGCTCTGGAGATGCTGGGCGAGGTCGATGATGAAAAGGCTGACATTGTTCCGGAGCGGCTCGAGGCCGATCTTGGAATTGCCGTAGACGTCGACCTTCCCGATCTCCATGTAGCGGCCGAAGGTTTTCAGCACGCTGAAGTTCTTCGGGATGAAATCCCCCGCGAGCGAGTTGAGCACCGCGTCGATGCCTTCGCCGCCGGTGATCTCCATGATGTCGTCGGCGAACTTGAGCGTGCGCGAATCAAGCACATGGTGCACGCCCATCTCCTTGAGGAGGCGACGCTTCTCCGGGCTGCCCGCGGTGGCGAAAATGGTCAGACCGAGATGCTTGGCGATTTGGATCGCCGCCTGACCCACCCCGCCGGTGCCGGCGTGGATGAGGATGCTCTCGCCCGGTTCCATCCGCGCCAGTTCGTTGATCGCGTAGTGCGAGGTCAGGAACACCGTCGGCAAGGTCGCCGCATCGGTGAAACTCATCGTCTCGGGCTTCCGGAAGACCATCTTCCGGTTCACGGTGACGTGGCTGCGGAAGCAATAGGGTGCCATGCCGACGACGTCGTCGCCGGGCTTCAGATCGGTCACGGCCGATCCCACCCGGATGACGGTGCCGGAGAAGTCATCGCCGAACCATTTCAGATCGACGGGCTGCCCCGGGTAGATTCCCAGCGCCTTCATGACGTCGCGGAAGTTGATGCCGCCCGCCTTCACCAGCACCTCGATCTCGTCGGCTTCGGGCGCACGACGCTGGGTCTCGTTGAGCGAAAGATTGGTGAGGATGCCCGGCTTGTCGATCTGGAGGCGGTAGGGCGTGACCGAACCGTCCTTGCCGACCGCGTTGCGTTTCCTCGGCGGCAGGATCTCAGACTTGGTCCGGTGGACGCGGCGCACATAACGACCGTTGCCACGGAAAGCGATCTCGTGCTCCTCGCGGCCCCCGAGACGGATCTCGGCGGTGAGGTCCTCGATCTCGTGCGCGTTGGCTTCGGGATCGAGGTCGATCTGGGTCCAGACAAAGTCGGGCTGCTCGTTGTTGGCGACGCGCAGGAGACCGGTCAGGGGTGCCGAAGCCAGGCCGGTCAGGGCTTGGCCCTCGGCTGCGGGCATGGTGCCGCGGGTGAGGAAATACACCCGGGGACGCTTGCCGCTCCATTCGCGACCGGTTACGACTTTGAAAAGTTCGTGGGCGAAACGTACCCCGGTGTCCTGGGCGGCGTTCAGGCTGTCGAGATCGAGAGTCTCGGCGCGGGGATGATCGAGCGCGAGGGTGTGGATGATGCCCTTGACGATGCCACCGGAGGCGGCGACGGCATCGAGTTCTTCACGAATTGCCGCAATGGTGCCGGGCACCAGCTTGACCTGCACCGCTTCGCTGGCGAGAGCGGTTGCGAGCGATCCGGCGAGTCCGGAGGCGTCCTCGGTAACGACGTAGGTCTCGACTACCACGGGGGCGGTCTCCTCGGGTGCAGCGGATTCGTCAGCATCGGCGAGGGATGTCTCGACCGGCTCGGGAGCCCGGGCGACGAGGCACGCCTGTTGATCCTGGTCGGACTTGGGCGAACTGATGAAACTGGTCACCTCTCGGAACTCGAGGGCAGTGAGGAGTTGCTCCCACTGGGCACGGGTCAGCAGCGCGGTGCGTTTGCGGAGATCTGTATCGGCGAAACGCCACCAGCCTGGCAGCAGGCCGAAAACGTTGTCGAGGGCGGCGCGGCGCCAGGTCACCTCGAGGAACATGAGGATGCCGTTCGGGGCGAGGCAGCGGCGCAGATTGCCGAGGGTCGCCTTCAAGTCGCTGGTCGCGTGAATCACGTTCGAGGCAATCACCAGGTCGAAATGATGCGGCTCGAAACCCTGGGCGGCCGGATCCTTCTCGCAGTCGAACATCTTGTATTCGACGAAGGGATACTCCTCCTCGAAGCGGTCCTGAGCGGCCTGCAGGAAGCTCGGGCCGTTGTCGGTGAAGAAGTATTCGGTCCGGTCGGAGGGAAATACGGGCAGGATCTGGCCCGTCAGCGAACCGGTGCCGGCCCCGACCTCGAGGACGCGGAGAGCCCGGCGCTCGGGCAGAGCCTTGGCCACGGCGGCGAGGGCCTGGCGGATCTGCTCGTTGATTACCGGGAAGTCGGCGCCTTCGCGATAAAAACGCTCCATCACCCGCGAGGATCCGGCGGGGAAAAGCACCTCGAGCGGGTCTTTCTCGCCGCAGAGGACTCCGGCGAGATGGGGACCGGCGAGTCGCTGGAGTTCCGCCTCGGAGGCGAACTCCGGCATTTGCTTGGCAAGACGGTCGACCCACTTCATGGCCTCCTCGTGCATCGGCTTCTCGAGCACCTCCCAGGTGTCTTCGCCGGAAACTTTGAGAATGCCACCCTCGGTCAAGGCGGTGAGCTGGCCGTAGACCAGCTTGCGGTGATGATCGGCGATCATCAGGTCGCTCATCAACTGATCGACCGTGAAAGAGTCGCCGATCTTCGGCTGCCAACCCAGTTCAAGGTAGGCATTGACGATGAACTGGCGCGAGAGCTCCTCCATCGCTGGAAGGAATTTCTCGTAGTGATTCCCGAGACCACGGGCGTCATAGAGTGCTTGGATTCCCTCCATCGCCGCCGCCACCAAATCGGCCGGGGCCGGCAGATGGGCGTCGCCGTCGATACGGGTGCCCTTCAGCAGGAGCGGCTCCCATTTCGCCTGGTAGAGGCATTTTTCGAGATCGTCGGCCTTGCTCTGCTCGACCCGGTCGGCTCGGAAGCCGTAGATCTCGGCGACGAGTTGGCCGGCGTCGTCATAGACGCGGATGTCGGCGATGATGTATTCGCGGTCGTTGTCGGAGTTGACCTTCGCATGACCCCAGAGGCGCAGCGGCGGCTTGTCCGTGTAGAGACGGATGCTGCGGATCGCGGCCGGCAGGTAGAAATAATCCGTGGCCAAGGCCCCGTCGGGGATCACCTGCCCTCCCTTGACGGTGTGGAAGCAGGCATCGAGCACCGCGGGGTGGAAATGGTGATCGGGGATGGTCGTCTTGAGACCCTCGGGCGCGACGATCTCGGCGAGGGCTTCGCCATCCTTCCGCCAGACGTTTTGGAGGTGTTGGAAGAGCGGGCGGAACTGATAACCGGCCTCTTCGTAGTCCTCGTAGTACTCCTCGTGGGTGAAATGGCGGGGTAGCCCGGACTTGATGGCGTTGAGATCGATCGTCGCCTGCGCCGGAAGGGGCTGGCGGCGCAGGACACCTTGGGCGTTGAGATCCCAGTCCTTGTGTTCCCCCGTCGAGCTGAAGACCTGGAAGATCCGGGTCGACGGATCAAAGACCACCTCGACCGCGGGCACCTTCTCCTCGGAGACGAAGAGCGCCTTCTTCATCTCCAGCTCCTCGACCGCGTAGTTCTCACCAGGGAAGAGCTTGCGGGCGATCGCGAGACCGATTTCGCCGTATCCGGCGGCCGGGAACACGACACTGTCCCAGAAACGGTGGTCGTCGAGCCAGGTGAAATAACGTGGATCGAGATCAAAACGCCAGGTCGGACGCGGTGCGGTCTGGGCGAGACCGAGCAGCGGATGCTCGATCGGCGCACAGCGCAAGTAGTGGCCCTCGGCCGACTCGAGCCAAAAGCGCTCCTGTTGCCAAGCGTAGGTGGGCAGGCGGACGCCCCGGCCGGTGGCCTGGTTGACCGCGGACCAATCGATCGCATAGCCGTGCAAGTGGAGCCTGGCGAGATTGCCCAGCATCTCCTGCGACTCATCGGTCTTCCGCTTCAGGCTGGAGAAATAGAAGCCCTTCCGGTTTTGGTCCGAAAGGCATTCCATGATGGGGTTTTGGAGGGCCGGGTGCGGTCCCACCTCGAGGAAGGAATCCTCGCCGGCCCGGATCAGGCCGGAGATGGCCGGGGCGAAAAGAACCGCCTCGCGGACATTCTGCCACCAGTAGAGGGCGTCAAGCTTGGTCCCTTCGCAAACACCGCCGGTGACCGTCGAGATGTAGGGGATGGTCGTCGGGCGCGGTTGGATGTCGTCCAGCACCTCGAGGAGTTCCTCGCGGATCGGCTCCATCTGGTGCGTGTGGAAGGCGTAGTCGATGCGCAGCCAGCGGACGAACTTGCCCTCGGCTTCGATGCCGGCGATGACCTCCTCCAGCGGACCGGTGTCACCGGCGAGGGTGACCATGCCGGGGCTGTTGATCACCGCCACCTGGACCTGGTCCTCCCGGCCTGCGACGGCCTTGCGGGCCTCGGCCTGGGAAATGCCGACAGCGACCATGCGCCCCTTGCCGCCGGTGGTGTCCTGGAGACGGGAACGGTGGTAGATCACCTTGACCGCATCCTCCATGGTGTAGGCGCCGGCCACATAGGCCGCGGCGACCTCGCCAACGGAGTGGCCGACCACCTTCGAGGGGCGGATCCCCCAGCTCTTCCAAAGTTCCGCCAAGGCGACCTGCAGGCCGAAAATGGCGGGCTGGGCGATGTTGGTTCGGTCGATCTGCGAACTCTTCTCGTCGCGGGTCATCTCCTCGACCAGCGACCAGCCGGCAAGAGGCTTCAAATGCACGTCGATCTCCTCGAGCACGGCCCGGAAGACGGGCTCGCGGTGGATCAAGTCCTGGCCCATCGCCCACCACTGCGCGCCCTGGCCGGTGAAAACAAACACCAGCGGATGGGCCTCGGAGACGGGGCGTCCGGTCAGCACGCTACCGCTGCGGTCCCCCTCGGCGAGCCAGTCGGTGAGACGGCGGATCATCGCGGCCCGGTCCTTCGCGGTGACGGTGAGCCGGTAGTCGTGGTGCTCGCGCTTCAGTCCGGCGGCGGCGGCGATTTCGTTCAAGTCCGTATCGCTGGCGTGGAGGAAACGGCGCATCCTCACGACGGTGTCGCGCAGCGCGTCATCGGTGCGGGCGGAGAGCGGCAGCAGCACCGGACCCTCGGCCTTCGCGGCGGGCGACTCCTTCGGCTTGCGGCTTCCGGCCGGCGGGGCCTCCAGCAGGATGTGCGAGTTGGTGCCGCCGAAGCCGAAGCTGTTCACGCCGACGACCGGCGGGAGATCACCGAGGTGCGGCAGGGGCTGCAGCTCGGTCGAGACCTTCAGCTTGAACTCGTCGAAGGGAATGTTCGGATTCGGACGGCGGAAATTGAGGCTGGCGGGGACCTGGTCGTGGTAGAGCACCAGCGCGGCCTTGGCCAGACCGGCGACGCCGGAGCCCGACTCGAGGTGCCCGACGTTCGTCTTCACCGAACCGATCAGGCAAGTGTCGCCCTCGTCGCGGCCGCGGGAAAGGACCATGCCGAGCGCGCGGGTCTCGATTGGATCACCAACCGGGGTGCCGGTGCCGTGGGCCTCCATGTAGCGGACCTGCTTCGGCTCGATGCCAGCTTTGGCGAGCGCGTCCTCCAGCATCTTGGCCTGGGTTTCCACCCCTGGCACCGTCATCGAGGAAGTGTTGCCATCCTGGTTGATCACGGCGGCGCGGATCGAACAATAAATGCGATCGCCGTCCTTGATGGCATCGGCGAGTCGCTTGATGACGAACATCCCCGCCCCTTCGCCGCGCACGTAGCCGTTGGCGCGGTCGTCGAAGGCGAAACACTGGCCCGAAGGCGAGAGCATCGTCGCTTTGGAGAAACCGATCGAGGCATCCGGCGTCAGCAGGGCATTGACCCCGCCGGCGAGCGCCATGGAGACCTCGCCCGACCAGATGCTCTCGCAGGCCAAATTGATGGCCACCAGAGCGGAGGAGCAGGCCGTGTCGACCGAGACCGAAGGTCCCTTCAGGTCGAAAAGGTAGGAAATGCGGTTCGAAGCGATCGAAAGCGTGCTGCCTGAGTTGGTGTGCACGTCGACATTGCGGGGGTCGCTCTGGGCGACGTTGGCATAATCGTTCGAGGCGATCCCGACGAAGACCGCGGTCTGGCTGCCGCGCAGGGAGACCGGCGGGATGCCGGCGTCCTCGAGCGACTCCCAGGCGGCCTGGAGCAGCCAGCGCTGCTGGGGGTCCATGCGGAGCGCCTCGCGGGGCGAGATGCCGAAAAACTGGGCGTCAAAGCGGTCGAAATCGTGGATGAAGCCGCCCCACTTCGTGATCATCTTGCCCGGGATGTCCACGTTTTCGTGGTGCCAGCGCTCCCGGTTCCACCGATCCGCAGGCACCGGGACGATCCCGGATTTGCCCTCCACCATCAGTTGCCAGAAGGACTCGGGACCATTCACTCCACCGGGAAGTCGACAGCCGATACCAACGATGGCGAGGGGTTCTTGAGACACTGAAGCGGGATCGGCCATGGGAACTAACAATCGGAAAGAATAGGAAACGACAAAGCCGGAAACCGCTCAGCGCGGGTCCCGGGCTCTCGTCGAAGAAAATCGATGTCTCGATGCTCGGTGGGAATCGGTCGTGGGACGTGAAAACTTCGTTTTGAGCTTAATTTTTGTCGGCAGGAAAGGAGCTTGTCTTAATCGTTTTCAACCTCGGAGTCAACAGGGTATGCCGGTCGACCGAAGAGGGTTCACTCGACCGGGAAGTGCCTCAGGAAGCGGGCAGTAGGTCGGCGACCGCCTCGCGCTCCTCACGCAATTCTTGTACCGTCGCCGCGATTTTCCCGCGGCTGAAGTCGTTGACTTCGACACCCTGCACGATCTCCCAGCCGCCCTGACCATTGCTCCGGATCGGGAAGGAAGAAATCAAGCCCGCGTCGGTGTCGTAGGAGCCGTCGGAATGGACCGCCACGCTCGTCCAGTCGCCCTCAGGCGTCGCCGAGGTGAGGCTGCGGACCGTGTCCACCACGGCATTGGCCGCCGAGGCCGCCGAGGAGGATCCCCGGGCCTCAATGATGGCAGCACCGCGCTTCTGCACGGTCTCGATGAAAGCACCCTGGAGCCAGGCATGGTCGCTGATGACCTCGGTGGCCGGCTTCCCGCCGATCAGGGCGTTGTAAAAATCGGGATACTGCGTCGCCGAGTGATTACCCCAGATGACGGTGCGGCTCACTTTGCTGACGTGGACGCCGGCCTTGCGGGCGAGCTGGGATTTGGCCCGGTTTTCATCGAGGCGGGTCATGGCGAACCAGCGTTCCTTCGGAATTTCCGGGGCGCTGTTCATGGCGATCAGGCAGTTGGTGTTGCAGGGGTTGCCGACGACCAGGGTGCGGACGTCCGAAGCCGCGTTGCGGGCGATGGCCTGGCCCTGGCCGGTGAAAATCTTGCCGTTGATGCCGAGCAGGTCCTTACGCTCCATTCCGGCCTTGCGGGGAACACTGCCGACGAGGAGGGCCCAGTTGACCCCGTCGAAGCCGGCGTTCAGGTCCGAGGTCGGCCGGATGTCCTGCAGCAGCGGGAAAGCGCAGTCGTCGAGTTCCATCACGACGCCTTCTAGGGCCTTCATGCCGGGCTCGATTTCGATCAAGTTCAGCGCGACCGGCTGATCGGGGCCGAACATCGATCCGCTGGCGATGCGGAAGAGGAGGGAATAACCGATCTGACCGGCGGCTCCGGTTACGGCGACGCGAATGGGGGTTCTCATAAATATCGAAAACAATGGTTCTTGAAGCAGGCTTGAGAGCGCAGACAACCCGGAGGAGAATCAAACACCCGACGCGCTCAGGAGCCGAGGACCCTTCGCGAACGTGCGGTATCCTTCAAGAGATTTTTCAAGCCTTCGCGGAGCGTCCAGTGGTCCTTGCCTGTGGTGAGCTCTTTCGCGGAGACCGCCACGCGGTAGCTCCAGTTCGTCCCGTCCATCACCCCGGGGACGTTGATCCGCTCCGTATCCATCAACAAGTCGTTGATCATCACCGCGATGCGGTCGGAATGGGACAGGGAAAGCTCCCGCAGCAGCTTCATCCAGACCTCCTCGGAATAGTCGGGCACATGGCCGTCGTGCATCTCGATTCCGGAAAAAGCGCAGAGAGTCGCAAGGAAGTTCCGCGCCTCCCAATACTCGTGGCTTCCATGGGGAGCGACACGCATATCGTGGAGTTGCTGCGTCCACTGCGCCCGCATCGGAGCGTGGTCGTGCGAGGCGTAGGTGGCAAAGGAGCACTCGGGGTAGGTCAGACCGGAGACGACGCGACCGTCCCAAAACTCCCACTGCGGCACCTTCATCCCGGCAATCCCCAGCTCGGCAAGCGAGGGACGCACATAATCCGGCACGGTTCCAAGGTCCTCCGCGATCACTTCGGCCTCTCCGGCCGCTTCGAGAATCATCCGCAGGTATTTCTCCCCTTCCCTACGATTCGCGGCCTTGGATTCGTCACTGTGGTCGCCGCGGGGACGGAACCCGGGCAGACGTCCGTCGCAACGGCGCTCGGCCTCCTCGTGGCTCAGAGGCAGGAATTCGGCATTCCGCACCGGATTCCAAGGGAAGGAATATATCCGGTAAAACCCGAGGGCGTGATCGACCCGGAACATTCCGAAAATTTCAGTGGTTTTGGCGATGCGACGCCGCCACCAATCGTAGTCGCGGCCCTCGAGGACGTCCCAGCGGTAGAGTGGGATGCCCCAGTTCTGCCCCCACTTTTGGACGAATTCGTCGTCCTTGAAGAGGGTTTCAGGCGGAGCACCACCATACCAATCGAGGTCGAAAATCTCCAGATCGGCCCAGACATCGACGCTGTAGAGGCTGACGCCGAAGGGGATATCGCCCATCAGGCTGACGCCCTTGGACTTTGCATACTCCGAGACCTCGCCCCATTGACGAAAAGCAATCCATTGAACGTAAGCGTAATAGCGAAGTTCTTGATCAATCTCGTCAGGATTCCCCTTGGCTTCCTCGATGATTGAAGCGAGAGCCGAGGCCTTCGTCCGGTATTCCTCGTGCCAGAGCTGCCAGACCTGGCTGCCACCCTCGCGGTCCATGATGAAGCGGAAGATGCAATAATCGTTCAGCCAAGCCGCTTCCGATTTACAGAAATCATCGAAATCCTTGGCTCTTGTGTCCACCCGGCCGTAAACCCGCTCGGAGAAAGCCGCGAAAGCCTTGCGCAGCAGGGCGTGTTTGAGTTCCCGAACCTTGGCATAATGCACCGGGCCGCGGTTGAGTTCGGCCAAGTCGTAGCCCGCGGTGACCTCGGCAAAAACGGCATCGTCGAGGTCTTTCAGGCCGGACGGGGTGCAATCGAGGGTCATCGGCTCGATCGCGACCGAGCTGATGCAGTTGTAGGGGCTGTTGTCGGGCCCGGTTTCGTTGATCGGCAGCAGTTGGATGAACCCGAAGCCGGTTTCCACGGCAAAGTGGACGAATTCCCGGAGCGAAGCGACGTCGCCGATTCCGAGGTCGTTCTCCCCCCGGATCGAAAAGGCCGGAACGAGGATTCCGGCCAATCTACGCTGCATGCTGTGTCTCGGAGATGACATGGTGGGCCGGGAAAAAGGGGTTTGAAACTAGAGCGACAGACCGGATTTGGCTACTCCAAAAACCCGGAACTCGCTGTGCAAAACGTTCAGCCTCCGTTGCTCTGCGATTTTCGTGCCAGATCGTTCCGACGAGTGCGGCTTTCTCAAGCGAGCTTGCGATAGACCCGGTCGAGGATCGCCCGGGGACTCGATCCGCGCGAACTTACCCACTTCTCGCTGATGCGTTTTGCAAGTCGGCGCGGGACTTTGGTAAAGGTCTCCGCCCGAGACCAGTAGCGGCGTCGGCCCTGCTCCAGCACCGCCGCTGCCTGCTCCGCATTTGACTCAAGGTCAGCAACTTCAACCGGGTTTTCCGACTTCTCGAAGACCCCGAAAAGATTCCCCGGCAGCACCTCAATCGAGCGTGCCCGGAGTCCCGCTTGGGCGGCGACCGCCCCGAGGGTAATCCGATCGAAGCCATAGAGGTGACCCTCGTGCCACTTGTGGTCGAAACGCATCCCGCCGTAGAGGATGTCGGGCACTTCGATCAGGAAAAGCCCGCCGGGTTTGAGGAAGCGGGAGAGCTGGACCAGATCATCCACCGGATCGGCGAGATGCTCGAGCACCTGGAAGAGCGAAAGCAGGTCAAAGCTACCCGGGGCGAAATTCGCCTCCTGATACATCCCGAGAAAGACCTCGACCCCGTATTGATCCTTCGCGAAGCTGCCGTAGCCGGTGTTCGGCTCGATCCCGGAGGCCACGCAGCCGAGTCGCTGCATCAGATAAACCCATTCTCCCCCACCCGCGCCGATGTCGAGGGTCCGCATTCCGGCCCGGGGGGCGTTCTTCGAGTGGGCGAGACGATCGAGGGCGACCTCGCCAGCCCGGTGGATGTGTTTCGCCTTCGGCACGAAGGTCTGCTTGTAGGCGACGCGGTAATCGTCGCGGTAAAAGGCGGCAAGGTCCTGAACGGGCTGGGGATCGACGTAAATCAGACCGCTGGATACGGACATCACGTTCCGGAGCGGTTTTCCATGACGGTCGCGCTCGGCAATCACGACGGCCTCGGTCCCACCGGTGATCGGACACGGACGCTCCGCCTGAATGCGGGGCAAGGTAGCAAGCTGGGAGGACGCCATCGGGCGCAATCCATAGCACAGCCTCTTCCGCGCGCGAACGCGAAATCAGCGATCCCCCAGACCGAGGGCCGCGAGGGGATTGCCATGATAAACCCGATCGACCTCGTCCGGGCTCAAACCGAGGGCATTCTGCAAATTCGCCACGACCTGGAAGCCACGGATCGTCGACCCCGCGAGATTCGGGGATCCAGGACGCCGCGCCACCCCGGCTTCATCGACCTCGATCGGCGAGCCGGAGAGATCGTAGGTGCCGGGACCGAGGCCCGCGGCGACGATAGCGTCCGAAGTGAAAATGGCGCGCTCAACCCCCACGAGACGCAGGTAATTTTTCAAGGCGAAAAAGGGCACGTGGGCCCCGTCCGGAATGAAACAAACCCAGAGCCGGTCGCACAGAGCGAGGACCCGCTGGACGAAATTGTCGTGCCGCGGCAAGACCACGGGGCAGCCATTGCCGAGGTGGGTGATCATCGAGAGACCGGCGTCGATCGCCCCCTCCAGCGTCTCCAGGTCGGGATCACAGTGTCCGGCCGAGACGGTCACACCCTGTTCGGTCAGGAACCGGACCGTGGTGAATCCGGCATCGAATTCGGGCGCCAGGGTCACCAGCCGCACCAGTCCCCGGCCGGCTTCGAGGATGCGGGCTGCGTCGCCCGGTTTCGCCGGCACCACGTAATCCGGAGGATGGGCCCCGATGTAGCCGGGAGCCGGGTTCAGAAACGGGCCCTCGACGTGGAAACCCCGCACCATTTTTTCAATGAACGGGTCGGCCTCGCGGAATCGGGCCATGCCCGCGAGTTTGGCGCAGAGCCGGTCCACCGAATCGGTGATGATCGTGGCAAGGATCCCCTCGATCCCATCGGCCGCGAGGGCCTCGCAGGCCCGCCGCATTTCCTCCGCGGTCAGATCGAGCGAGCAAAAATCGACGCCGGCGTATCCGTTGATCTGGAGGTCGAACATGGGGAGCCTTTAAAATGCCGCTCCGCGCATTTCAAGCCCCGATCACTCCTCGATCACGACCGGAGCCTCCGGGAGCGCCTCGAGGAAGATCTTCCCGTAGCGTTTGCTGAGGATGCGGTTGTCGAGGATCACGACCATGCCTTTGTCCTCGCTGCTGCGAATGAGGCGCCCGACTCCCTGGCGGAGCTTCAGGATGGCTTCGGGCATGCTGTATTCCATGAAGGAGTTGCCGCCGCGCTCGTCGATCCACTCCAGCCGGGCCTGGGTCAGCGGGTGGTCCGGCACCGCAAAGGGCAGCCGGGTGATGATGACGTTGCTGAGCGCCTTGCCCGGCACATCGACCCCGGTCCAGAAACTGTCGGTGCCGAAGAGCACGCTGGTCTCGTCCTGCTTGAACTCGTCGATCAGCACGTTCCGCGAGACGCCTGCTCCCTGGACGAGCAGGCGGATCTTCTCGTCCTGGAAAAAGCCGGCGAGTTCCGCAGCGATCCGCTGCATCAGCTTGTAGCTGGTGAAAAGCACGAAGGCCCGGCCGCCCGACTTGCGGACGTAGTGCCGGATCCATTTCGCCAGATCGGCCTCATAATTCGCCTGCCCCGGTTCGGGCATTTTGCGGACGAGGTGGATGGTCATCTGCCGGGCGTAGTCGAACGGACTGCCGATCCGGATCGCTTCGACCTCACCCGCCCCGACCCGCTTGCGGAAATAGCCGAGGTCGCGCTCCCCTACCCCGAGCGTGGCGCTGGTGAAAATGCAAGGGCGGTCCCGCTCGAAAAATACGGGCCGGAGCAGTTCGGCCACGTCGACCGGGGCGGCGTTGAGGGTCAGGGAATCGCGTTCGTTTTTCTCGGCCCAGTAAACCAGCCCGTCGTCACGCTGATCGAGGAAGGTCCCCAGTGCAGCCCGGCAATCGGCGAGGCGGCGGGCCAGCTCGGCGAGCTCGGTTTTGGTCGTCTCATCGGCGAGATCGGCGATGGTGCGGGCCCGACGGCTGACCTCGATCAGACCGGCCCCGAGGGTGTCCTCGACAAACTCGGCCTCGCGGATGCGGAACTCACGTCCGTATTCACCCCACCGGCAGCTGGCATCGACCCGGTCGAAAAATTCGTCGATCTCGTCGAGCAGGGCCATGGTGAGGCGGCGTCCCTCCGAATCGCCGGTGAGCTGGAAGAGGCCCTTCTTGTTTTTCGGATTAAAAAGCCGGTGCAGGTCGAACTTCATCCCCGACTGCGAGAGGTTCAGCCCGAGCTGCCGCGCCGCGACCTGCTCGAGGGTATGGGCCTCGTCAAAGATCAGGAAATCCTTCGCGAAGAGGAAACCCTCGCCCGATTCCTTGAACTCGCTCTGCCCGCCCAGCAAGGTGAAGAACAAGGTGTGGTTCACCACCAGCAGGTGGGCGTCGGCGATCCGTTTCCGGGCCTCCTGATAAAAGCAGGTGCCGGTGCCGGCGCAGCGTTTCGGGGTGCAGGCATGGCTCTCGCTGCACACCTGCGACCAGACCCGCGGCGCGGGCGTGAAATCGAGGTCGCTGAGGGTGCCATCCTTCGTCTTGCCGGCCCATTCCCAGATCAGCTTCAGCTCTTCAAGCTCGGAGGTGGTGAAGAGCTCGCCGCCGCCCGACATCGCGATCTGGAGGCGCAGCGGGCAGAGGTAATTGCGCCGACCTTTCAGCAGCAAGGCCTTGAAGGGCTCACCGAGCACCGATTGGAGCAGCGGGATGTCTTTCTCGATCAACTGCTCCTGCAGGTTGATGGTGTGGGTGGAGATGATCGCCTTGCGGCCCTCGTCGATCGCTTTTCGGACGGCCGGGGCGAGGTAGGCGAGCGACTTGCCGACACCCGTTCCAGCCTCCACCACGAGGGGGCGCTCCTCCTCCAGCGCCCGTGCCACCGCAACCGCCATCTGCTGCTGCTCGGGCCGGTATTCAAAGTCGCAGAGGCGCGACAAGGCTCCGCTCTTCCCGAAAAAGTCGGAAGTGAAGCGGGAGAGGGATTCAGGGCCGACACCCAGATCTGCGAGCGAAATCACGGTGTTCAGCCATGCATTGGAATGCGGCCGGGAGCAAGGGGGAAACTCCCCCGCACGGCCTAAAACCGCATCGTCCGCTTCCGATACTCCCGATACTCCTCTCCGAAAATGCCCGTGAGGTGTTGCTCCTCGTCGCGGGACTTGATCAGGGCACAGACGTAATGGAGCAGGACGATCCCGAACGAGGTCCAGGTCGGCAGGAGCAGCGCCGCCCCGATCAACATGCGCATTTGGAAACCGTAGATGGGATGCCGGATCCATCGGTAGGGACCGTTTTGCACCAGCTTCGAGGTGCCTTGTTGGTCGATCCCAATCCGCCAGGCCGCCCCCATCGCCGCGTAACACCAGAGCGTGGCCGCATATCCCAGCACAACCAACGAGGCTCCGATGACCGAAGGCAGCGGACGCCCCGCCCACTCCGACGGGCGGAAAATCTCCATCCCGTTCGCCACCCAGAGCGGTTGCAGGATCCAGCCGAGCACCACCGCGGTCCAACCGACCCAGAGGAGGCGCTCCTTCGTGCCCTTCGGCTTCAGATTGGGAGTCCGGCCGATGCGTTTGCGGACCCGCCGGGCCTGCACGAGGACGCCGCCCCAGTAGACCAAGCCGGAGACGGAAACCAGGATCCGCTGCCAGAACAATTCCTCCCCGTTCATGCCGCGCCCTCCGTGATGAGTTTCAAAAATCGCTCCGCGATGTCCACGACGACCTCGCCACGGATGACGTCGGGACGATAGGTGAAGCCGAAGTTCAACCTTTCCCCGTAACCCGTGACTCCCACGACAAAAGGCAGCGCCGGACCCGCCGAGACGGCCCGGTAGTAGTCGCTGACCCGCCAGTTTGCTCCTGCGATCCCCTGCTCCATGCGATAGTTCGTGATGCTACCCCAGACGGGATAGGCTTTCCGGTAGAAATTGCGCTGTTTCTCGATGGGCTTTCGTTTGAAAAGAAAACGGTTCACCCGGAACTCGAGGGTCGAGGCCAGGTAAAGCCGGTCGCGCTTCACCTGCGCGGTCTGCGCGGCCACATCGCGCAACAAATCGGCCAAAGGGATCTCCGTCGGCGCAGGATGCGTCACCGAAAAGGATCCGAGGAAGAGACCGAAGTCCCCCCGCCGCCCCTCCGGCAAATCCCGGCGCAAATTGACCACACAACCCGCCGAGAGGTGCTGGCGGCTCTTTTCAAAGCGGCCGCTCGCCGCCGGGATCACCGCCTTCAGCAAGGCCGCGAGGCAGAGATCGTTCACCGTCACTCCTGAGGCCTTCGCCCGCGCCAGCACCGCGCGGGTCGCCCCCGGGTCGAGGGACCTGCCAAACCACGCGTTGTCGAAGCGGTTCACGGGGCAGTCCGGCGAGCGGAAACTCCGCCGCATCGCCTGCATCTTGCGAAAGGCTCCCCTCACCCGTCGAAACAATGCGAAAGGGTTCATCCTCGGTCCCCGGGTGTACGACCGGATCGCGAGGCGCGGATCCCGCAAGCTCTGCGGCGTTTCGTCATGGGCGGCGGCGAGGATTTCGCCCATCAGCCGACCCACCGACTCCGCGTCGGCAACCACGTGGAAATAGGCCAGCCCGAAATGGGACTCGTCGGAGCCGCGGACCAGGAAAAGCCGGAAGGGATCGAAAGGCCCCGCTGCCGGGAAGGGCTCGTTCAGTTGATGCTCCATCTCGGCACGCAACACCTCTCCCGGCTCCAACCCGCCCTCGATCACCGCGAGACCGATCGTAGCTGGTCCGCCCGCGTAGGAGAAGCGTCCGCTCCCCTCGTCGACGCGAAATCCGCTCAGGCCGGCAAGACCGATCACATGCCGGGCCGCGGTCTCGAGCCGCAAAGGATCGATCGCCCCCTCGAGCCGCGCCACGTGGACCGCGTTGTAGGGATGCAGCCCGCTCCATTGGAGCATGGTCCGCTGGAACTCATTCAACCGGCCCGACGCGGGGCCGGCATGGGAGTCCAGCGCCATCGCGAAAAACGAATTAGCGGCGTCGGCGATATTTCACCGTGGAGAGGACTTCCTTCATCGCCAGCGCCTGCACTTCCTTGGTCTGTTCGATCGTGAAGTGGTTCGCCCCATACTTCGAGACGTCGATGTGCGAAATGCTGCCGCGGAACCCCGTGCCCTTCACGTAGGGTCCGATCTGGGAGGAGCGGTAGTTGATCACCCGTTTCGCGCCCTTCGTGAGGGTGCGGGTGCCGGTCGCGTCGAATCCGATCACGAGATCCGTCGAAATCCCGTTCTGCCCGAGGTAATTCGCAAATTCTGTCACCGCATCGGCTCCGAAGGAGTGCCCGAGCACCACGATCGGGTAGGAGACCTTCTTTTCTTTCGAACGGCGGATGATGTCGTTGGCGACGCTCTGCCAGCCCATGAAGCTCTGCGAACTCGCATTGTATTTTTTCGCCCGGAGCTCCGCGGCCATCTGGTTCATGCCGGTGGAAAAGATGTCGAACCCCCCGCGGAAGAAGTAAATCTCCTCGGCCTTGGCCGGGAGCGAGAAGGAGACGACGAGCAAGGCGAGGAGAGACAAGAGCGGTTTTTTCATGAGCGGTCAACAGGGTCAGGTCGGGGACCCGACCCTGTCAGGTCCCGACGAGGCAGATTTCTTCCGTCCGCCCCCCGCTCTTGTCAACGCGAAAGCCGCTCAGCCCTCCGCCTTCCCGAAGGCCTTCAGGATCGCGTCGAGAGTCGTGGCCGGCACGCCTTCGACCCCGGGGTAAAAGAGATCACAAGGCACAGCGTTCGCCTCGCAATGTTCCTTCAACTTCACCCCGAAATTGGCGGTATGGGTCGGGTCCTTCTGTTCCTGACCGAGAGCAGGCGGACTTGAATAATAGAGGTAAACCATCGGGTCGCCCTTCGAAACGAGGGCGTAGGGCGAGTATTCGGCGATCCAGGGCAGGATGGTGTCGCGCTTGGCAAGGAACTCGTCGAACTGGGTGATTTTCTTCTCCGCATCGCCGGTGAATCCGAAGGCGTGGCCGCCGTAGCGGCTGTTGGGAGTCCACTCCTTCATCTGGGCCGGATCGAGGGTGGTCTGGGCACCGTTCACGGCGGCGAACATCAGCCGGGTCGACTCGCGGGCGACGGGATCCTCGCTTTTCGGATCGGCGAGATCGTCGTGGAAGGCGAGCCAGAGCGAGGTGCAGGCCCCGGCCGAGCCGCCACTCGCCCCGATCTTGTCTTTGTCGAGCCCCCATTCGCCGGCCTTGCTGCGCAGAAACTGAAGCGCCCTCGCCGCGTCGGTGAGCGGTCCTTTCACCGGCGGCACGACGCCGTCGGCGGTCGCCTCGACGATGAAACGGTATTCGACCGACGCCACCGAGATGCCCTTTTCCAGAAGCGGATTGAGCATCGCGGTGACCCCGCTGAGCCGTGCCCCGCCGGACCAGCCGCCGCCGTGGATGAAAAACAGCACCGGGGTCGGCTGCTCCGACTCCGCCTTCCAGACATGCATCACCTGCTTCGGATGGGGACCGTAGGCAACGTCGTAGTGGGTCGGATTCGGCAATGGTGGATTCGCTGCGAGGAAAGCGGCCGCCTCTTTCTCCCCGATCTCGCGGACGTAGAGATTGCGCCAACGGATCTCCCCGCCGTGGGTCTGGAGCATGATGGGCCCCTTCGCGGGAAAGGGCTGGGTTTTGTCGGGGTAGCTCTCGAAGTTCGCCCCCTCGACCACGACGCGCCCATTCAGGGTAACCCAGGTCCGCGCGCCGATTTGTTTGATCTTGAAGCTGTTCCACTGGCCGAAGGGCTTGTCCATCTTCGTGATGGGATCGCGGCCGAGGGTCTTCGGGGTGTTGTTGAAGAGCCCGCCCGAGCCGAGATGGGGACGGCGGTCGGGTTTGGCCGGGTCGAAGACTTGATTGGGATCCCAGATCTGCACCTGGGGCATGCCGCGCAGGTAGATGCCGCTGTCGGCCCCGGCGACCGTCTTGTATTCGATCCGCAGTTCGAAGTCGCCGAACTCCTCCTCCGTCGTCGCGTAGGGACCGGTGCCAGCGTTGACCAGTTCGCCGTTCTCGACGCGCCAATGGTTTGCGAAGTCGGCGCGCTGTTCCTTCAGGTTCGTCTCGAGCTTCTCGCCTTCGAGCTTGGCGGAGGTGTGGGGATTCCAGCCATACCAGCCAGAGAGATCCTGGCCGTTGAAGATCGCCCGGAAGCCCTTCGGCGGCACGGGTTCGTCGGCAAGAGCGAGGGAACCGGCGGCGAGACCGGCGAGCAGCAGGCAAACAAGGCGGGGGTGCATGGACGCCATCCTAGCGGAATCGCCGAATCCGTCGAGGCGGCGGTGTGGCGGGGTCGCGCTAGGAAACAAAACCTCAATCCCCTTCCCGAACCATTGCGGCTCCCGCGAGCAATCCATCACCCGCTACGCGAGTTGATCGAGAGCGTTGGGAGGTTCCGGAAATGGGTGAAACAAGATCCATTCGTCAAGAATGTTGATCCGATCAGATCTCGTCCGGGTGTGGCGAAAGTATTCCGTTTGAGGGAGCGTTTCCCGACTTCACTTCTTCTTCGCCGGTTTCGGGTCGAGATTCGCGTCGAGTTCCTCCTTGGTCGGGGTCGGTGTGGCGATGCCTTCGGCGGGGATTTCGACCTTGGCGATCCAGCAGATCGCGTTGAGGACGGTCTTGCGGAAGTCATCGTTGGCCCAGTTGTCGTGGAAGTGGAGTCCGGTGAAGCCGAAACCGCGGCCACCATCAGGACGCTCGACGACCCAGCAGACGTGCTGCGGTTGTTTGGCCTCGACCATCTTGCGGACCTCGGGGTTGCCGGAGTGGTCGCCGTCACCACGCGACATCGTCTCCTGGGGCGGCACGGCGGACAAGATGGGCGTGACGCCCTCCATGTCCTTTTTGAACCGCATGTTGAAATACCATTCATCCACGATGTTGAAGGGCTTCACTCCCCTGGCGACCGGGTGCTCGGGAAGTTGCGTGAAGGTTCCGTCCCAGTGCGGATTGACCGAGTAGTTGATCTCGAAGGCTCCGCCGGTGGCGGCGATGAGGGTGTCGTTGGTCTCGCCGGGCCGCATCTCAACGGCATAGTGAAGCATACCGACGCCGACGCCCTGCTCGCGCAGGTAATCGATCTGACGGAGATGCCAATAGGCGGGGTGACCGGGTCCGCCGTCGGACTGGATCACGAGCGCGTCGGCGTTCTGGAAGGCACTGGCATCAGCCGGCCAGCCGTTGTGGTAGGTGACGACGAGAACTTTCTCGCCGAGATGGGTATTGAGCAGGCGCTTGGCCATGTGGGCGCCGGCGTTGTGCTCGTGCATGCGCGGCGGGTGGCTGGGGCGGCCGGCGACGAAGACGATCTTTTTCAGATCGACGAGGGGCAGGCGCTTCAGACGGATTTCGCGGTACTGGACCTTCATCGGCGGTCCCTTGTGCAGTTGCAGGGCGAGCAGGCCGGCCCGGCGGCGGACATCGGCATCCTCGTCGGTGATCTCGGACATTTTTTCACCGTTGATCTCGCAGGTGATGCGATTGCCCTGCGCGACAACCCGGTAGCGGTTCCACTCGCCCTTCTTGATCTTGGCTCCGAGTTCGGCGCTGTCGCCCAGGCTGCCGGTGACCTCGGGTTTGCCGTCGTCCTTGATGGTGGCCGTTTCGCCGCGCTTCGCGAGAATGCCGCGGTATTGCTCGCCATACATGGTGCCGGACCACTGGCCTTCGGCATCGATGTCGGCCTGGTAACCGCCGACAGCGTGGGGTTTTTCCAACGGGAAACTACGAATCTGAATGCCGGAGTTGCCCCCCTCGATGCGAAACTCGAGGGTCAGCTCGAAGTCATCGACTTCGCCGTCTTTCCATTTGAGGAAGGTGTTGTACTCGATGGGTGCCTCGGCCTTGGTCTCGCCGGTGATGGCTCCATCTTCGACGCGCCAGAGTTTGGGATCGCCCTCCCAGCCTTGCAGCGATTTGCCGTCGAAGATCGAAACGAACTCGTCGTTCTTGATGGCCTCGGACTGGGTTTGGTCCTGACCGATGGTGAGCACGATGCCGAGCAGGCCGAGCAGAGCGAGGGGGAATAGCTTTTGGATGCGCATGGGAAACGGGCGCATCATAGCGGGACCCGGACGAAGCTCCAAGTGAATCGCTGGCGCAAATGTGGCCGTCCGGTTTAACGCAGCCGTTCGCCGAGATCGCCCGAGTACCCGGTGAGTTCGAGGTAGGCCCGCCCGACGATCGCTCCGCTCGCCTCGTCGCGCACCTCGCAGGCTCCCTCCCAATAACTGACGCCACCGACTCCCCCGGGCAGTTCCTGGTTTTCAAACAGCGGCTCGAGCCGCAGGCGCCGCTCCGCGCCCGATTCCGGATCGCGAGTGACAACCCCGGGGCGGATCGGATAGGTGGCTCCGGTCTTGGGACTGGTCCAGGGTCCGCCCGGTTCCCACCGATACTGGACAGGGGAAACCTCGGTAGTCCGGCCTTCGCGGTCGATCCAATAAAGCCTCGAAAACTCCGAAAAGCTGCCGTCGCGGTTGCGCAGCACGTAGGCCATGATCTCGCGCCCGTCCTCGAACTGGATGCAGGTCCAATCCCAACCAATCTGGTTGCGATCGAGCTGGCTGCTGGAGATCTCGTGGTCCATCCAGGCGCTGCCGGTGACCTCGAGACGCTCGCCTCCGAGACGGAGCCGCCCACTCGCGGCAAGGCGAGTGTAGGTGAGGTAGTAGCTCGCGGCGCTGGGATCGGCTCCCTTTCTCGAGAATCCGCGATCCCCGAAAAGGACGAGGGGCTTTTGCGGCTTCAATTCCAGCGAAAGTTCGGCCTCGGCATCGATGCTGCCCTCGAGCCGTAGCACTTCGCCTTCCATCTGCAGGCTCCAATTGCCGTTGGCGACGTCGAGATGGTCCGTCGCGGCATGGGCATCCCATCCGGCGCGGTTGAGGCGCTCCTCGTGGAGAAAACGTTCCCCCCGCGGATCACTGATCGCCATGTGAGCGAGAAAAAAGGTGCCCTTGCCGAAGTCGGGCGAAGTCTCGCGTGCGTCGGGCGTGCGTCCGAGCCGGAAAAACGTTGCTTGGAAACCAAAGCGCTTTTCTCCCGATTCAAGGTGCCCGGTCAGATACCACCATTCGATCCGGAAGTCGGGATGACTGCCGTGGTCGCGAGGAAACTCGAAGGGATGCCCCGGCTGCGGCAGGCTCCATTCCCCTGCGGCGAGGGTGGAGCAAAGCAAGGACAGCAAGAGGAGCCGGAGTCTTTTCATTCTTCGCGGTCGGAGCGGAGGTTGGCGGTGCGGCACCCGACCCACCAGGAGACAAGGGCCGCGGTGGTAAGCGTGCCAGCCGAGAGCAAGGCGAGTCCGCCCCAAGGCACCTGATAGCGCAGCGACCAGCCGAAGCTCTGGGGATTGATCACTCCGACGAGGATCCAGCCGAGGTAAAAGCTGACCACGAGCCCGCCAACCAGCCCCGCGAGGCCGATCCCGAGCCCTTCCCAGAGCGCGGCCGCGGCGATTTCCTTCCGCGTCGCGCCGATGGAGCGCAGGGTCGCCAGTTCACCTTTTCTCTCCAGAAACAGCCCGGCGAGAGCGAGGCCGAGACCCGCCACCGCGACGATCACGGCGATGGCCTCAAGCGCGTAAGTGGCCGCGAAGGTCTGGCGGAAGATGCGGATCGACTCGCTACGCAGATCTCCATTGGTGCGGGCGACGAAAAAGGGAAACGCCTCGCGGATCCGCGCCAACACCTCCTCGGGGTCGATCCCGGGCTCGAGGTAGAGGGCAAGGTTCGAGACGCCCCGATTGCCCGACCAAGCGACCGTGTCCTCGCGCCGCACCAGGATCGTGCCCGATTCATTACCGTAATCCGCGTAGACCGCGCCGACCTCGAGACTCCTTTTCCCGCCCGGCACGGTGATCTCGATGCGGTCCCCGCGTCCGACCCGGAAACGCCGCGCAAAAGGCTCGCTGACCCAGGCGACGCCTTCAGTGAGTTCCTCCCGCTCGGGAACCTCGACCCAGAGCAGTTGGAGTCGGCGAGCGGTGTCGCTATGATAAGAGGTGCCGCCCAGCAGGACCTGTCGACCGGCGTATTCGATCTCCTGCCGCTGCAAGAGGTCCGCCCCGGCGACTCCCGGCAAGGCGACGAGGCGTTGCCAATCCGGCTCGGCGATGAGCGATTCATTCGCCACCGAGGCCGCTCCCGGTGCGGCGACGTAGAGGTCGGCTTTCAAGAGCTGCCCGATCCAGGAGGTGAGAGTGTGCTCGAAGCTCGCCACCAGCAGCGCCATCGCCGCAGACATTCCGATCGCCACGGAGAGTCCCGCCGCGGTGAGGCGGTGCCGTCCCGAGACCCGGGCGAAGCGGCTTGCGGCATAACGCTGCATGGGCCGATCGCCCAGTCGCCGCAACAGGCCCCCGATGGGGCGGAAGAGTCCGTTCAATAAGACTGCCGCCGCCAGCACCGCGGCGAGAGCGGCGACGTATCCGCCCAGCGGGAAAAAGCGGTGATCGCTCAGCTCCAGCGGCGGTAGCCGGGTCGCCAGCACCGCAACGAGTGCGAATGCCAAGCCGAGAGGGTAACGCCCCAGCCAGCGCAGTCCCGACCCCGTGCTACCCGCCCGCAGGGCCTGGGCCGGCGGGACCTTCGCGGCATCATTCGCCGGCAACCATCCGGCGACCAAGCTGGCAACGATGCCGAAACCGAGCGAAAAAAGCGCCTCACCCCAGTGAAGCCTCACCGCCTCGGTCGTGGTCTGGTGATAGAGCGTGTTCACCGTTGCGGCGATGCCGCCGACCAGCCCCACCGCGAGGAGCCGCCCCAACAAAATCCCCAGCAGTCCCCCCGCCACGCCGAGCGCGAGCGACTCGAGCAGCCAGGCCCGCCGCACCTGCGCCGGAGTCACCCCGAGCGAACGCAGGATGGCGATTTCGGCCCGTCTTTTGGTCACCGAGGCTTCCAATGCCTGAAGGATCAGGAAAATTCCCACGAGCAGCGCGAGCCCGGAAAGGATCGTCAGATTGTATCGAAAGGCCGAACTCAGCCGCGCCACCGAGGCCTTGCGATCTTCTGGAGACTCGATCACCAGCGCCTCGCGCTCCGCCACCGCGGTGAGCCTTCGCCGCGCCTCCTCCAGAACCTCGGCGCGCGCCTCGCCCTCGGGGATGCGGATTTCGATCCGGCTCAGAGCCCCGGGTTCGCCGAGACGCTCCTGCAAGGCCGGCAGATCCATCACCAGGAGCGTCTCGGGCACGGCCGGACGATTCTCGACGTCGACCAAGACTCCTGCGATGGTCAGATTCACCGAGCGTCCTCCCAGCCAAAGATCAAGCCGGTCCCCTGCCCCGACTCCTCGCGAGTCGGCCAATTTTTGCCCCAGCCAGACCGCCTCCGGCCGGTCAAGCCAAGCTCCCGGATCCTCCGAGCCGCTTTGAGGAGCGCCCCCGCCCTCCACGTTTCCCAGCGAGACCAGATCGACCCCGATGAGCCGCAGCAGCGAATCCTCCTCCCCCGCGATCACCCCGCTCGTCTCCAGCACTGGAAAAAAGCCCACCGGCAGCGTGCCAGTCTCCGTCCGCAGCCTCCGCAGCACCTCGCCAGCGATCCGACCTGAGGTGGGACGCAGGATCAGATCACTTTCCCCCGAAATCGCCTCGGTGAACATCGAGAAGCCCGAAACCGCCGCTCGGTTCGCAAGCCGCACCGCGAGGAACACGGCCACACCCAGCGCCAGAATGACCAGCAAGGTTGCCGTCAGCCCCGGCTCACGCATCCAATTTCGGAAAATGAAACGCCGCCAAAGCAACCCGCCGAGCGCCGGCTCCTGCTGAACCCGAATTTCCATCACAGGATCACCCCATCGCGCATCTCGAGAGTCCGGTGACAAATGCGGGTCCCCCCCGGGCTGTGGGTCACCAACAGCATCGCGGTGCCGTGGCGCTCGCTGACGGCCGCTAGCAGGTCGAGAATCGCCTCGCCATTGGCCGAGTCGAGGTTGCCGGTCGGCTCATCGGCGAGGATCAGCTTCGGTTCGTTGGCGAGAGCCCGGGCGATCGCGATGCGCTGCATTTCGCCCCCACTTAGCTCGTGAGGCATCGCCCGGGCCCGGACCTCCAGACCGACCTCGCCGATGAGATGACGAACCCGCTCTTGCCTCTCACCCTTCGGAACTCCCTGCAATTGAAGGGGAAACTCCACATTTTCCTCCGCCGTCAGGGTCGGGAGGAGGTGGAAAAACTGGAAGACCGTGCTGACCACATCGCGACGCAGGCGGCAGAGTCCGACTTCATCGAGGGCTCCCAACGGGGTCCCGGCAATGGTGATCTCGCCCGTGTCGGGCCGGTCAATGCCACCGACACAGTTCAGCAGCGTGCTTTTGCCCGAGCCCGAGGGTCCCATCAGCGCGACCCGCTCGCCCGGGGCCAGTTCCAAGGACACCCCGCGCAGGACCGGCACCGATCCGTAGGATTTTGTGACCTTGGAAACTTGCAGCGCACTCATTTTTCTTCACTGTGGGGACATTACGAGCCGCACGACCGCGCGAGCACGATTACTTTGGACTTCCCTCCCCGGAACACCCCCGCGTCCATGCCCCGCTTTCCCATCCTGATGCCCCAGCTCGGCGAATCCATCGCCGAGGCGACCATTCGCGAGATCCTGGTCGCCCCAGGAGAGGAGGTCAAAGCCGACCAGAACCTCTTCGAAGTCGAGACCGACAAGGCGATGATGGAGGTCACCACGCCCTGCGCCGGCACCATCGCCGAAATCACCGCCCAGGTCGGCACCAGCTACCCGGTCGGCTCCCCCATCGGCACCATCGAAGCCAGCGAGGAAGACGCGCTGAAGGCCGGCCTGATCCGCCCCTCCGAGACCGCCTCCGAATCGGCCAAGGCCTCCGGCACCGAAGCCAATCTGCATTTCGCCATCACGGAAAAAGACATGATCGACCCGGCCGCGCCCCGCACCGTCACCCCGACCGTGGACGGCGGGCTGCCCGTGCCGGTCCGTTCCAGCGTCTACCTGAGCCCCCGCCTCCGTCACCGCATGGAGGAACTCGGGCTGAACTCCGCAGACCTCGCCGGCCTGCCTGGTAGCGGCGCGGGCGGACGCGTCACCGTCGAGGATTTCGAAAAATTCATCGCCGCCCTCGACCAGAACCGCATGACCGATGCCTCGCCCATGCGCATCGCGGTGGCCGACTCGATGCGGCGGAGCTGGACGAGACCGCTCGCCAGCGTCACCGTGCCTGTCCTGATGGACGCGGTCCTCTCCCACCGGAAGTCGCTTGAGGCCAAACCCGGCGTCACCCTTTACGCGATGCGCGCCCTCGCCATTGCCCTTTCCGAAAACACCGCGGTGGCCGGTCGCCTCATCGGCACCCGCATCGTCCATCCCAACGCCATCGACATCGGCTTCGCGGTTGAGGCCGAGGACGGCGTGCTGGTTCCCGTGATCCGCAAGGTCGACGAAAAGTCGCTCGGCGAATTGCAGGCCCCCTACGAGGAACTCGTCCACCGCGCCAAGGAGCGTCGCCTGCCCAAGAGCGCGATGGGCACCGGAATCGCGACCATCACGAACGTCGGCCCCTTCGGCATCACCGCTGCCAGCCCCATCCCCCTGCCCGAGCAAAACCTGGTGCTTGGCCTCATGGCCGGGCGCAAGACGCCGGTCTGGAACGAAGCCACGAAAGCCTTTGAGCCGCATACCGAGTCGGCCTTTGTCCTTTCCTTCGACCACCGCATCCTCGACGGCGGTGCCGCCGGTCGGCTGCTGCAACGAATCGGCGCGCTGCTCCAGCAACCCGAATTGCTCTGATCCGGCAACTCAAGAGGGTCAGGTCGGGAACCCAACCCTCTTGGATCGGGATTCACCGCGGTGCCTTTGCAGGCGGCTCAAGCTCCTGATTCAGCAGCATCTTCCAGATCTTGGCCACGTTGGCGTTCGGCAGGAAGGTCTCGTCCTCACCAACCACCTGTTGCGGGTCGGCGATGTTGGTCGTCTCCCCGGTTTCGAGATTGCCGATCATTCCAGCGTCCCGCCTCACCTCGGACAAGACCACAGTACTGGGAGCAGGGGGTGAGGCAGGTGCAACCGCTGGGTCGGCTGGTACCTGACTCGCCCCAGGCTCTTTCGGCATACGCAATGGGATCATTTCGAGGAGGTAGGCCTTGCCGAAGTACTCGATTCCGGCACTAGGGCTGGAGGTCGCCTTCGACTCCATCGCACTGGTCCACACCGACTTCAAAGCAGCCCCATTCGCATGCGCTTTGACCGAGTCATTCTCGGAATGCCAGATCTCGGGACGATTGTCATACTCGCCCCAGACGAACACCACCGGAACTTTTGCCGAGGCCTCCGTGGGCGCTGCATCGTAAAAGGCACCGGAGGTGATCGCGGCAGCGAGCACCCGTTCAGGCTTCCAGTTCATGAAGCTGTAGGCAAAGGCACTTCCCGCTCTACCGATTCCATAAATCGCGATCGGCAATTCGGCCAAGCCAGGCTTTTTCAGCTTGGTCTCAAGCGCCTTCAAAGCTGAAAGGACCGCCGCACCCGAACCCTTTTCGGCGGACATGAAAGCCATCGGGACGGTGGGATCGCCCCCCTTCCGGTCTTCATGAGCGTGATAGGCAAGCAAGGCGAAGGAATGCTTGTTCTGAAAATCCGCCCAAGGCCCACTTCCCCGCTCGTGAGTCATCACCCAATGAAATGATTCACCGTAATCATCGAGGGACAAAAGCAAGATTCCCCTCGGTTCGCCCGTCGGCAATTGGAGCATGAACTCCATTTTGCCAGCCTGCACCTCAAGCCATCCTGGATACTTGGGCGGCGCACTCTCTGCGCGGGGAGTTCCGCCATCCGGAGCCCCATCCGTCAGCCCCAACTCCACCGTCTCCCCGGCCTTGGTGCGTTCATAGGCGGCGAAGATGTCGGGATGTTCGGTGGCCAGGGCAGCCAGGTCGATCTTGTCCCAGGTCACACCGATCACCGGACCGTCGGCGGCCATTTTGGCGGCCAGCCCTTTGGGCGCGGCGCTCTGGATGGTGTGAAACTCGACGGCTTTACCATTGGCCCCTTTGATGGTGATGGCCGGAGCAATGCTGGGAGCGGCGAATGCGATAATCAGGGCCAGACAGGCGAGCGTCGGAAGCGACAAAAGACGACAGTTTCTCATTTTGAGCGATACGGGGGATGAAGAACCGCTTCCGTTTTATCTCGCTGAGCGTCTGCGGAGCAAGTCCAAACGGCGGCGCAAAAGTGAAAATCATATAAAAATTTGGTTACATTTTTAATAAATTGTTATAATTTTCCCAATGCAGTGGCTGAGATCCGCAGCAATTTTCCTAACGTTCGGATTTTCTGGAATAGTCTTCGGCGGTGCCGGAGGCTTGGATGTTGCTGGTCCAATCGGCGGCTTTCTGAACGGCTCGCTGCCGCCTTCCACGCCCCGATCGTCGACAGGCGATTGGCGCATCGTGGACGCCTTCCCCAGCCTGGCCTTCAACGAACCGGTGCAGATGATTCCGATGCCTCGGTCGAATCAGCTCCTGATCGCTGAAAAGGAGGGAAGACTCGTGGTTTTCGAGGACCAGCCTACGACCTACGAGAAGCGGATCGTGCTGGACATCCGCGGTCAGGTGGAATCGAGCAATGACAGCGGGTTGCTCGGCGTGGCTTTTCACCCCGAATTCGGCCTGGGGGGTTCGCCGAACCGGAACTTTCTTTACGTCTACTACCGCTTCACTCCCGACCAGCGGGAGCTGGATAAAGCCTACCTGCGACTCTCCCGTTTCACCTGGGATGAGGGCAGCGGGCTGGTACCGCCGGGGTCGGAACGGGTCCTGATCAACCAATATGACCGGCACAACTGGCATAGCGGAGGCGGATTGGTCTTCGGCAACGACGGTTTCTTGTATCTCACGATTGGCGACGAAGGCGGGGTGAACGACTTCTACGACGCGACCCAGCGGATCGATGGTGGATTCTTCGCTGGCGCTCTCCGGATCGACGTGGACCAGAATGCCGACCGCAGCCACCCGATCCGCCGCCAACCGAGGCACGCCGAGGAGCCCCCCGCGGGATGGCCGCCGAGCTATTCCCAGGACTACTTCATCCCGAACGACAATCCTTGGATCGCGGCGGACGGCTCGGTGCTCGAGGAGTTTTTCGCCGTGGGCCTGCGCAGCCCCCACCGCTTGACGCTCGACCCGTTCAATGGAGATCTTTGGGTCGGCGATGTCGGTCAGAGCAGCGAAGAGGAAGTGTCAAAGCTGGTGGTGGGTGGCAACTACCAATGGCCGTTCCAAGAAGGGGTCTCCGAGGGTCCCAAAACCCGCCCTCACAATCTGCTTGGGGTTGAAGTCCCTCCGATTCATTCCTACGGACGGAGTCTCGGAACCTGCGTGATCGGCGGTTACGTGTATCGTGGCAGCCGTCATCCCGAGTTGCAGGGAAAGTACCTCTTCGGTGACCTCGGATCAGCCCAGATCTGGACCGCCGAGACGGCGGGAGGACCGACCGAGGTGCGGCACCTCTTGGACCTTTCCAACGAGCCTTATCTGCCCGTACTGAGCATGTCTTCCTTCGGGATCGATGCCGCGGGAGAGCTCTACCTGCTGTTTTTAGGCGGTCGGGGCTATGAGGATGGAAGGGTCTACCGGATCGACAAGCGGACCGGCTCGGTGCCGGAGCCCCCCACCCTGCTTTCGCAAACCGGAGCGTTCAGCAATCTCGCGAACCTGGCGCCGGCTCCCGGTGTGATTCCCTATGAAGTGAACCAGCCCCTCTGGTCCGACGGCGCGGAAAAGAAGCGGTGGATCGCCATTCCGAACGATGGAAGTCCGGACTCGGCGGAAGAGCAGATCGTGTGGTCGGAGGAAGGCAGTTGGAGCTTCCCGATCGGAACGGTGCTGATCAAACATTTCGAGTTTCCCGGAAGACGGCTCGAGACACGATTCATGGTCCGCGGAGAAGACGGGGCTTGGTTCGGCTTCACCTATCGCTGGCGCGAGGACGGCACAGACGCCGTGTTGCAGGGGTCGGCGGCGGTGGAGGAAAATCTCGCGGTTGGCGGCACCAACCGGACCTGGCATTTCCCGGGGCGAAATGAATGTGCGAGCTGTCACAACCACGCGTCCGGTCGGGTCCTCGGTGTTTCGACCCGCCAGCTGAACCGGGATTTTTTCTACGAAACCACCGGACGGACCGCGAACCAACTGGTCACCCTGAACGAACTCGGTTTTTTCGCCGGAGGCATTTCCGAGAGTTCCCTTCCGGGAATGCTGACCTCACGCAACCAGGACGATACCAGTGCGTCACTGGAGCGGCGAGCGCGCTCCTATCTCGATGTGAACTGCGCCCACTGCCATCAACCGGGCACCTCCGTGCGGGCGGTGTTCGATGCGCGACTCTCGACCTCGCCGTGGTCACAAAACCTGATCTCAGTGATCCCCCACAATGATTTTGGCATCCCGGGGGCAAAACTCGTCACTCCAGGGAATCCCGATGCCTCGACAATTTTTCACCGTGCCGGATCCGTGGAGTCGGGCGTGGCGATGCCGCCGGTCGCCAAACACGTGGTCGATGGGGAGGGGATGGAACTGCTCCGCGAATGGATCGCCAGCCTGGACCCGGCGATCGGCCCGACGGGATTTTCCGACGCGGCCCCGGCCCATGATCCGACCGCTCCCCGGATCACCCTCAGCAAAGGCCCGGTCGTGAATCCTCTCGATGGCACCTTCACCGTTGCGCTTTCCTCCAGCGAGCCGCTCCTCGGCCTGACGCTCGAGGATTTTGCGGCATCCAATGTGATCTTGTCCGGCCTGGAGGGTTCGGGAAACCTATGGACGCTGCGCCTCAAGCCTCGGGGACTCGGACCCGGCTCATTGTTGCTGCCGGCCGACCGGGTCACAGACCCGAACGGAAATGCCAACGAGCAAAGCCTGCTCAGCTTCGAAATCGAGCCGGGGCCGGAATTGCTCGAAGACGGCGGATTCGAATCGGGCTTGACCTATTGGGGCCAAGGCCCCCGTGTCTCTGCCAGCAACCAGGCACGCAGCGGAAACGGTGCGGTCGCTCTGGGCACCGATACCTTCGTGGTGCAGACCCTGCGCATCCAGGAACTGCAGAACTACCTTTATACCGGCTACCTGAAAGCATCGTCAATGTCCCAGACCGTCGAAGTCGGACTGACTTTTCGCGACGCGAACGGGGTCTGGATCGATGATGAAATCCTGGAAATCATGCCCGCAACCTCCTGGCAACGATTCGAACGGGCTTACACTGCTCCGGTCGCGGCTCGCGAAGTCTCCGTGTGGGTGCTGAGCCGTTCCGGCGGCCCACTTCTCGTTGATGAGCTTTCCATCCGCAGTGGTGGTCCGGGTCAGGCGCGCCAATTTCACACCGAGACGCTGACGAACCGGCTTTTGAACGGCAATTTCGAGTCCGGCCTCACGTCCTGGCAATCGGGAGGCGAGGTATCCGCGACGGACGCGGCTCCCGAAGGAACGGTCGCCGCGAGGCTGGGGAGCGGTGGGTTCATCGTGCAAAGTCATGCCGCGACTCCCGGCGAGGCCATTTCGCTCCAAGGTCTCCTGCGCCAGACTCAAGCTGGAGGCAGGCTCGAAGCGGGCTTTTCGTTCTGGGACGCTTCGGGCGGCCTGATCACCGACCGCACCTTGATCCTGACAGAAGCACCAGGCGATCAAACCTTCCTCGTCGACACGATCATTCCCCAGGGTAGCGCCACGCTCACCGCTTGGATCTGGCGGAGCGAGGGCGACGAGGTGATCATTGACGACCTGCGAATGTTCAATCCGGCGGAAGTCCCCGCATCGAGTCCGAATCTGCTGGGGAACGGCGATTTCGAAGGTGTGACCTTGGCTCCGTGGGAAACCGGAGCTGGCGAGGTATCACGCGTCGCCCAGGCCTCGACCGGAAATCATCTGGCTCGCATTGCCTCAGGCTCCGCCATCATCCAGAGCCTCGCAGTGACTCCCGGCGCAACCTATCGATTTTCGGGCAGAGCGCGAAGCCTGGGCTCCACCGAGGCAAACGGCGAGGTCGGCCTCTCCTTCTGGTCTGAAGACGGTGAATGGCTGGGCGACGAGGAAGCCGGGCTGGCGGAAGGTACCGATTTCGCGACTTTCCTCCTCACCGCCACGGTTCCAAATGGAGCGGTGTTGGCATCGGTTTGGATTTGGTGCGACGGCGATGGTGGGCTTGAGGTGGACGACCTGCGATTGACTCAAGGATCCGAAGCGCCAGGTAACCCTCCCCAGACCAGCGAGCAGAACCTCTCCCGTGGCACCCGCCTGACCCTGCTGAGACTCAAGAGCGGTCGGACCCTTGATTTCGCTCCTGGCACCGGCCTGACCTTGTCTCCATCGCTCGCCACGGCGCTGGGGACCTCGGCCGAGGTCCATTCCCGCGGGTGGAGCATCGGGACCGACCGGATCCTTGCCCTAGCCGATTCGGGATCGGCGCGCAGCTTCGTCACTTCGTCGGAAGGGCCCGCCACCATCGCTTTCCAATGGCAACTCGAAGACGCCTCCGCCGGCGACGGCCTCTCGATCTTGGTCGACGGCAAAAGCCAGGCCAATCTCAATGTTTCAAGCCTCCCGCAGATGATGGCCTTGCCCGTTGCGGGACCGGGTTTGCACACGATCGAGGTGCGGCTGGTCGGATCCGCCGGATCGACCGCCTTGGCATCCTTCAGCCGCTTGCAGATTCTCTCCTCGACGATCACCGGGCTTTCGGACCTCTACATCGGTGCCGCCAGCGGCAAGCTCTCCGGCGAGGGCGTGATCGAACCGCGGGGACTCGGCCAGGTGCTTCAGATTTCCACCCTCAATCGGAAAGGGAGCAATGGGCGCCTTACCTGGAAAAACAGCGCGACCGGGGCCGATGACGCCGCCGACTTTCTTCTGTCTGGAACGGGGCGCGGCACCCGCCTCGAACTGTGGGAGACGGGCAATCTCCGCCGGAATATCTCCGCGATGATCAAGAGCGGGCGGTATCAAACGCCGGTCACTGCGGAAGGTGACAGGGTAAACTATCAGCTTCGCATCACCCGCACCATCCGTCGTGGCCAGGTCCGGATGCTTTCGACGTTGCAAGCCCGTTCGGTGCTGGATTCAACGGCGGTGGACGGTGTCCGGATCCAGGTGAGATCACGTTGACGAAAAAAGCCCGCTCCCCGGAAAGGAAAGCGGGCTCTTCGATTTGAAACTTGGGAGCGGACTGGATCAGCCCTTCTTCAAGTCGGCGGCGGCCTCGATCCCGCGCTCGGCCATGGCGGCCTTGCGGCTGAGCTTGACCCGGCCGCGCTCGTCGACACCGATGCACTTTGCGTAGACCATGTCGCCGACCTTCACGACGTCCTCGACCTGGTTGACCCGGAAGTCGGCCAGTTCGGAGACGTGAATCATGCCATCCTTGCCCGGCAACACTTCGACGAAGGCGCCGAAGTTCGTCGTGCTCACGACCTTGCCGTAATAGGTGACGCCGACCTCGATCTCCGCGGTGGTGCGGCGGACGAGCTGGATGGCGCGCTCCAGCGCCTCCTGATGGGCGGCGTAGATGTTGACGGTGCCATCGTCGTTGATGTTGATGTCGGCGCCGGTCTCGGCCTGGATGCCCTTGATGTTCTTGCCACCGGGCCCGATGAGCTCGCCGATTTTCTGGGGATCGATCTTGATCGACTCGATCCGCGGAGCGAGTTCGTTGAGCGGCCCGTGGGTCGGGATGATACCGTTCATCACATCCAGCACCTTGAAGCGGCCGTTGGTCGCCTTGTCGACGCCCTCGAGGAGGATGTCGAGCGGGATGCCGGGGAGTTTGAGGTCGAGCTGGAATCCAGTGACGCCTTCGCTGGACCCGCAAAGTTTGAAGTCCATGTCGCCCATGAAGTCTTCGTTCCCGATGATATCGAGAAGGGTGACATAACGCTTCATGGTGTCGCCTTCGAACTCGGTCACGAGACCACAGGAAATGCCCGCGGCGGGCCGCTTCAGCGGCACGCCGGCGTTCATCAGGGCCATCGAGCCCGAGCAGACCGAGGCCATCGAGGTGGAGCCGTTCGACTCCATGATCTCGCTGGAAACGCGGATCGCGTAAGGGAAATCGGCCTCGTCGGGGATGAGCGGCTCGATCGACTTCTCGGCGAGGGCGCCGTGGCCGATTTCGCGGCGATTCAGGCCACCCATGCGGCCCGTTTCACCCACGCTGAAGGGCGGGAAGTTGTAGTGGAGGATGAAGCGCTTCGTGTCTTCACCACCGGCGTAGTTGTCGAGGTATTGTTTCTCGTCGCTTGGGGCCAAGGTCGCGATGGCGAGCGCCTGGGTTTCACCACGGGCGAAAATGGCGGAACCGTGGGTGCGGGGCAGCACGCCGATTTCGCCAGAGAGCGGGCGGATCGTGTTGATGTCGCGTCCGTCGCAGCGCACCCCTTTGTCGAGGATGCTGATACGGAAGGCCTTCTTCTGCAGGTATTCGAAGGCTTGGGAAATGGCGAAGTCGCCGGCTTCGGGATACTTCTCCTTGATCTTCGCTTCGACTTCCTTGCGCAGCGCACCGACGGCGGCGCCACGCTCGATCTTCGAGGGCTTGTAAAGGGCCCCCTCGATGCGGTCGCCCGCAACTTCGTAGGCGACTTCAAGCAGTTCATCCTGCACCTCGAGGAGCGCGGCATTGCGCTTGGGCTTGCTCACCCGACGGGCCAGTTCTTCCTGCGCATCGAGGATGGGCTGGATCGCTTGCTGGGCGAAGACCAGCGCCTCTTTGAACCGCGCGTCCGGCACTTCCTTGCCGCCGCCCTCGATCATGATGACTTTGTCGCGCAGACCGACATAGACGAGATCGAGATCGCTTTCAGCGCGCTCGTCGAAGGTCGGATTGACCACGAACTGGCCATTCACTTGACCGATCCGGACTGCCGCGATCGGGCCAGCGAAGGGAATATCGGAGACACAGAGTGCCGCCGAGGCTCCGTTGATGCTGAGAATGTCCGAGTCATGCACACCGTCGGCGCTGAGGAGCAGCGCCACAATCTGGGTGTCGTAGAGGTAACCCTTGGGGAAAAGCGGACGCAGGGGGCGATCCGTCATCCGGCAGGTCAGGATCTCCTTTTCAGTGGGGCGACCTTCGCGCTTGAAGTAACCGCCGGGGAAACGACCGGCCGCGGCCGCCTTCTCCTTGTATTCGACGGAGAGCGGAAAAAAGTCCTGCCCCTCTTTGATTTTCGTGGAGGAAACGGCGGTCACGATGACCACGGTTTCGCCCACCTGGACCGTGACGGCCCCATCGGCCAGCTTGGCCATTTTTCCTGTTTCCAGGACCATTTCTTGTGCGCCGACCTGGCACACGATTCTTTCAGTACTCATGTTTTTCTTTGGGTGTAAAAAGGTTCTCCACGAAGTCCGGAAATCGGACTCGGAGGGAGCTGGACCGCCGCAAAGCCATGCCTGCATTCAGGCATTGGTTTCATCCCGAGGGAAAAGCGGGATCCACGAAACAAAAAGGCGCCGGGATTACCGACGCCATTTTCGAATCGTCTCAGCGACGCAGGCCGAGGGTGGCCAGGACTTTCTGATAACGCCCACCGTCCGTGCGGGAGAGGTAATCAAGCAGCTTGCGACGGCGCGCGACCATGCGGAGCAGGCCACGACGGGAAGAGACATCTTTCTTGTTGGCCGTGAGGTGGCCGGTCAGATGGTTAATACGGCTGGTCAGCAGCGCGATCTGCACATCGGCGCTGCCGGTGTCGCGGTCGTGGAGCTGGAGGCCAGCGGCGGGGTTGTTGGAGTCACTCATCGAATGCAGAATGGGCATCACCTTGATGCCGGGGTTTTCTTTGAATCAGGGGCCGGGAAGGAATCACACATCGCCGCCGATGCAACGGAAAAAGTTCGAACTCATGAAGGATTCATCGGAGAAAAAAGCGCCCGCTTTCCTGCTCCTTCGTATATAGAGGGATGTTGCACGGGAGCGAGAGCCTGCCGGACACCGTGCCGGTAATGGTCCTGGGGGGAGCGACGCTCTTCCCTCGCGGCTACATGCCCCTGTTTATCTTTGAGCCCCGCTATCGGGCCATGCTCGACTACGCGCTCGAGCGCGACCGGATGTTTTGCGTCGGCCATGCCCTGCCCGGCATCGATTCGGATCATTCCTCCGACCCGGTTCACCGCATCACCACGGTCGGGCTGGTGCGGGCCTGTGTCACCCACCCTGACGGCACGTCCCACCTGATGCTCTCCGGGGTCCAGCGGGTCGAAATCATCGGCTGGGTTCAACATGCGCCCTTCCGCATCGCCAGCATCGTTCCCAAGCCCTGCGGACTCGGCGACCCTGCATCGGCGGCCGAAGCCGCCCTCGAACTCGTCGACCTGAGCAGCCAGCTTTGCGGAAAAGGCCAGCCAATCTCCTCGCAATTGCGCGATCATCTCCGCGAGGTCAAAGACCCCGGCGCCGTTGCGGACGTGGTCGGGCAGAGTTTCGTCACGGACCCGGAGAAGCGCCAGCAACTCCTCGAGATGGACTTGGTCGAGGAGCGGCTCCGCTACCTCGCCGGACACCTCAGTTCCCTCATCTCGCAGAGCAACTGAAGCCCTGTGGGATGCTCCGCGATGCGGTCGCCTTTCCCCCTTGCCGGGCCGGGCCATTCATGTATCCTTGGCCGCGAAATTCCACCCCCCGAACGATTCCCCGACGATGTCCTCTCTGAAACTTCACAACGCGATGTGGCCCGGTCTGGTTGGCAAAGGTGACGGCGAAGGCCAGGAGCCCGCGATCTCCCTTGAGCGCATGCTCGAGCTGACCGCCGCCGCCCAAGTCAATGGCCAGACCTTCGATGGCATCGATTACTTTCTCTTCCTTCCCCACACCGATCCGGGTGCTTCGGACGACGAACTGAAAGGCATCGCCGACATGATCGCCGCGAAAGGTTTTGAGGTCGGCTCGCTCGTGGCCCCCGTCTGGCCCGGCACCGTCGGCGACTCCGCCATGGGTGACGACGCCGCCCGCGCGAAGTTCCTCGAAGCGGTGAAAGTCGGCTGCCGCATCGCCGGTGTTTTTGAGAAGCACGGAGTCCGCAAGCGCGGGGTCATCCGGATCGACTCCGCCGAGTTCGGCGTCAACAAGTGGCGCGAAAATCCCAAAGCCAACACCGCCCGTATCGCCGAGACCTTCCGCGAAGCCGCGAAGATCGCCGCTGATCACGGACAGCGTCTCGCCGCCGAAGGCGAGATCTGCTGGGCTGGCATGCACAGTTGGAAGGACATGCTCGATCTGCTCGAAGAAGTCGGCATGCCCGAGACCCTCGGCTTTCAAGCCGACCTCGCCCACACCTACCTCTACCTGCTTGGCTACAATTCTCCGGAGAATGCCCTGATCCAGCCCGGTTACACGGACGAGGAGTTCTATGCCGCCTACGAGGCCATGACCGACAAACTGCGCCCTTGGACGATCGACTTCCACGTCGCCCAGAACGATGGCACCGTCCACGGAGCCGGCAGCCATGACAAAACCGGCAAACATTGTCCCGCCGATGATCCGAACGGTAAACTCGACATCGTCCGCTGCTCGCAGTATTGGCTCAAGGACTACGAAGCCCGCGGCATCAAACACATCTGCTGGGATGGCTGCATGTTCCCCAACGCCGTCCTCGAGACCCCCTCGACCTGGAACACGATCCTCGAGACGATGATCGCGGTCCGCGACGCAGTTTGATCCCTTTGCACCGTGGTCGGCCGGCAGCGGTCGGCCTTTCTCTACCCTCGCGCCGCCAACCTCGCTTGGAGGTTCAAGGGCTAGACTGTCTGCCAAAAGTCCGTTCGCAAATCGGATTCGTTTTTTGGGCTTGGACTCTTGCTCGCTTCGCTCGGATCTCTTTCCCAACCGGCCGGAATTCACGCTTCCGGCGTTGCTCCTCGGTCATGGAGCCCGCTCCACTCCCTCGTCGCGCCTTGGCATCGCGA
>JAYRWX010000037.1:0-96106 GCA_041917795.1 Verrucomicrobiales bacterium
GGACAATGTGTCCGCCCAGGTGCGGAAACTCTCCGCGCGATCCAAGAAGGAACTCCCGCCGGAGATCCGGGCGTGGATGAAGAGATTTCAATGAAGCGAGTTGAAACCGATAATCGTTCCCTAACCCCGTTTTCCGTTTTCGTTTTCGTTTTCTAGGGCGCCGCCCAAGTCTCGGTGTCGCCGTTTTTTGGTGCGGGTGTATCGGATTTGAGGGACGGCCAAACATCGCCCGGTTCGACCAAAAAGTTAAACGGACAGACAAACAGCGCTCAGGAAATGACTCGCCGAAAAGACAGGTTTCCGGCCGAGGGGGATGAGGGCGCCTCGAACCGATTCGGAGAAGCCGCAGTTTTGACGGTTGCGTCGTTTTGAATGCTTAGTAATTTTAATGAATGTTATATACGCTGCTTCGCCCGTCTCATTTCGGTTCTGGAATTCGCGTAGCGCTCCTTGGTAATCGAACGCTCGAAACAACAAGGGGAAGGACTCCCATTCTTTTCTTCAGCTTGGCTTTCTTTGCTCTCGCCGCTTCAACCGTAAGGGCCAATCCTGATTGGATCTACCAGCGAGAGCTTACCGTCACTTCGACTCGCGCCACCGACGCGGCCGGGTTTCAGGTGCTCGTGGAGTTGACCCCCGGAAATTTCGATTACAGCCACGCGAACGCCGACGGGTCGGACTTGCGATTTGCTTCAACTTCGGGGGCGGAGACTTTCGACCTCGACCACTTCATCGAAACCTGGACACCCGGCGGAACCAGCCGGATCTGGGCACGAGTGCCGAACGTTCCCGCGTCCGGAACGATGTCGATCTTCCTTCGCTTCGGGAATCCCGATGCCGTCACGACTTCGAATTTTGCAACGACGTTTCCGAATGCCTTCGTCAGTTCAGGAGCGGCCAATCTCGGCGGCGTCCAGAATTTCGACTGGTTTGAAGTGAAGGCAGGCGACACCATCACCGTCACGGCGGGGGCGGCACTTGAAGTGACGGCCCGCAATGTCGTGATTGCAGGGACGGTGAATGCGAACGGAGCAGGCTCCGCGGGTGGCCTTGCCGGATCCGTGGGCGGTGGACCGGGGGGAGGAACCCCGTCGAGTCCAATGATTGCCGGGAGCGGGGGAGGTTCCTACGGGGGAGTCGGTGGAACCGGGGGATTCGATCCCGCGGAATCTCCGGGAACGGGAGGCGCTCTGTATGGGACCGCCACAGGTACGGACTTTGCCTTGGGTTCTGGAGGCGGAGCGAGCGATATCAGTTTTGGAGGGAACGGAGGTGGGGCCATTTCGATCGTCGCCCAGGACCTCGCCGTCTCCGGCACCCTCCAATCCGATGGTGGCAGTGCGCAGCAGCCAGGAGGTGCACGCGGAGGCGGCGGTGGGTCCGGCGGGTCCATCGTGCTGACCGGCTTTCGACTCACCGTCGGCGGGACGCTCTCCGCGAGAGGGGGCGGAGGCTCGATTGGATCCATCAGTGCGAACGACGACGGCGGCGGAGGCGGGGGTGGACGGATCAAGTTGTTCGGTGAAGCGTCCCTCGACAACACGGCCGTCCTGAATGTGGGTGGCGGAGCCGGTGGACCGAACGGCTCGGGGGGCGCGGGTCAAACGGGCGGAGTGGGAACGACCCACTCTGATCTTGTCACCGTGAATTTCGAGGAAATCACGGTCGCCGTCGGTCCGGAGAGAGGGCCGGAATCGGTCACCATCGCTCAACCCAAGCGGTTCAAAGCGACCTTCGTCCGCAAGAAAAGTCGTCCGCAGCTTCTCCGCATGACCAATCCCGGGTTCCTTCCGCTAAGCGCCGTCTCCGCCCGCACGCTGGGAAAATCGGCGAGGGATTTCCGCGTGAAAGTGCCGTCGCCGACGCTTGCTCCGGGGGCATCGATGAACCTGAGCGTCACTTTCAAGCCCTCTCAAAAGGGCTCGCGGAGGGCCAGCCTGATCGTTTCGAGCAACCTTTCGTCCGCTACGCTCCGCCTGGTCGGGTCGGGCAAGTGATCGCGGGGGCGGAAGATCACCGATCGAAGAGATGGTCAGGCACCGTTTCTTTACAAAACCCACCCATCCACGCCAACTTGCCCCCAAAACCGTCACTGCCTCGACCGGTGACTCATCGCTGCGGTTTGACGGTTTGGTGCGCGGTCAATCCGTGTCAAAGGGAAAGACAAACAACGCTCAACTACTGGCCGCTCCGGCGGCTCCATTGCCTGATGTCGAATCACTTCCACCTGCTTCTGGAAGTGCCGGATCGCGAGACCCTCGCGCCGCTCGACGAGGCGGGCCTGCTCGCCGTGCTGCCGCTGCTCTACCCATTCAGCCCTGTCGGGAGGTGTGGAAATTTGCGGGAGCTTCTCCCTCAGAGTTGGGAAAGAGGAACGCGAATGGAAAGGAATGAATCGCGAATGGTCGCGAATGGAATCCGAGAAGAAGGCCCCAGGCGGACCCGTTGGACTCACGAGGGGTGGCTTTCGACAATCATCGCAATCTCCTCCTTGTTCATCTCCCGCCACCGCCCTTCCTCGAGCTCGTCGGGCAGCGGGAATCCGCCGATGGAAAGGCGTTTGAGGGCGAGGACATGATTGCCCGCCGCCGCGAACATGCGGCGGACCTGATGGTATCGACCTTCCCGCAAGGTGATGAGGGCTTCTTTTTCGGCAAGGACTTCGAGTGCGGCGGGGAGGAGGGGCTTGCTCTCTCCCTTCAGCATGAGGGTGCCGGAGGCGAAGAGTTCGGCCTCGTGTCCCTCGAGGGGCCGGTCCAGAATGGCATGATAGCGTTTCCGACACGGCGACTTCGGATGAATGATGCGATGGAGCAGCTTCCCATCGTCCGTCATGAGCAGGAGACCGGTGGTATCCTTGTCGAGACGACCGGCGGGATTCAAGGCCGGACTCCGTGCCGCGAAACGAGGCGGGAGGAGATCATAGACGGTGTTCCCCGGATCGTCGAAACTACAGGTGTAGCCGTCCGGTTTGTTCAGGGCGATGACGAGCGGAGGGGCGGGATCGAGCGGCTCACCGCGAAAACGAATCTGATGGTGAGGCGGCACTTCATTTTCCTGGAGGGCCCGTCCGCCCTCATCGGTGACCACTCCCTGCCGGATGAAACGCTGCACTTCCTTGCGGGAGCCGTAACCGAGATTGGCGAGGAGCTTGACGAGTTTCATGCGAGGGGGATGACTCAGCGCTTCCGCGCAAAGAGGATTTTGTAGGTCTTGTCCTCGGTGATCCGATTCCACGAAAGCCGGGTCGTGTCGAGCACGGCCTCGTAGGGAAGCTGCCGGTTCGCCACGAGGAACAATCGTCCGCCCTTTCTGAGTGCGTCGGCGGCGGAGGTGAGGAATGATTTTCCGAGATCGACATCCGTGGTCCGTCCGTCATGAAACGGGGGATTCATGAGGATGGCGTCGTAGGTTCCGGGAAGACCGGTCGAGACGTCGTGCCAGTGAAAGCCGGTGCGGGCCTCTTCTCCGGCGAGATTGAGACGGGCGCAGTCGAGGGCGCGAGCATCGCTGTCGAAGAGGTCGATGCGTTTGATTTTCGGAAAGCGATGGAGAGCCTCCGCCGAAAGGAAGCCCCACCCGGATCCGGGATCGGCGAGGTGCCCGGCGAGATCGCCGGGGAGATGTCCCATGAGAAGTTGTGAGCCCGGATCGATCCGTTCACTGCTGAAAATCCCTGCCTGCGTGGTGTAATCGGTGCCGGGAATCTTCTTTGGCTCTCCGAGCGAGTGCCACGCGGCGAACCAGGTTTCGTTCCATGAGCCGTCATCGACCGCACGAAACACCCGGCATTTGTTTTTCTGAAGGGAGATGATCCCGCCGGTGGCCTGCGAGAGTTCTTTTTCAAATCGTGACGCGCCGGTGGTGTTGGGCATGGCAGCGACGAGGGTTCCGCCGGGAGCGAGATGATGGCGGGCCATCGCAAACTGCGAGAGGATCTCATCGCGTGATTTTCCCGGTAGCACCATGACGACAGGCCATTTCCCGGCCGGAACGAGGTGCTCACGGCGAAGGCCTGCCTTGTCCCAGACGACGGCGAGGGGCTTGAGAGGCTGCCATCCGGTGAGGTCCGGCCAGAGACGGAGATCAGGATGTGGCTCAGCTCCAAGGAACAGGGCCCTCGCGGGGATGGCGACGCGGTCTTCTCCCGAAAAAGCCAGCATCAGGGTTTCGAGGGCGGGATTCATGAAGGCGGTTCGCGGGATTCTTCAACGCGAAACAGACAGACCCATCGCCCGCAAGGCAAGGTGATGCAACCCGGAGGCCGGTCAAGTCTGCCCGGTACTGCGAGACTGCGGAGAGGTGATTCCGGGTTTCGGATCGACCGGAACGGCCTTGCCAAGCGGGGCCGGTTTTGGCAGAAGAGTTGCTGACTGCAGCCCCACCTCGCTCCATGATCCGTCTTTTGATTTCCGCATTCTTCGGTAGTGCTCTCCTCGTTTCCATCCCGCTCTAGGCCGACCAGTTTGTGAAAGGTCGGCCCGCGGTGTCCGTCCTCGGGCAGACGGATTTTCACGAGCGGCAATTCCTCCGGCACCACCGCCCTGACGATGCAGGAACCCAGGGGGCTCTTCATCGCCCCCGACCGAACCTTGTATGTCGGCGACTACCTGAACGGGCGGCTCCTCGGCTTCTTCAACGCCGCCTCCAAAGCCAACGGGGCGGCGGCGGATCTGGTGCTGGGCAAGCCGGACTTCACCTCGACCCTGGCCGGTCCCTCCGCCACCCTGATGACGGGCACGGGCCAAGCGGCGCTGTCGCCGGCCGGGCACCTGTTCGTCTGCGATGAGGACGGCCGCCGCGTCCTCCGTTTCGAGAGGATCAAATCGCCGTCAGTCACCCCGAAGACCAAGGGCAGGAAGACGTCCGCATCCACCTTCTCCATCAAGGGCACCGCCTCCGGCCCGGTCACGAAGGTGACCTATCGCGTTGGCAACCGCGGCCCCTTCAAGAACGCGAAAGGGGCGTCGTCGTGGAGCTTCAAGGCGAAACTGAAACCCGGGAAAAACGTCATCACCGTGATCGCCGAAGGTCCCGGCGGAACCTCCGCGGCAAAGAAGGCCACGATCACGCGGAAGTGAGTCGGTGTGCAGGCAACGTGGCTTGGGCTTCAGCCCAAGTGGAGGCCGAGTGACAGGGGGAGATTCCACTGAATCCACGCATTTCCCTATCCTCAGGTCGCTTCATCTGATAGAACGACGTTGTCTCCGATATCCGCTTCCTCAAAACCACCACTGCCGATGATCCCCCGACCTCCTTTTCAGAATCCGCCTTGCCGCCGACTCCCGGGTCTCTGGGGATGCCTGTTGGTGCTGGGATGCGGCGCGTTGGTGAGCCACCCGGATGTCTCCGCCCAGCAGACTGCGGCGGAATCGGGAGACGTCGCTACGAATGGCGATCTACCCGACGGCATCGCGATTCCGGGCCGGCCCGGTTTTGTGAACAGCCCGTATGCGGCCAAACATCAACTGGTGGATGTGACGGGATTGCCCACAGGCATGGAGGTGAAGTGTCCCTACACGGGCAAGTTCTTCAAGGTGCCGCCGTCGGGAAGCGGGGAAAAACCGGTGGCGAATAACTCTCGTGCTCCGAAACCGAAAAAGAAGAAGAACCCTGAAGCATCCGAACTGCCCTTCGGAATCTCCATCCCGGGCCGGCCCGGTTTTGTGAACAGTCCGTATGCGGCCAAACATCAACTGGTGGATGTGACGGGGCTACCCACGGGCATGGAGGTGAAATGTCCCTACACGGGCAAGCTCTTCAAGGTGCCACCGGCTCCGTGAGGTCGCACGGCAAGTTGGGAAGTTCGTGAGAGAGCTTCCGCATGGGTCAGGATCGCGAATGGAAAAGAATGAAACGCGAATGTCCGCGAATCCTGACGGGTAAAGAAGCTCGTGAAAGCTTCTCCAGGGGGCGGATTCGCTTTCCTTTTTTTAACGGCATGAAAGATCCGAACCTTTCATACTTCTGTTCGCCATACTTTCGATCGTAAGGGAATCGAGGCTTCCGCGACTCTCCTTCCGACCTATCGAGCCATCTTCACCCTGAAAACCATGAATATCCGATCCCTTCTCGCCATGAGCCTCTTCCTCTCCACTGCTGGACCGGTCCTGGCGGAAAACCCCGACGACTTCACCGTCAAGGCGGTCCTCGACGAATCGGAGTTCCGTCTCTCGGACCACCGCGGCAAAGTCGTGGTGCTGCATTTCCTCCTCAAGACGGAATGCCCGGTCTGCCTGCGCCATACCCACGACTACGCCGCCCTCGCCGCAACCACGCCGGACGTGATCCATCTGTTCCTGAAGCCCGACGACGAAGACGAGATCAAGGAGTGGGCCGCGAAACTCAAGGACGACGACCTCGCGAAGTCTCTGCGCCTCCATCGCGATCCGAACGCGCGTCTCGCCGAACAATTCGGTATCCCCGACGGTTATGCCTTTCACGGCGAGGTCGTCCACTATCCCGCCCTCGTCGCCCTCGATGGCTCGGGGAAGGAGCTTTTCCGCTATGTGGGCAAGAACAACTCCGACCGGATGAGCCCCGCCGATTTCATCGCGAAGCTGAAGGAAGCACAGAATCCGTGAAGTGGTCCGGCTCGGCATCTCGTTCACGGGATCATCCGATGACGATCGGACAAACGGGAATCCCTGCACCAAGCTTCGCGATGAAACCCTTCCTTCTCCTCTTGATCCTGCTGCCTCTCTCTGGTCTGACCGACGACGACCTGCATGTCTATGCCTCCGTGCCGGGACTTGTGGCCTCGGACCATTACACGGTGCGGGTGCGCTCCCTCGGCGGCGCATGGAAAAGCGCTTTCGCATGGCAAACGGAATGCAAAAAGCAGGAGGGCTACTTCGACACGCTGGAGGGCTGGACCCACACCTATGTGAACTTCGAGACCTCCGCTGCGGTCGAGGTGGAGATCGCACGGGCCGACGGGCGGCCGATCCGCAGCGCCGCGGTGCATCCGGAGCACCATACCTCGGCCTGCGGCATCAGCGAGGGGAAGGCTCTCATCACACTCGACCGGGCCTGCCTCGTCGCGGTGGACATCGACGGCCAGATGGATACCCAGAACACGGGCAAAGGCTACCAAGGTCCGCCAATCCACACGATCTCGATTTTCGCCAATCCCCCGCTGGCCGACAAGCCGGATCCCAATGGTCCCGGGGTTCGCAAGGTGAATCCCGGAGAGATGCCGCCCGCGGACGGCGACTGGAACACCCTCTACTTCCTGCCCGGGGTGCATGACCTCGGCGCGGGATTTCCGGTGAACGCAGGCCGCCGCTATTACCTCCCCGGCGATGCGATGGTCTATGGCTCCTTCGCCAATCCGGATTGGGAGAACGGACGTGGCATCCGGATCGATGGTCACGGCACCCTGTCGGGGGCGCGGTTGAAACATGCGAGTGCCTTGGAAGGCGATCCCGCCGCGGACCGCGAGGTGAGCCGCAAACCTGTCGAGATCTTCGGGGCGAGGAAAGCCCGGGTCGAGGGAATCACCATCGCCGACTCCGCCTCCCACTCGGTGATGCTGATCCATCCGCGCGATGATGAAAACGTGAACGAGGTGCGTTGGACGAAGATCTTCACCTGGCGGGCCAACGGCGATGGGATCAATCCCTTCGGCAACACGCTCATCGAGGACTGTTTCATCCGGACGCAGGATGACTCGCTCTATGTGAACGGTCCCGGCATCCGCCGAGTGGTATTGTGGAATGATGCGAATGGTTCATCCTTCGTTCTCAGCAGCATCCCGGAGCGTGAACTCGTCGTCGAGGACTGTGATGTGATCTACTCGCGCGCCAAATGGCATCACTGGACGGGTGGCCGGGTCTTCAATCTGCGCGGAGAAGGTGAAGGCGCGGGCGGTGGTGGGGTGATTTTCCGCAACATCCGGGTCTCCGATCCGCGTCCGACGCTACAGCAGTTTTTCCTCTGCATGACCGTGCCCGAGCCCTATGGAGCAGGTCGTCGCGGAGCGGGAGACATCTCGGGCATCCACTTCCAAAACGTATCCATCGCCGCCCCGAGCGTCCTCGGCGAGCCGCAAGTGCTTTGGGGCCAAGATGACGCCCACCTCCGCGATCTGACCTTCGAAAACCTGACCATCGGCGGACAACCCGTAACCGGCGCCGGGTTTTTCAAGACGAACGAGTTTGTCGAGGGACTGCGCTTTACCCCGGACGGGAGGTGAGGAGTGAGCGATCACCATCGGCGAAACCATTTGCTATCGAAAGTTCCGCCCTAAGCCCTCCGTCGGTCCGATCCTTTCTGAAGCATGAATGCCGACGCGTTCTCCCCCGGGCGAGCGCCCCGCCCAAGCGGGCAGCGGCTCCGTTGCCACAAGTGCCGGAGTGATGAGGAGGGAAAGGAGCAAAGCAGGAAGAGGTTTCATCACTCTTCGTGTAACGCAGAGATCGGAGCGGATCAAAACAAACCGGAGCCGATGGAATCTCCTTCCTCGTCCGATCTCCATCATTGCCCCGGACTCGCGGTCGCACTAGCCTTGGGCTTCCATGAATCCATCGCTCCGGGCTCTCGCCCTGCTCGCCGCCCTTCTTTGCATGAGCCTGACCTATCCCGAAACCAGAAAAGTCGACGTGGTCGACGACTACCACGGTGTGGCGGTTCGCGATCCCTACCGCTGGCTGGAGGATGGTCAAGCGGCCGACACGAAAGCCTGGGTGAAGGCGCAGAACGAGGTGACCCGGGCCTACCTCGCCACCATTCCCGAGCGCGATTCCATCCGCAAGCGCCTCGGCGCACTGTGGAACCACGAACGCTTCGGGCTGCCCGCTCGCGAAGGCGGACGCTATTTCTACAGCCGCAATACCGGCCTACAGAATCAGAGTGTCCTCTACGTCGCCGACGCTCTCGAGGCGGAGGCGAGGGTCCTGATTGATCCGAACACTTTCTCGGAAGACGGCACGGTCTCGCTGACGGTGACGGCGGTGTCGGACGATGGGAAAAAGATCCTCTATGGCACCTCGAAAGGCGGGAGCGATTGGGAGGAGTTCCGCGTGCGCGAAGTCGACACCGGGCGTGACCTGCCGGACCGCATCGAGTGGGTGAAGTTCAGCGGGGCGTCATGGTCCAAGGATGGCAAGGGCTTCTATTACAGTCGCTATCCTGAACCTGCCGATGGTGCCGAGCTGACCGCGGAGAACAAGAACCAAACCCTGTTTTATCACCGACTCGACACTCTTCAGTCTGAAGATCGACTCGTCTACGCGCGACCCGATCATCCCGATTGGGGCATCCATGGGTCGGTGAGCGATGACGGGAAATACCTCTGCCTGCACCTCAGCGAGGGCACCGACCCTCGGAACCGGTTTTTTTATCAATCGCTGGAGACGCCGGATGCTCCGGTGGTGGAACTCCTGCCCGACTTCGATGCGGAGTATGGCTTCATTGATCATGTCGGCGGCCTTTTCTATTTCCGCACCAACCAAGGGGCGCCGCGTTACCGGGTCATCGCCATCGATCTGGCTCACCCGGGGCGGGAGCATTGGCAGGAGATCATCCCCGAGTCCGCGGACAAGCTCGAGAGTGTCAGCCTCGTCGGCGGCCAGTTGCTCTGCGAGTACCTGCAGAACGCGAGTTCCGCGGTGCGCGCCTTCCGGCTCGATGGCAGTCTTTTGCGCGAGGTGGCCCTACCCGGGATCGGTAGTGCCGGTGGCTTTGGCGGCAAATTCACCGAGGAGGAAACCTTCTATTCTTTCACCAGCTTCACTCAGGCCGCCACGATCTACCGCTACGATCTGGCCAGTGGAGCGAGCGAGGTGTGGCGCTCGCCGCGCGTCGACTTCGAAAGCGAGGCCTACGAAACGCGTCAGATTTTCGTGACGAGCCGGGACGGCACCCAGGTGCCCGTGTTTGTCGTCGGGAAGAAGGGGTTCGCGGAAAGCGGCCCGCAACCGTGCCTGCTCTACGGTTACGGAGGTTTTGACATCAGCCTGACGCCGACCTTTTCGGTTTCGCGAGCGGTGTGGCTGGAGATGGGAGGGCTCTTCGCACTGGCGAATCTGCGCGGGGGAGGTGAGTTCGGTCAGGAATGGCACGAGGCGGGCACGAAACTGCGGAAACAAAACGTCTTCGACGATTTCATCGCGGCGGCCGAGGGACTGATCGATCTCAAGCTGACAAGTTCGCCGCAACTTGCGATCCAGGGTGGCAGCAACGGTGGCCTGCTCGTCGGCGCGTGCATGGTGCAGCGTCCGGATCTCTTCGGCGCGGCTTTGCCGGCGGTGGGGGTGATGGACATGCTGCGCTTCCATCAATTCACGATCGGCTGGGCGTGGAAGAGCGATTATGGCAGCAGCGAAGACCCCGTGGAGTTCAAGGCGCTCCGCGCCTATTCGCCTCTGCACAACCTGAAGCCGGGTGTCCGCTATCCGGCGACGCTGGTGACAACCGCGGACCACGATGACCGCGTCGTGCCGGCTCACAGCTTCAAGTTCGCGGCGACCTTGCAGGAATGTCAGGCGAAGGAGGGCGCGCCCGTGTTGATCCGCATCGACACCAGCGCCGGACACGGAGCGGGCACCTCGCTGAGCAAGGTCATCGACCGCACCGCCGACGAGTTGGCGTTTCTGGTGAAGGAGCTCGGCATGAAGGTGGACTGATTTCGGCTCAAGGCCGCGGCTTCAAGTGACGAGCGAAGAAGTCCAAGACCAGTGGCCGCAGATCGCGCTGCGCCGGCTGGAGGTGGAAGGTGTGGGGAGCATCCGGGATGATCTCGAGATGGTGCTCGACTCCTCCGACTTTGAGGGCGGCGGCGAGTGCCTTGGAATCCGCGACGGCCACGGTTTTGTCGGCGGTGCCGTGGAGGATGAGCAAGGGCGGATCACCGCGGTCGATGTGCTGCCTGGGATCCGCCTGGAGATAAAGCCCGGGAGCCTCGGCTCGCGTCTTCCGGAACATGGCGAGGTCGCGCTGCTCGAACCAGAGCACGGGACCGTAAAGATCGATGGCGCACTGTACCCGGCAATCGCCCTCGCCCGGCGGATCGAGTTCACCCCCCGTCAAACCGACCATCGCCGCGAGGTGGCCTCCGGCACTGCCGCCGATCACGCCAACGTGGGTGGGATCGATGTGCAGCCGCTCCGCATTGGCCCGCAGCCAGCGCACCGCGTTTTTGCAATCGTGCAGGTTCTGCGGCCAGGTGGGTCCGGGGTGATCCGCATTCGCCAGCAGGTAATCGATGCTCATGCCGACGTATCCGTTTTGCGCGAGGGTGGTGCCGATGTTGATCTCGCGGGCGGCACGCTTTTGACCGCCCGACCAGCCTCCCCCGTGGATGATGAGCACGGCGGGAAATTTCTCTCCCGGCTCCGGATCGGCGGGCAGGTAAAGATCGGCCTTTTCCTTCCGATCTTCGGGAAGGTAGGAGACGTCGTGTTCGACACGCACCTCGCGGGCGATGAGCGGGTTCAGCGATAGGACGAGGATGCCGATGATGACCGCGTTCAATTTCATGGATCGAAGGATCTGAATGCTTCTTCCCCTCACCGCACCATCGGCGCGAGGATGCGCGAGGCGTGCGGTGCGGAATGGTGGATCGAGTTCGTGGCTGCGACGGCGTCAGCGGGAAACTCACGCGTCATCGCCTTTCCGTTCTGCGGATTCGGCTCGTAGTAGGGCGCGCCGGTGCTCGCCACCGTGACACGGATGCGATGGCCCTTCGCGAAGATCTGGCTGATCCAGCCGACTGGAAATTTCACCGGATAAACCTCGCCCGGTTTCATCATCACCTCTTTCTCGAAACCCTCGCGGAAGCGCAAGCGTTGCGGATAGTCGACGATGAGGATGGAGCGTCCATCCGGATAGACGTCACTGACCCGCACGATCACATCCGTATCCGGAGCGGTGGAGGAAAGGAACAGCTCCGCCCGGATCCGGCCGGTCCACTCGACCGGCTCGGCAAGGACATCGGTGGTGAAGGTCCGCACCTCGGCCTGCTCCTCGAAGCCCCGCGCATCCTTCGCCCCCGGGAATCCTCCGGCCGGGATCTGCATGGGGTTCCTCGGATCACTCACGAGGGTGGTCTTGGAATCTTTTGAATCCGTCGGCTCGGCACCAAGTCCGCCTCCTTCATGCAAATAAAGCGGCATCATCTCCGCCGTCGGCGGAAAATCTTCGGCCTCGCGCCACACGTTCCCCGGTGCCTCCGTCTCACCGACCGCACCCATGACATACCAGCGCACCTTCGGCTTGGAGGTGATCCCCTTGTCGACCCCTTTCAACCAATGGTCGAACCAACGCAGCATGTGCGCGTCGGTATCCCAGGCGGCATTCGCCGGATAGTCGAGCTCGCCGTTTTTGGTGCCCTTGTTCGACCTGCCATGCAGCCAGGGCCCGATCAGCAGCCATTGCTTTCCGCGGGAGGCCGGACCGCCCTGATGCTCGCGGCCAATGAAACTCGCGATCGATCCCTGGTTCATGAAGTCGTACCAGCTCCCGATCGTGAAGCAGGGCACGTTCATTTCGCCGAAATGTGGCGTGCAATCCTCCGCCTTCCAGTAGTCGTCGAAGGTCGGATGCCGGAACCACTCATCAAGCAGCTCGTCGTTGTCCCGCGGATCGCGACAGACCTCGGCGAGACTCTTGAAGCGCTCCGGCTTCGTCGCCCCGCCGATCCGGTAACCCTCGTGGAAGAGACTGAGTCCGGTGTCAATCATGTATTGGCAGACGAGGTGCGGCGGTTGCGTCACGGCGAGGTAGTTCTGCGCGTAGCCGCCCTGCGAACTGCCGAAGGTCCCGACCTTGCCCGTGCTCCAGGGTTGCACCGCGAGCCATTCGCAGACGTCGTAGCCGTCTCGCAATTCCCCGAACTGCATCGCGCGATAGCCGACCCACTTCCCTTCGGACAGGTGGGTCCCGCGGTAGTTCACCAAACCAACGATATAACCGCCGCGCGCCAGCTTGGCGGCGGATTCACGGGTGCCCTTCGCCCGGAGCGAGGCATAACGCTGCTCGAAGATGACCGGCCACGGCCCGTCGCCTGTGGGGAAGTAAAGGTAGACCGACAGCTTCACCCCGTCGCGCATCGGAACCATCACGTGCTCCTCGCGCACGCCGCCAAGATCGGGCTCGGGCTCGGCGGCACCCGCTCTCACCCATGCCAAACCCAATGCCGCCGCAGCGACGAGGAATGCTCTGTTTTTCATGGGGTTGAGGATGATGGAAATGCGACAGGTGGTCGATTCCGGGATGACGCCCCGCCTGGCCTTGACCGCGCCCGTTCCACTCTGCCACGATCCCGGCTCCCCATGACCTCCGAATCCCCGTGCCCGCAAAACACCCGTCGTGTCGTCATCGCCAGCTTCGTTGGCACGACGATCGAGTGGTACGACTTCTTCCTCTACGGCACGGCTGCGGCGCTCGTCTTCAACCAGCTTTTCTTCACGAACCTCGATCCCCTCGCGGGCACGATGGCCTCTTTCGCCACCTACGCGGTCGGCTTCTTCGCACGTCCCCTCGGCGGGATCGTCTTCGGGCACTTCGGCGACAAGATCGGCAGAAAATCCATGCTCGTGACCACCCTGATGATGATGGGCATCGCCACCGTCCTCATCGGTCTGCTCCCGACCTACAACCAGATCGGCTTGTGGGCGCCGGTCCTGCTCGTGCTGCTGCGATTCGTGCAGGGTTTCGGCGTCGGTGGCGAATGGGGCGGGGCCGTCCTCATGGCCGTCGAACACAGCCGCGAAGGACGCCGCGGCTACCACGCTAGCTGGGTGCAGGCGGGCGTGCCGGTCGGGATGCTGCTGGCGAACGGTGTCTTCATGCTCGCCTCGCGGATGGATGAAGCGGCTTTCCTCTCATGGGGCTGGCGCGTGCCTTTCCTCCTCGGAGTGCTCCTTCTCGGTGTCGGGATGTTCATCCGCTTGAAGATCTACGAAAGCCCCGTCTTCACCAAAGCGAAGGCGGAAGACACCGGACCAAAGGTGCCCATCCTCGCCGTGATCCGCGAGCATCCCCGCAACGTCCTCCTCGCGATGGGAGCGCGCTTCGCGGAGAACGCTTTCTTCTACATCTTCACCGTGCTCGTCCTCAGCTACGGTTCGCAGCAGCTCGGCATGGGCAAGGCGGGACTGCTCAATGCGGTGATGCTAGGGTCCGTGGTGCAGCTCGTCGCGATTCCCGCCTTCGGCGCGCTCTCGGATCGGTGGGGCAGGCGTCCCGTTTATCTCGGCGGGGCCGTGTTTCTCCTGCTCTTCGCCTTTCCTTTCTTCTGGCTCGTGGATACGAAAATGCCCGTCCTCGTCTCGCTCGCCATCGTCATCGGCTTGATCGGTCACTCGGCCATGTATGGACCTCAGGCCGCCTTTTTCTCCGAGCTCTTCGGCACGCGGGTCCGTTACAGCGGTGCCTCGCTCGGCTACCAGCTTGCGTCTCCTCTCGCCGGCGGTCTCGCTCCGCTCATCGCCGTCGCGCTGCTCGACTGGAGCGGCGGCAAACCCTGGCCCATCGCCGTCTATCTGATCGGCATGGCGCTGATCACCCTCGTCGCGGTGTGGTTCGCGGAAGAGACGCACCGGAAGGGGTTGTGAGTTTGAAGGGACGGGAAGTGGCATGGGCATCCTGCCCATGCACCTTGAATTGACGACCGTGAACGAAGAGAGTTTACCCGCCCCTTGATCGTCTTCCCCACCGAACGCATGGGCAGGATGCCCATGCCACTTTTTTCTCTTCACCGATTCACCGCCATTGCGATGCCCATGCCGCCGCCGATGCAGAGGCTCGCGATCCCGCGGTGAAGATCTTCGTCCTCCATCAGGTGAAGGAGCGTTGTCAGCACGCGGGCACCGCTGGCGCCGATGGGATGCCCAAGGGCAATCGCGCCGCCACGGCGGTTGAGGCGCTCTGGATCAATCCCTAACAAATGCGCACAACCGAGCGTCTGCACGGCGAAGGCCTCGTTGATTTCGATTGCCTCGACCTCGTCCAGACTCCATCCCGCCCGTCCGCAAACCCCGCGGATCGCCTCAACCGGTCCTAGGCCCATCAAGCCAGGATCGCAGCCGACGACGGCGCTGGCGACGATGCGGGCACGTGACACCAGACCGGAACGCGCGACCGACTCCTCATTCGCCAGCAGCACCATCGCCGCCCCGTCGTTGATCCCCGAGGCGTTGCCGGCGGTGACACTGCCTTCGGGACGGAAGGCCGGCTTCAGTTTCGCGAGCCCTTCCTCCGTCGTCTCCGGGCGCGGATGTTCGTCCGCGGCGACCGTGCCTTCACGCGTGGCGATCGGCACGATCTCCCGGGCAAACACCTCGCGATGTGCGGCGGCGAGCCGCTGGCTGCGCGCGGCGAAGGCATCCTGCTCGGCCCGCGTGATGCCGAGCTTCTCCGCGATGCGCTCGGCGGTCTCGCCCATGCCGATCAGCAGCATCGGATCGCTCAGGCCGTCGAGGAAAAGCGAATCGGTCAGGGTGGAATCACCGAGCTTCTTCCCCCACCTCGCGTCGAGCGCGTAATGCGGGGCCCGGCTCATCGATTCGACTCCACCCGCGAGGACGAGGCCGCACTCGCCGAGCCGGATCGCATCCGCGGCGAGGGCGACGGCCTTCAACGAGGATCCGCAGGCCATGTTCACCGTGAAGGCCGGCACCGCCTCGGGCAGACCGAGACGCCAGCCGACCTGGCGCGCCACGTTCATCCCGCAACCGGCCTGGAGGACCTGGCCGAGGATGACCTCGCCGATCTCCGGCCGCAGCGACTCCGGCACCACCGCCTCCGCCACGGCGAGGGCGAGATCGGCGGCCGGAATCGATTTCAATCCCCCGCCAAAACGGCCGATCGGGGAACGTTTTGCGTCGATGAGGTGGACGGGGGTCATAGAGCGAACCTACCATAGGCCGCAACCTCCCGCATCAACCCGGTCCGCATCCCTTGCGCAATCAACGCCGTGTGGCACCTTCCCACCATGACGGTGGCTCTCACACATCGTTTCACGGTGGACGACTATCACCGTATGGCCGAAACCGGCATCCTCAAACCGGGTGCCAAAGTCGAACTCATTGACGGGGAGATTGTCGATAAGCTGCCCATTGGTCCCTTTCACAGCGGCTCGGTCTACCGGCTGACGAGGCGGTTCACTCAAAAGGCGGATGGACGTTGGCTCGTAGCCAGCCAAGGTCCTCTTCAACTCGGCGAGTCGGACATGCCCGAGCCCGACGTGATGCTGTTGCGTCCTTCCGAGGATGATTACACCTCGCGGCACCCCGTCGGCGAAGATGTCTTTCTCATCATCGAAGTCGCCGACTCCAGCCTCACCTTCGACCAGAACGTGAAACTGCCACTCTACGCGAAAGCCGGCATCGAGGAAGTGTGGATCCTGAACGTCCCCCAGAAGCAGCTCGAAATTTACCGGCAACCGCAGTTCCTCGGTTACGAATCGAAGACCATTCTGCAAACCGGCGAGGCGGCTCCGGTCCGGTTCCCGGACGCCACGATTGACGTTCGTCAACTGGTCGGCTGACTCCTCAGGGCGCCATCTCCCGGAGCGGCTCCCCGACCTCCGGAACAAACTCCATCCGCCCGAGCACCTCGTTCTCCAAATCCACTCCCGGCGCGATTTCGACGAGGCGCAGGCCGCGATCGGTCAGTTCAAAGACCGCCCGCTCCGTGACATAAAGCACCTGCTGTCCCCGGGCGAGGGCGGAGGGACCGTGGAAGGAGACCTGGTCGAGCGAACGCACGAACTTCGCGTGTTTGCCCTCGCGGACGATCCGCAGTTTTCCCTCCTCCACCGCCACCTCGAGATCGCCGGCGCGGAAGGTGCAGCAGAAGACGAGACGCCGCGCGCTCTGGGCGATGTTCATGAAGCCGCCGACCCCGGCGAAGCGGCCCGCGAAATGGGTCACGTTGACGCTGCCCTCGGCATCGATCTCGACCGCCCCGAGCACGGCGAGGTCGAGACCGCCGCCGTCATAAAAATCGAACTGCGAGGGCTGGTCAATGATCGCCTCGGGAAAATGGCTGCAGCCGAAGCTCAGTCCCGAGGCCGGCACGCCGCCGGTCGGCCCGCTCTCGACGGTGAGGGTGAACTCTCCGAGCCTTCCCGTCTCCGCCGCCACCGCCGCGACCGCTTCGGGCAGGCCGATGCCGAGATTGACGATGTCGCCCACGCGGACCTCGCGCAGGGCCCGCATCCCGATGATCTTGCGTTCCGAAAATCCGAGCCGCGGCACCGCGGCGAGATCGTCGCCGCTCTCCACGTAGCTGGGATTGAAGGCCTCGCCGAAGGTCTGATCGTGTCCCTCGCCTCCTGACACGACCACATGATCGACGAGAATGCCTGGCACCCGCACCGACTTCGGATCGGCGATGCGGTCGACGATCCGCTCGACCTGGGCGATGACGATGCCGCCGTGATTCTTCGCCGCTTGGGCGATGGGGAGGACTTCGCCGATGAAGCCCTCGCGCTCCATCGCCAGATTGCCCTTCCGGTCCGCCGTCGTCGCTCGGATCAGTCCGACATTCACCGGCACCGGCTTGTAGCGCAGCCACGTCTGCCCATCGATCACGATCCGTTCGACGAGCGGCTCCATCGTGCGTTCGTTGAGGCGACCGCCGCCGTTGATGGGATCGATGAACGTGTTCAGCCCCACTTGCGTGAAAATGCCGGGACGCTTCGCCGCGATCTCGCGCAGCAGGACGCAGAGGACGCCCTGAGGAAGATTGTAGGCCTCGATCTCGTTGGCGAGGGCGAGCGCGCCGAGTTTGGGTGCGAGATTCCAGTGACCTCCCACGACCCGGCGCACGAGCCCGCGATGGGCGAGATGATTGAGCCCGCGATCACCGCGATCCCCTTGTCCGGCGCAATAGTAGAGGGTCAGGTCCTGCGGTGTACCCTCTTGCAAGAAGCGCCGCTCGAGCGCCGCAGTCAGCAGTTCCGGATGCCCCGCGCCGACAAATCCCCCGATCGCCACCGTGGCCCCGCTCGGGATCGCGGCGATCGCTTCGTCGGCGGAGGAACGTTGGGCTTTGGCGCGCATGGAAGAAATAGAGACCGCTGATCGACGCTGAATCAGGCAAACGGAGAATCGGGACGCGGCGAATTCAGCGCTCCAAGGAGGAGCGACATTCCTTGATCGATCCTCTGCATGGCATCAGGGAAAGCGTCAGCCGCGCCACCCCCCGTTGATTTCGATGGTTTGACCGGTGACATAGGACGCCAGGGGCGAACAGAGGAACAAAACCACGTTCGCCACCTCCTCCGTCGTCCCGAAGCGGCCGAGGGGCACGTTTTTCAACATCTCCTCGCGCACGCTTTCAGGAATGGTCGCGGCCATGCTCGTGTCGATCACGCCCGGGGCGACCGCGTTCGCCCGGATCCCGCGCCGCGCCGCCTCGCGGCTGAGGACGCGCATCATCGACTGCACCCCCGCCTTCGCCGCCGCGTAGTTGGCCTGGCCGAAAAAGCCCTGGATCGCGGCGATGCTGCCGAAGCTGACGATGGCCCCGCCGTCGCGCATCACCGCGAGACCATGCTGGCAGCAGAGGAAAACCCCGGTGAGATTCACACCGAGGACGGCATCCCATTCCTCGCGGCTCATCTTCGCAATGGTGCGGTCGCGGATGATGGCGGCGTTGTTGACAAGGAAGTCGATGCCGCCGCGCCATTCGCGCGCCGCTTCCATCATCGTTTTCACTTGTTCCTCCTCCGCGACATCGGCGGCGGCGACGAGGGCGCTGTCGGGTCGGCTGGCATTCAATTCCGCGGCCAGCGCCTCCGAATCGCTCCGGGTGGTGCCTTTGTCAGGATGATTGAGGATCACGTCGACACCGGCCTCGTGGAAGGTGCGGGCGATACGTGCGCCGATGCCCTGGGAGGCGCCGGTGACGAGGGCGGTTTTGCCGTTGAGATCAATGGAGATCATGGGAAGGGCGTGATCAAAACAGGAGCAGCGCGCGAAGGCGAGAAGAATTCCTGACTCACTTCGTCTTCCCTGCCGTTCGTTTGGGAATGTCCAACTCGTCGAGAACTTGGCCTTCGAGGCTCTTGATCGCCACGCGCATCAAGGCCGCATCCTTGCGAAGTGTGATGAGCAGGTATCCATCCTCCTGCGAGTGGAAGCGTGAGCGGGGATCGAGATAGAGCGTGCCATCGCCCTTCAGGCAGGTGTTGTAAACCGGCAAGCCGCCTTCCAATTCGGCCCGCTCCTGGAAGTATCCGAATCCGGTGATGAGGGCACTGCCCTTGCGGAACTCACGCTGCCACGCTCCCTTCGTCAATCCGGCCAGCTGGGTCTGCCTTTCATTCATGAGAGTCAGGGCAAACCCGGCCCGGAGAGCACGCATTTTCGCGACGTACCATTGGAACGGTTCCGAATCTTCCTGCCAAGGATGGCAGGTCTGCCAAGTGGTGCCGAAATCCTGGATGTGATTGAGATCGAGGGCGATCAACTCGAGATCATAGGCCGGGACCGAAAAATGCCAGCGCCACTCCTCTCCCGGGAGGGCGAAGAACTCGCGGTAAGCCGCCGCTTCAATGTCGTAGACCGCCTCCGCTGGTGGTTTGGGTCCGCGAGGGCGGATTTCGCGGTCATGATTGCCGAGGATGGGGAGAAAGGGAATCCTCCGGAAAAGATCCGGATAAGCGTCGATCAGGGCGGCAAAGGGTCTCGTGCCTTCGCCGGCCTTGCCGTGCAGTGCGGGCACGTTGTCTCCCGCGCTGAGTAGAAGATGCGGCTCATCCTGCATGAGCGCGGAGAGGTTCTTGCCCTGCGCAAATCCCCAGTCCCCGACCACGGCGATCCGAATCTCATCGCGAGGATAACGCTTTACCCGATGGACCTCGGAGATCATTTCGCCCTCGCCTACCTGGTAGTGAAGTTCCCCGCTGCCCGCGTCGAAGGGGATGCGCACATGATGCCGCGTCGCCAGACCGGGGGTTGCGGCCCTCGCCCCGAGCGTCGCATCGGATCCGTACCGCACCACCGACGCCGCTGGCGTTTCCGTTTCCCAACTGATCGTCAGGGTCGCTGGGATGGGTTCTTCGTGCGAAAGCCAGATCCTCCCGATGGGAGCTGCGGCAAGCGGAGAGCTTGAAAGGGCGACGAGGAGAGCGATGGGTCGGAACATGATCGGGCAATGATCGCGTGAGGCGCAAAGATTCGCCAGAGCCGGGTCCGCGTGCTAGAGCATCAGGGATGCACCCCCGGTTCTTCGCACTTCTCGTTACTCTTTTTTTTCCGGCATCCCTTCCTTCCGCCGACTACCACGGGGTCAAGATCATTGCCCACCGGGGCGCTGGTTTTGAGTTTGATGAAAACACGGTCGAGGCTTGTCGCCAGAGTTACGAGCGCGGCATCCGCGGATATGAAGTCGACGTCCGGCTGACGAAGGATGGCAAACTCGTCCTGATGCACGACGCGGATGTCTCGCGGACCACCGGCGGCAGCGGCAAGGTCGAGGAAATGACCCTCGCGGAGATCACGGCTCTCCGGACCAAGGAAAGCGGGGTGGCGGTGCCTTCGGTCGAGGACCTCTTCGATTTTTTCAAGGACAAGCCGGATGTCTATTTGATGCTGGAAATGAAGACCACCGACGAGAAGGTCTATCCCGACGACGTCATCGAACCCTACTGTCGTCAGCTCCACGACACGGCCCAGCGGCTCCTGCCTGCGGGCACCTTCTGTTTCATTTCCTTCGACAAACGTGCCCTCGCCGCCATCCATCGGATCGACGCGAAAGCTTTCACCGGCTATCTCACCGGGAAGGCACCTACCGAGGAGATGATCGCGGAGGCGAAGTCGCTCGGAGCGGGTCGCATGTCGGTCCCCGTCGAGCAGACGACGCGCCAGATGGCCCGCAAGATCAAGGAAGCCGGCCTCCAGCTTTCCCTCTGGCCGATGCGCGAGCAAGAGGACGCAGATCTTGCCGTGCTCTGGGGAGCCAGCATCATCTGCACGGACAGCCCGAGCGATCTGCTGAAAAAGCAGGAAGTTCCCCGTCCTTGATCACCGCTCGCGCAATCAGGCTGCCTGGACGATGAACTCGACCAAGGCAATCAGGGGGCTGACCACCAAACCGATGAGGAAGCTGAGGTAGCTGTAGCGGATGAACTTGTACTTCTTTTCCTGCTGCACCACGCCCATGCCGTAGATGTCTTTGAGCATGGCCCGGTAGATCTTGCCGTCGTCCTGGAGGATCTCGATCATTTCCTCTTCGAACTCGGCGTAACTCATCCGTGCGAAGACCCCGAAGAAGAGGGGATTGCGAACTCCTTGAGCCGATTTGTTGTTCCTCCCGGGACCGGAGCGCGGGATCAGGGCGAGGACCGAAAGCCCCATCGCGATCGCCCCATACTGGATGCGACCGGTGCTGACCCAGGCTCCCAGGATGGTGAGCGAGACGAAAGAGGCACCGAGCAGCACTCCCGCCTTGTTGTCGGCCATGGCGCTCAGATGGACATGGTGCTGCTGCACCGTGCGCAACAGGTAGATGGCATTCCGGCTGGTTTGGGGGGCGTCTTCGGGATCGTTCATCGCGGAGGAGACTTGCCATTCCTAGGCGTGCTGACCAAGGCAGCACGCAACGATTTCGTCACGGGCTTCGGAATCTCAATCCTGCGAAAATTATTAAAATTATTTCCCATTTTCCAGAAATACTCTACCATACCGCAATATGAAGATTCTGGCGATTATTTCAGCCCTTTCCGTTCTAGTAGCTTTGCCGAACGTTGAAGCTCAAAGCGTGGGCGGCTTGGACCGGGCCCAGTCCATCGGTGCTTATCTGAATGGCGCTCTCCCCTCGAGGACCCCTCGCCCCTCCACGGGAAGCTGGAGACTCGTGAACGCCTTCCCCAGCCTTACATTCATTGATCCGGTCCAGATGTTGCCGGTGCCCTTTTCCAACCGCCTCATGGTCGTGGAAAAATCGGGCCGCCTCACGGTCTTCGAGGACAGTCCCACGGTCGCGACGAAGACGGTCCTGCTCGATATCCGCAGCCAGGTCGAATCCAATCACGACAGCGGCATGGTGGGGCTCGCCTTCCACCCCGAGTTCGGTGTGCCCGGCTCCGCGAACCGCAACTACCTCTACGTCTACTACCGCTTCACGGTCCAGAAGTCGGACACCAACCGCGCCTATTGCCGCCTTTCCCGCTTTACCTGGGATCCCGCGACCAATGCCATCGCGCCCAGCTCGGAGTATGTGCTGATCAATCAATACGACCGCCACAACTGGCACAACGGCGGTGGCATCTTCTTCGGTCTCGACGGCTTCCTCTATGTGTCGGTCGGTGACGAAGGCGGAGCCAACGACGAATACAACACCGCCCAGCGCATGGATACCGGCCTGCTCTCCGGCGTGCTGCGCATCGACGTGGATCGCAATGCCGCGCGCAGCCACGCGATCCGGCGTCAGCCCCGCAATCCCACGACGCCTCCTTCCGGTTGGCCGAACAGCTACTCGCAGGGTTACTTCATTCCCAACGACAACCCCTGGCAGAGCCCGGACGGCAGCCGCCTTGAAGAGTTCTACGCCATCGGTCTGCGCAGCCCCCATCGCATGACGCAGGACCGTGTCACCGGCGACATCTGGGTCGGCGACGTGGGCCAGGGCACCCAGGAGGAAGTGAGCAAAATCGTCCGCGGGGGGAATCTCCAGTGGCCCTATCGTGAGGGCGGTGTGGCCGGACCGAAGTCAAAACCTTCAACCCTGATCGGCACGGATGTGACGCCGGTGCACTCCTATGGACGCAGCACCGGAGGATGCGTGATCGGCGGATACGTCTATCGCGGAGCGCTCCACCCCGAATTGAAAGGGAAGTACATCTTCGGCGATCATGTCTCCAACGCAATCTGGTCGCTCGATGCTTCCGGAAGCTCACCGGTCGTCACCAGTCTCCTCAGCTTGACCCCCCACGGGCCCGGACCGAAGAACGGCATGGGATCCTTCGGCATCGATTCTTCGGGCGAAATCTATGTGCTCAGTCTCGCGGGGACCAATCTCGACGGCGGCCGCATTTATCGCCTCGAGAAGTCCACCGAGGGTGTGCCCGAACCGCCGAAGCTGCTCTCCCAAACCGGGGCTTTCACCAATCTTACAACCCTCGCGCCGGCACCCGGACTGATCCCCTACGGAGTCAACCAGGCGCTCTGGTCCGATGGGGCCGGCAAGGAACGCTGGATCGCGATCCCGAACGATGGCACGCCGAACAGTGCCGCCGAGCGGATCGTCTGGTCGGAGGATGGCAACTGGACCTTCCCCATCGGCACGGTACTCGTAAAACATTTCGCCTACACCGGCCGGCGCCTCGAGACCCGCTTCCTTGTCCTCGGGAGTGATTCGACCTGGTATGGGTTCACCTACCGATGGCTTGAAGATGGCAGCGATGCCGAACTGCTGCCCGGCGATCCCGTCGATGCCACCGTCACCGTGGGCGGGGAGACGCGGCAATGGCACTTCCCCGGCCGCAACGAATGCAACACCTGTCACTCGGCCGCCGCCGGGCGCGTGCTCGGGGTGAAGACACGGCAGCTCAACGGCGATTTCTTCTATGCGACCACCGGACGCACCGCCAATCAGATCGTCACCCTCAACCGCCTCGGCTTTTTCTCCACGACGGTGGACGAGACCAAGCTCGGCACGATGCTGACGAGCAAAGCACAGAACGATGCCACCGCCACCCTCGAGCGCCGCGCCCGCTCCTACCTCGACGTGAACTGCTCGCATTGCCACCAGCCTGCCGCTCCCACTCCCGCGGCCTTCGATGCCCGGCTCGAGATCCCTCCTTTTTTCCAAAACCTCATCAACGTGACGCCGAACAACACGCTCGGCATCACCGGCGCCCGGCTCGTCAGCCCGGGCCAGCCCGACCTGTCGATGGTCCACCGCCGCCTCGGTTCGCTCGCACCCGGCGTGGCGATGCCGCCGATCGCGAAAAACCTTGTCGATAACACGGGCCTGCAACTGATCACCGACTGGATCAACAGCCTCGATCCCGCAGTGGTCCCTACCGGTCCGACGACCGGCACACCGCCGAAGGACCATGCGGCCCCCACCCTGACATTGACCCTCACGGGAGGCAACGCCACGGTCGCGGCTCCCTTCGCCGTCACTCTCACCTCCTCCGAGGCAATCAACGGACTGACCGCGGCCGATATCACGATCGTCAACGGCACGGTGACCGGTGTCACTGGCAGCGGGACGACCTGGACGCTGGCGATCGCCCCCACCGCCGCCGGAGTTGGCAGCCTTTCGCTCGGTGCCGATCGTGTCGTCGATGTCAATGGCAACGCGAATCCCGCGAGTGCGACCCTCGCCTTCAACTACTCGCCCCCGACCGGACCGCCGAACCTGCTCACCGGCGGCGATTTTGAAGGCGGTCTCGACGGATGGGACAACGGCGGCGGGGTCGCGACCACCACCTCCTCGCATGCCGGGCTGCGCGCCGCCGCGCTCAATCCTTCAGCCTACATCGTCCGGACGATTCCGGTCGAGGCACTCAAAAACTACGTCTACAGCGGATGGATCGCCTCGGCGGGCACCGGCGTCCGCGCCGAAGCCGGGTTGACCTTCTGGGATGAAAATGGAGTCTGGATCCACGACCGGACCCTGACATTGCAACCAAGCGCAAGCTGGTCCCGCTTCGACCTGGCCTTCACCGCCCCGGTTGCGGCGAAGCGGGTTTCGGTGTGGATCCTCGCCAACACCAGCGGTGCGCTCTCCGTCGACGACCTCAAGGTCACGGAGGAGGGCGATGGCGAGCCACGACCCTCCTTCGGTCCGGCCTTCACGAACCTCCTGACCAACGGAGGCTTTGAATCGGACCTCGCGACCTGGGACACGGGCGGCACGGTGCAGCTCTCCGCCACGGCCCGCAGCGGCAGCGCGGCAGCCGCGCTCGCGGGCGGTTCCTTCATCGTGCAAACCCGCACAGTGCGCGCCGGCGAACTCCTCGCGCTGGCCGGGTCATCGTTTACGCGGGCAGCGGGTGGCCGGATCGAAGCCGGATTTTCCTTCTACGACGCCACCGGAACGTGGATCACCGACCGGACCATCCTGCTTCCGGACAGCGCCAGTTACCGCGATTTCGTGGTCGATACCACCGTACCGGAACGGAGCGCCACCGTCACGATCTGGGTCTGGCACAGCTCCGGAGACCTCGTCACCGTGGACGACCTCGCCCTCTTCCGCCCTGACGAAACACCCACCGGAGAGGCGAGAAACCTCCTCTCGAATAGCGGCTTCGAGGGCGGCTCGCTCGCGCCCTGGGACACCGGAGGCAGCTCCGTCACCCTCGTGACGCCGGCCCGGACCGGGTCGGGAGCGGCCCGCCTCGGCGGCAATTCCTTCATCGTGCAGAGTTTCCCCGGCATCCCCGGAGAGCGCTATCTGCTGAGCGGCCATCACCTCAACAGCGGAGCGCCAACCGCACCGCGGGAGGCCGGCATCTCCTTCTGGAGTAGTACGGGACAATGGCTCGGCGACGCCCTCGTTTCCTTGCCTGACAAAACCACCTACACTGCGTTTTCGGTCGAGGGGCTGGTCCCAGCCGGCGCCGTTTCGTTCTCCGCCTGGGTCTGGAGCGGTGAGGGCGGCAATGTGACCGTCGACGACCTTTCCCTGTCCCTGATCACCCCGTCGGCGGACGCCGGCGCGATCACCGCTTCGCCCGACGATGCCGTCCAGCAACTCTTCCTCTCCCACATGGCCACCGACATGACGATGCTCTCGCTGAAGAGTGACCGCAGCATCGTGCTCACCGGTGATCCGCTGGAGAAGGACGAGCAACTTGGCCTCGTGCTCGGCAGCGAGGGAGCGGTCTATTCCAACGGATGGCACGCGATCGGCGGAGCCGCCGGCGTCCGTGGGCTCGGAGCTGGTGGAAAGCGATCGCTCGTCACGACCGTGAGAGGTGCCGGCATCCTTTCGGCTTCCTGGTCGCTCCGTGCTTCCAGTAGTGATGTTTCGCTCCGTCTGCTGGTCGATGGCGTGGAACGCGGTAGCTGGACGGCGCCCCGCGACGGCGAATTCCGCCCCGTCGCGGTGAAAATCGCCGGAGCCGGACTGCACGTGATCGAGTTCCGCCTCGAGAATCAGGGAGCCTCCCCTGATCCCGATCTCTCCGCGAATGTGCGATCGATCTCCTTCCAGCGCGGAAATGCGCACGTGCAGCCCGACCTGGCGGCGGCGTCCGGACGCAGTGCTTACGTCGGCGACAAGGTTTACAGCGCCAACGGCAAGGGCCAGCAAATCTTCCTGCGTGCCAAGGGCAAATCGTCCGCACGCTTCACCTTGAAATGGAGCAACCGGGCGATCGCCCTCGCCGATGGCGCCAAGATCGCCGCCCCCGGGGGAGATCGTTTCCACACCGCGAGCTACCTCGATCGCCGGGCTGGCCGGGAAAATGTCACCGCGGCCGTGACCACCGGTCGATGGGAGACCGGGATCACCGAACCCGGGGCCAACCGCACGCTCGAAGGAGAGATCCGCTCCCTCCGACCCGGACGAGGCAAAGCTTATCAGGCACTCGCTAAAGCCATCTCCCTGCTCGACGATGACAAGCGCGACGTGGTGAAAATGCAGGTCGGTTCCCGCTAATCTACATCCCTCACGGCGCGGGCGGCTTTCCGGAGCCCTCGCGCCGGGCGACCTCGGCGGAGATCGAAGCCACCGTCTGCGGCATGGTCTTTTTCATGCCGGCCTTCACGATCGCTTGAGGTGCAAAAAAGCCCGCATCGATGTGCAGTGAATAAACGACGAGGAAACGTTTTTCGTCCGGACCGTCGCAGATCCACCAGGCACCGATCACATCTTCGAGCTCGCCTCCCGCATACGTGAAAGTCGCATGGGTCATGGGTGTCAGCTCATGGCGCAGACGATAGAGGTAGGATCCCTTGGGCCCGCCGACCTTGGTGCGCTGTTCGACGAGAAGCCGGTTCCCATCGCGCTCGATCACCCGAGACTCGAGCACACCTTCGAGGAAGTCGGAAGCGTGATCCTTGTCATTGATCACCTCCCAGATCGTCTGGCGGCTGCCCTGGATCAGCCGAGCCACCGTCACGAAACGATGATCGGGCTTCTCCTTTTCATCCGGCCGCCGCTCCAGCACGATGCACTCGCCTGCCTCGAGACGTTTGGAATCGGCCTCATCGAGAGACGGGCCGGGGTCCGCGACGACCGGGCCGACCACACCGGCACAAACCCCCAGAATCACACTGAACCATTGCCTCCCCATGACGCACCCTCGACCGGGGGCGCAATTTTGTCCCGGCAATTCGCATCGGTCACGCGATTCGGTTGACGGTTCGCCGCTGTCACCGCTAACCTTTGCGCCCCCCAACTTTCCCATGGACAAAGCCGCCCTGGTCGCCGCCCTCATCGCCGAACTCCGCCAACGCTACGATCGTGCCATCGCCGCCCTGGCCGGAGCGCGCGAGGCCGCCACCGGCGCGGACACCAAAGCCGAAAACAAGTACGACACCCGCGGTCTCGAGGCCTCCTACCTCGCCGCCGGTCAGGCCGAGCAGGCCGACGAGCTCGCGCGCGCCCTCCACCTCGTCGAGCACTTCAACTTCCCCGATTTCGAGCCGGATGATTCCATCAGCGTGGGCGCCCTGGTTGAGACGGAACAGGGCGAAGAACTACGCCATTACCTCCTCGCGCCCGCGGGTGGCGGCATCATCCTTTCCACCGACGAGCGAGAAACGGTCACCGTCCTCGGCCCGGGCTCACCTTTGGCCGCCAAGCTGATCGGCACGACTGCGGGCACCATTCTTGACGGTCCTCCCCTGTTCGTGCTCGAGGTCTTCTAACGCTCAGCCGACCATCAAGGTGGCGAGCCCGAGAAAGGCACCGATGCTGACCACGTCGGTGGCGGTGGTGAGGAAAATGCCCGAAGCCGTCGCCGGATCGGCACCCACCTTTTCAAGGCCGATCGGAATGAGCGCGCCGGCCAGTCCGCTGACGACGCAACTGGCGATCATCGACAGCCAAACGACCACCCCGAGGAGGATGGCATCCGCCTGACCTTGGAAATGGGCGTAGAGCCACATCCCGATTCCGGCCGAGAGACCGGTCAAGATCCCGTTCAGCAGACCCAGCAGACCTTCCTTCACGATCAGTTTCCTTTCGCCTCCCGTGCCGAGATCGCCCAGTGTCATCCCGCGCAGCGCCACCGCCAGCGCCTGCGACCCGGTGTTGCCCGATTGCCCCGCGAGCACCGGGAGAAAGGCCGCCAGCACGACGATGCGGTCCAGCGTGTCCTGGAACATACCCACCACCGCCGCAGCGATGAAACAGGTGAGCAGGTTCAGTTGCAACCAGGGATGCCGCGAGCGGAGGCTGCGCCGGAGCGGGGTGGAGAGCCGCTCGCCCTCCTCCACACCGACCATCCGGCCGGCCTGGGCGCTGATCTCGATGGCGCGGGCCTCGAAGAGATTCTGTCCCCGGACCTGCCCTAACAAATGCCCCTCTTCATCGCAGACCGGGTAGACCGGATAATGGCGATGGACCACCAGACGCATCGCCTCGGTCAACTCCAGGTCGGGGTCGAGGTGGAAGGGATCGCGCAGCATCACCGCCTCCAGCCGGGTCTGCGGCGAGGCCAGCAGCAGGTCACGCATGATGAGCAGACCGAGCAGCTTACCTTCGCCATCAACGACGTAGCCGTAGGTCACGAACGCGGTTTTCGCGAGCTGGCGGAGCATCTCGATGGTCTCCGCGACGGTCGTGCCGAGTGAAAAGGCGGCCGGCGCCGGCTCCATCAGCCACCCGATGCTATCCTCGGGATGTTCGCGATTGCTGATCCATTGCCGGGCTTGGTCGGGCGAGGCCGAGGCGAGGACCGCGGCACGCGAATCGTCCTCCATCTCCGCGAGTACGCGCTGGGCGACGAGGGGATTCAATTCGCTGAGCACCCGCGCCGCCTCCTCGCCTGATTCCTGCTCGAGGAGGTCCGCAGCCTCCTCCGCATCGCGGTGGGAGATGGCTTCGATCAGTTCTTCGGTGTCAGGCAGGGTTTCGTCGGGCATCGGGGAAGGGAAGAGCAGGGACATCGCCAGTTCAACGGGGAAATCCGGAAGCACCCTGGCACTCGATCCCTTTGAAATCCTTTGAATTTCCCCGAAACATTCCGCGAAAATCCGTTAATCTCCCGGCAGACCCGAAATTCCCTCCCACCATGCGCTCGCTGCTCATCCTTGCCTCCGCCCTTTTCATCTTCGGCATCCCGGCAACCGCCGGCGCTCAAGACAGCGTCAAACCCACCGTGGTGATCACGAAATCGGTGAAGAAATCCAAGGGCAACCGCACCCTGCTCGATTTCTTTCTGAAGGCGAGCGACGACGTGCAAGTGCGCTACGTTTTCGTCCGGGGCAAGGTCGACGGAAAGCAGGGCCCGTGGCGTCGATACGACTATTTCGAGATCCCCGGCGAAAGATATCACCTTCCCTTCCTCGTCGACTGCCACACCTTCACCTTCGAGGTCTACAGCCAGGACGCTTCCGGCAACAAGTCGGCTCCCAAGAGAAAGACCTTTAACGGCCTGCGTTGAGCTTCCCCCTTTGCGGGACGTGCAACCCTGTCAGGTCGGTGACCCGACCCTCTTTGCTGCTATTTCTCATGAACTGGTTCCTTTCCTTCGTCTCCGCCGGCCTCGCGGGCATCGCCGGGCTCATCGCCTCGGGTTGGGTGGCCTCGCTACACGCAGGCTGGCACCAAATGTCGAACCGCGAGGGTGCGGTCGGTTATTTCGTCGTGTTGATGGCGCTGCTCGGCGGCCTCGTCTCTTTCATCGCCGGACTCATCGTCGCGCGCTCTGTGGCGGGATCGGCGGATCCGGGTTTTTGGAAAGCGGTCGGCGGTGGATTGGGTTTGGTAGCGGTCGCGACCTTTTTGATTCTACTGTTGAGCCGGATCACCGCGGACATTCCGCCGAAGCTCGATGGCAAGGAGTTGATCCTCGAAGTCGAATTCCGCCTACCGGAAGGCGCCGCCAAGCCGGTCGCGGAGCCCGGAACCTCGAGCTTCGAACTGCAATCCGTCAGCAGCGGCGTCCTGCGCGATTCGGAATACGGCCAGATCTTTCCCGAGCAGGCCCGCGAGGAAGAGGGCCGCTTCGTCGTGCCCGCGCGAGCCCACGTCTACACCAGCCGCGGCCAGCGGGCCATCACGGCGTCAATTGGCGAGGCGGTGATCGGCCGTTTCATGGTCCCTTTGCCGGGAAAACCGGGACCGGAATCCCTCGAGTGGAGTGATTGGCTCCCCCAACCACGCCCCGGCGAGTCAGCCTGGCCGGCGACGGAGTCTTCGTTCCGCTTCCGCGTCCAATCTCAACCCTGACCCGCGATGTCCTCGGACTTGGTCGACCGCTTCGTCGAGAGCCTGGCAATGAATCACGATCGCTGGCGTGATGGCGAGGGTTACGCCCTCGACCTCTTGGACGAAGCCACTTCGGAGGAACGCGCCCGGATCGAATCCCTGATTCTCTCACGCCAAGTGCAGGACTGGCGCGACATCGAGGCGCTTGGCCGCATCGACTCAGAGGAGGCGAGGGAAAAACTGCGGCTTGCCTGGCATCAAGGCGACTCCCAGCTACGGCTCGCGATCGCCACGCATGCCCGCGAGCTTGTCGATGAAGCGGAGCTCACCGAGCTGCTGGTCCGTGCCATGGGTGATACCGCCCTCGAAGCAGGCTTCAGCACGGCGATGCTGCTGGTCGCGGACTTCCACCCGCCCGCGGTGATCGATGCCCTCGTGAAAGCCGCGCGGGATCGGGAGGGTCCGGTCGCCTACGACTGCGCCGCGCATTTGCTCTGCATCCACGGTTTCCTCTCCTCGCCCTACGACTTCGCGGAGCGACCGTTCCTGCTGCGCTTCGTGGAAGAAGATCGCACCGAAGCCATTCGCGAACTCTGCGCCAGGATCGGGGTCGCACCTCCGTCGCCCTGACTAAACCACCTTCAGGCGGTGCCTTGCAGACCGAGCGGCTCGGGCGGAGTCGCCCCCACTGCTGGCGGCATGTGGCTGAGCGAACGCTCCGCACCCTGCCAATGTGACAGATCGCGACCGATGAGCTCACCGAGGTGTGTCACCTCCGAGCGGAACTCTGCTTGCAGCTTCTCCCGCAGCTCGGGGTCCATGCCCTTGTTCGAAAGTGGCGGCATCAGTCCGAGCATGGTCCGGCGGTAGGCCCGGCCGGCTTTCCGGATCAGCGGGCCGATTCGACGGTCGAGCCGCGGCATGGCGGAGAGTTTGCGTTGCAGACGGAACTCCCACTGGTGGGTCCGGGTCAGCGAGGCGGAGTCGTTTTGCCGTTCGATCCCGTGGAGCAGTCCCGGCGTGATGTCGAGGAACTCCGCGATCTCGTCGAGAATGCGGTCCGGTTCCGAATTGAGTTCCTCCATCAGGAAGACGCGGACCCGGTCACGTCCGAAGGTATCGAACCAGCGCTCCACCGATTCGGAGAAGCGGGCCGAGGTACGGTAGTTGAGACATCCTTTGAAACCGCTGTGCCGCGGCAACTTCTTGCCGAGCCGCCGTTGGGTTTCCGCCTCGAGGGCTTCACGAAAATCGGTGATCGACTCGTGGGCGTAGCGCAGACAGTCATGGTGCCAGGATCGCATCCAGTCCACCGGGGGACGCAGCAGGATGATCAAGCGCAGGTCAGGATCGTCGCCGGTGAATTCCTTGATCCGTGCGGGTGCATTGGGCGAGAGCAGATAGAGGGCCGAAACCTCACCCACTCGACGGGCGTTGCCCGCGTTCGCGAACATGGCCCGGTAGTCCTCCTCGCGATGGACGCGGATCCAATCCTCGATCCCGAGGTCGTCGCAGAAATAGAGCGGCTCCTTTTGGCGCCAATAATCCTGCGGCTTGTCGGCGTGCGGCAGGAAAACCTCGGGATGATCCAGCAGCGCGTGATACAGCGCCGTGGTTCCGCATTTCGGGGCACCGACGATGAAAAAGTTGGGCGTGCGGGAGGACATCGGCGAATTGAGGAAACCGTCTTCTGCACGACGGAAACCTGCTCCCGAAGGCTACCACTTCTTTGCCATAAATTCCAAAAACTTTTTAAAATACTCTCAATTATGAAAATTCCAGACATGAGGGCCAGCCCGCGCCCCATCAATCACGGTAGAGAGCGGCGAGGACCCGGTGATTGTAGGTGTCGCAGACGTAGAGCCGGCCGTCGGGGCCGATGCGGACTCCGTGGGGACGGCGCAGGCCGGTCTCGAGCAACGTGTCGCCGATCCCCTTCGACGCCGCCGGGGGCATGCCGGCGATCAACTCGATGCTGCCCTTTGCCGGGTCAAAGCGGCGGATGCAATGGTTCTCGGCATCGGCGATGAGGACCCGGCCTTGGCGATCCATCGCCACATACTTCGGCCCATTCATCGTCGCTTCGATCGCCGGGCCGCCATCACCGGAATATCCTTTTTTGCCCGCGCGATTGACGACGATGCGAACTTTGCCGTCCTTCACCGCGGCGAGAGAGTTGCCGCCCCGGAGCAGCACGTAGAGGGTCCCATCTTCCGCCAAGGTCGCGGCCCGGGCATCGCCCATCGGAGTCTCCAAGGCTCCGGCCCCGTCGACCGGCAGGCCCGTTTTTCCGTTGCCGGCGATGGTGGAAAGCATGCCGCTGTCGAGAGTGACGCGTCGCACCCGGTGGTTGCCGATGTCGGCGATCAGCAGGCTTCGCTGATCCGGGGAGAGCCCGGCGGTCATGGTGATGCTGAACTTGCCCGCCGACGCCGGGCCGCCGTCACCGCCGAAACCTTTTTCCCCCGTCCCTGCGATCGTGGCCACCACCCCGGTCTCGGGATCGAAGCTCCGCACGCGATGGTGAAAAGAATCGCCGATCAGCACCAGTCCGGCGCGGGTGATCTGGATGTCGTGCATCCCGTGGAAGATCGCGGCGAGCGGATCGGTGCCGTCCTTCACCGGGGCGCCTTCGACGGGACGGTTGGTCTCGGCGTTGTATTTCTTTCCGGCGACGAACTCGAGCTTCCCTTCCGCCAAACGGAAGACCTGGTTCGACTTGGTGAACTCGACGCCATAAAGCCGGCCTTCGGGATCAAAGTCGACGCTGAAAGGTTCGCTGACCTCGGCAGTGAGCGGTTCGCCGACGATCAGTTCGACCTCACCGGCGAAGAGGGAATCGGCAAAAGCGAGGAAAACGAGGAGGCTGAAGCAGAGGGATTTCATGGAATCCATCTTCCCCGTTTCGCATTGCGATGGAAAGGACGCGATCTCGCTTTCCGTCTCCCGCCTCAGCGTCGTCGCACTGCCTCGTCGAGCATGCGGTTGTAGATCTGCTGGCGCTCCGGCATGCCGAGGCCGCGGTTGCGATATTCATACATCTTCACGTTGATGCTCTCCCGCTGCTCGATCGAGAGTTGGGATGCCTTCGAGACCACCTCGGGAGGGATCACCTGGTTGTCTCCATAGCCATCGGCCTTGAAGCCCTCCTTGATGTTCCGCGCCGCGTTGCGCGCGTCGTTGAGCTGATCGGGCGTCAGCACGCGTGGATCCGGGCCGCCATGGGGACCGGTGCCGCCACCGGGAGTGCCGTTGCCGACGCGGGTGGAGACCATCACGCCCGAGGGGCCGGTAGGCCGCACCGGTGCCTTCTCATAGCGGATCGAGACGATCTCCCCGCCCCCGGCACGCTTGATCTTGGCACTGAGCGTCTCGATGTCCGCGAGATTCCCGTTCACCTCGACGAGTTGCCAGCCCTCCGAGTTCGCCCCGAGGGTGGAAATGACGCTGGTTTTGCTGGTTTCCAGATCGAGCACCGTGGCCACCGGATCCTTTCCGATCCGCGCGACGCCCGTGATGATGAGCGAGCGCGAGAGGTCGAGCGTGCGGAGGAAAGGCGAATGCTCGCGCAAGGGCGCAAAGTGGTCCGGCTCCAGATCGTCCGGCAGCCCGAAGGAGTTCCGATCGCTCCGGGCCTCCTGCGCGAGAAGGCCCCAGGGCAGGAGCAAGGCGCTGGCGATCAAAGCCCGGCCCGGGACGAAAGCTCTGCGAAAGGCGGTCACGCCCCCTAGTTTGCGGATTCATGCCGTCCAAGCGAGGCACGGATTCGCGGATGGGGCGTGGCCGGATGGGACGGGAAGCGACCCGGTGGAGTCACTTCCCATCGAAAGCTCGGTCAGGCCTCACTTGTGCGAGAACTCCAGCACCCACTTGCGGCCGTCGGCGGCGATCAGGGTGATCATCGTGTCGCTCTTCGTGACCGGACCGGACACCGCGACCTGTTCGCCACCGGTGTAGACCGTACCCGAATAGGTCGCGCCCTTTTTCACGCCCGAGAAGAAGATCGGCGAAACACCGGAAGGAACGTAGAACTCGCGCTTCGAACCATCAGCGACCAGTCCATAGGTTTGACCATCGCTGCACTTCCAGTAGGAGGCATATTCGTCCTGCCCGTCCTGGGCCCGGAGCGAGGTGAGGGAGAGGAAAGCAAGGGCGATGAGGGCGAGGTAGCTGAGATAACGCATGGGATGGAGTGGTTTGAATGATGATTGAGGTGGTCGAAAATGCGAGAAGCCGGACCGTCAGGACGGTGGAGGAGCGCCGGCCTTCGGTCAAATTCATTGTGCAAGATCGCAAGCGTCCGGCCGGTTTCGGATTCCTGCGGCGAGGCTCCGCGTTTGCCACCCTCCTGCGAGGGCTTTACCCTCCCGGAGCCCTCATCCAACTCCGCATGAAAACTCGCATCACCCTCCGCGTCCTCACCTTCCTCCTCGTTCCCTCGGTCTGGTCCCGACCCGTCACCTATCAGCGGGCAAGCTCTACGTCGCCGACCACAGCAACCGGCGGGTCCTGAGATGGAACAATCCCACCACGGTCACGAGTGGTACGGCCGCAGCCCGATCCTGCGGGCCAGCCTGATCCGCCAGATCGCCTCCTCGAAAAAGGCGCTCAAGAAAGCTAAGAAAGCCGGCAAGAAACCCTTGGTGAAGAGGCTCAACGCGAAGATCAAATCGCTCAATTCGCAATTGGCCGGTTTGAATTGACCAGACCGATCCTCAGCCCAAACGGGAATTCTTTATCTCGCGACCTCCGCGGCAGGCAGTGCTCCCGGCACGTTTTTGAAATCGAAGTCCTTCACCGCCCCGGCGGCAAGCGTGGCGATGCGGTGGTGCAAGTGATAGGAATCGTCCGGACCCGCCGGAGCGCCCGGTTGGTAGCGGTTGCAGAGAAACACGACGAAGGTGCGCGAGAACGGATCGATCCAGAGCATCTGCCCCGTCCAGCCCGCGTGTCCGTAGCTTCCGATGGGGAAGACCGAGCCGCGGTGCAATCCATAGGGATGCGGTGGCGTGCGGAACGGCGTGTCGATGTCCCAGCCGAGCGCCCGCCGCACCGGCCGGTTGTCCGCACCGGGACAGCGCAGGTCCGGCGGACTCTGGACCCGGGTCATCAATGCCACCGTCTCCGCGCGCAGGACGCGCCGTCCATCCAGTTCGCCCGCGTTCAGCATCATGCGCGCGAATCGCGCGAGATCTTCCGCGGTCGTGAAGAGCGATGCGTGTCCGGCGACTCCGCCCATCGTTCGGGCCACCACGTCGTCCACCATCCCGCGCTGCGGCGCACTCGACGGCGCGACGCGCGGGAGCAGCGCCTCCGCCGGACGGAACCCCGTATCGTTCATCCGGAGCGGCTCGAAGATCTCGTCCGTGCCATACTCCTCGAAGGCGCGACCGGTGACCCGCTCGACGAGAGCACCGAGCACCAGGGTGCCGATGCTGCTGTAGGCGTAGGCGGAGCCGGGTTCGAACATGGGTTTCTCCTCGCACGCCCGGGCGAGCGCCTCTTCGCGGTTGATGAAGGGCAGTTTCTTCGGATCGAGATTCGTCCTCAAACCGGAGGTGTGCAGGAGGAGGTGGCGGAGCGTGATTTTCTCGCGTCCCTCTCCCGTGAAGGCCGGGAGATGCCTCGCGACCGGATCATCGAGACCCACCAAGCCGCCTTCGACGCACTGCATCACCGCCGTCGCGGTGGCAACCACTTTCGTGATCGACGCGACATCAAAGATCGTGTCCTCGGTCATCACCTCCGTCGCCGGGACCGGGGCGCGGTTTCCGTAGGCCTTGTGATACGCCACGCCATTCCGCTCCACCCAGAAGACGCCGCCAACGATCGTCGTATCGCGGATCGCCTGCATCACCACGGAGTCGATCTCCGCGAGTTTGTCGACGTCAAAGGTGCCGGTCTCCTGCGGCGCTTCGTTTCCACGGACGGCCGGTGCCATGACCATGGCCGCGCCGATGATGAGGCTGAAGAGGGAGCGTTTCATTCCGGGAAAAGGCGCGAGGCACTACTTCGGTGGGTTCAACTGTGCCGCGAGCGCTTTCTGGTTGGCCTCCCATTCTGGATTTGGCAAGGCCTCCCACACCCTCAACCGGCGGAAGCTCGCCTCCGTGCCCACGCCGAGCATGATGCTGTGCTTCGCTGCTCCGATGAGCGAGCTCCTCAGGGTGACGCTCCTGCCCTCCACCGTCGCGACGAGTTCATCGCCGAGGATTTCCAACACCACCGTGCGCCACTCGCCGAGCTTCACTGGTGCCTTCAGTGGAACGGCGGGCAGCTTCGCTCGTTGCCCGCTCTTCGGATCGGCATGTTCGTTGTCGTAGGCCAGCGCATGGATCCCGCCCGTGCTGCCGAAAAGCGCGCACACATAGTCCTTCTGATCCGTCGCCTTCACGAAGAACGACCGATACAGCCGGCCCTCGGCGGGCACGTCGTTCAGCCGCACCTCGCATTGGATGATGGCATTCTGGAACTTCATTCCGTACGACGCCGTCGCCGGATGATGCGCCTCGGGACTTTCGGTGCCGGTGAAGCAATCGTCCGCGAGCACCCAGCTCCCCGACTTCCCCGTTTGCGTACCGGCCTGATAGCGCCAGCCCTCATAGCCGCTCGCAAAGCCGGCCGGCTTGCCCGTGTACGGTGCCAGCGGCTGCGCAAAATCCTCGCTCAGGAGGAGTCGTCCGCGGGTCGCCAGGAGTGTTTCGGGCAGAGGAGTTTCCGCCACGAGCGAACCCGTTGGCGAAAGGAAGGCAAGGATGATGATGAGCGGGAGCGACCAGTTCATGGCAGACAACGGAGAGGGCAATGCCGGGAACTTGGACCGTCCCTCGACAAGAATCAGGACGTCCTTAGCGCAAGGATTCCCTCATTCAGGATCCTCACTTCGAAGGTTCTCACATTCGGATTCGTCACTGCCGCGCGTTGCGCCAGAAGCGTGAAGAAAAGGCAAGACGAACGGGTGCATCGCCCGGAAAATAGGCCGAATCCGCCCAAGTTCGAGACAAGATTCACCGTCTCCGGGAAATTGAATCCAGGTATGAGATTGTCAGTCCCTCAAGATATCAATTGTCTGTCCTTTCAAATCCACACTCGACGCCCGTCCTTCAATCTCTACATGGTCTTCGCGAATCCTGCCCGGGATGAGGTGCCTCATCGTGTGTGGGAACTTGAATCGGGATGGAACGCAGATGTCCGCCGATGGACTCGGATGGGGAAGCTTGGGGAACGCGAATGTCAGGGAATGGGTCGCGAATGATCGCGAATCCTGACGGGCGTGGGGATGGGTCCCCTTCCACCCGCTTGTTCCAATCACCGATCACCGTTGGGCTCGCCGGAGGGAACCGCGTCTTTCATCACTTCCTCCAGCCGGGTCCGCATCGCGGCGACTCGTTCCGGTTCCGCTGGGGCGAGGTCGCTGCTCTCGCCCGGGTCCTGCGCGAGGTTGAAGAGCGCGAGCGGCCCGGTTTCCTTCTCCGCCCGGGCTTTCGCCTTGGCTTTGTTTTTTCCTTTCGCCTTGCCTCCCGCCGCGACCGGCGTTGATGAGTCCACGATCAGTTTCCAATCCCCGATGCGGATGGCTGCTTTGTCAGGAGCCTGGGCGGAAAGGATGAACTCGTGCGGCGAGGGCGCCCCCTGCGTGAGCATCGGCCAGACATCCCGGCCGTCGAGCGGCTGGCTCCTCTCCAGCGAGGCGCCGGCCAGCTTTACGATGGTGGGATACCAGTCGATGATGTGCATGGGGTGCTTGAGGCGTTGGCCTGCCGGAATTTTACCCGGCCAGTTCGCGAAGGCGGCGGCGCGCACCCCGCCCTCCCAGAGGCTGCCCTTGTAACCGCGCAGCGGCGTGTTTTTCCCCGGCAGCGGCCCGCCGTTGTCGCTGGAGAAAACCATCAGAGTATTCTCGCGCATCCCGGCCCGCTCCAAGGCGTCGACGATCTGGCCGATGGCTTCGTCGACCGCGGCGAGCATGCCCGCGAGCTGGAGTCGCGGACCATTCAGTGAGGAGGCATAGGGAGCCTTGTAGGACTCCGGCACCTGCAAGGGCCCGTGGACGCCGTTGAAGGGCACGTAAAGAAAGAGCGGCTTCGTCTTCTCCTGAGCGTCGATGATGCGACAGGCTTCTTTGGCGATGAGATGGGTGGTGTAGCCTTCCTCCTCCGACCGGACCTGGTCGCGGTACCAGTCGAGTTCGCCGTCGCGTTCGTGGGTGAAGTAGTCGAGGGCGCCGAAGTAGTGGCCGTATTGGTGCTCGAAGCCCCGCGAGAGCGGCAGATAGGCTGGATCAAACTCACCGAGGTGCCATTTGCCGGTGATCGCGGTGGAGTAGCCGGCCTCCTTCAGGGCGTCGGCGAGGGTGCGCTCGGAGAGAGGCAGGCCCCACTCCGAATGAGGGCGCACCACGTTGTAGACTCCGGTGCGGATCGGGTAACGGCCGCTCATCAGGGCGGACCGGGTCGGCGAGCAGACGGGTTGCACGTAGTGCGATTCGATCACCGCGCCGCCAGAGGCGAGCGCGTCGATGCGCGGGGTCTTGATCTCGGTGCCTCCGTTGAAGCCACAATCCGCATAACCGAGATCGTCAATGAGGAGAAAGACGAAGTTCGGCCGCGGCGCCTCGGCGAGGACCGGGGCTGCAAGGAAAAGGCTGGCGAGGAGGATGCGGGGATTCATGGACCGGAGAAAACCCCGCGATCGGCGCGGTGGTTCGAAGGAAAGGGAAAATCACGGAACTTCTCCGGCATGTTTTCGGATGAAGGCGACGGATTCCTCGATCCCGACCAGCGGGAAGTGGTGGCCTTCGTTGATGGTGGTGGCGCCATCGACGACGACGAGGTCCATCTGCCAACCGAGAGCCTCGAGGCGGCGTTTGGCTTCGAGCGTGTTCTTTTCGGCCGGCACGACCTGGTCGTTCGGACTGATGATGTGACGCAGCGGAATCTTCGCCACCGCGATGGGTTCGAGCAGGTCGAGCGGTCCGCGATCATAGGCGACGAGGGCGGCCTGGTCGGGGAAACCATAGTACTTCAGCGCATCGGCGAGGGGTCCGGCGGCCTTGGCATGCTTCAGCGGCCAACTCTTCAGATCCATCACCGGCGTATCGGCATAGATGCAGGCAACCCGCTGCGGGCGCGTCGCGGCATAGCGGTAGGCATGGAGTCCGCCCCGGCTGACGGCTTCGAGGGCGGGCTTCTCCGCGAGCCCCCACTGCTTCCTGACAAGGTCATAAAACCGATCCATGATCGCGAGCGAATCATCGCAACCCAGCATCGACACCACGTCAATATGCCCGATGTGGAATCCATCCTTCACCAGCTCGACGTCGACTTCGGCGTGGAAGTCGGGAAAGGAGGTGCGCCAGACCCACGGCTTGCCCGCGGCGGCTTCTTTTGGCGTTACGACAAAAGCCTTGTGACCCTCGAACTCGAAGGACTGCTTGGAGAAACCCTTCCAGTCGGAGGCGGCGGTGGTCACGGGATCCGCGGCCCGCGCCATGGGCGCGGCGAGGCAGGCGGCGAGGAGAAAGCGATGGAAGAGGGTCGGGTGCATGAGTGAAGAGGGTTGGGTCGAGGCGCGGAGGCCAGGTCGGAGGGTGCCGAATGAGTGGGACCTTCACAAGTGCGCATTCCCGGGAATCCTTGCCTGAAGAACTAGAGAAAAGCACTTGTCATCCCATCCGAACCCGGCAAGATCGGGGTGGTTCCATTTATCAATCATGAACTCCAATCCCGCTGAAATCGCCAAACGATGGTTCCTCGAAGTATGGAATGAGCGCGCCGACCATCTCATCCCGGAACTGATGGCCGATAACTCGATCGGTCACCTCGAAGGCGGCCAGACCGTGCGCGGCCATGATGAATTCCGTTCGTTCCAAGGCGCGATTCTCAGCATGCTCCCCGATCTGAAAGTGGACGTGTTGCGCTGCATCGCCGACGGCGAGGATGCCTGCGTGCTCTGGGAGGCCTCGGGAAAACATACCGGCGGCGGACTGGGTTTCGCGCCGACCCAACGGCTGGTGCGATTCCGTGGCACCACCTGGTTCCGCATCGTCGAGGGGCGCATCGTCGAGGGTTGGGACTCGTGGAACCATGACGGGCTTTTCGCCACCCTCGCCTCGGGTCCCCTCGAGACGGAGGGCGGGGCGGAAGCGGGCTGAGTCCTCCGAAAAGGCTTTCCCCGGGGCGGCACCCGGTTCATGCTCGCGACCATGTCCCCCCGAGCTTTTCTTCTGGCCGCTGTTGCCGGCCTGGTGGTCTCCGCGTCCGCGGCTCCGAACGTGCTTTTGATCACCGCCGATGACCTGCGGCCGGAGTTGGGTTGCTACGGATCGGTGGCGATCACTCCGAACCTCGACGCGTTGGCCGCGCGCGGCACGCGTTTCACCCGCGCCTTTTGCCAGCAGGCGGTCTGCAATCCCTCGCGATCAAGCATGCTGACCGGCTTGCGTCCGCAGACGCTCGGGCTCTACGTGAACGGCACCCACTTCCGCGAGCTGAAACCCGAGGTGACGACGCTGCCGCTCTGGTTGAAGGAGCACGGCTATACGACGCGGTGCAGCGGCAAGCTCTTCCACAACTGGCACACCAAGGAACACGGTGATCCGCGCTCGTGGTCGGCGCCGGAGTTCCTCCACTACGCGACCCACGGCGACGACGTACCGCAGGTGGGCGGTGCCCTGCCCGAAAACCACGCGAAGTTCGGCGAGGGTCTGCGCCGCTACGGTTCGGTCGGCATGACGGAGGCTTACGACGTGCCCGACGAGGCCTACTTCGATGGTCGCGTCGCCGCGGAAGCCGTTCGTCTCCTGCCGGAACTCGCGAAGGGTGGCCCCTTTTTCCTCGCGGTGGGATTTTGGAAACCCCACGCCCCGTTCAATGCCCCGAAGAAATATTGGGACCTCTATGATCCGAGCAAGCTGCCCACCCTGAACCCTGACCGACCCACCAAGGCACCTGAGGTGGCCTTTCACCAGAGTACGGAGATCCTCGGTCCGGTCGGCGAACAGAAAAAGCCGACTCCGCAGCAGGTCGCGGAAATGCGGCACGGCTACTTCGCGGCGGTGAGCTACATGGACGCCCAGGTCGGCAAGGTGCTCGACGCGTTGCGCGAGCAGGGGCTCGATGAAAACACGATCGTGATTTTCTGGGGTGATCACGGTTATCACCTCGGCGAGCACGGGCTCTGGGCGAAGACAAGCAACTTCGAGCTCGACGCGCGGGTGCCCTTGATCATCGCACCGCTAGCGCCAGAGCATCCCGGAGCCGTCTGCGGGGCACCGGTGGAAATGATCGATGTCTTTCCGACGGTGACGGCTCTGACGGGGCTGGAGACGCCGGTGGAACTGGAAGGCACCAGCCTCGTGCCCTTGCTCGAAAACCCGGAGGCCCGGGTCAAAAAGGCGGCCTTCACCCAGCATCCGCGGCCCGCCTACCCGGACCGCACGCCCACGAAACAACCCGACTCGATGGGCTACAGCGTCCGCACCGAAGGCTGGCGCTACACCGAGTGGCGGAACTGGCAAACCGGTGTGCTGGAGGCGGCGGAACTTTACGATCATCGCGAGGACAAACCCGAACTGGAAAATGTCGTCGCCTCGCCACCGGATCCGGCGGCGCTGGCGGAGGCGAAGGAGTTGCTGCGTGCGAGGTTCGGTTTGAACTAGACAATCGTCTTTGCATTCCGCCATGATCAGGGATCGTTTCCCGGTGGAAGGCTTCCCGCCCCCGGTCCAGATTTTCCCCCAACATCCCCGCTCATCCAACATGCATCGATACGCCCTCGCCCTGACCTTGTTTTCCGCCCTGATGTTCCAGGCTTCCGCCGCCGATGCTCCCGGCCTCCATTTCACCGGCAAGGAAGGTCCGGGCAAGGGCAAGAAGATCGTCTTCATGGCGGGCGACGAGGAATACCGCTCGGAGGAGGCCCTGCCGATGCTGGCGAAGATCCTGAGCCAGCGCCACGGCTTCGACACGACGGTGCTGTTCTCGGTTGATCGGGAGAAGGGTTTCATCAATCCCAACGAGCAGAAAAACATCCCCGGCACCGAGGCGCTCGCCGACGCGGATCTGCTGATCATCCAGACCCGCTTCCGCGACCTCCCCGCGGATCAGACCGCGCCGATCACGGCCTTCCTCAACGCCGGCAAACCGGTGATCGGCCTGCGCACCGCAACCCACGCCTTTTCCGGAAAGATGGAGGACGGCGGCTGGACCTACGGCGACTGGCAGAAAGGCGGCTTCGGCTTGAAGATCCTCGGGGAAACCTGGGTGGCCCACCACGGCGCGCACAAGAAGGAAGGTGCTCGTGGAGTCATCGAGACCGCCAATGCCGACCACCCCATCCTGCGCGGCGTGAAGGATGTCTTTGCCCCATCGGATGTCTACACGGTGAAAAACCTCACCCCCGATGCCACCGTGCTGATGCGTGGTCAGGTCACCGAGACGCTCGATCCGGCTTCGAAGCCGGTCGAGGGTGACAAAAACAATCCGCTCCAGGCCCTGGCCTGGGTGCGCGAGTACACCGCGCCGAACGGCACGACCAAAGGCAAGGCCTTCACCACGACGGCCGGGGCCGCGGTGGACCTCGTCAGCGAAGACCTGCGCCGGATGGTGGTGAATGCCGCCTATTTCCTGACGGGCCTGGAAGTGCCTGAGACGGCCGATGTTACCTACGTGGATCCCTTTTACCCGAGCTTCTATGGCTTCGTGAAGGACCCCGCTTTCTGGCCCGGTCGCAACCTGCATCCCGCTGATTTCGACCTCGGCAAGGCTCCGGTCGCGGTCGATCCGGCCGGCAGCCCGGAATGGCCCTTCCGCGAACTCGGACCAAAGCCCTGAGCGGGGAGATGGGTTCCCCTGCCGGAAAATTTCCTTTCGCACGACCGGAAGCGTGATTCACTGGCGGCATGACCGCCTGCCGTTTCCTGTCGCCTTGTTTCCTTCTGGCCGGAGCATCCTGGTTCGCCCTGACATTCGCCGAAGCGGCGGAGCGGGTCGCCCTGGTGATCGGGAACGGCGCCTATCTCAATGGCAACACGCTCGAGAATCCGGTGAACGACGCCCGCCTCATCGGCGCGGCCCTGGAGGAAGGCGGCTTCGAGGTGACGGTGGTCGAGGATGCCGGCCTCGCCGAGATGGAGCAGGCGCTCGTGGAGTTCAGACGCTCCGCCGAGGGTGCCGACGCGGCCTGGTTCTATTTCGCCGGGCACGGCATCGAGGTGAAAGGGTCGAATTTCCTCGTCCCGGTGGATGCGGAGGTGGAGGAGGAGTTCCAGGTGAAACACAAGACCTTTCCGCTCGACCTCGTCCTCTCGGCGATGGATGAGGCGGCCACTCCGCTGAAGGTGATCGTGCTCGACTGTTGCCGGAACAATCCCTTCGGCCGCAGTTGGCACCGCAGCGGTGCCGTGGGGCTCGGTCAGGTCACCGACACGCCGACGGGCACAATCATCGCCTTCGCCGCAGCACCGGGGAAAACCGCGCTCGACGGCACCGGAGGCAACAGCCCCTACTGCGAGGCGCTCGCGACCGCGCTGCTGAAGCCCGACCTCGAGATCGATCAGGTTTTCAAGGAAACGGGCCGGCTCGTGCTCGCGGCGACGGAGCGGCAGCAGCAGCCCTGGATCAACAGCAGCTTCTACGACCAGTTCGTGGTCAAGAGTTCATCCCAGCCCACCCCCGAGCCTGCCATGGAGAAACCGAAGCAGCCGCTCAAGGTGGTCGACGCGGTCAGAAAATCCCTCGTCGAGCTGGCGCCCTTCGAACTGCCGCTGGAGCAAGGCCAGCGGGAGGAGGCGGAGACGCTGACGCCGGATTTCTTCTCGTTTCCGGTCGGCAAGTGGCCGGAGCGACTCGCTCTCACCGAAGGTTCGCTTTGGGTCTCGGAGAGCGGGCAGCGCAGCATCGGCGCGTTTGATGTGACCACCGGCGAACTTGTCGATCGGATCGACTGCGGACGACTGCCGGTGCCGCTCGTCGGCGTGGGCAACGAGGTTTATGCCGGCGTCTGCACCGACGGCCAGATCTTCCGCTGCGGGGACGCGGTGGAGAGTTCCATCTTCGGAAAAACGGGCAAGGATTATCCACAGGCTCTCGCCAGTGACGGGGAGACGCTCTACGTGCTGGTCTGGGTCGACGGCGCGAGCGACCAATCCGCGGTGATCCGCTATGACCTCGCCAGCGGGCAATCGATCCGCTCGGGAGACCTCGGCAGCAATGCCGCCGATCTCGCGATCGTGAACGGGAACCTCTGGGTTTCGCACACGGCCTTCGTCGACGACAAACCTTCAGGCAACCTGACCCGGCTCGATCCCGAGACGCTCGAGGTGCTGCACTTCGTCGATGTCGGCATCCGCATCTCCCGGCTCGTCGCAGCGGAGGATCGTCTCGTCGGCGCGGGCGGCTGGGATGAATCCGGAGTGATCATGGCCTTCGACAGTGTCGATGGATCCACGATCGGTTTCGGGGAATATCCGGGCAAGCGCGTCGAGGCACTCGCCACCCATGGAGGTTTCGCGGCAGTGGCCGATGACAGCGGCACCGTCTCGATCTACTCCGTGAGTGACATGCGCGCGCAACGCCACCTCGAACTGGGGGCGGAGGCGGCTTCGCCCCACGACCTCCTGATGAGGGACGGAGCCCTCTTCCTGACCGTCCACCACGGCGACGAGGGCGTGGTCTACCGTGTCGCCAACTGGGAACCGACCGAGGAAGTGGTCGGATCGCTCACGGATCGTTTCCTTGAAGCGGAGTCGGTCGGTGGCGTGGAGCTCTACATCAACGAGGAAATGCTGGTGCAATTGCTGGGCGATCCCGACCGCGAGAACGAACCGGTTTTCGAGGAGGCAAGCGGGCTCTACGTGTCGCACGTCGAATACGACAAGCCAGGACTGCGGATCCAGCTTTTCTCCAGCGAGGATGGCGGCGAACGCGCCGTCAACCGGGTCGACACGCTTCCCAAAAGCACCGCCTCCACCGTGGGCCAGATCCGACTCGGCATGAGCCTCGAACAGGTCCGCACCGTCTACGGCGCGCTGGAAAACGAGGAGGAGGGCCCGATTCCAGCCGATCCCGGGTCGGAGGAGTTCACCTTTGTGGCCGGTTCGATCTACGGGGGGCTGATGATCCAGTTCGCCGACGGCCGCGTCGCCGGGATGACCCTTGGAGCCGTGGCGGAGTGATCGTCGCCGTCAGCGTAGTTGGTGGCCTTTTGTCTCGGGGGCGAACCAGATCACGATCATGCCGACGAGGTAGATGCAGGAAAGGGTCGAGAAAGCGTTCGCCTCGATCTGCAGCTGCATCAGCCGGCGAGCCTCGCCCTCGAGGGCCTGGGCCTTCTCCGAACCGAAGAGTCCCACGAGGTTCACAAACTGGAGTGAACCGATCGCGGCGATGATGCGGCCGAAGTTGAAGCAGAATCCCTGGCCGGTCGCACGCACGCTGGTGGGGAACAACTCGGGGAAATAGAGCGGGAAAAAGCCGTAGAACGATGCCGTGAGGCCGCCGAGCAGGAAGGCGGTGAGGATCAGGCTGAAAGGCGCGCCTTCACCTTCGTAGGAGTGGTTGGTCTGGAAGAACACCAGGGCCGATCCCAGCGCGAGCACGCACGAAAGGAAATAGGTGACCCGGCGACCGAGGCGGTCGGCGACCAGCGGCGTGAGGAGGGCGACGACAATCGCGCCGATCGCCGTGGAGATGACGACGTACTCGATCACGTTCGAGGCCGCGCCCTGGGGCGAGAGGAAGGAGGCCCACTTGGCGGCCTGCTGGGTCGATCCCCAGGTACCCATCAGCGAGATGGCGGCGAGTCCGGCACCGAAGAGGAGATTGCGCATCACCGTGGCGCGCTCACCCGCATCCACCCGCCCACCGGCGTGGGCACGGCCGAGGTAGTGGCGCACCGGCAGGATGAAACCCCAGAGGATCACCCCGATGCCGATGATAGTCACGGGCAGGGCCACGACATTGCCCACCTTCGCGAAGACCGCCGGGGACCAAAGGGCGATGATCCCGAGGGCGACCACCGAAGCGAACATCACGGCGAGCAGGTCTTTCGTCGCCCAGTGCGACGTCGCGCCGGAGGCCTTTTCCTCCTCCCACTTGTGGGACTCGGGCACAAAGAGGCGGATCAGGAAAATGATCGCGGCGGGGAAGGTGCCACTGATCGCGAGGAGTCGCCAGCCGCGGTTGTGGAGCAGGTAGTCCGCGGTGCCTTCGCTGACCCCGATCGCCTGCATCCAGCCCCCGATGGTCTCGAGGCTGGCATTGAGGTAAAGACTGAGCAGGCCGGTGAGGAGGAAGCCGACGTTGGCCGCCGCACCGATCATGCCGGCCACCCAGGCCCGGTTCTTGGATCCCCAGATCTCGTTGACGAGGGCCACGCCGAGCGCCCATTCGCCGCCCATGCCGAGCGAAGCGATGAAACGAAGCGCGGCGAACTGCCAGGCCTCGGTAACGAATCCGCAAAGGCCGGTGAATACGGCAAAGGTGAAGATCGCGAGGGTCATCGCCTTGACCCGTCCCAGCTTGTCGCCGAGCCAGCCGAAGAGCACGCCCCCGGTGGCCGCACCGACCAGGAAGACCGCGATGATGATGGTGAACCATTGACCTTGCTCCGCCGGAGTGGATCCCGGGAGCAGATCCTGCAGGGCCGGCTTGCCAATCAGCGGGAACAGTCCCATCTCGAAACCGTCGAAGAGCCACCCGAGGAAGGCGGCGATGAGGGCGGCATACGCGTTGCGACGGGAGGGAGTTTTCGGCGTGCTCATGATTCGGGGCCGGAATATGAGCGTATCTTCGCGCCCGTGGCGACCGAAAAGACCGCACAATTGCGGGATCGGCGGCCGGTTCAAGCGGGTACGGCCCGCGTTTTTCCTTCCGCGGCGGCCTCGTAAAAACTGAAAAGCACCCGCAGCGTCGCGAGCGCCTCCCGCCCCGTGATGGGCGGCGGACCCTCGCCGATGCAGGCGCGCAGGCATTTTCCGACCCAGGGCGTGTAACCGCGCGGGGCGTCGGTGTTGGCGAACTCCCTGATCTCCGGTTCGGCGTTCGTCTGCCAGCGCAGCGGGACCGGGGTCACGCCGCCGAGATGCTCGGCATATTCGATCCAACCCTTGGATCCCCAGAGGCGGAGATGGCTGTGATAACCTTTGCCGAGGTAATAGCCCGAGGTCATCGTCGCGAAGGCTCCGTTATCAAAGCGCATCACCATCGCGGCGGAGTCCTCGATCCGGAGCGGCTGACCACCGACGATGCCGGCGAAGCCGCCCACCGCGACGACTTTCCGGCCGGTGAGGTGCAGGAGCAAATCGAGCCAATGAATCCCCAGCCAAGCGAGGTGGCCCCCGCCGGCGCGTGACCGGTCGGCGAACCAACTCTGATGGTACGAAGCACTCCGGAGCCTGGTCTGATCGGCGATGAAATGCACCTCGGCGCCGTAAAAATCGCCGAGCGTGTCCGCCTCGATCAGTTCCCGGATTTTCGCGACCGCGGGGAGGCCGCGGTTCGAAAGCGCATAGAAGAGGTGAAGCTTCTTCGCCGCGGCCAGTTCCACGAGCGGCGCGAGATCCTCCGCGCGGATGCAGGCGGGCTTTTCGGTAAGTACATGGCAGTCGGCTTCCAGCAGGCGGCGGATCACGGGCGGGGCGTGCACCGCCTCCAACGAAACCAGCGCGAAATCGGGATCGGCGGCCACGAGGAGCCGGTCGAGGTCCTTGAAGACCGCCGAGAGTTTTTCGCCGAGGATCTCCTTGGCCTTCGCGAAGGACCCGCCGCTCGAGTCGAACAAGGCGACCTCCCCGCATTCGGGCGCGTCGCGCAGCGCCTCGAAATAGGCTTCGAGATGCGCGCCACCCGCTTCGGTGACGACGGCGACGGAGAGAGGCTCTGCGGGCATGGTCACGCTTTTAGCAAGCGGAGCCCGCTCCGGCAATGGCGTGAATCACGCCCCGAACTCTTTTGAAACGTGACCCAACTCATTCAGGCTGCCCCAATTCCAACCAGTCTCGCAAACGTAATCCCCGCTCTTGCAATGCATCCGCAGTTTGAATCCCATCACCAAAAAAGACTTGCCCTGTTTCCAGATCCCAGAACGCTGATGCGGAGCCAATCCCCCATTCTTCGGGAGAAAGATCTTCGAAGCTCGACTCTAGGTGGATGGGGTTTGGGATGAACAAAAGCAATTTATCAAACGGCTTTAGTAGTGACAACGCCAACCGCCAATCACGAGGTTCCTCGCCCAACAGAAATGGAACTAGATATACCATTCGGTGAATCCGAGACTCCATCCACATGGGAAATGAACTTCGCAAACTGGGAAGTGCGAATGCTGTGAATGGCGCAACTAAATCATAATCTCTCAACCAATCCGGAACAATCAATTTATCTCGCGTCCGCGCACAAATCGGTCCAGAAAGGCCGAACTGATCGATAGGAATTCGTCTGCTCGACCATCCCAGCACGGGCAAACTGCTGTTGATATCCGGCCAAAGCGCCTCAGAAAGCGAAGAAGTAATTATAAAAAACTTAAAACAGCGTCGCCGATTATTTATATCAAAGGTCGGAGGCCCAGGCAGGAAATCAAGTTCCTTTGCAAACCCTTCACTGAGCAAATCCCACTCACGAAAACTGTTTCGAACAAATCTCTCTAGAAGATTACCAGTTACGCCGCGCTCACCTTCCTGCACAAATGTGCTAACTCGAGAAATTCGAATCAATAAATCGCCAAAAGTTTTAAAGTGGCTTCGGTATTCCATCGAAACAGCGGCCCTTTTGAAGAGCGAATGCCGTCGGCTGTGAACTTTTTCCAGATTTGTTGCTCGTGCACTATCTCGGGCCATAAGACTCCGAAGATCTCCGGGTAGGTCTAAGAGCGAACTTGACGCCGCAACATCCATAAGAAAGTGCGTTACGCATGCTAGCGGACCAATATTAAAGTATCCCAACCTACAAACTTCGGAGGATGAAGCATGACGGTCTCTGAGCGCCCTATTTATTATGACTGTAGAAAGCCACCTCGGGAGCATGCTCGGCCACGCGTTTAGCCAACGTTGCATCAAAGAGTTGAGCTCCCAATCAGGCGATTGGGTGCGGACCGGAGCCGAACGATCCGCACGCAGACGCGGCATCGCCGAACCTCTTAAATCGATCCATATACACGATCCCGGCCCCGTCCATTGAGGCATCTGCTTAAGCACTAACGGAAGGTTGCAGTCTCGGAGGTCTTCAGAAGCTGCGAATCCCGGAAGAATTCGAACGCCATTTACTAAGCATTGAATGCGAAGTTTAAATTCAGGCAACTGTGCCTCGGTGAACACTGGCAGGCAGCTTCTCAACTTTCCTGATTCAAGTTGATCGGGAAGTGATGCCCACTCGCAAGGACTACGTGAAATATTTAGATTAGAGTTAGGCTGTGGTGCGACTATCCGAATTCGACTCCCTGTTCCCTCCACTCCTCTTGCACTCTCATGGGAATCGATCCATTCACATCGTTCCCAGCCACACTGAAGAGCTTCTGGAATTTCTTCACCCCACTCCCGTGCTTTTTCATACAAAAGGCGAGAGTCGAAACTTAAGAGCTCTCGAAGATGAAAGGTTTCGTCAAGCGTAATTACTTCGTCACCTACCCCAACGTTCACAGGATATAGCGGCCAAACAATAAACCGCCCGATTTCGAAACCGGGATCAATTCTGATGTCTTTCTCTTTCAAGGATGCTGTGGCCAAACGTGAGATACGTGAGATTGCAAGGCTTCGCCCATCCCCATAAAATTCGGAACGCAGCTTCACAGTGAGTGATGACTTATCCCAATCAGAGAGAACAAAGGGTTCTTTAAGCCAAAGTTTTACAGATGTTCCCGAACTTCGAATGGTTCTATCAGGATAGAAGGCGATCATCCCGTGCGGCCCATGAATCATAGCGCGAAACGGAAAGCGCTGCGTTTCCTGCCAGTTGGGTTGGAGCCTATCGGGAATATCGTTCGAAACGACTGGTCTCGTGCGGATTTCCACCTCATCAGCAAGCATAAAAACCGACAAGAACCCAATCCCAAACTGGGAGATCGCGGTGCAAAGAATTCCGTGACGACGCATAAGTTCCTGTTCGGCTCGAAAGTCGTCGGATTTATAGTAACTCTTTCCGACCTGGGTCAGGAAACGCTTCATCGCTCCGATCGTCATCCCAACGCCATTGTCCCGAACTTCGATCCAGTTCCGACCGTCACTTTCGGTGCCCCAGGTGACTTCGACCCCGCCTTTCGTAGCGCCCCAAAACTCATTGGGAAACCGTAACCTCTCGGAGCTGCCCGCTGATTCCAATGCAACCGCAAGCTTATTTCGCTGATCTCGAAGATGAACTGCGTCTAAAGCATTTTGAACCAATTCCCGCAGCGCCAACTCAGGTCCGCCATAAAGACTTTCACCCATTAGGAGTTCAATGACGGCCTCTCGATCAAGTCGAAACTCGATGTCTTGATACAGATAGTCGTCCTTTCGTTTTATTATATTGACTGTTGCTGTGGACGGCAGATGTAGCACCAAGGTTTCTCGGATTTCCTTTGGAAGCGCAAGCCACGCTGTTCGGCACTTTCCGATTTCTTCATTCATCCAACCAACGATCACTTGGATCGCCTTTTCGACGACTGGCCCCGGGCAATTCGGGCAGTCGAACTGGAGGGCCAGCCCATCAAGACCAGCGCTCCAGGAAGGAGGGCTCGGAATTGAAAGATGTTTTTTCCATTCGGTCTGGCTCCGATTATCGGTAATTCCTGAGTTTTCAAAAAGGATCCTCGGAGTCCGTGATGCGTCGCAGTCAAAAACGTCAGAGAGACGAAGGAGCCAACCGATCCAAGTCCAATGGAGAGTTCCCAGATCACCATTTTCTTCGGCGTCGGGGTTGATTACACCTAGACTTTTAAGCTGACGCGGCAACCAAGTGATGTCTTGGTTGTGGCTTACGCCGACACGCACGATTCTTTCGTCCAGACCGAAATCCTCTATCGCCTTCACGATTGTGGGATCACTGAGCGAGATCGCTCTTAGCCAGTCTTGAATGCGGCAATTAGATGTGTGCGTGTCGTGGCGGGCGTGGGTATCTCGTATAAACGCAGCGCGGATGATTCCGAGTCGCATTCGGCTAACCTGTGAGTGGGGATCCTTCCGTATTGCTGTCCAGTGCTCATGTCCATCTCGGTAAGCCCTCCATTCTTGGGCTCGCGCATCGTTGAAGTTCGATTGCTCACCATAACCTTCCAAACATGAGTCATATTGATCGACTGCGTCCAATGCGGCCAAATCGCCCGCTTCAAGCACCATTCCCAGATCGTGGATGAATACTGCCCAAACCGCCATCGCACAATCTCCGGCCGCAAGATTTGAGATTCGCTCTGAGCCTCCGGCCAATTCCTCCATGAAACCCAAAACATTCCACAGGTGGGTTCGATCATGGAGAGTGAACTGAGGGAGATGTCGAACAATCTGTCCACTGATGGCTTCTGATTGACTCACAAGGCTCTCGGTCGCCGTTCGTAGGTTTTGCAGCCGAATATTACAGTCCGAGAGTTCTTTCAGCCGTTGGCAAAAAAGTGAAGTCGAAAAACAGGTGGGCCGTAGTGCTTGGTGTGCCATTAATCTCAATCAATCAGGTAGTCTGTAAAATTTCGCAATCCGAATTCGGAAGGGTTCCGATGTGCGCCATCGTCAAAGGCGCTGAATCCCGGAACCGTGACGGCAACGGAGAGAGGATCGGTTGGCATGGTCACGCTTTTAGCAAACGGAGCCCGCTCCAGCAATGGCGTGAATCACGCATGCCCGACGACAAGTCTCCCTTTCTTGACGATCGGGCGATCCGTCATAGAATTGTCCTACCATGAGCACCCTCAGCGTTCGACTTTCGGAAGAGGAAAAAGCCGTCTTGGAGCGCCGAGCCAAGGAAGAAGGCTGCTCGGCGGGAGCCTTGGTGAGAAAGTGGATTCTCGAAAAGCCATTCCGGACTTCCGCCGATTTGCTCAAGGAGTCCGAAGTCCTCAGGGGTGACAAGCGCCTCACCATCCGGAAGCGGCGATGAAGGTGCTGCTCGATTCCTCGTTCGTCATCGACCTGCTGAATGAGATCGCGGATTCACAACCGGGTCCTGCCCATACGTGGCTCTCGCGAAACCCGCGAGCGCAACTTTGGGTCAGCGCCGTCACCGTGGCGGAAGTCCTCGAAGGTGCCGACGATTTTGAGTGCGTCAGCCAGTTTCTCTCCCGATTCCGTTGGCAAGGATTGCACCACGACCACGCCCGGAGAGTTGCCCTACTACAGGCAAACTCAGCTTCGCGGATGGGCGAAAATGACGCGTGGCAAGCGGCCGTGACCCTCGCGATGAAGGGCCGGATCGTTGCGCACGAAACGAAGGCTTTCGCACGCCTGGGCGACGCTTACATCGATTTCCGCCAAGCGTCCTGACGGACACCCAATCCACCTGGAGGCAAATCAAGCCTTCTTCTCGACGGGCTTCTTCTCGAGCACCTTGTCGATCAGGCCGTAGGCGGCGGCGGCTTCGGCGGTCATGTAGTTGTCGCGGTCGGAGTCGCGCTCGACTTCTTCAACGGTCTTGCCGGTGTGGTGGGCGAGGATTTTGTTGAGCCGCTTCTTCAGCGAATACATGAATTCGACGGTGCGCTCCACGTCCGAGGCGGTGCCCTGGGCGCCGCCTGAGACCTGGTGGATCATGATGTGGGCGTTGGGGAGGCCGAAACGCTTGCCCTTGGTGCCCGCGGTAAGGAGGACGGCGCCCATGCTAGCAGCGATACCCATGCAGTAGGTGTTCACGTCGCAGGTGACGAACTGCATCGTGTCGTAGATCGCGAGACCGGCGGTGACGGAGCCGCCCGGGCTGTTGATGTAGATGTTGATGTCCTTGTTCGGATCCTGCATCTGCAGGTAGAGCATCTGGGCGATGACATAGTTCGCCAGCGGATCGCTGACCTGCTCGCCGATGAAGATGATGCGATCCTTCATCAGGCGGGATAGCAGATCGAAGTGAACCAATTGATTTCCCTCTTTTTCGTAGACGCCGACGTTCTTCATCGGATCGACGATGCGCTGCTGGAGATGCGGCGGGAGGAGCGGGGAGAAATCCTGGACGGAATCGAGATTGGGAGTGCGCATGGGAAAAATGGGGTGTGAATGCTGGGACGGCGGTTCGTTCGAAAGCTTACGCTTCTTCCTGGGGCGCTTCGACTTCGTTGATGACGGCGTTTTCGCGGAGGAAGGCGATCGTCTTGGAGACGCGGATGTCGTGGCGCAGTTCGGGGAAGGCGTTGCGGTCGCGCAGCTCGCGGGCGACCTTCTTGAGCGGACGTCCCTGGCGGTAGGCGATCATGGTGACGTGGCGGCTCAGCTCCTCGTCGCTGACAGTGATTTTTTCCGCCGCGGCGATCTGGTCGAGCAGGAACATGGTCTTCACGTTCTGGAGAGCCTGCTGCTCGGCGTTTTTGAAAAGGTCATCCTGGTTCTTGGTGAAGTCCTCCTCGGTCATCCCCTGCTCGTAGCCGCGCGAGACCATCTGGTTCACCTGGCGCTGGGTTTCGTTGAAGACGATGTGCTGGGGCACCTCGAAAGCGGCATCCTGGTTGAGACGGGCGAGGATCTGGTTGTCGATGATCCGGGCGCGCATGCTTTCGCGCTGCTGCTCGAACTGGCCGCGGACACGGTTTTTCAGCTCCTCGAGTGACTCGACGCCGAGGCTGTTGGCGAAGGCATCGTCCAGCGCGGGCAGGTCGCGTTCCTTCACCTGGGTGAGGGTGATGGAGTAGCTGACGGTCTTGCCGGCGACGACTTCGACGGGGAAGTCGGCGGCAAAGGTCGCGTCGAAGGTCTTGCTCTCGCCCGCGCTCATGCCGATGACGGCGGCGGAAAGGCCGGGAATGAATTCGCGGGGCTCCTCGCCCTCTTCGGGCAGATCGACCCAGTGATCGGTGCCGCTGGCGAGCGGGCCGACTTCTTTCTCCACCTTGTCGGCGAGCGGCTCACCATCGAGGGTGGCCTCGTAGTTCACCACCGCGAGATCACCGGCGCCCGCGGCGCGATCGACATCGACCGGCTTGGCGTGCTGCTTGCGGGTGTTGTCGAGGTAGTTCGAGATCATCTCCTCGGTGACCTCCATCTTCGTGACTTCCACGGGGATGCCCTTGTAGTTCGGCACCTCGACTTCAGGTTCGGTCACGACCTCCACCGCGAGCAGGTAGGAGCCGTCGCCGCCAAACTGTTCACGCTCGACCTGGGAGATCCCGAGAATGGTCAAGGATTGCTTGATCCGGGCCTCGTTGTAGGCGGAGCGCGCGAGGCGATCCTTCAGTTCCCCCTCGATGGAGTCAGCGAAACGTTTTTCGACCACCGCGGTCGGGATTTTGCCAGGGCGGAAACCGGGGACCTTGGCCTGGTTGGCGTAGGCATTGACGATCTCGCGGCGGGTTTTGCGCACTTCTTCGGCCGGAATCTCGGCGGAAAGACGGGCTTTGCACTCGGGGAGTCGCTCGACGGAAATGTTCATAAAATCGGGGGAAAAGGGCCGCGAAAACCGTCCCGCGACCGGAGGGGCGGGAATCTAGAGCAAGCCCCGGGGCTTTGCACCCGATAAATTTTCATTCCCGCCAAGGGAAAAATTCCTGCAAATCCGGGGGCCAGGGGCTGCGCCAGATCCGCCCCCGCCACCCCAGCTCGGCGGCGTGAAGTGCCTGACGATCAAGCAGCAAGCGCGCGGCGAGGTCCTCCGTCCAGCCGGTCTCGATGAATCCCAGGTAGCAGTCCTCCCCGGGCCCATAGAGCTTGTCGCCGACGATGGGAAAACCGGCGTGGGCAGCGTGGACCCGGATCTGGTGCATCCGGCCGGTCAGAGGCTCGCAGCGGAGCAGGGAAAACCGGCGGCCGTTCGAGGTCTCGCGCTCGAATCGCCGCAGCACCCGGAAGCGGGTGCGGCATTCCTTTCCTCCCGGATCAACGATTTGCTTCACCCAGACCGGGGAGGGGGCGACCTCGCCTTTGCGCCGCAGGGGCCCGTCGACCAGGAATTCGTCGACATCGGGCCAGCCCCAGACGAGGGCCAGGTAGGCTTTTTCAAACTCGCGCCGTTCCATCGCCTTGCTCAGCTCCCGGGCGGCGCCGCGGTGTTTGGCCGCCAGCACGATGCCGCTGGTCTCGCGGTCGAGGCGGTTGACGAGCGAAAGCTGGCCACCGCAGACGATTTCGTAGGCACAGAGGGCCTCGAGCCCGTCGAGCAGAGTCGGCGGATTGCCCGGTACCGAGGGATGGACCATGAGGTGGGGCGGCTTGTCGACGACGAGGAAGTCCTCGGTCTCGTCGAGGACCCGGAATTCAGGCGTGTAGAGGCGCAGGTCGATGGGGACAGGTAACCCAAGAGGGTCGGGTCCGCGACTTGACCCTATCGGGTCGGTCCCGGCGGCCCATAAATACTGGACTATCCGGGCAAGTGGGCTAGAGATTCCACCCCTTCCGAAAATCTCCTCGCGCATGTCGGCCCAGAAACAACAGACCCTCGCGTCCTCCGCCGCCCTCACCGGAACCTCGTTGCACACCGGCGCACAGGTGACGCTGACGATGAAGCCGGCCCCGGCGAACACGGGGATCAAATTCCGCCGCGTCGACCTGCCGGACAAACCTTTCATCGACGCCCACGTTTCCAAAGTCCAGACCGTGGAGCGCGCCACCACCCTCGCGGAGGGTTCGGTGAAGGTGCACACCGTCGAACACGTCATCTCCGCTCTGGTCGGCATGGGCGTGGACAACGCCATCATCGAGATGGATGCGAACGAGCCGCCCATCGGCGATGGCTCGGCCCGGCCCTTCGTCGACTGCATCAAAAAAGCTGGAATCGTCGCCCAGGACGCCGCCCGCCGCGTTTTCGAGATCCGCGAGACCCTCCACCTGGAGACCCCGGGCGGTTCGATCCTCACGATCGTGCCCGACAAGGCTTTCCGCGTCTCTTGCACCCAGGTCGGCCCGAACGGGCGGATGACGCAATATTTCTCCACCGAGATCACTCCCGAGACCTACGAGAAGGAAATCGCCGCGGCGCGGACCTTCGTCTACTACGAGGACGTCCAACCGCTCCTCGAAAAGGGCCTGATCAAGGGCGGCAGCCTCGAAAACGCGGTCGTGATCAAAGGCGATTCCGTCATGAGCAAGGAGGCGATGCGTTTCCCCGAGGAATTCGCCCGCCACAAGATCCTCGACATCATCGGCGACCTGATGCTGAGCGGCAAACGCATCATGGGCCACGTCATTGCCGTGAAACCCGGCCACGGACCCAACACGCAGATGGCCGACAAGCTGGCCAAGACCTTCGCCCAGACCCTCGCGGCGGTGCCCGCGGTGAACATCCCCACCGGCGAGGGCGTGATGAGCAACCTCGAGGTGCAAAAGGTGTTGCCGCACCGCTACCCCTTCCTGATGGTGGACCGCATCATCGGTTTCGACGGCGAGTTCAAGTGCACCGGCGTGAAGCAGGTCACGATCAACGAACCCTATTTCCAGGGGCATTTCCCCGGCCACCCGGTCATGCCCGGCGTGCTCCAGGTGGAGGCGATGGCCCAGGTCGCGAGCATTTCCCTGCTGCGCCAGCCCGAGAACCAGGGCAAGATCGGCTATTTCATGAGCGCGGACGACGTGAAGTTCCGCAAGCCGGTCTTCCCCGGCGACACCCTCATCATCGAATCCGAGATCCTGAGAACCCGCCGCAACATCGCCCAGGCGCGGTGCCGCTGCAGCGTCAACGGCGAGACGACCTCGGAAGCGGAACTGAAGTTCGCTTTGATGGACTAAAGAAGAATTCAGGAGCGGGAGGCTGGAATTCAGAATGGCGAACGAGATACATTCCACGGCGATCGTCGATCCGGGCGCGGAGCTCGGCGACGGGATCGTGATCGGACCCTACTGCGTGATCGGCGCGGGCGTGAAGCTCGGCGACGGTTGCCGGCTCCACAATCATGTCACCCTGGCCGGCCCGAGTGAGATCGGAGCGGAGAACGAGTTTTTCCCCTACGCCTCGATCGGGCAGCGGACCCAGGATTTGAAGTACGCCGGCGAGCCGACTTGGCTGCGGATCGGCGATGGCAATACCTTCCGCGAGTTCTGCACGGTCAACCGCGGCACCGCGCCCGATTCGTGGACCATCATCGGCAGCCATGGCAATTTCCTCGCCTACAGCCACATCGCCCACGACTGCATCGTCGGCGACCACGTCATCTTTTCGAACAACGGCACCCTCGCCGGCCACGTCACCGTGGGCGACCACGCCATCATGGGCGGACTGACGGCGGTGCATCAGTTCTGCCGGATCGGTGCCCACGCCATCACCGGCGGCTGCTCGAAGATCGTCCAGGACGTGCCCCCCTTCATGATCGCCGACGGCAACCCTGCCGAGGTGCGCGCGATCAACTCGGTCGGACTGAGCCGTCGCGGTTTCAGCGAGGACACGGTGGCCCGGATCAAGAAGGCCCACCGGATCCTCTACCGGGAGAAGCGCAATGTCCGCGAGTCGGTCGAGATCCTGCGCGGCTGGACCGACCGTTGTGCGGAGATCGATCACCTCATCGAATTCGTGGCCGGTTCGGAGCGGGGGATTTGTTGATCGGTCGGGAGGTTCGTGTCTGCCGGGCCATCCTGCCTGTAACGGGAAGGGGCGACATTCCGGTCGCCCGGCTGCCCACCGCCGCCGTAGAAAAGGGATCCCGAATTCAACAAGCACCCTTTCCCATGCCCGAACTCGCCGAAGTCGAATTTTACCGCAAGCAGTGGGACCCCGGTCTCGGTGAAACGGTGAGCGCGGTGGAGGTCCATCCGGCGGCGCGGATTTTCCGTGAGGCTCCGGCGAAGGCGGTGCAGCGGGGGCTGAAAGGACGACGTTTCACGGGCAGCCGGGCCCATGGCAAACAATTGCTGTTCGAATTCTCCGACGGGGCCTGGCTCGGCCTGCACCTCGGGATGTCGGGCGAACTCACGATCATGGACGAGGACGCCGCGCCGGCGAAACACGATCACCTCGTTCTGCGTTTGCCGGGGCTCGCCCTGGTCTTCCGCGATCCGCGGATGTTCGGCAAGGTCTCCCTCGATCTCACCACGGATGGCGAGCCACCCGAATGGTGGCGCACTCTGCCGCCCCAGCCGCTCGACGAAGGCTACACGAAGGAAAAGGTGCGCGACTTTCTCCGGCGCTTTCCCAAAACGCCGCTGAAGACCCTGCTGCTCGACCAGCGCGGCTTCCCCGGCATCGGCAACTGGATGGCGGACGAGGTCTGCTGGCAGATGCGGCTTTCGCCGCAAACTCCGGCCGCTTCGCTTGACCAAGTCCAGGCCGCGGCCTTGTGGATAACGATCCGCAAGGTCTCGGCGGCGGCGATGGAGACGATCGGGGTGGACTGGAGCGATCCGCCCGATTCCTGGCTGATGAACCACCGCTGGAAAGACGGCGGCCATTGTCCCAGGCGGAACTGCCGCAGCCCGCTGGTGCGCGAGGACCTGCGCGGACGCACCACCTGCTGGTGCCCGCGCTGCCAGAAAGCCTAGATCGAATAGCGCGCGATGATCTCCTCGGGCAGCACCTGGGGCCGCCCCGTCTCCGCGCTGACGAGGACATAGTCGAACCAGCCATTCGCGACCAGCTTTCCATCGCCCTGCTTCAAGATGCGGTAATCGACCCGGACGCCGCGGGTCTCGATCCCGGCGATGCAGGTCTCCACCTCGGCCGTATCGCCGAGTTGGAGGGGGCGCTTGTGCTCGATGTAGGAGGCCTTCACCACCCAGCTCAATCCCAGATCAAGGAAGTCTCCCATCGACATGCCATAGCAGCGCTCCATTTGGTCGTAGCGCGCCGCGAGGACATAGTCGTAGTACTTCGAGTTGTGGACATGCCGGTTCATGTCGATGTCGTCGGGACGCACCGGCACCAGCGTGCGGAAGGCGGAGTAAACGGCCATGCCGCGGGCTGAGTCAGCGGAAGAGACGCTTGATGCGACGGTCACGGCCGCGCTCGATGGGATCAGAAGCCGGTTTCGAGGCCTTTTTCTTCGCCGCCTTTTCCGTCTCGGTGACCTTGCGGTCGGTGATCAGCTCGAAATTGAGCGCGTCGGACTCGCTCTCGTGCATGATGATGGCGGGATCCGGCCGGAACGGCTCGGGTTCGTCCTCGATGATGGCCCCGGAGGCGAGCCAGCCGGGGACGCCGCCCACGGTGAAGCGGTCGCCCGGGGTGCAGGCGGTCAGGGTCAGGGCGAGGAGGCCGGGGCCGGCGAGAAGGAGGATGGATTTCATAAATGGATGAGGTCGGCGATGTGACGCCCGAAACCGATGCCGCATTACAGGATTTCTTCGACCAACTTTTTGCGGCGGGATCGGTATTTTTGGGCCAAAGATCTAGGCTCGACCCTCTCCGGCAAGGCATGGCAGGCAGCGACAGCAGCGACGAAGCAAAACTCACGCCAATGATGCGGCAGTATCAGGCGATGCGCCGCAGTCTGCCCGATGATGTGCTGCTGCTCTTCCGTCTCGGCGATTTCTACGAGATGTTTTTCGAGGATGCCAAGGTCGCCTCGCCCATTCTCAATGTCGCCCTGACCAAACGAAACGGCATGCCCATGTGCGGGGTGCCGCATCATGCGGCCCAGGTCTACCTCGCCAAACTGATTCGCGCGGGCAAGCGGGTCGCCCTCGCCGAGCAGACCACCGAACCCCAGGCGGGGAAGATCGTCGAGCGCGAGATCAGCCAGATCATCAGCGCGGGCACCATCGACGATCTCTCGCTGCTCGAGGCGGCGCGGCCGAACTACCTCGCCGCGGTCCATCGCGCCCGCGGCCGCTACGGGCTGGCTTGCGTCGAGCACAGCACGGGCGAATTTCGCCTCACCGAGTTCGCCGACCGCGATTCGCTCGGAGACGAACTCGAGCGGCTCCGTCCCAGCGAGCTGCTATTTTCTGTGGAACAAGCCGGCGACTTCGACCTGCTGCCCGCGGCCCAAGCCTATGACGCTTATCCCTTCATCCACGAGCAGGCGGAGTATGCCCTGAAAAAGCATTTCAAGGTGCAGAGCCTGGATGGTTTCGGCTGCGCCGACTGTCGCGCCGGGGTCGGGGCGGCCGGGGCCATTCTCCATTACGTGGAAACGCAGCTCCGCCGCAGCGTCAGCCACCTGCGCAGTCTCCAGACCTACCGTACCGAGACCCATCTGCTGATCGACGCGGCAAGCCAGGCGAATCTCGACCTCGTCGGAAGCCGCTCGGGCACGAAAGGCTCGCTGCTCGCCGCGATCGACCGAACCCGCACCCCCATGGGCGGGCGGAAGCTCCGCCACTGGCTGCTCCATCCGCTGCGCGATCTCGAGGCGCTCGTGGCGAGGCAGGATTTTGTCGCCGCGCTCATCGCCGAACCTTTCTTGCTGAAGGCGATCCAGGAGGACTTCGCGGAGGTCCGCGACATCGAGCGCACCCTGGCCCGGCTCAGCCAGGGATCGGGCAATGCCCGCGATCTGAAATCGCTCGAACTCTCGCTGCGCCATGTGCCCGATGTGCGCGAGCACCTCCGCTCGCTCGGAGGAGGACCTCTCGGCGCCGATCTCGAGCGGCGCCTTGGCGACTTCACCGACCTCTGCGACTGGATCGCCCGGGCCCTCGTCGCGGAGCCGCCCGCGACGTTGAAAGACGGTGGCCTCTTCCGCGAAGGGTTCAATCCCCAGCTCGATGAGATCCGCCGTGCCGCGACCGATGGCAAACAATGGGTCGCCGAACTCCAGAGCCGCGAACAGGAGCGCACTGGCATCCCTTCGCTGAAAGTGAAATACAACGCGGTCTTCGGTTATTTCATCGAGATCACGAATTCGCAGCTCGACAAAGCGCCTCCCGAATACACCCGCAAGCAGACCCTCGCCAACGCCGAGCGCTTCACCACGCCCGAGCTGAAGGAGATGGAGAACACCATCCTCGGTGCCGACGAGCGGCTGCGCGCGCTCGAGTATGAGGAGTTCCTGACCCTGCGCGAGACCGTACTCGAGCATCTCGCCGCGATCCAGGAGACGGCTTCCGCGCTGGCGGAAACCGACGTGCTCGCCTCCTTCGCAGAAAGTGCGCGGCTGCTCGGATACTGCCGCCCGGAGCTGAACCACAGCCGCAATCTCGTGATAGAGCAGGGCCGCCACCCGGTGCTCGACCGCAACATCGGCGAGGAGAAATTCGTGCCGAACGACACCGCGCTCTCACCGGATACCAACCGCTTCATGCTCATCACCGGACCAAACATGGCGGGCAAATCGACCTACATCCGCCAAGTCGCGCTGATCGCGCTGATGGCCCAGATGGGCAGCTACGTGCCGGCGGCACGGGCCGAGATCGGATTGCTCGACCGCATCTTTACCCGGGTCGGGGCGAGCGACGACCTGTCGAAGGGTCACTCCACCTTCATGGTCGAGATGACCGAGACCGCACTGATCGTCAACCATGCCACCGAGCAGAGTCTCGTCATCCTCGATGAGATCGGCCGCGGCACCGCGACCTACGACGGGCTCTCAATCGCGTGGAGCGTCGTCGAGCATCTCCACGACAAGGTCCGCTGCCGGGCCCTCTTCGCGACCCATTACCACGAGCTGACCCAGCTCGCCGCCTCGCGCCCGGCTTTGAACAACTTCAGCGTCGCGGTGCGCGAGTGGAACGAGCAGATCATCTTCCTGCGCCAGATCATCCCCGGCGCCGCCGACAAGAGCTACGGCATCCAGGTGGCACGGCTCGCGGGGCTGCCCGACTCCATCATCAACCGGGCTCGCGAGATCCTCGCCGGACTCGAGGGCATCGCGTCCCCGACCGTCGGCGAGGTGCCACGCGAGGCCGCTCCGCGCAGAAAGCCGGGCACGCCTCCCGAAGGCAATCCGGAGGAGGGCCCCGGAGGCGAGACCCAGCTGCTGTTGTTCGGTTAGGGTCAGGGTCAGGCCATCGCGCCGCTCTCACAGCTGCCGGCTCCGCAAGTGCCGGTCCATTCGATGCCGATCTCCGCTCCCTCGCGGTCGCGGAGGAGCCGCAGGTGGCAGAGGCACGAGAGGGTGGTGCCGTCGGCGGCGGTGAATTCGACCACCCGCTCACGCACCGGTGCCTGCCGGACTTCGGCGAGGAGATCGTCCAGATCCCCGGCGCGCTTCAGGAAAGTCCGCAGGTTGAGCCGCTGCGCCACTTGGCGCGACCCGACCCGCAGCAGGGTGGCCGCGCTCTCGCTGAGGAATTCGATTCTCCCATCGGGATGGGTGAGAAAAACGGGACCGTCCATCGCTTCGAAGAAGCGGCGCGAACGTTCTTCGCTGCGGCGCAGCAATTCACCCTCGAGACGATTTCGACGCAACTCCCTCCGCAGCGTGACATTCCTGAAGATGACGAGGAACATCCCCCCTGCAAAAAGGCCCAGCGCGATCAGGCCGAGCGTTCGAACGTGGCGGGAGCTCCAGAGGCCGGCGATTTCGACCAGCACCCAGTTCTCGAGGATGGCGTGGTGTTCCGCCTCGCCGAGGTCCGCGATCGCCGCGTTGAGAATGGACTGGAGCTCGACCGAATCCTTGCGCACCGCCATCGTCGGATCGAAATGCTCGGTGATCGTGCCGGTGATCTTGAGGTTGGCCAGGCCCAGCACCCGGATCTGATGAGCCGCCACTCCCAGATTCTCCAATACGGCATCGACCTCTCCGGTCGCGACCAATCTCAGGGACTCCGCGGAGCTCCGCGTCGTCGTCAGGCGGATGCCGGGAAAGTGTTCCTTCAGAAAGACGGTGGGGGCATACCCTCCCGGGCCGGCCATGGCCAGTTTCTCCCCCTCGATCCGTCGCAACGAGGTGTAGAAGGGCGCGTCGGATCGCATGATCAGGGCGACCGGGAAATGGACATAGGGCCGGGTATGGAGCAGGTCGAGCGGGCGTTCAGGCAGGTCGGCGATTCCAGTGGCCACGTCGATCTCGCCACGATGCAGCTTTTGCAGGGTTTCCTCCCACGATGTGGTCGGCACGTAATGAAAGCGGACACCAAGCCGAGTGGCGATCCGGTTCAAATAGTCGGGATCGACTCCCTCCACCATGTCCCCTTTTCGGACCGAAAAGGGCGGCCAGGCGGGATCCGCGCTGTAACGGATCACGGGATGCCGGCGCAACCAGTCCACCTCGGACGGGGACAAATTTGCGATGACGCGCTCCCGCGCCTCCGCGTCGTCCACCGGTGCCGCTCGCGATGACGACGCTGCCGATGCCGCGAGAACAAGTGCGATCAGCGAGGACCGCATCTTCCGCGACACCGGTGGGAGGGATTGGATCCCCCCGGACAAACTCCCCCCGGAAAAAGTCATGGTTCCTGAAAACTGAATTCATTTTCACCCTGACAAGGCCACGAAGGGAAGAAAGAAATTCAACGAATCGCGTATCGGGCCGCATGAATCGCGGGCTTCCTTCGTCAACCTCCCGAACCCGCGAATCCGGCAAGGGCCGGAAAGCGGAGGTGACCCTGACAAGACGCCCTCTTCATGAAACTCTCCCTCAACCCACTTCGCTCTCGCAAACTGATCGTGGTCCTCGCCGCGATCGTCGTCCTCGCCGGCACGGCCCACGCCCGCTACGGTGCCTTCGCCTTTTCCACCGGCAACGGCTCCTTCGGTGCCTACGGCCTGAGCTGGAACTGGCAGACCGCCGGCTCCGCAATCAACTCCGCCGTTTCCACCGCCCGCTACAACAATGGAGGATGGCTCAACGGCTACCGCTACGCCTGGTGGAGCCATCGCGGCTACGAGGCCGGGGCCCGGGGCTACAACTGGGACGGTTCGAATGTCTCCTTCGGTTGGGCCCGCGGCTGGCGCACCCGTTCCTCGGCGATCAACTACGCGGTGAACCAACTCGGCTACAATACCTATTCCCTCGGCTACGTGAGCGGCTACAATAACTGACCCCGGCATCTGGCGCCGGGCACCGCTAATGAAACCCTTGCTTGCCCGCATCCTCCCCACCGCCCTCACCGGAGTACTCCTCTTTAGCGCGGGTTTCTGGTGGGGAGGAAGAAGCGGGTCCGGCACTCCGCCCTCCCGGAGCAAGTCGGGCGATGAAAGTGCCACGACGGTCCGCCTACCCCGGACCACGACCGAGACCGACGGAGGCGCGGTGGATCTCGGGCTGCCGCAGGGAGGATTCCCGGGCATTCTCGATCAGGTCTTGGCAAATCCCGACCGCGCGCAACGCGAAAAGGATCTGCTCGCCCTCGGCGGTCGCGACTTTGCCGTTGGTGCCGACTGGCGCACTCTGTCCGCAAGCATCGCCGATCTGGTGGACCGCGCGATCTACCTGAAGGGCTACTTCCAGGCCTGGGCACGTCAAAAGCCACTCGAAGCGGCCGACGAAGCCCTGAAGCGGGGCTTGTCCGAGCGGGGCAAACTTTTGCCCGAAGTGGTCGCGATCTGGGCCAACTCGAATCCGACTGCCGCAGAGGCATGGCTCGTTAAAATGCGGAGCAGCGAGGCGCGCGAGCAGGCGCTGGAGAGCCTTTACCGGACTTGGGCCACGCAGGACCCGGGCGGAGCCGTGAATCGCGCGCTCGTGCTGCCCGACGACTCGGCCCGATTCCGCGCCCTCGCCGCCGCCATCCGCGAATGGAGCGTCAATGACCTCGCCGGTGTCCGCGAATGGGCGGGGAGGGTCTCTGATCCGAACCTAAAAGACTTCGCGATGATGGCGGTGGCCGACGAACTCTCCGCCCGCTCGCCCAAGGAAGCGATGCAGTGGGCATCCTCCCATCTCGCGGCCGATCCCGAAGCGAATCCGGACATTGTCAACCTCGTCGCTTCAAAGGCGGGTTTCGAAACACCGCGCGACACCTTCGACTGGCTCCTCACCCTGCCGGAGTCAGCAGAGACGCAGTCGTCCCTTTCCGGAGTGGCTGCTTACTTGACCGAGGACAACCCGGATTTCGCCTTCAAGGAATTCGCGAAGTTACCCGAAGCGCTGCAAAGCGTGACGGCTGCCCCCATCGCCTCCACCCTGGGTGCCCAGGACCCCGAGGGCGGAAAACGGTGGCTCGCGGACCTGCCGGCCGGTGAGACCCGCCGCTTCGCGACCTCGGCCTTCGCCGCGGGCTGGGCGACACGCGATGTCGCAGCCGCGGAGGCTTGGGTCTCAAACCTGCCTGCGGGCGACGAAAAAACGGCGGCCGAGGAGGGGCTGCGCAACGCCTTCGGCGGAACTTCCGCAGAGGGCACCGGTGGCTCCGTCGGGCAGTGATCAGCCGCGCAGGGCGCGCAGCAGGTAGTCGCTGGGGCGGAAGTCCTCGATCAGCACTTCCTCCTGCGTACCCCGCTTCATCCGCACCTGGCGGATGTTGAAATTGGGTGTTTTGTGAGGAGCGAAGAGAATGTCGTCGTGGGTCGAGTTCTCGTGCTTTTTGAACATTCCCGGCACGATGTCGCCGCCGAGATGGTCGTCGCGACCGGTGGCGAGGTGGCAGGTGCCGAGCACCTTCTCATCCTGGATGTCGGCCCCGGAAACCGGCAGCACCTGGGTGCCGAAACCCAGCTCACCAAGCGTCCCGGTCATCGGATCGTCGAGCAGCCGAGCGTTGTGCGCGTCGATGGTGGCCTGGTCGCCCTCGATCAGGGTGGAGTGAATGATGCAGCGGTCCTTCACCTCGAGCACGCCGAGGGTGCCGTCGGCATACTTCATGGGAAACTGGCCGTTCGCATCGACCGGCACGAAATAAACTTCGCCGGCGGGGAGATTGGCCACATCGGGCGTGCGACCGAGGCAGAGGCCGTGGGACTTCTGCGCCTCCTGCCCGGCGAGGTCGAGCGAAGCGGTGAGAACACGGCCGTCTTCCAGGGCAAAGTCGATCTCGATCGTGTCGGCCCCGGTCATCGCCAGGCGCATCCGTTCGGCGTCGGCACTGACCTCGTGGTAATCGACGGCAAGACCGGACTTCAGGATGATGTCGTTGACGCCGTGCAGGGTGGCGCCGCGGAAACCGAATTCCTTGCACTTCGCGGTCAGCGGAGCAGTCGCGGAATAGGTCGAGATGCAGAGGAGGATGTCGTGGTTCGGATAGATGTCCCGGTCGAGGCTCAAGCGGCGGCCCTCGACGTCAACGCATTCATCGTTGAGGTCGAGGTTCGATCCTCCCGTGACCGGGTAGGCATAGATCTCGCCGCCGCTCATGCCCAGCTCCTCGAGGCCACCGTCCTTGAGTCCAAGGAAAAACTCCTCGTAGGCCTTCTTTTGCACCTCGTGACCCTCGGCGGCGAGGAAGGAGTAGCCCTTCATCAGCGAGAGATCCTCGAGATCGATGAGGATGGCGATGCGACAGCCCTGGGTCGGGGCGAAGACGGTCCCGAGCAGGCGGGTGAGGCTGAACTCGGGGAAGACCCGCCGTTCAGGGTGGAGGATGATGTCGGTTTCGAGGCTGGCCAGTGACATGGGAAACGATGGGTTCGAATGGAGCGCCCTTTGGGACGTCGCAGGGATGATGATCTTACAAGCAAATGACCGGAGACGCAGCCGCCGGTGCAAGTCGAGTTACGTTACGTCGCCATCATCGTATCAGGATATCGCTTCGAGCGGCGGTTGGGGAGCTTTTCCGTTTCCGAAGGCGCGCCACTGGCCGAGCTGTTCCGGAAAAGGGCAGTCCCGGCAGTCCGAGGCATCCTCCAGGCAGAAGTCTTCGAAGATCTGGAGCAGCCCCTGTTGTTGGTGGTAATAACGTGTGAATAACTTCGCCCGCGCCGAGAGCGAGCCGAAAAGCCGGAGCACCGCCCGGCGTAGCTTCTGGTTCTCGTCAACGCCGCGGAGCTTCACATATTCATCCCACCGCTCCGGGAAAATCCCGATGGCACCGGGGAAAACGACGTTTCCGAGCAGGTCGCGGAGCCGGTCTGGACCGAGCAGACGGCAGGGCCGAGGAAGAGGTTCCGCCCGCAGCGTGCAGTGCCGGGACCAATAAGGATGTTCCAGGTTTTTCGACCAGTTATTCACATGCTTCTCAAAGTTATTCACAGGCTCTTCCCACAAACAGCTCAGGGCAGACCAATCCTCCAGCACCCCGGCCAGCGCCCCGATCCGCCGTTGCGGATGGTTGAGCGGACGCGTCCCGTCACTGCGCCAGGCGATCGCGCGGCGCGGCGCGGGTTCGACCTTGTCGCGTATCGTCCACCAGCGGTCCCAGAGGCTGGCGAGGTAGGCCCGGGTCTCGCGGTCGTCGGTAGCACCAGTGAATTCGGGCCGCAAAAAGCCGGCAGCACCGAAGAGCCGCGCCTCGCGCTCCCATCGCTCCATCGCCAGCAGATCACGAAGGGGGCACCGCTGCGCGAGGATCGCCATCGCGGTGTTGTTGCGGCGATAGCCCAGCGCCTCCGCCGTCGCTTGAAAGAGGGCCTGAGCAGTCGAGGTCGCGCCGCCCATCATCCGGAGCCGTTCCGCCTTGCGTTTCAACCGATATTGGGCCGCCGCCACCAGCAGCGAGCCGACTTCGGGATCCTGCATCCCGGCGAGCGGGGCGAGGCAACGGCCCGGAAAGGCTTCGGGGAGAAAGTCGGGAGGGCCTTGCAGCCCGCTGTATTGGGGGAGCAACAGCTGGACGACGTTCCCGTGCGCTTCGGTCCGGGTGAAGACCCGGTTCAGGGCAGGCTGGTCGGCAAAAACGTGAAGTACCGTGCCGTTGAACTCCGGATTGCCCCCATGACCGTGACTTTCCCAGGACCGCACGTCCAAATCCACCTCGATCGCACCGCGGCGCACTTCCCCATCGATCCGCACCGCCACCTCGGTGAAGTCCGGGCCGGACCCTCGATTCCAATGGCCGAAAGAAACGATCTCCACGGCCTCGCCCTCCGTCCCGGTGAAGCGGCGACCGTATTCCCCGCCGAACCAACGGGCCTGGATCTCGCGCTCATCCGGGAGCAGGGCCGGCCGCCCGGCGCTGACCAGCGGCAGGGCCGCGGACCAGACTTCGCGTCGGAAATCTTCATACCGCTCCGCCGCGGCCGGATAGGGCAGGTTCATGCGACCAGTCTTCGCGAAGACTGTTCACATGTCCACATTTTTCTCAATGCCCGTGCCCGGCGTGGGAGCCCGGGGTCCCGCCCCACTGGAGCTGGATCTCGAACCAGGCGGCATGCTCGCTGCCGATCGTGTCATCAATCGTGTAGTCGTACTGGATGCGGCCCCGGACCCGCTGCACTGGATCCACGAAAGCCGTCAAGGCCGCCGAGAGCCGGTGGCGGTCCGGGATCTCGGCCAGTTCGATCTCCGAGACCCAATCGTGGCGGAACGAAGCCGTGACCCGATCGCTGATCCCGTAGTGCAGCGAATTGGAAAAGCCGTAGTCGTCGAAATCCACCGCGTCGCCGTCCTCGAGGAAGGCGTCGACCTTGCGCCCGATCACCTCTCCCTGCCACATCACCGCGCCGGTGCAAAAATCGGGGCCTCCGTGCCCGTGGTCGTGACCCTGCCATACCTTGCGGAGCCCGGCTCCATAGATCGTGGTGTTGCGCCCGAAACCATTTTCACCAACGCCCAGCGAGGCACTGGCGGTGAGACTTGGATCCACCGGGATCCGGAAGCGGTAATCGCTGGTGAAGACCCAGCTTTGGAAGCCCGCGTCGTCGAGTTCGAAATGCTCGTGATCATGCTCCTCGTGATGCTCTTCTTCCCCCTCTTCGCCTTCATGTTCTTCGTGCTCATGGCCATCCTCGTCTTCCTCGCCATGACCATGCTCGTGGGCATGGGAGTGGGAGCGGAGACCGCCGAAGCCGAAGGTAAGCAGGCCGCTCGAGGGCGTTTTCACGAGCACCTCACCGCCCTGGGTGATCAGTTCGCCCTCGTTCACCATGCGGCTGTTGATCAGGTTCTGGTTGATGAAAAACCAATCGTGCAAATGCAGGTCCGATTGGAAGCCGAAGCGGTTCAGGAACTGGCCGCCGCCCACCGTCAGGGTGTCGTTGACCTGCCAATGGAGAAAGCCCTCCTCCAACTCCGCGCTCCAAACGTGGCCGCCGCCCTGCTGCCCCACGCCGGAGACCGAACCTTTCAGCGTGTCGGTGAAGGTACCGTCGAGATGCAGATGGATCGCCGAGATGCCCCACTCGTTCTGGGGATCATGTTCCCCTCCGGCGAAATCTTCCGGTCCCGCCCCGGGTTCGAAGATTCCGCCCGCCGCATTCACAAACAGCGTCGGGAACAGAAACCCACCCACATCCACTCCCTCACCGGTCAGGAAATTCCGCTTCCCGACTTCGTAGACAAAAACGTCTTCGGCGTTCTCCTGCGCTGTCAGGCAAGGACTCGCCAGGAAAATCGTGGCGGTGAAAAACAGGAGGAGTCGGGGGGACGCGATCATGACAGGTAGCGCAAATTCCTTGCATTTGTGCCTGCGGAACTCGATAATGCAAGAGATTTGCAGTGGTTAACGCAAAAAAATTGCACCTACCCCTCATGAAAACCCTCCTCGCCTCCATCCTCACCCTCTTCCTCCTCGGCTCGGTAACCCTCCAAGCCGCCGATGTCACCTACACCGCCAGCATGAAGGGCATCGACTGCGCTGACTGCAAGCGGACCATTTCCCGCGCCATCGGCAAGATCAAGGGCGTCAAAACCATTCGCATCGAAAAGGAAAGCGACGACCGGCACCGCCTCGTCATCGTCACCGACGGCACCAAGCCTGTGTCGAAGTCCGATGCGGTCGCCGCGCTCGGCCAGGACTCCCACTATCAGATCACGAGTTGGAGCCAGGGCAACTGACCCCTCGCCTCGATGCCATGAAAGCGACCCTGCTCCTCCTTGTCGCCGCCCTCGCGATCGGCACGACTCGCGCCGGCGATCACGAAAAGCTCCGCGTCTTCGTCTCCGTGCTCCCCTACGAGTACCTGCTCCAGCGAATCGGCGGCGACTGGATCGAAGCCAAGGCCATCGTCGGCGAAGGCGGCGACTGTCACAATTACTCGCCCTCGCCCCGCCAGGTCGCCGACATCGCCCGGTCGAATTTACTCTTCGCCGGCGGTCTGACTTTCGAGGCCAACTTCTACGTCGCCGTCGGCGACGGCAAGACAGGCCCCAAGGAGGTCAATCTGCTCGACGGACTCGAACTCCTCGAAGGCACCTGCGCCGAATGTGCCTCGGCCGCCGCCGAGGGCAAGGAGCACGCCCACGAACACGAGCATGAAGAAAAAGACGCCCACGTCTGGCTTTCCCCACGCGTCCTGACCCATCAGGCCGGCATCGCCGCCGCCGCCCTCAAGGAAAACCTTCCCGCCGCCGCTGCCGCCGAAATCGATGCGAACCTCGCCTCTTTAAAAAGCGATCTCGCCGCTGTCGATGCCGAACTGAAAACCCTGCTCGCTCCCCGCAAAGGCCGCGCCTTTTACGTTTACCATGGAGCCTTCGCCTACTTTGCGCTCGACTACGGCCTCGTCCAGAAGGCCATCGAGATGGGTAACCGCAAGCCCACTCCCAAGCAGGTCGCGGAGATCGCAAAGCAGGCCAAGGACGAAGGCGTCACCACCATCTTCGTGCAGCCCCAGTTCGACCAGTCCAGCGCCCAGGCCCTCGCCGAGTCCATCGGGGGCAAGGTCGAGTCACTCGATCCCCTCGAAAAGGATGTGATCGCCAATCTCCGCGCCATCGGCAAAGCCATCAGCACCGCACCTTGAACGAGGACCCAACCCTGTTGAGTGCCGCACCCAACCCTCTTCAATCGTCACCCGGCGGTTCACCCGAGGTGCTCGTGGAGTGTCGCGGCGTCGACTACTCCTATGGCCACAGTTGGGTCCTCGAGGATGTCCATTTCACCGTCTCCCGCGGCGAGTCCCTTTGCATCATCGGTCCAAATGGCGGCGGCAAATCGACGCTCGCCAAGCTCATGCTCGGCCTGATCGAGCCGGACCGCGGCCAGCTTACCCTCTTTGGGAAAAAGCCGAGCGAGTCGCGCACCCGGATCGGATACGTGCCGCAGGCGATGCGTTTCGATCCGCTCTTTCCAATCGCCGCCCTCGACATCGTCCTGATGGGCCGGCTCAACCACCTCCCTTTCGGAGCCTATGCGAAACGCTGCCGCGAGGTCGCCCGCCACGCCCTCGCCGAGGTCGGTCTGGCCGGCTACGAAAAGCGGCCTTTCTCCAATCTCTCGGGCGGCGAACGTCAGCGCGTCATGGTCGCCCGGGCGCTCGCTTGCGAACCCGAGATCCTGCTGCTCGACGAGCCCACCGCGAACATCGACCTGACCATCGAGGCGGCGCTCATCGAGACCCTCGTCGCCCTCCGCAGCCGCATGACCATCCTCATGATCACCCACGACCTCGACCTGGTCTCGGCGATCGGAGATTCGGTGCTCTGCGTCAATCACCGTGTCCACCGCCACGGCCTGCCGCTGTCCGGCGAGACGATCCGCGAGATCTACAGCGGGCGGCGACGCCTCGAACACGACCGCCGCACCCGCCACCAACAAGGCGACCATTCCTCCTGCTCGCATGACTGATTTCTTCGGCGATTTCATCGAGGCGGTGAAGACGGTCCCCGTGATCCGTTACGCGCTCTTTGCCGGCCTCGTCTCGAGTCTCACCTTCGGGGTCGTCGGCAGCCTCGTGGTGGTGCGGCAGATCGGCTACATCGCCTCGGCCATCGCCCACAGCATCCTCGGCGGCATCGGAGCCTCGGTCTATTACAGCCGCGTTTACGACCTGACCTGGCTCACACCCATGCTCGGTGCCATCGTCGCCGGCCTGCTCTCCGTCGGCGTGATCGGCTGGGTCACGATTCGGTTCAAGGAACGCGAGGACACCATCATCGGCGCGATCTGGGCCACCGGCATGGCCGCCGGTCTGCTTTACCTCCACTACGCTCCAGGGAAAAACGTCAATCTGGAGAGTTTCATCTTCGGCAACATCCTCCTCACCTCGAGGGACGACATCATCGCCACCCTCATCCTAGGGGTCGTCGTGATCGGCTTGGTCGCGCTCTTCTATCACAAGCTCGTCGCGGTCTCTTTCGACGAGGAGTTCGCCCGGCTGCGCGGCGTCTCGACGAAGTTCTATTACTTCCTCCTTCTCACCCTCACCGCGATGAGCGTCGTGCTGATGGTGCGGATCGCCGGGCTCTTCCTCTCGCAGGCCCTGCTCATCCTGCCCGCGGCTACGGCGTCGAGGTATTCGCGCTCCCTCGCGCTGATCATGGTCGGCGCGGTCGGCATCACCGCGCTCTCCAACACCGCCGGGCTCGCCATCAGCTACCAATACGACATCCCGACGGGACCCTTCATCGTCTTCATCGCGGTGGGCTGTTACGCCTTGTCGTTTTTCCTGCGACGGAGAATCGCGTGATGCGGGCTTGGATTTAAACGCAAAACAATTGCATTTGCGATTGATTTGCGTTAAGTCTCGCCATGTCCGGCATTCTTTCTTCTTCGGAGTCCCGCCTCAAACTCCCCGTCACCGTCCTCTCCGGCTTCCTCGGTGCCGGGAAAACGACCTTGCTCGAGCACATCCTCCGCAACCGCGAGGGCAAGAAGGTGGCCGTGATCGTCAATGACATGAGCGAGGTGAACATCGACGCCGCCCTCGTTCGCTCGGGCGATGCCTCCCTCTCCCATGCCGAGGAAAAAATGGTCGAGATGTCAAACGGCTGCATCTGTTGCACCCTGCGCGAGGATCTCCTCCTCGAAGTCGGCAAACTCGCGCGCGAGGGCCGCTTCGACCATCTCCTCATCGAGTCGACCGGCGTCAGCGAGCCCATGCCGGTGGCCGAGACCTTCACCTTCCGCGATGAAGAGGGTCGTTCCCTCGGCGACATCGCCGAGATCGACACGATGGTCACCGTGGTCGACGCGCTCAATTTCCTCCGCGATTACGAGAGCATGGACGAACTCCGCGACCGCGGCGAAGCCATGGGCGAGGAAGACGAGCGCAGCATCGTCGATCTTCTCGTCGACCAGATCGAGTTTGCGAACGTCATCCTCATCAACAAGACCGACCTCGTCGACGAAGATCAGAAGCGCCGCATCCACGCGATGATCCGCGCTCTCAATCCCAAGGCGGTGATCCACGAGACGACCGAATCCCGGGTGCCGCTCGATGCGGTGATGGGCACCGGTTTATTCCAGATGAGCGAAGCCGAGGCGACTCCCGGCTGGCTCGATTCGCTGATCTCCTACACGCCGGAGACCGAGGAATTCGGCATCTCGAACTTCGTCTACGAGCGCCGCATCCCCTTTCATCCTGAGCGGCTGCGGCAGGTCTTCGAGCAGGAATGGCCGGGCGTGATCCGTTCGAAGGGGCTTTTCTGGCTCGCAACCCGGCTGCAGATGGCGGGCTACTGGTCGCAGGCCGGAGCGATGTGCCGCGATCAATGCCTCGGCTTCTTCTGGGCAGCGGTACCGAAGGAACATTGGCCCACCGATCCGGCCCAGCTCGCCGAGATCGAAAAGGTCTGGCGAGGCCCGAACGGCGACTGCCGCCAGGAGATCGTGCTGATCGGCGCCGGAATGGACCGCGAGGCCCTCACCGCGATGCTCGACGAGGCCCTCCTCACCGAAGAGGAACTCGCGATGGACAAGGACGAGTGGAAGGCGCGCTTTCCCGATCCCTTTCCCCGTTGGGACATGGCGATTGACGCGACCGGCACGGTGATGCAGCACGTGCGCGAGCACGCCCACGCCTGATCCGCGATGGATTTGCCGGATTCCCCAATTGGAGAACGGAGGAGCTTCCTCCCGCCACGCATCGAGATCCTGCGACTCGATTTTTCGCTCCGCGAACGATCGCCGCGGACCCAGTCGGTCGGAGATCGGGACATCGAGGTCGAACGCGTCGTAAAGCGCCTGCACACCATCGTCCGCGAACACCGCGCCAGCGCTTGCCGCGTCGGGTCGCCTCTCGGTTCGACGGATCTTGAGATGATCCTCGAAGCCCTCCGGATCGAATCCTTCGGCGGGGACCCGCGCCCGCTTTTGCAGCATCCCGATCCGGTCGCGACCTGGCTGCGGCAATCGCTCTTTCAGGAGCTGCTCGAAGAGCCGAGCAACATCCTTTTCACCACCCGAATCGACGACGAAACGATCCGTTACGAGGCGATGGAGCCGGCATTCTGGAGGGAATGTCTGAGAGAATTGGAGGAATCGCTCGCGACCTTGCCATGAAAAGACTTTCCCCTCCCGCATCGTCCTCAATCCTCTTGCGCGACTTCACCAACGCCCTGGCCCAGCAGATGTTTTTCTGGGGCCGCGACGTGATTCATCCTTCCGGAAACCTCCTCATCGCGCACGGCTTCGAACGGAGGAAATCGGAGGGACTCGATGGCACGAGCTGCTATCGGAGATCCGTCGACAGCGGCATGATCGAATTGCACGGGGCCTGCGCTGGTTGGTATTCCGATCATCCCGACGAGCCGGGATTTCTTTACATCCGCACGCGTCGGCGCTGCTATCTCTACGATGGGATTGAACCGCCCGCTCCGGGCCGCTACCGCGAGGAACTCCTGCGCACCAAACCGGGTGCTGACCTCGTCGAAAAGAGTCGGCGCTTCCTCGCGTGGTGGCTCGACTATGAGGGATGGATCACGGAAGTCACCGGATCCGCATACCGCACGTCCTGCTACCGGACCTTCGCGAAACTGCCGAAGTCCACACCTTGGATGGCTCCCTCTGCGGGACTCGATTGGCTTCGCTCCTACCTTCGCGATCCCTCGGAGGCGGGACGTCCGCGAAGAAAATGATGAAGCCCCTTCTCTTCCTCACCGGCTTCCTCGGCGCGGGGAAAACGACCTTGCTGCGCGATATCCTGACCGAATCCCAGAAGCTCGGAAGATCCTGCGACGTCATCCTCAACGATTTCGCGAACGCGGAGATCGACGCCGCAACCCTCCCGGAACATGTCGCCTCGGTCGCCCCGATTTCAGCAAGTTGCGCTTGCTGTGACAGCCTTGGGGAACTCGTGCAGCTCGCCCTCGCCGCGCAGGCGAGCCGTGGCGAAGCGCTCCTCGTCGAGCTGAACGGCACGGCTGACCCGCTGCCTCTGCTGGAGAGTTTCACCTTGCTTGAGGAGAAGCTGCACTTCTTTCCCCGCTGGCAGGTCGCCGTGATCCATGCGCGGAACTGGGGACGGCGCGGTGAATTCGAGAAACTCGAGCGCCGCCAGCTCGAGACGGCGACGCATTGGGTCCTGACCCATGCGGAAGCGCTCCCGGCACGCGAACTGCGGGCGGTCGCCCGCGCGGTGGCCTCGGTCAATCCGCATGCGAAGCGGAGCCATGCCCATGGTCTGGCTCGAGACCTCGAGTCTGCCCGGCTCCTATCTTCCGCATCCGTCTCCCCCAACGCAGAGGCGATGCGTCAGGACGAGGTCCATGCTCTCTCCCATCGTTTCACCGGATGCCAGGTGGCTCTGCCTGGGCGCTACCGGGAACGGGATCTGATCGAGCTCCTCGACAGCCTGCCTCCCGTGGTGGTGCGGGCGAAGGCCCTCGTCCGATTGCGGGAACGACCCCGGAATCGTTGGCTCTTTGGAAGGGCCATGGGCGAACCGGTCGGCGAGCCCTACGAGGTGACCGGACTACGCAAAGCACAAGCCTCCCTCGTTTGTATCGGTCCGGACCTGGATCCGATGGAGATCCGAACTCTGACCGGGACGATCCTCCGGACCGTCGTTTGAGGCGAAGGTCCGCCACTTGCTTTTTTGTCCGTCCCAGTTGGACAGTCAAGGCCGGTCGCACCAACCGAGGGATCCAAGGAACTCTTGGATCTCACCCAGAGATTTCCGATACTCCTTCCGCGTCGCCTTTCCCGCGAGGTGAAACTCGTGCCGCATCCCGGGATAGCGAATGAATTCGATGCGTTGGCTCCCGACTTCCTTGGCGCGCGCCACGAAGGATTCGCTGGTCTGGATCGGCACCACCGCGTCGGCGCAACCGTGGAAAATCAAGGTCGGTGGCAATGGGGCAGTGATGCGATGCAGAGGGGCGATTTCGATCAGCCTTTTCCGTTCCGCCGGATCGGCCTTTTTGGCGACGATGGGGATGTCGAAGTCCACCACGGGATTGAAAAGAATCAAGGCATTCGGAGCCGGTGAAGCACCTCCTCCGGCTCCCCCTGCGATGACGGCGCAGGAGAGCGCGAGATGCCCGCCGGCCGACCCTCCGGCAGCGGCGATCCGCTTGGGATCGATCCCTAGCTCGGCCGAATGATCGCGCACCCACGACATGGCGGCTCTCGCATCATCGAGCGCGTCAAAGGGTGTGAACCGACTCCCGTGCCGCTTCTTTACGCGATAGTCGGGCGTGAGGCAAACCATGCCCAGCTTGGTGAAATGTTCCGAGTGGCGAGCATACTGAACCGGAACACCCACTTCCCAGCCTCCGCCGAAGAACCAGACGATGCAGGGCCGGCGGTCCGTGCTTTTCCAGTCCGGCGGGAAGTAGGCATCCAGCGAGAGCTCCAGCCCTTCGACGTTCCGGTAACCGAAGGACCTCGAGGCGGGGGTGGATTTCCGGAAGGTGAAGAAGATCAGCCCCGATACCGAAACGACGGCAAAGAACACTGATAGGAGAAAAGTTCGCCCGACATCCGACGGTTTCCGCATCCACCGATCCTAGAACAAGGCACTCGAATTCGCGAGCTTGATCGCGAAGCATCCGCCGAGCCACATTCACGCACTTGCCCTGCTGCTCATGTGCCGACAATCTCGTGATGGACTGAGACCATGATCCCCCGAAACCTCATCCTTCTGATCTGCGTCGGGCTCCTTGCCCGGAGTCCTGCAAATGCCGGATGGCTCGCCGGTCTCGCAAAGATCGACATCACTCCAGCCGAACCGGTGCCTTTGGCGGGTTATGGTGGCAAGACCCGGATGTCGGAGCGGGTTGAACATCCGATTTGGCTCAAGGCGCTGGCTATACGGGACGAAAACGGTGCCACCGCGGTGATCGTGACCGCCGATCTCGTCGGGTTGAGTGAGCGCATGGTCGATCGCATCGCCCGCGATGCCCTCGATCGACATGGCATCGCGCGGGATCATCTCATTCTGAATGCATCGCACAACCACAGTTGCCCGGTAACGGAGGACGTGCTCTGGCTTTACTACGAGTTCACCCCGGAAGAGGCCGCCGCCCGGGATCGCTACACCTCGCGTCTCTACGCCCAATACCAGGAAGTCATCGGGGCGGCGATCGCGGACCTGGCACCGGCGGAGCTCGCCTACGATCTCGGGCTCGCGGGGGTCGCCGTGAATCGACGCCGCGCCCGCGGTCCGGAGAGCCGGGCCTTTGGCAACCAGGTTGATCACGACGTGCCCGTGCTGATGGTCCGATCGGGAGAGAAGATCCGCGGCCTGCTCTTCGGTTATTCCTGCCACACCACGGCACTCGGCGGACTGAGCATCAACGGCGACTACGCCGGCTTTGCGCAGATCGAACTGGAGCGGAGTTACCCGGGCGCGGTGACGATGTTCGTACAAAACTGCGGGGGCGACGCGAACCCCCTACCCCGGATCCGCGGTCGCGATCTTGAAGCGACGGAGTTGGCGGCGATGTACGGAAAGATCCTCGCCGAGGCGGTCCGGCAGACGGTGGATGCGGACAGCGCACGTCCTGTGTCCGGCCCCCTGCGCGTGGCGATGAAGGACACTGCCCTGTCCCTGCGGGAAGGTCTGCCCCTCGCGGAACTGCGCGAACGTCTCCCGAATCTCTCGGGCATGCCGCGGCGCGAGTTCGAGCATTTCATCCGCCAATACGAAGCCGGTTCGGGTCCGCCGGACCAGGTGCGCTACCCCGTCCAGGTCTGGCAATTCGGCGGAGACCTCACCTTCATCGCACTCACCGGAGAGACGGTGGTCGACTACTCGCTGCGTTTCAAAGACGAGTATGGCTGGAACGACACGTGGGTCTGCGGCTACAACAACGACCTGCTCAGCTACGTGCCATCGCTCCGCGTGCTGAAAGAGGGCGGCTACGAGGGCGTGACCGGCATGTACGAGTATGGACACCGCGCCGCCTACGCGGAGGACGTGGAAGAGCGGATCGCCACCGTGGTTGAGGAACTCGTCGGATCGATGAGGTGAATCACTTCTTCAAGAGTGATATGGCCGCGGCGCTCATCGCGGTGACACCGGTTTCGATTGTCGGCGAGGCAACCGGCAGGAAAAGCGGTGAGTGCAGCGAGGGCAGGGTCCTCCCCTGTGCTTTCGCCTCGGCGACGCGCTCCGGTGCCTGGGTGCCGAGCCAAAACATGCAAAGCGAAACCTTTTCTTTGGTCATGCCATATTCGGAGAAATCCTCGGCACCCATGACCGGCTCGCGGGTCAGCACATTTTCAGCCCCCAGCACGGGCCCGAGGGCGGCGCGGACCTGGCGGCAGAGCTCCGGCTGGTTGTAGAGCGCGCTGGCGCTGTCCTCGGCCACGATCACTTCGGGCATCCGATCCGTGGGCATCCCGGCCGATTCGGCCTGGGCGGCCGCGATGCGTTTCACGGAATCGATGAGGTGTTGCCGCGTCCTCGTTTCATAGCTCCGCAGAGTCAATTGGAGCTTCACTTCGTCAGGGATGATGTTGCTCTTGGTGCCGCCTTGGATGCTGCCGACCGTGACGACCGCGGGGTCGCCGGGTTTCACCTCGCGGCTGACGATGCCCTGGAGTGCGACGACGATCTGGGAAGCAAGCAGGACGGGATCCTTGGCGAGGTGGGGCATCGAACCATGTCCTCCGACACCTTTCACGATGATCTCGATCGTGTCGACGTTGGCCAGCGCATGCCCCTCGACGATGCCGATCTGGCCATGGGCCATGTCGGCGGAGCAATGGAGGGCCAATGCGTAATCCGGCTTGGGAAACTTCGAAAACAGGCCCGCCTTGAGCATCATCCGCGCCCCGAGGACACGCTCCTCCGCCGGCTGGCCCACCAGGACGACGGTTCCACTCCATGTGTTTTTGGTTTTTGCCAGGATGCGGGCCGTGCCGATGAAGGCCGCCATGTGGACGTCGTGTCCACAGGCATGCATCACGCCGACTTCGCGCCCCAGGTCATCCTTCACCACCTTCGTGCTCGCATAGGGAGCCCGGGTTAGCTCGCGCACCGGCAAGGCGTCGAGATCGGTGCGGATGAGGACGACTGGACCTTCACCATTCCTCAGGATGCCGACGACTCCGTGGCCGCCAAAATCAGAGCTCACGTCGAGCCCCGTGGCCCGCAGCTCTTCCGCGATGCGGGCCGCGGTTTCCGACTCCTGCAGGGAGAGTTCCGGGTTGGCGTGAAGTTCCTCATAAAGCGAGACCAGCGAGGGCAATTCATCCCTCACCAGCGTCGCCAGGTCCACCGGGAAAGCGGGGGTGGCAAACAAGAAGAGGGCGGCAAGAGGAAGTCTCATACCGCCCATTGAAACGCTGCTTGCCCTCGCGTGGCAAGGAAATCGAGAGCCGCAAGCCCGTCTCAAGGATTGCGGATGACCTCCACCCGGGACACGTCGACAAGTGCCGGCGTTCCCTGTGAACGCGCCAACAGGCGCAGGCTCGTGCGGGTCTTCGACGAGTCCGTCGGGAAATTCGACTCGATCCGGTAGACCGTCGCCGCGGTCGGTCTCAAGCCCTCGGAGAGATCGCCGCCGGCGCGGAAGGCAGCGGTGACGTTGACCTTGCCCCCGCTCATCCGATAGCAACGGGTCCTGCGCAGGCCGGCACCGCCTTTGCCGCGGAACGGGATCGAGTCGGCCACATTGCCGTCGTTTTGGACCGCGGCGTGGAAGCGGACCCTGCCGGTGGCGGCGGCTTTCAGCGGCAGCTTTTGTCCGACCCCATTGAGGCTGTATCGATTGTCGCCCCGCATCTTCCCGGGCACCGCACTCTTGCCGGTGAGCAGATCCGGGCGCGCGACGGCATTGGCATCGTGGATCATCAGGAAGAAGTCGCTGTCCGAGGCAACGGCGATCAGCGCACCGCTATCTTCGAGGTCATTGGTGCGGATCGCGATGGTGAGCGAGTCGGGTCCGACGAGGAAAGGTTCGGCGATGATGGAATGATCCGTGATGTCGGTGGCATTGATGCCCGCGTGTATAATGAAGTCATCGACGATTTTGCCGGTGAAACGTCCGGGGGCGTTCAGGACGACGCTGTAACGACCGATTCCGCTGCGCTCCGAAGTCAGGAAGGCATCGTTAATCGAGGTCGCGCCGCGGCGAAGGATGCCATTGTCGCCTTGCACGCTGGCCATGCCGAGGAGGAGCCGCGAGGCGGCCGCGCCAGTCGTCTCGGCATCGGTGATGCGATAGACGTGGAAATGGAACTCCTCGTCCTCGGCTTCCGGGTTCACGTTCGAAGCGTTCTGGACATCGGCGCCGCGGATCGTGAATTCCAACGCATCTCCGTTGGTGAAGCTCGGCGCTCCGGAAAGGATGTTGTCGCTGAAGGAGCTTGAGCTGCCCGAACTGGCGAAGACCAGGTAGTTGTCGAGCCCGATACCGAAAGCCCCGGCCTTTTCGAAGCGCACCCGGTAATCCCCGATGCCGTTTTGCGAGGCCGAGACGAGCGCACCGTCCGCGGTGACGCCGAGCTTCAGCGCGCCGTTGTTGGTGACACTGCCGGTCGCATAGAGGTAGCGGGACTGTGGCGAGACCGCCGTGCCGGCGGGCAGACGATGGATCGCGAACTGGAAGGAGAAGTTCGCGGCCTCGGGAGCATCGAGATCCGTGTTGTCCTCCATGTCCGCGATGTTTACTCCGACGACGAGATTGTCGGGATCCACGCTCAGCACTTCGCTGGAACAGGCGCGGTCAGTGAGACCGGTGGTGCGCACCATCGCCTGGACGAGGAAGTCTCCCACCCCGTCGCCGGTGAACGCGCCCGGAGCGGCAACAGTGATTTCGTAGTGCCCGTCGCTGGGGCGGGTTCCGGAGATCACGGCGCCAAGGGGATTCGCGCTACCCACGATGTCTCCGGCGGAATTGACCCGTCCCAGGGCGATGGTTTGCTCCTGGGAGCGTGCGCGGGGCGCCGTCAAAAGCAGGGCGCTGGTCAGGAGGATGAGGGTTTTGGTGTTCATGTCAGGTTGGATGAGGGATGAGGTTCGGATGGTTTCAGAGACGGCACCGGGCCAAAGTTGATTCCCGAATGCCACTTTTCTCATCCCCTTCTTGGGAAGGCGCGCCCTGCGGTTACAACTCCCCGCGAAGAAATGAAAAATAGGCGGAATCACCGCCGATCCCCTTCCCTCCACCGATCCCGATTTGCGAACATTCGCGTTCCATCCCTTCCCCAACCCATCCGTGAAAATCCATGTCCATCCGTGGTCGAAAAAGGTGAAACCACGAATCGACCCGAGTTCCTCAGACACGACGCCGCGGCCCTTGAAAAGATCGATCGCTCCGATACCCTGCCCCCGGAGCCACCTGGGCAGGATGAGGGCGAGCGGTGGATCCCTTTCAACCCTTTCCCTATCCCCGACGCATCCCATGATCGCGACCCGTACCCTCCGCCTGCACCCGATCGTGGCGCTTGCTTGTTCTCTCGCCTTCTTCCCCTTCGTCGGGCAGGCACAGACCGACGAGAAGGCCCCGATCCTTCTCACGGTCGAGGCCGAGCCGGCCCAGACGCTGCTCGGTTTCGGGACCAGTTTGGCGACCGAGTTGGAGCCCTTGCCCGGGGGCATCCTTCCCGATTTCTCCAAGCGGGTCTTCGGAGCCCTCAAGATGAACGTCGTCCGCCTTTGGGCTCCCAGCGGGGAGAAGGAAACGGTGGAGACGATGCTGGCCACCTTCACGCGGCGCTACCTCGAGAGCGGACGCTTGAAGTTGGCGCAGGAACACGGCGGGACGACCCTCCTGCTCGCCCCCGCTCGCGGCGAAGAGGCCCCCACCGAGCCCATGGCGGAATACGCGGCCAAGCTGGCCGAGTTCATCCTGCAGTTGAAAATCCGGCATCAGGTCGCCCTTCAGGTCACCGGCCTCGCCAACGAGCCCGAGAAATTTTCCCCGCAGCAGGTCGTCGAGGGTGTGACGGCCCTGCGTCGGGAACTCGACCAACGCGGCCTCCAGCAGGTCGGCATCGTCGCCCCCGAACGCGCCAACAACGACCGATCCAGCCTCGAGATGATAGCGGCGATCGGCGCCGATCCCGTGGCCCTGAAAGCGGTGCAGGGCCTCGCCACCCACAGCTACAGCATGGCCGCGAACACTCCCATCGCCACCGCCATCACCGGGATGAACAAGGAATTCTGGATCACCGAAGCCGGCAACACCGGCCACGAGGAGCCCGGGGACACGCAGCGCGCGGCCTCCCTGGCGGCCCGCTTCCTCAATGACCTCAATCATCGCGTCACCCATTGGATTCATTTCATCGCCTACGCCGACAGCGGGAACCTCGCCCTCGACACGGACAACGCGACCAAGTTGCTCGTCTTCGACCGCAAGACGGGAAGGGAATTTGAATCCCTGCAATACACCTACCTCCGCATGTTGCGCGTCGCCTTCCCCACCGGCTGCCAGATTCATCCCCTCACCGCGGAGCCGGGCGGAGACCTCGTGAACTCCCATGGTCAAAAGCCGAAGGTCAACGCCGCCGCCGCCCGCCTGCCTGATGGCCGGTGGAGTTTCGCCGTGGTCAATCTCACCGGCCTCACGAGCACTCCCACCGCCGTCTACGACCCCGCCGCGACGCTAAGGGTCCGGATCCAACTCCCCGCCGCCGAAAGCCGCCTGAGCAAAACCCTCCACCGCTGGCGCAGCGATGCGAAGGCAAAGATCGTCGATGAAGGCAGCCAGAGCATTCATGAGGGCGAGATCACTCTGGCGATAAAGCCGCAGGAATTGATGATTGTTTTGGAGGGGAAGTAGCGGGGTGTGGATTGAAATGGGGGGCGCTCGATCGTTTCGGTGGCTCGATCTGCGATTCATTTCCGAAGTCCCCCTTGGGGAATGGTTTTCCACCCGTTCGGATCCGCGGCTATCTGCGTGTCATTCGCTCTCATCCGCGTTGCATCCCATGGAGAGAAATGCCTATAAAGAAGAGGACGCTGAAACATGGTTTTTTGGCTGACTTCCGACCGGTCGAGGGTCATTTGCGTCAAGCTACCGTTGCAACTGATTGATATATAATGAGATAAAGTTAAGAAGAGCGGTGGCTCCGCTTGACATTGCGAAGGCGACGGCACGTTGTCTATGTCTAGTAGCTTTCGCACCGCAGCCCCGCATGCCATCATCTCAAAACTTGAATGATTCGCAAGAATTTCCGGCCTTGTCCGGAGGCATTCCCACAAGTTCTCGGCTGAAGGTTTTCTCTTCGCACTCATCCAATGCGCCACCAGAGGCGCTTCCTCCTTTCAGCATCTCGCCACGTCTCAAGCCGAGTTCGAGATTCGCTCCATGACCCGTCAGGGGATGTCCGAACGGCTTTCTCCGAGATCCTCGGAGTTCCTCGTCAGGGTGATGAACCATCTGCTTTGCAAGGAGCAAGCCCCGTCTTCCGAAGCGCTTTTCCAGCGGATTCTCATCGAGGACTCGACGGTGATCTCCATGGCGAAGAGCAACGCCCATCACTTCCCCAACAATGGGAACGGGAAGATCGAGACGGCGGGGTGCAAGATCAACCTCGTCACGGATTGGCTCACCGGACGCCCCGTCAGTGCCGGCCTTCACGATGCACGCAACCCCGATCAGACCATCGGGTTCGACTTGCCTTCGGAATGCCGGGCCGGTGACCTTGTGGTGCGGGACCGGGGCTACTTCTCACTGGACGCTCTGGAGGAGATCGAATGCCGCAAGGCGTTCTGGATCAGTCGATTGCCCGCCAGCCTGACCTGCTTCGACGGGGAAGGAACTTACCTCGACGAGATCCTCGGGAAAACCACCGCGAAGCGCCTCGACATGGACCTGTGGATCGGGCGGCACCGGGCTCATCGCTGTCGCCTTATCGCAACGCGGTTGTCGCCCAAGGAAACGGAGAAGAACCGTCGCCGACGGCACCGGGATGCCAAGCGAAGAGGTGTGACCGCCGCAAAGCGGGGTCTCATCCAGGACGGATGGAGTCTCATCATCACCAACATCGGGGACGACAGGATCGATCCCGACCAGATCTACAAGCTCTACTCGATCCGTTGGAGCATCGAGATCCAGTTCCGGGCGATGAAGCAGTCCAGCCAACTTCATCATTCACTCAACCATCGGACCGATCCCTTTCTGATCGAGGCGCTGGTCATGGCTGTTCTGATCCGGCAACTCCTCACCATCGATCTCCAGGCCCAACTCAATCACTCGCTGTCCGAGGGCCGTCGCATCAGCATCGAAAAGCTCTGCGATGCCTGCTCGCATTACTTCCTGACCCGCACGCGACAGAATCTATATGAACCATTCCGCTATGATCTCCGGCACCTCGTCCACGAAAAACGAAAAAGGCTCAGCCTTTACGCCGCAACTCTTCACTCCTTAGCTTGACGCGATTGAGCAGGTGATCGTCCTTCATCGCACGCTGGAACGTCAGCGGGTCGGTCGCGCCCTCACGACGACGCACCAAGCTACGGAGTTCGGGACCAAAGTTCATCGAATTGGCGCTGACCTGGAAAATGCCCGCCTCGATCTCGACCGGCGTGTCGGAATCCGGGTTGTTGGTATCCACTCCTTCCCGCCAATTCCAGGAAGACTCGAAACCACCGAGGACCCTCAGTACCTCCAGCATGACCGCGCGGCGATGGCGGAGATCTCGCCAGGGACCCAGGGTATTTCGGACGCTTGAATAAATGTCGCTGGCTTCGTTGGAAGCAAAGATTTCGTCCGGGGCGGTGCGGCCCCAGTCGAGGAGTTCATCGAGAAAGTGGATGGGAGCGCGACCACGGTTATGGACGTGCTGACGTGTGTGTAGATAGGGCATGGCGAATGGAGATGAATGACTTGTTTGACCATCGGCATGACCACATGCCTGATGGATTCTATTCTGCTACCAATTCTCCGATCACGATGTCGACCGACGATTCAGCGCGATTGCGTGACCGCGAGACAAGACTCTTGATGGAGCGGTCGGAGACGGGAAGCGACCTATGGGATCTGGGAAATCGTTGAACAGATCAACAAGGAGGATGCACAGATCGGGAGCTATCGCCGATCAAACCCTTCTGAACGATGTTTTTGAGGTCATGCATCGCGAGCATCGGGGCGCGGCGGACACCGCCTGTCATGATTTACCCCAGTTCCTGCACAAATTCCCTTCCCGAACGATTCCGGTTCGTCTATGAGTGCAAGACTAACCATTGGGAGATGGATTGCAAGACCGAGGATGTTCTAAAATCCATTGACTAGTTCAACCCCAAATGAAATCGAATTCGATGGCTTCCAAAAGTTCAAATGAAAATGGGAGTTCCTCCCTCTCCCCGATCCGGATCTACGTTCTTTGGCATCCGGACATGGACAAGTCCGAGGATCCAGCGCTGAAGAATCGCGGGATCTCCCTTGCCCGGCGGATCTACCAATGGTTCCGCTTGGAAACCATGGATGGCATCCCGGTGTATTTCCGCAGCACTTCCTTGGACGGTTCCGAGGGGTCGCCAATCCCGATATGCAGGGAAAAAGGTGTTAGAAACTACATCATCCCGCTGATCGACGCCCACATGGTATCCTCCCCGGAATGGCGGAAATACATTTCGGACTTCGCGAAGGCGGATGACGATGTCAGAGGAAACCGCCGTCCTGCAAACGATTGCGAAGAGGGTGAGTTCCGCGTATTCCCCGTGGCGGTGGAATCCGTGGCTTACAACATGCCGGAGGCAATGAAGAAACTCAACTTCATCCGTCACATTGGCCGGGGAGATGCGGTACCCGACGATCTCGAACTGCTTTCACGTCTTACGGAGGTGATCTGTCGCGACATGCGCTTCTGGCTGCGAAGGGGAAGCGATGAGGGAGAATCATCCGCGATTCCGGCAAAAATCAAAATCTTCCTGAGCCACGCGAAGGCAGACGATACCAACGAAGCCATCGCCATCAAAGAATACATCCAACGGGAGACCCAATGCGAGGCCTTCTTTGACGAGACGGACATCGCCTCGGGCTACAATTTCGCCGAAGTGATTGGTTCGTCGCTCGCGGAGGAATCCGCCGGATTGATCGTTGTCCAGGGGGACAATTACGCGGACCGCCCGTGGTGCCGAAAGGAGATTCGCGATTTTCTCGCCCCGGTTCGGGAAGAGGCGGTCGGCAGCAAGGAAGCGGCCCGCTACTTCATTCCCCCCGTTGTCGTGGTTCAGACAATGCAGGGGCGTCAGCTCGGGAGAACCATCGCGGAGTTGGGATATTCTCCGTGTGCCCGGTGGAATGACCAGCAGCCGGCGATGTCCGCCCGGTTTGTGGTTACGACCTTGTTGAGGGAGATCCTCTTCGGACTGTTTTACAAAGTGCTGGCGACGGTCACGGCGGCTTCGCGGGGACAGAAGGGATCAGACCGGTTGGTTTACATCAACCGGGCACCCGATCCGGTCATGGTGAACCGCATCGTCAAGGACCGTGGACGCGAGCGCCCGGTTGCGGAAATCCTCCATCCCGGATACGGCCTCAGCAAGATGGAACGCGAGGGCCTCGAAGCCTCCATCGCGGAAATCCGCTTCACGCCATTTCTCGACAGCGGGAATCCCTTCACATCATCAAATGCCCCACTGGCCGGTTCCATCATCGCGATTTCCGCCGGGAACTCCGGCAACATCCTCTCACTCGGAATGGGAGACGAACATGTGAAGGAACTGCTGGTCCGCCTGGTCCGTCCCATTGTCCGTGCCGGAGCATCGCTGCTTTACGGCAGTCATGTGCCCAAAACCCTCCGGCCGGAAAGGCCGTGGGAAGAGAGGGTCGATTTCACGGCGGCTTTGCTCCAGTTGCTCGTCACCGAACGGGATTCCCGCAATCCGGCTTCCAAGGGCACCCGCGAGGCGAGGCTTTTCAGCGCCGTCGCCTGGCACGAAGAACAAAAGGTGGATGCGCAGAAGATCGCGCTGTGGACCGACATCTGCACCTTCGCGAAGGTGCCGTTGGAGGATACCGGAATTGATGCCAATGCGCTGCCAAAACGGCCGGTTCCACTCGATCCGGAGGATTTGGCAGACGACACACCGCAGGAGCGGCGCGAAAAACGCAGGGTCTACGCGGCGGCATTGGAGGAATTCGAGAGAACCGAGCTCGCGAAACAGGCATTGAGCTACTCGGTGATGCGCCGCAAAATCTGCGATCCGGAATCGCCGCTGCTTTGCCGTCTGCCCAACGCCGAGGACAACGACTCCGATGGCCGCTTCCGTATCCACACCACCGCCCACATCCTGATCGGAGGCAAAACCCGGGGTTTCGCCAGCATCATGCCGGGCGTCTTCGAGGAGGCCTTGTACGCTTTCGAGGCCGGGAAACCCGTTTTCCTCATTGCCGAAGGAGGTGGAGCCGCCGCCCTGCTCGCCCGGTGGCTTGTCGATTTCAAGAACCGTCCCAAAGCGCCGCCCGCCGATTTCACCACCGAACCTTACCGCGAACACAAGGGTGGACATTCCTACTCCGCGATTCTCGCCGGGTTGAAACACGAAGCCTTTGCCGGAGTCACCACCAATCCACCCGGCGATGCTCTCAACGAACTCTGGAAATTCGTCAGGGGAGTCAAAAGCCCTGAAACGCTCGCAGCCCTCTTGAAGAACGGATTGTCTCCCGAGGATAACCTCCGTCTCCTCCATTCGGTCCGGGTGGATTCATCGGGTGATGAAGAAATGGGATCAGCTCCCTCCACCCAGGAGATCTGCGGGCTCGTTTGGAAGGGAATTTCTCAACTGAAAGGATGATTGGGTTCGGCCCCGGCCCCATCCTGCGGCTCAACCGACGACTTCCGGCTCTGGACCAAGGGCAAAGCAGGACCAGAATATTTCCTGATCGAAAACCGCCAGAAGAAAGGGCGTGACAGCGGACTCCCCGGATCCGGCTTGGCGCTCTGGCACATCGACGAACAGCAGTCCGGCAATGACAACCCACTTGCCTATCGGGTGGCCTTGGTGCAGGCGGATGGAAAGCGCGACCTGGAGATGGACAAGAACGCCGGGGACAAGGCGGATGTTTTCCCGGGAACTTTGGGCCTCACGAAAGTAGGCGATGCGCAGTCGACCCATCCGAACACGCGGGCAAACAACGGGAACGCCACTGGAGTCAGCCTGAAGGCCGTCAAGCAGGCCGCCGATGGCTCCATCAAGGTGGAGGTCGGGGTCTAACCCGGCAGTGGGAGGGCGCGGCGGATGACGATCCTCCCGCCCCTCGCATCCGCATTCAGCGAGACTTCCGCCTCGTAAAGCCTGCCAATTGAGAGGAGATCGGATTCTGAGACGAAAAATGTGATCGTGTCCCCCGTCTGTGCCCGGATGAAGTCTCCTTCATTTGGGGCTTCGGGCGTCTTCACGACGGTCGCGCGACCCTCCGCACCAAATCCGTCGCGGCAGGGAACCAGCGTGGTTATCCGCAGACGCAGCGTGGCACGATTTGGACGGATCCTCATACCAGCGATGCTATCATGGATGTGAACTGATGGCGAGAACGGAACTGAGTTCTACCCGAGCAGCAAGGCGGATTGCCTTTTGCTTGATTCCCATCGAACACGGCAAAGATGGCTTGGACACTTCCAGGAGGCAAACCTCGGGAACGGTTGGCGAAACCGCTCCGGCTGTTGGGTTCAATGCGGTCGACGTTCGCGATGAGACCAGAGAATTGGGATCGGGGTCGACATCGTGACCGGGTGCCTAACGAGTTTGAGGTCGTCGAGGCCTCCGAATCATCCGGGCGTGGAACTGGAGTTGGCGGTGGTTTTCTTTGACGCGTGGATCTGTCCGAAGTCGGCACCTGATCCGGCTATCTAACAGGTAATTCCCGCCCCTAATCGAGGGAATCTTGTCACGCTTGGCGACCTTCACTGGCGCCTGCCGATCTCTCCACGCAGCAGTGATTTCCAGCGCGGCACCATTGCACTGCGGTAGAGGGAGCCATCGATACGGAACACTTCCTGCCCGGGTGAGAGCGTGCCGGCGAACTCGATTTCCGACCGGGAACCGTAGGGAGGCGCATCAGCAATGTTCCAGGTTTGAAGGTTGTTACCGCTGATCACCACCCGCGACGGATAGGGCTCCAGCAGCATCCCAATCCACCGATCGAAATGCGACTCGGCCACCACGATGCACTTCCGGTCGCCCTCCGATCGGATCCCGAGCGACGTGACGCTCTCGAACCCATCGACACGGTTCCAAGTCCGTCCGCCGTCTCCGCTGTGCCACAAGCCGCCGCTGGAGCGCGCATCCCAGCCTGAAACTCCGAGCCACATTCCCAGATCGGGATCGACCACGATGGCCAGGCCCTTGGAAGGGGAGCTTGGATTGCCGTTGCCGTCGCGCTCCGCCCAGTACGGATTCAGATCTTCGACCAGACAGAGGTGCGTTTGGCCACCCGATTGCGTGACAATCACCGACGACTTAGATGGAGGGACCGGATACCCGAATTCGACCTCGTCGTCTTTGGCCTGACTCTGCTCCTCCTCGGTCAGCGTCATGGGTTGCACGACGATGGATACATCAGGGAGAGGACGTCCCAGGAAGGCCCACGTTGCCGGGTTTCGATTGGTGATGTTTCTATAACTGGAGGACGGCGGAAGCTTCAGACCGGTCAAGGGCGGCAGCAAGGATTCGGGCAGCAAGCGCGTGTGAGAGTTGAATCCTTTTGAAAAGCTCCCTTGAATCGGCTTCCCGAGTGCATCCCCGGTTTGGAAAAAATAGTTTCGAAAGCCCTGTGGCCCCTGACCCCGGAATCGATAGGCAAGCTCGATGGCGCCGCCCTCGACCTCCGCATAAACCGGGAAGACGCTTCGCCCGCGGTCGCCGACCACATCGATCCGATTCCATATGCGCACCGATTGGAGAGCGTAAATGATGACCGGGAGCAGGATGATGAAGGTCGCGAGGCACCACAGGCTCCAGTTGCGCAGCGTTCTCCAAAAGTGCCACCTCGCAAGAGTGCGCATCGATTGCCCGGTGAGCGTCGCGAGAATCCTGAGCAGTTCAATCCGGGTCCGGAGTCGCGGGATACCCAGAAACCACCCTCCCGTCAGATCGTGACGGAGGTAATCTCGCTGCTTTAAGGGGCCCAGGATTTCCTGGCCCACCGAGCCCTTCACGACCACCACGCAGATCCGGGTAGGATCGCGGTGAATCGTTTCAAACGTACGAATCTCGTGGTCCACCCACTTCGATTCGGCTGCTGCCGGCGACGAAGCCACCAGCAGGAACCGCGATTGCGCCAGAGCCTCCTCGAACTGGTGGTTCAACTCGCCCGAAGGCAGATCCGAGTAATCGCGGAATACCCGGAGGGCCCTTCTTGGCGAGCCGAAAGAGTAGGCTTCAAGAAACCGTTGGATGCGGCGGACGGCAGGTCGGTCGGTGGAACTGTGCGACAGGAAGGCGTCGTAGAGCTCGTCCGTTTCGCTCGGATCCGCTGAAGCGGCATGTGGCAATGAGGACACGGGGAAGCAATGCAGTTCCGCTGGCGGGAGATGGCCTCTCAACCCCCAGGCAGGGGACATCCGCGGAAGCAAGAGTGCAAGGAAGAAAGCGAGATTGCAAGTTCAGTCAATTCCGCACGAGCCGGTAGTTCGGGCGTTCCAACGAATGCCTCCTGGCCGTCACGTGATTCATTTCGGACACAAAGGCAGCTCAGAGGCAGACTGAAGGAAATCCAGCGAAGACGCCGGCGGATACTTTGACGAGGCCCGCTTTCACGTGTCCCGGTTCAGCGTAAATGTCCGAATGGGAGCATCAGGTTAAGCTAATGCCGGTAGGGTTGGGTGGCGGTATTTGGGTTGGGATTGAGCGAGAGTCTGACGGGCGATTCTACGACGACGGCGGGCTTCTTCGAGCTTTTTGTCGCGATCGGCGTGGATCTGGTGATGGCGCCCTTCGAGCCGGTCCTTGGGGGCGATGAACCCGATGGCTGAGTGCAGGCGGGTCGTGTTGTAATAGTCGATGAAGTCTCCGGTGATCCGCTTGGCCTCCGCGACATCGAGCGGGGTCAGCGGGCGGATGGCCTGGTCCTTCAAGGTCTGGTGGAAGCGCTCGAGTTTGCCATTGGATTGCGGGTAGTAGGGGCTGGTCATGACGTGACTGGCCTGCCACTGGGCGATGAAGGCCTTGAACTCGCGGCCTTTGAACTGGGAGCCTTGGTCGGTGATGATGCGGGGACGTAAACTTTGTCCGTAAACTTTGTCTGTCCCTTAAACTTGTCCCTTAAACTTGTCCCTTAAACTGCACCCCGGCCGCCTCCGATGATCGAAAGAGGTGCGCGTCTTCCGGGAGCCTTCCGCGGTTTGTCATTGACTGCATATCAATCTTTTGTCGAAACTCCCCACCAGCGATGCCGAGCCGACGATCAATCTCCCTGGGTCTGGCCTTCGTTCTCATCTGCCTGCTTTTTTGGGCGATCTCTTCGTCGCGGAAACACGAAGGGACGGAATCTCCAAGATCGGCCGTCGGCGAACCGGTATCCGCCCGGGCGACAAATCCGACGGAGACCGTCACCTACCTGGATGAAGAGGAGGGCCGGAAAGTCGACGAGGCAATTGCAAAGCTGCTGCCTCCCGACTCGGCCGATTCGGGGCATCCGGTGGAGGCCGCCGTGGCCCGGGGCGAGGTGCTCGCGAGCCGACTCGAGGCGGTTGGTCCCGGGCGGCGCTACCGACGCTCGCGCCTCGTCCGAACCGAGGTGCAGCCCGGCCTGGTGCGGGTGGTCGAGGACTGGGAGATCGATCCGGCAAAGGGAACCGCCGTCTGTGCGAGGCGTGACATGTATCTGGCGGACCAGTTGATCGTCCGGGCCAAAGACGGGATCGACGAGAAGACCCTGCGGGAAGTGTTGAAAACCGAGTCGATGGCGGTCGAGCAATCCATCGGCCCGGGGATCGTCACCGTCCGGCTGGCGAGATCGGACCTCGACGCCACGGCAGACGCGATCGCCGCGCTGGAGCGGCATGGGGACCTCGTTCATTCGGCCGAACCCGACGGGGTGGGCTTCGGGGGCGCGAGCCCGAACGACACGGATTTCGCGCAGCAGTGGGGGAACCACAACACGGGCCAATCCGGGGGAACTGCGGACGCCGACGTCGACGCGCCGGAGTTCTGGGATCGATTCGGCAACGCCCCGGACGTGGTCGTCGCGGTGCTCGATTCGGGCCTGAATTTCACCCATCCGGATCTCGCGGGGATCGCCTGGAGAAATCCCGGCGAGACGGCGGGCGACGGGATCGACAACGACGGCAACGGCCGCATCGACGATGTGCGCGGTTGGGACTTCGTGAACGCCGACAACGACCCGACCGACGACCACGCCCACGGCACCCACGTGACCGGGATCATGGCGGCGAACCGGAACAACGGGGTCGGCGTCGCCGGGATGCTGAGCGGGGTCAAGATCCTGACCTGTAAGATCCTGAACGCCTCGAACAGCGGCACCACCTCGAATCTGATCGCGGCGACGAGTTACGCCCGGCTCGAGGGGGCGCCGGTGATGAACCTTTCGCTCCAGAACTATCCCTTCAACACCACGCTGAACGCCGAATTCGACGCCTGCCAGGGCGCGGGCATCCTGCTTTCGATCTGCGCGGGCAACCAGGGCGTGAACAACGACACGACGCCGAACTATCCTAGTTCCTACCCCCAGTCGAACGTGATCGCCGTGGGCAATCACACCCGGAGCGATGCGAGATCGTCGAGTTCGAACTACGGCCTCACCAAAGTCGACCTCTTCGCGCCTGGTTCGACGATCCTGAGCACGGTGCTTGGCACGGGCTACGGAAATTTCTCGGGTACCTCAATGTCGACGCCCTATGTCACGGCGGTGTGCGCCATGCTGAAGCAATTGAATCCCGCCTGGACTGCCGCGGAGATCAAGGCCCGGGTGCTGGACACGGTCGTCCCGGTTCCGGCCTACAATAGCCTCTGTGGGACGGGAGGGAGGCTCAATGCGATGGCGTCGATGCCGTCGATGCCGCCGAATCCGGAAGTCACCTCGCCGGAAGCATCGGAGATCACCTCGACCGGCGCCACCCTCGGAGGGGACGTCGCCAGTGAGGGCGGTTCCGCGGTCACGGAGCGGGGCGTGGTCTACGCGGTCACCTCGGTGAACGCGGATCCCCAGATCGGGGGGAACGGTGTGACGAAGATCGTCGCGGGGGGGACGACGGGACCGTTCTCGATCCCGATAACGGGTCTGGCGAGCGCCACGTCCCACACCTTCCGCGCCTACGCGAGCAACGTGACGGGCACGGGCTACAGCGCGGCCGCCTCCTTCACCACCCTAAGCGTGAACGCCGATCTCGAGGAATTGACGCTGAGCGCGGGCACGCTCTCTCCCGCGTTCGAAGCGACGACGACCTCCTACGAGGCGAGTGCCGGGTCGGGCGTAAACTCGTTCTCCGTCACTCCGACATCGAACGATCCGAACTCCACCATCGAGGTGAGGATCAACGAGGACGAATTCGCGCCGGTCGCGTCGAACACTCCCAGCCACCTCCTCACTCTCGGCATCGGAAGCAATCTCGTGGAGATAAGGGTCACGGCGCAGGACAACGTGACCCAGCGGACCTATCAGATTGTCTTCACCCGCCGTTCCGCGCCCGGCGTTTCGTCTCCCACGGTCACCTCGCGAACCGCCACCGGGGCCACCCTCGGAGGCACCGTGACCTCCGATGGAGGAAGCACCGTCACCGAGAGAGGCGTGGTTTGCTCGGCGATCTCCGAGAACCTCAGTCCCCTCATCGGCGGCACCGGGGTGACCAAGGTGGCATCGCCGGGGACGACGGGAAGTTTCACCGCGACCCTCTCCGGACTCGTGCCCAGCACCGGCTACGTGTTCAGGCCCTATGCGATCAACGTCGAGGGAACCGCCTACGGAATCGTCATGACCTTCGCCACCCTGAGCAACAACGCCAACCTGGGCGGCCTCGCTTTTCCGGGCGTCGCCCTCTCGCCGGCCTTCGGTGCCGGCACCTTCGACTACGGGGGCAGCGTCGCCGGATCCGTCGCCTTCCTCGTCTTCACCCCGACCGCGAGCCAGGCGAATGCACTGATCGAAGCAAGGGTGAACGGTGGATCCTTCGCCGTGGTCGTCTCGGGAAGCGAAAGCGCGGCCCTCCCCCTGGACCCCGGCACGAACCTGATCGAAGTCCGGGTCACGGCACAGGACGGAACGACCCAGAAGACCTATTTCGTGAACATCGTGCGCCGTACCGCCCCGGTGGTCATCGGGCTGGAACGAATTTGGACCTCGACGAAACCCGCCCGGCTCGCCGCCGAGGTTTCCGCAGACGGCGGAGCCTCCGTCTCGTCGCGGGGATTCGTCCTCGCTCCCGCGTCGGGGGCGCTCCCGCCGGCGATCGGAGGGAGCGGGGTGATCCAAGTTCCGTCCGGCTCCGGCCTCGGGAGCTTCGAAGCGGCGGTGCCGGGCCTCGGCGAGGGTACACGCTATCGAGTCCGCGCCTACGCCGGAAACTCGGAGGGAATCTCCTACTCGCCCCCCTTCACCTTCGTGGCCGATACCGACATCGGCATTCCCCGAAATGCTCCCAAGGCCTTCGTCCGGGACGTCGCGTCCGGCGAGATCCAGAGATTGACCCTGTCCCTGGCGGGAGACCGTCTTGTCACCCTTTCAAAAACGGGGGCGGAGGAAGTTGTCGTCCGGGTGCGGAACGGCGGCGGCGATGTCGTGGAGACGATCGAAGGCGTAGGCAGCGTGTCGGTCGAATCGATGATGGCGCCGGGCATCTATGTCTTCGAGATCGAAAACAGCGGGGGACAAGACGAATCGCTCACCCTTTCGATCGCGGTGGAGGCCCCGGCTCCCGATGTTTCCTCCGGCGCCAGTTCGACACGTCTCGTGGGCAGACTCTTTCGAGGGGCGGCAACACGGCAGCAGACAACCTTGATTTCATCGAAACTGCGCACGGTCCGCGGAGTCTTCGCCGCCGGAAATCCGAGCCGTTCGCCGGAACGGCTGGTACTTTCGGGAACGAAGGGATCGCGATCCTTCCAGGTGAAATACCTGAGCCACAACGGCGACTTCACCGGTGCAGTGACTGCCGGGCGCTACCTCACGAATCGAATGGGAGACGTCGATCCACTCCATCTGCTCGACCTCTCGGTCCGGCCAAATAAAGCCCGACTGACATCAAAACGGGGCAAGCGCCTCGTGATCAAGCGGGCCAGCTTCTTGATCATATTGCGCGCCGTGGCCGAAACCGATCCATCCGCCAGCGACGCCGCAGCCTGCAAGGTGATGACCCGGTAGGCCGGTCCCAAGGTCGGACGAAATCACCCGGTCGGAATTCGCGCTTCCGGCGTTGCTCCTCGGTTATGGAGCCCGCTCCACTCCAGAGGTGGCCCCGGCGGACGGAGCCAATGGCTTGATTGGATTTGAGGTTTGAGAGTTGGGGCGTTCTCGGCAGATTTCGACCGAGAACCATGAAAAAGAAGAACCGGAGGAACTTCACCTCGGAGTTCAAGGCCCGGGCAGCCTTGGAGGCCGCGCTGGGAGTCAAGACGATCAACGAAATCGCCGCTGAACACCATTTGCATCCCGTGCAGGTCGGTCAGTGGAAGAAGGAGTTGCAGGGAAAACAGGGTCTGAACGCGAAAACGCAAAAACGGGGTCAGAAAACGGAAAACGGGGTTAGGGAACGATTATCGGTTTCAACTCGCTTCATTGAAATCTCTTCATCCACGCCCGGATCTCCGGCGGGAGTTCCTTCTTGGATCGCGCGGAGAGTTTCCGCACCTGGGCGGACACATTGTCC
>JAYRWX010000038.1:0-44944 GCA_041917795.1 Verrucomicrobiales bacterium
CATTCCAGTCGTCCTACGGACTCCTTGCATTACGCGCCCGATGCAGGCACAACTGACCCTATCCCGGTGTCATGACTTTTGAGTCAACGACCCCACCTCTCCGAACCTCTCCCGGTGTCATTTACTTTTGAGTTAACGGGCGCGATCAACGCCGGTGAGGGGAGGCTCCGTGCGGCAATTCCCCGCTCGACACCCCCGGAGGCGCGGTTTAAGAAATCGCATCATGGCCGATCCCGCATCCTCCGCCCCGCCGCTCGTCGGAATCATCATGGGCAGCACCTCCGACTGGCCCACGCTCGCCAAGGCGGCCGAGGTGCTGCGCGACTTCGGCATTCCCCACGAATCCAAGGTTGTCAGCGCCCACCGCACTCCCGACCTGCTTTATTCCTACGCCAAATCGGCCCGGGAACGCGGTCTGAAACTGATCATCGCCGGTGCCGGCGGCGCGGCCCACCTTCCCGGAATGGCCTCGGCCCTCACCTCGGTGCCCGTCCTCGCCGTGCCGGTAAAATCCCGCACTCTCAACGGGGTCGATTCGCTCCTTTCCATCGTCCAGATGCCCGCGGGCATTCCGACCGCGACCTTTGCGATCGGCGAAGCCGGGGCGACCAACGCGGGACTCTTCGCCGTGGCCCTGCTCGCAATGGAGGATGCGGCGCTCGCCGCAAAGCTCGATGCCTACCGCGACGGGCTCCGCGCCAAGGTCGAGGCCGCCGCCCTGCCCCCGCTGGAGAACGCCGAATGAGCCCGACTTCGCCCCTCGCCCCCGGATCGACCGTCGGCGTTCTCGGAGGAGGACAACTGGGTCGCATGCTCGCCTTCGCGTCGCGTCGCATGGGCTACCGCATCGTCTCGTGGGTCGGAGGGCCCGACAGCGGGCCCGCCGGTGTCGCCGACTTTGTGATCGAGGAGCCCTTCGACTCGCCCGCCGGTCTCGCCGCCTTCCTCGAACGCGCCCAGGTCGCAACGGTCGAATTCGAAAACATCCCGCGTTCCCTCCTCGAAGCCGTCGCCGCGAAGATTCCCCTGATGCCCGGAGCCCACGCCGTCTCGGTCTGCCAGCATCGCGAACGCGAAAAGCGTTTTCTCGAGGAGAACGGCATCCCCTGCGCGCGCTTCGCCGTGATCGAGAATGCAGAGCAACTCCGCACCGCCCTCGCCGCGCTCCCTGCCAACGGAGGCATCCTCAAGACCGCCGAATTCGGCTACGACGGCAAAGGGCAGCTCTCCGTGAACCGCGGGAGCGATGCCGAGGCGGTCTGGGCCGCCTTCTCCACGCCACGCGCCGTCCTCGAGGAACGCATAGCCCTCGCCGCGGAACTCTCCGTACTCGTCGTCCGCGACGGGTCGGGCCACGCCCTCGCCTACGATCCTGCCGAAAACTTCCACCGCGATCACATCCTCGATGTCTCCATCGTCCCCGCGCGTCTCGAACCCCGTCTCCTCGAGGAAGCCCGGTCCATCGCCCTGCAGGTCGCCGAGGCCCTCGATTACCGCGGATTGCTCGCCGTCGAGTTCTTCCTCTCCGGCGATGGGCGTCTCCTCGTCAACGAAATGGCCCCGCGTCCGCACAATTCCGGCCACCACACCATCGATGCCTGCGAGACCTCGCAGTTCGAGCAGCAGCTCCGCGTCCTCTGTGGCCTCACTCCGGGAAGCACGCGGCTGCACAGTCCGACGGTGATGTTGAACCTCCTCGGCGATGTCTGGGAAGACGCCAAGGGCAAGCCGAACTGGCCATCCGTCCTCGCCATGCCCGGCGCGCATTTGCATCTCTACGGCAAACACGAAGCCCGACGCGGACGGAAGATGGGGCACGTGACCTTCACGGCACCGACCTTGGAAGAAGCGTTGGAGAATCAGGCGAGGGCGAGGGAGAATCTGGGGATACCGGCGTTGGGGTAGTCGACCGCCTCCGCACCAACAACCTTTTACTTTTCACCTTCCCACTTTTTACTCTCCCCCACCCCCATGCGTCCCCTCGGCCAACTCCTCCTCACCGGCGTCCCCGGCGCCGAACTCGATCCCGACACCGCCCGCCGTTTCAAGAAACTGCAGCCCGGCGGCTTCATCCTCTTTGGGCGGAACATCCAGTCGCCGGAGCAGCTCCGGAAGCTCATCGACGACCTCCGCGACCTCAGCGAGATCGAGCCCTTCATCACGATCGACCAGGAGGGCGGCCGCGTCTCGCGTCTCCGCCTCATCGGCAGCGAACCGCCGAACGCCCAGCAGTTCCGCGACAAGGCCGACCTGAAGCTCATCGAGAAACACGGCCGCCTCACCGGGCAGATCCTCCGCATGTTCGGATTCAACCTCGACCTCTGCCCCGTGCTCGACCTCTCCTTCGACGACGAGGCCGACAATTCGCTGAAAGGCCGCTGCTGGGGCCGCACTCCGGACGAGGTGATCCGCAACGCACAGATCTTCAACCTCGCGATGCGCAAGGAGGGGGTCCTCAGCTCGGGCAAACACTTCCCCGGATACGCCTCGGCCGAGTGCGATCCCCACCACGAGCTCCCCGTGATCAACAAGACCCTCGCGGAAATGGAGGCGGAGGAACTGAAGCCCTTCCGCGCCCTCCTTCCCGATCTCGACAGCATCATGACCTGTCATTCGCACTACCCGTGCTGGGATGCCGACCGTCCCCGCTGGCCCGCCTCGCTTTCAAAAAACATCATCGGCCAGTTTCTCCGCAACCAGCTCGCCTACGACGGGCTCGTGATGACCGACGACCTGGACATGGGCGCGGTCCTGAACGAAGTCACTTTCGAGGACACGATCCGCGCCTGCATCGAGGCCGGCAACGACCTCGCCATGATCTGCCACCGCGTCGAGCTCGTCGAGAAGGCCGCCGAGGTCATCGAAACCCTGCCCGATCCGCTCCTGCACGACGCCCTCGTCCGCATCGAAAAAACCAAGGCGAAGATGGCCCAACCCTATGCCTGGTCGATCGAACGATTCCAGGAGATCGACTCGCAGATCTGGGACCTCCGCGTCGAGACCCTCGGCGAGGAGCGCGCGAAGGTCCTCAGTGTTGAGGACGGGAAACGTTCGCCGGTGGAACTCTACTGAAAAGAGGCGTCGGGCAGCAAGAATTCCGGGAAACTCTTCCGATCACCATCGGTTGAAGGTTCTCCAGACTTCCCGCCCCCGATGAAACATCTCCTCGCGCCGCTCGCTGCGCTCTGCGTCTCCGCATTCCATCCCCTCCGCGGTGCCGATCAGCTCCCGAACATTCTCGTGATCGTCGCGGACGACCTCGGCTACGCGGATGTCGGCTTCCATCCGCAACCCAAACCCGAAGTGGTCACCCCTCACCTCGATGCGTTGGCCAAGGAAAGCATCATCTGCCGCCAAGGCTACGTCAGTGGCCATGTCTGTTCGCCGACGCGCGCGGGGCTGATGACCGGCCGGTACCAGCAACGCTTCGGACTCTACACCGGTGGCGAAGCCGGCAGCGGCCTGCCGATGGACGTCAAAATCCTGCCGCAATATCTGAAAGGTGCCGGTTACGTGACGGGACAGTTCGGCAAATGGCACCTCGGGCCGACCCTGGAATGGAGTCCCGCCCACCGGGGTTTCGACGAGGTTTTCGGCTTCCTCGGGAGGGGCGCCCACGATTACTTCAAGCTCGACGATCCCGAAGACCCCATCTACCGCGGCCTCGAACCCGTCAAGGAAACCGGATACCTGACCGACCGGCTCGGCGAAGAGACCTCCGCCTTCATCCGCAGGCACCCTGACAAACCTCTCTTCGCCTACCTCGCCTTCAATGCGGTCCATGCCCCGCTCCAGGCCCCTGCCGAAGAGATCACGAAATTTTCCACCGGCAATCCCGATCGCGACGCCCGCCTCGCCATGGGAAAACGCATGGACGATGCCATCGGTACGGTTGTGGCCGCGCTGAAAGAACAAGGGAGTTGGGAAAATACCCTCACTTTTTTCATCAGCGACAACGGCGGTCCCCTCGCTCAGTCGGCCGACAACACTCCGCTGCGCGGCGGCAAACACACCGACTACGAAGGCGGCGTGCGCGTTCCCTTCCTCGTCTGCTGGCCGGCCCGGCTGAAGGCTGGTGAACATCAGGCGGTGGTCAGTTCGCTCGACATTCTGCCAACCGCGCTCGCCGCAGCCGGAGTCGGGATGGAAGGGAAACCCTTCGATGGCATCGATCTGCTTCCCGTGCTGGGTGGAGCGGCTCCTCCGTCGGAACGGGAGCTTTTCTGGTCCAGTGGTGCGGAGGAAGGCTGGTGGGCGATCCGCAAAGGCGACTGGAAAGCCGTTTACGAGAAAGGAACCACCGCGCTCTTCGATCTCGCCACCGATCCATCTGAGAGCAAGGATCTCTCCGCCGCGGAACCCTCGGTGCTGGCCGACCTGATCCAACGGCACGACAACTGGACCGCGACCCTCGCCGATCCCGTGAAGGGCGGAGCGAGAAAGGCTGGAGCCACCGACGCCGCGGAGCAAATGAGGAAGCGGAAGAAGGATAAGAAAAAGAAGCAGGAAGATTGAAGTCCACGCGGCACGCAAACCGGGGCTTTTCACCGCCATCAACTTCCTCTTCAATGGTTGGATGGAAAACCTCCCCCTCGATCGCAGACGTTTCGCCAAACACCTCGCCGCCGGAGCTTTCGGCGCCGGTTCCCTGCCATTGCTCGGACAAGAGAGGGTCAACCCGGGGAATCGACCCTCTCCGGTCCGTGCCACCGCGAAGGAAACACTCGGAGTCACTTTCGGCACGAACGAGCGGATGCATGTCCGCACTTCCGGCAAGCTCAAGGGCGATTGGTTTGCCGAGGACGCTCGGGAGATCCCCGTGCATTCGGATCACGATGTGATCGTGTGTGGCAGCGGTCCCGCCGGATTCGCCGCCGCCCTCGCCGCCGCGCGCAAGGGTGCCAACACCGCATTGATCGAAGTGCATGGCTGTATCGGCGGCATCTGGACCTCGGGCATGCTGTCGTGGATCCTCGACGGCTTCAACAAGCCCGGCATCATGGCCGAGTTGCTCAAGCGTCTCGAAGCGCAGGAGAACGGTCGCAAGTTTGGATCGGCCTGGGTCTACCATCCCGAGCCGATGAAGCTGCTGCTCGAGCAGATGCTGCTGGAGGCCGGGGTGAAGATCCGACTTTTCACACGCGTCGTCGGTGCCGTGGCCGACGCCAACAACCGGCTCGCCGCGATCCTGACCGAATCCAAATCCGGTCGCGAGGTCTGGACCGCGCGGAATTTCATCGACACGACCGGCGACGGCGACCTCGCCGCGCAGGCCGGCTGCGGCTTTGATTTCGGGCGACCCGGCGACGGCGTGACCCAGCCGATGAGCCTGATGGCGCTCTTCCACGGCGTGACGAGCGACGAGATCGCGCCTTTCATCAATCACCTCGCCGAGGAGCGCAATCTGGGCACCGGGAAGGGCAACTTCCTGAAAGAACTGCGCTCCGTCGGGATTGAACCGAGCTACGGAGGACCCTCGATTTTTGAAATCCACGACGGTCTCTATGCGATGATGGCCAACCACCAATACCAGGTCTCCGCGATCCACGCCGACGACGTCACCCGGGCCACGTTGGAGGCGCGTCGCGAGAACCACGCCATGATCGCCGCACTCCGAAAAAAAGGCGGTCCCTGGAAGCAGGTCGAAATCATCGCCACCGGCGAGCAGATCGGGAAACGCGAGGCCCGTCGCATCCACGGCCGCTACATGGTCAGCGACGAGGACTTGAAGAACGGCGCACGCTTTGACGACGGCATCTGCCGCGTCACCTTCGGCATCGACGTGCATTCGACCGATCCCGGTAAGACCAAGGCGATCGAGTCAAAACCTTTCAAATCCCAACACTACGACATCCCGCTGCGGGCGCTGATGGCGAGGGATGTCGATGGCCTCGTGCTGGCGGGGCGCTGCATCAGCGGCGACTTCATCGCCCACAGCAGCTACCGGGTGACCGGAAACTCGGTGGCCACCGGCGAGGCCGCGGGTGTCGTCTGCGCGGTCGCCGCTGCCTCCAAGGTGCTGCCGCACGAAGTGCCGTTCGCCGAGTTGGGAACGAACGAGGCGTAGGCAAACTTGTCCGTGAGATTTCCGGAGTCCGTGCAGTTTCCCTCCGTCCATGCAACGCGACACCGAGGAATTCATCGAACTGCTTACCGGAGCGCAGTCCTCCGTATTCGCCTACGTCGTGTCACTCTGCCATGATCCGAATCTGGCGAAGGACGTGCTGCAGGAGACGAACCTGACGCTCTGGCGCAAGGCAGAGGACTTCGAGCCCGGCACGGGATTCACCGCATGGGCCTGCCGCACGGCTTATTTCCATCTGCTCAACCTGCGCCGCAAACAACGACGCGAGCAACTCGTCTTCGAGGAGGACATCTTTGACTACCTCGCCGAACGGCAGGAGGAACGCGCCACCGACTCCGATCGCCGCCTCGAGGCCCTGCGCCACTGCGTTGCGAAATTGCCGCCCGGTCAGCGCGAGCTGATCGACCGCCGCTACCGGCCTGGTGCGAGCGTGCAGGCGATCGCCAAGGACGATGGCAAAACCGAAGGTGCCGTCTCGCAGGCCCTCTTCCGCATCCGCGCGGCCCTGCAACGCTGCATCGAAAAGCAATTGCTCAGGGAGGAGCCCGCATGAGCCCATCCGATCGGATCGAACGGGTCGCACTGCTCTCCTCGCTGCTGCTCGATGGCATCGCGGGTCCCGACGAAATCGCGGAACTCAACGACCTCCTCCGCGGCGACCCGGAGGCCTGCGAATGTTACCTCGACCTCGCCGAGGTCCATGCTTTGCTCCATCGGGAAAGCGACTCCCCGTCGATTGAGGCTGCAAACCTGCTGCCATTTGCGATTCCGGCTTCTCAGGATCCGGGGCGCCGTTCGCGCCGCCTCGCGCTGCGTCACTGGAGCCTGCTCGGTGCCGCCGCATCCGCCGCACTGCTTGTGAACGGATGGCTTTACTGGAAGCAGTCGCATCTCGAAGAACAAGAGCCGCTCCACCGCCCCGGAGTCGCCGTGCTGAGCCGCGTCGTCAATCCCGAGTGGGCGGGCGGCGAGAACCCGCCCTCGGTGAACGACGCCGTCGCCGCCGGGACGTTCGCCCTGCGCTCGGGCCTCGCCCAAATCGAGTTTTTCAGCGGAGCCACCGTGATCGTCGAGGGCCCCGCTGAACTGGAACTCGAATCGGCCTGGCGCGTCGTCTGCCGCAGCGGGCGACTCCGAGCCTTCGTGCCGGAACCGGCGCAAGGGTTCACCATTGTCACACCCGACTACGAGGCGGTCGATCTCGGCACCGAGTTTGCCCTCAGCGTCGGCAGTGATGGTCGCAGCGAGGTGCACGTCGTCGATGGCGAGGTGCGGCTCGATGCGGCGGACGGTCAGCAACTCCGGCACCTCGGGGCGGGGGCTGCGGTGCGGGCGGAAGATGGCGAGCTGAGCGAAATCGAGAGCCGCGGCGAAGCCTTCATCGATCGGCAGCGACTGCTCGAACTCGCCCGCGACGATTGGCGCTCGCGCTACGCCAGTTGGAAGGCGCAAAGCGGCATGCTCCGGAACGATCCGGCGATGCTGGTGTCCTTCGACTTCGAGAGCCAGGATCCCTGGGACCGCGCTCTTGAAAACCGGAGCGATTCAGGCCTGTCGGGAATGCCGCAGCGCGGGGCCATCATCGGCGCCCAGTGGACCCAGGGCCGCTGGCCGGGCAAAGGCGCGCTCGAGTTCAAACGCATCACCGACCGGGTCAGGCTCCGCGTGCCCGGCGATCATGAAGCGCTGACTCTTTCCGCCTGGGTGCGGGTCGAGGGCTTCGAGCGCTGGCTGAATTCGCTGATCCTCACGGATGGCTGGGAGACCGGAGAAGTCCACTGGCAGATCAGCGACAAAGGGCAGCTCATCCTCGGCGTTGCGGATGGCGTGAACTCTTTCTCCGATCCGGTCATCGTGCCCGCCGATCTCGGACGCTGGATGCATCTCGCCGCGACCGTCGAATCAGGGAAAGCGGGAGGAAAAATCACGCATTACCTGGACGGACGCCGGATCGGCGGAACCTCCTCCGATCGTCCCATGCCGCCCCTGCGCATCGGCGAGGCGGAGATCGGGAACTGGCAACCGGGAGGACTCACCAGCAACTCCACGCCGATCCGCAGCCTCAATGGCCGGATCGACGATTTCATGATCCTGAGCCGAGCGCTTTCCGCCTCCGAAATCGAAGCGATTTACCAAGCGGGCGTGCCGAACCGCTGACCGGCTCACCCGCTCGTCGCCCTCTTCTTGCGGGGACGGCGGACCGGCTCGGGAGCGAGGGTCATCTCCGGAGTCACGCGGATGCCCATGCGCTTGTAATAATCGAGCATCTTCTCGGTCGCGACACGGCCGGCTTCGAGAACGATCTCCGACATGTTCGACGGCATGATTGGATTCTTTTCCATGACTTTGATCGATTTGAAAAGTTCCCTCAAATCCGCCAACGAATGAGACTCGCTCATGGCAATCTCTCGCGGTGGCGGAACCCGATTGTCCCACACGCCCCATTCATCGGCAAGGGGCAGATAAACCTCGAAAAGATGCCGCCGACTCCGTTCGAAACGGTGCGCCACGTCCTCCGGAGGCACGTCATGACCGCCGAGTTTCACGCGCAATTTCACCCGTTCGATCGCCTGCTCTCAATCGATCATTGCCAAAAATCATCTTCTGTGATCCGGTTGCTCCTTCGCCCGGCTTCGCGGAAGTTCTCCCGCAAATGAAACTCCTCGGTATTGAAGGCGGCGGCACCCGCACCACGGCATTGCTGCTCGATGATTCGGCGGGAAGCGTCCTCGCCGAGTTCGCCATCGGGCCGGGGAACATCCACCTGCTGCCGGGCGGTCTCGATCCCCTGCTCGCCGAAATCGCCGGACGCCTCCCGGCCTCTCCCGATCGCATTGGCGTCGGCCTCGCCGGCGTGCGGTCCGAAGGCGACCGCACCCGGCTCGCCGCCGCCGCTGGCCGCGTCTGGCCGGGAGTTCCCGTCAGTGTGGGCGACGATCTCCACCTCGCCCTCGAAGCCACCGATTGGCCCGAGGATTGCGCCGCCCAAGTCCTCTTGCTCAGTGGCACCGGGTCGTGCTGCCTCGGGCGCAACCGCTCCGGCGCGCTCGTGAAGGTCGGAGGACGCGGCCACATCATCGGCGACCGCGGCAGCGCCACCGACATCGCCCTGCACGCCCTCAAATCCATCGTCACCCTCTCCGATGTCCATGGCGAGATGCCCGCGCTCGGGGCCGACATCCTCAATTCCCTGCAGATGAACGAACCCGAGTCGCTCATCGAATGGTCGATCTCAGCGACCAAAACCGAACTGGCCAACCTCGCCCGCGTGGTCTTCGAAGCGGCGGCGACCCGTGAGGATCCCCATGCGGTCGCCATCCTCCACCGCGCCGCCCAACGGCTCGCCAAAGATGCCGTGACCTGTGCGGCCCGCGTCGCCGGCCCGGAAGAACCCGTGCAGGTGCTCCTCAATGGTGCAGTGCTTTTGAAGAACCCCACCTTCGCCGCAAGCGTCGCCGAGCGCATCCGCCAGACCCGGCCGGGCACCTTCGTCCGCGAGTTGGAGCGACCCGCGGTCTGGGGGGCCCTTGCCCTCGCCCGTCGTCTGGATGAAGGCACCGCGATCGGAAACGCCCTGCCCACGCGGACCGAGCGCGATCTGCCACAATGGAAGCCCGTCGCCGCCTCGCCCACCGAGGGACGCCACCACGGCTCGACCCATCTTTCCGAAATGCCCATCGCCGATGCCATCCGCCTGATGCTCGAGGACGACCGCACCATTCCTGACAAAATCCTCGCCGAGAGCGAGTCCATCGAGTGGACGATCCGGCGGGTCGTGACCGCCTTTGCCGAAGGTGGACGCTTGCTCTACTGCGGTGCCGGCACCAGCGGACGACTGGGCGTGCTTGACGCCAGCGAATGTCCTCCCACCTTCCGCACGCCCGGATCACTCGTGCAGGGCATCATCGCCGGCGGACGCACCGCCCTTTGGAGCGCCGTCGAGGGTGCCGAGGACGACGCCGTGTCAGGCCGCAAAACCATCGCCCAACGCAACGTCGGACCCGCCGATGTCGTCGTCGGCATTTCCGCCAGCGGACACGCGCCCTTCATCTGGGGCTGCCTCGACGAGGCGAAACAGCGCGGCGCGAACACCGTGCTGGTGTGCTGCAATCCCGGCTACCGCGGCCATCCCTTGGTCGATTGCGCCATCCTTCCCGACACCGGACCCGAGATCCTGACCGGCTCGACCCGCCTGAAGTCAGGCACCGCCACCAAGCTGGTGCTGAATCTCATCTCCACCCTTGCCATGGTCCATTCCGGTAAAGTCATTGGCAATCTGATGATCGACCTGAATCCCTCCAACACCAAACTCCGCGGCCGCGCCGTCCGCATCGTCCGTGAGATCACCGGTGCGAGCGAAGAGGCGGCGCTCGACGCGCTGGAGGCAAGTGGTTGGGTCGTGCGGGAGGCGTGTCTGGCGCTGGGACATTGAGCGGATTTCCAAGGACGCGATCCATGTGTCTCTCGATGAAGGCGAAACTCGATTGAGATTGACCTCTCCAGGTTATTCGGTTCCCTTTGGATCGCATCCGGGTCTCATGCCAAACCATCAATCAGCGGCATTCGCTCGGGAAAACAAGGGTCTGGTGGTGGGCATTGATGTTGGCTCGACCACGGTGAAGACGGTTGTAGTCGACCCGCATACCAAGGAGATCCTCTGGTCCACCTACGCCCGGCATGAGACGCGACAGGCGGAAACCTTGGCCGGTCAATTGAAGGAGATTGGAAAGGAATTCAAGGAGGTGCCCGACGAGCGGGTGCGGGTCTTCATCACCGGATCAGGTGCGCCACCTCTCGCGAATCCGATTGGCGCGAAGTTCGTGCAGGAAGTCAACGCCGTGACCATCGCGGTGGACTGGCTCCATCCCGAAGTCGGCAGCGTCATCGAACTTGGCGGACAGGACGCGAAGATCATCATCTACAAGGCTGCCGGGGGGGCCAACGGCGACAAACGCGCCATCGCCTCAATGAATGACAAGTGTGCGTCGGGTACCGGGGCGACCATCGACAAATGCCTTATCAAGCTCGGGATCGACCCCCGCGAAATCGCTGGCGTTTCGTGGAATCCGTCCAAGCTGCATCCCGTCGCCGCGAAGTGCGGCGTCTTTGCCGAAACCGATATCGTCAATCTGGTAAAGTCAGGCATTCCTTCCCCGGAAATCCTCTGCTCGCTCGCCGACGCCATCGTTCATCAAAATCTTTCCGTGCTGACGCGCGGCAACACGCTTCCCCATGCCGTGCTTCTCCTCGGAGGACCGAACACCTACCTCGAGTTCCTTCAACATTGTTGGCGCCAGCGCATCGTCGAGACCTGGCAGGAACGCGGCCATGAGTTTCCCCGGGATGTGCCGTTGGAGAAACTCATCGCCGTCCCGAAAAACTCGGAGCTTTATGCGGCGTACGGTGCCGCTATTTTCGGGCTCCAGGAGCCCGCATCCGTTGGCGGATATCGGGGCATCGAAGCGTTGGAGGAGTTTGTCAGGATCGGACGAGGAGCCCGCCTGGGCGAAACGGCCGGCCCGCCTCTTGTCGCCGATCTGGCCGAGCGGGATGAATTCGTGAGCCGTTACCGCATCCCACCCTTCCTACCCGCCACTTTCGAACGCGGCACGACGATACGGGGATACATCGGCCTTGATGGCGGCTCGACCTCGTCAAAAGCCGTCCTGATCGACGAGTCGGACCGGATCCTGACGAAACAATACATGCTTTCGAAAGGCAATCCCATCGCCGACACGCAGGAGATCCTTTCAAAGATCCAATCCTATGCGGTGGAACAGGGCGCAACGCTCGAGGTCCTCGGATTCGGAGCGACGGGCTACGCCGCCGACGTGTTGGAAGAATGTGTCGCCGCCGACGCCAACATCGTTGAGACGATCGCACACGGAAATGCCTCGATGCGTTTCTTTGAGAAAGTGGACGTTATCTGCGATATCGGCGGACAAGACATCAAGGTGCTTTTTGTCGCGAACGGTCAGATCGCGAACTTCCGCCTTTCAAACCAATGCTCCGCCGGCAACGGAATGCTCCTGCAAGCGATGGCGAGCCAGTTCGGCGTCGACGTCAGGGACTACGCCGACAGCGCCTTCGCCGCCAAAATGAGTCCGCAGTTCAGTTATGGCTGTGCCGTCTTTCTCGATTCAGACCGCGTCACGTTCCAAAAAGAAGGATACTCGCGCGAGGAACTGCTCGCCGGGCTCGCGCTCGTCCTGCCGAAAAACATCTGGCAGTATGTCGTCCAGGTCCCTCGCATGGCAGCCCTCGGAACGACTTTTGTTTTGCAAGGCGGCACGCAATACAATCTCGCCGCGGTAAAAGCCCAACACGACTACATCAAGGCGCGTGTCCCCAAAGCAGTCATTCATGTCCATCCGCATCCCGGGGAAGCGGGCGCTCTCGGCGCCGCGCTCGAAGCGAAGCGTGTTGTTGAAAAGCGCGGATACTCCACCTTCATCGGTCTCGACGCGACCATCGGGCTGACCTACACCTCGAAGAACGACGACAGCACTGTCTGCCATTTTTGCCCGAACCATTGCAAGCGAACCTTCATCGATACGCGGAGCTCTGGCGGTCGCGCAAGCCGCTACATCTCGGGATTCTCCTGTGAGAACGGCACCGTCGAATCGAAGGAAAAGCTCAAGGAACTCGCAGGAAAGCGGAAGGCACTGAAGGCGAACTACCCGAATCTGGTCGACTATGAGGCGAAGCTCGCCTTTCGGAGTTTTTATCGGCCGGGGCCACTTCCCGCGGCGGGGACGGCCTTCGCAGGGACCGAGGTGCGGCGCGACTTTCTGGGACGCTCGAAGAACGTCACGGTAACCCGGTGCTTTGAACGATCGTCGGAATCGGATCAGCAATGGCGGGCCCGGGTCCGCATCGGCATTCCCCGTGTGCTCAATCTTTACTCCACCGCACCCATCTGGCGCACCTTCTTCGAAACCCTGGGGGTCGCAGCCGCCAACGTTGTCTTTTCCGATCCCACAACCCAGGAGATGTGGTCCGAAGGGGGCAAATATGGCTCGATCGATCCCTGCTATCCGTCAAAGGTGGCGCAGGCGCACGTCCACCAGCTCCTCCACCACGTTCACCGGCACGAGGCCTTAAACTACCTCTTCTTCCCCTGCATCACTCATCTTCCAACCTTTGTGCCGGGGGTCATGGAATCGACCTCCTGCCCGATCGTGGCCGGCTCGCCCAAGGTCATCCGGGCTTCCTTCACGAAGGACGTCGACTTCTTCGCCCGCGCCGGCGTCGAGTATCTCGACCCCGCGGTGACCTTGACCGAGCGGAATTACTTTAAAAAGCAGATGTTCGAGACCTGGGGTGATCGACTCCGCGTCACGCGGGACGAATGTGATTTCGCCTGTGATCAGGGCTTCGAGGCCTTGCGATCCTTTGACGAGGAGATGCAGAGGAAAGGCGCCGAAGTCATCGCGCGACTTGAGGCGGAGAATCGCGCCGGTTTGCTGGTCCTTGGCCGCCCTTACCATCATGATCCCGGACTGAATCACGGCGTTCTCGACGAGTTTCAGGCGCTTGGCTACCCCGTCCTCTCGATCCGCTCGATCCCCAAGGATCCTGCCTGGCTATCGCGCTTTTATACCGAGGACCTGGCCCGGGGAATCGTGGACTCTCCGCTCTCGGTCGATGATGTGTGGCCCGAGAATTTCTCGACCAACAGCGTCCAGAAAGTCTGGGCCGCCAAGTTCGCGGCTCGTCATCCGAACATCGTCGTTCTCGATTTCTCGAGCTTCAAATGCGGTCACGACGCGCCCACCTACGGCCTCATCGACAGCATCATTTCCTCGAGCGCCACGCCTTACATGGCACTGCACGACATCGATGCCAACAAGCCCGGCGGCTCCATCAAGATCCGCGTCAAGACCTACGCCCACACCCTGAAGCTCCACGAGGAAAAGCTGAAGGATCGAGCGGAAAAGCGAACCCTCCTCGAGCGCGCCGTCGACGCAAAACGGGAAGAGCTGCTGGCACTCCGGCGGGAACAAATTGCGAAGCGCGAAGACCTCGCTCTTCTGCAGGCGGCTTATGAAGACTACCTCGACGAGGAAGTCGCCGTAGAACTGCCTGTCGCGGAGTACAGTTACGGATCCAAAGATACCACCGCCGTGCCGCTGCCGGGCAGTTGGCTCAACGGAGGCAAGACCGCCCTCAATGTGGCCACCAGCCGCGTTTCCGGCCCCGAAATGCCCAAATCAGATTGTTCATCATGCCAATCACCGACCAAAAAAGCCTGTGCTTGCCCGCTGTGAGTCCCGCGGACGGTCCGCCGATCAGCTTCGAGCAGATCGAAGCCGAGCTGAGGGATTTTGAATCGAAAGAGCGCGCCCGTCTCGGAATCCACGATGATCCTGACGTACACTGGATCGACTCGAACCCCCGACAGTTCACCAAAGCCCAGCGTGCGGGCACGACCATCCTCTGCGGCGGACTTACCCGGGCTCAAGACGTCCTCGTGAGTGCCGCGTTGAGCGGCGCCGGCTATCACGTCGTGCCTCTGGACGTGCCCGACAATGAGGCGCTCCGCCTCGGAAAGGAATTCGGGAACCGTGGTCAGTGCAATCCCACCTATTTCACCGTTGGCAACTTGGTGAAGCATCTCCGGCATTTGCGTGATGATCTCGGCATGACGACGGCCGAAATCGTGAGAAGCCACGTCTTTTTCACAGCCGGATCCTGCGGTCCCTGCCGGTTCGGCACCTACGTCACCGAATATCGCAAGGCCCTGCGCGATGCCGGCTTCGACGGATTCCGCGTACTCCTCTTTCAACAGAAAGGCGGACTAAAGCAGGCAACGGGCGAGAACGATGGTTTGGAGTTCACTCCGAACTTTTTCATCGCCCTCCTCCAAGGCATCATCGCGGGAGATGTCCTCAACGCCGTCGGCTACCGGATCCGGCCCTACGAGATCGAGGCCGGCTCCACGAATCAAGCGATCGAGCAATGCAAGGAGATCCTCGGCAACGCGCTCCGGCATCGACGAAGCCTCCTTGTCGCCTTGTGGCGATGCCGGAGGGTCTTGGGGCGCCTGAAGGTGAACCGCCTTCAGGCCAAACCCAAGGTCAGCATCATCGGCGAATTCTGGGCGATGACCACCGAGGGTGACGGGAACTACCGGCTCCAGCAGTTTCTCGAATCCGAGGGTGCCGAGGTGGATGTGCAACTCGTCACCGCATGGCTTCTTTACATGACATGGCAGGCCGGTTGGGACACCCGACGCCGCCTGGACCTGAGATCGGATGATGCCGGAGGCAGCGGACTCGATGGGAAAAATCCGCGCAAAAAGCTGGTCACCCTCTGGATCGCTGAAAAGGCGCTCCGCGGTGCCTTCACCCTGTGCTCAAGGGTCATCGGCCTGGGTTATTATCACCTCCCCGACATGGATGAGATCGCCACCATCTCGCACCAATATTATGACAACCACCTTCGCGGTGGCGAGGGACACATGGAAGTCGGCAAACTGATCCAGTCCGTTGTCAAAAAGAAAGCCCACATGGTTGTCAGTGTGAAACCCTTCGGCTGCATGCCATCCTCCGGCGTTTCGGATGGAATCCAATCTCTCATCACCGCCCGGTATCCCGAAGCCATCTTCTCCGCGATCGAAACCACCGGCGACGGAGCCGCCAACGTCCAAAGCAGACTGCAGATGGATCTCTTCAAGGCAAGACAAGTCGCCCGGAGGGAATTCGATGAAGCTCTTGCCACGACAGGTTGCACCCTCGGAGAGGCTGCCGAGCAGCTGGGCGGATCGGGCGCCGGGCTCGCCCTCAGCTATCCGACCCATAGCGGACTGGCGGGAACGGGCGCGCGCCTCCTCGCGGACCTTTCGAAACGAAACACCCCGACGCAGCGATGCTGAGAGCGAGACTCCGCATTGCCACGCACTGACCGGACTGACCCGCAAATCCCCGGTGCAGTCCGGAGGTTTTCCGGCTAAGCTCGCCGCCCAGTGATCCCTTACCTCGAGCTCCGTCCGTTTCCGCTCGGCCCCCTGACGATTCAGCCCTTCGGCATGTTCGTCTGCGCCGCGATCATCCTCGGCGCCTTCATTGCGGCGCGGAGAGCTCGCAAAGTGGGCCTGGATCCGAAGATTCTCGCAAACACCGTCAGACTCACCGTGTTCGTCGGCATCTTTGGGTCCCACCTCGTCCATGTGTTCGCCTATCACCCGGAGCAGTTCGCCCGGGATCCCTGGATCGTGCTGAAGTTCTGGTCGGGCATGTCGTCACTCGGTGGCTTCTTTTCGGCCGCCATCGCCGTTTATGTTTACTTGCGGTGGAAAAGGATCCCTTTCCTGCCCTATGCCGAAGCCGCCCTCTACGGTTTTGTCCCCGCGTGGATGATCGCCCGCATCGGGTGTGCCACGGCGCATGATCATCCCGGGAGGTTTTCCCGGTTTCCTCTCGCGGTGCGCTTTCCCGACGGCCCCCGCCACGATCTCGGACTTTATGAAGTCCTGCTTTCCCTGATTTGGATTCCGCTCACCCTCTGGCTTGGAAGGAAAAACAAGGTCGACGATCCGCCCGCCGGCACCATCCTCTCGGTGATGACCATCGCGTATTGTGTGCCGCGGTTCTTTCTCGACTTTCTCCGGGCTACGGACCTCCCCGGACACGATGTCCGCTATTTGGGCCTGACACCCGCCCAATACGGATGTCTGGTTTTGACCGGGCTGAGCGTCTCGTTCTTGATCCGGCTCCGAGCACGGATTCATCGTCCGATCACCGAATGAGCATCGGATGGCGCTGCGGCCTGGCGGTTCTTTCCGGCGTGCTGGACGCGCTGGGTTACATCGGATTCGGCCTTTTCCCGCTGACTTGGATCGCAAAGGTTCCGGTCTTGGTCGCGACCAGGGATGCGACGGTGAAGCAAGCCCTCGGACTGGGATTCCTCTATGGCATCGTCGGCCATCTCGGCGGTTATCATTGGCTGGGTGAAACGCTGGTTCGGTTCGGAGGCCTTTCCCGGGTGGTTTCCTACGGGATTCTCCTGCTGATCACCACCTATTTCGCAATGTTGTTCGCTTTACTAACAGGAGTCACGCAACACTTCCGCCGCAGGCTCGGACTCGCGCCCGTCTGGTCGCTGATGGTCGTTTATCCGGCGCTGGAGTTTCTCTTCCCGAGCTTTCTTCCCTACAACATCGGCGCCTCACAGTACCGCTTCAGCGCGATCACCCAGATCGTCGAGATCACCGGACTGCTCGGGCTCACCGCATTGATCGGGATGATCAATGGCGCCGTCCACGAATTGGTGGAAGCGCGGTTGGAGCAAAGGCGCCCCCTCGTAATGCGGTGGCTGGTGCCCGTGGCTGGATTCGCCCTGGTACTCGGATATGGCATGATCCGTATCGGAGAAGTGGACGCCGCCATGAAATCGGCCCGGCATTTGAAGATTGGACTCGTTCAGACCAACCATACCGCCCGGGATCGGAATGCCGGGGGCAAGGGTGATCTGGAACAGCATCGTGAGTTGACCCGGCGACTGATCGAGGAGCACCCGGACGTCGAACTGGTGGTATGGCCCGAGACCGTCTTCGTGACATCGACAGACGAATTCGATCGACTGGGCCGCCGGCTTCAGAACCAACGCCCCCTGGTGTCGGGAGCGTTCATCCGCGATGACCAGGGAAGGTTTTTCAATTCGATGCTCGCCCTGAACTCGACGGGCGGAATCAGCGGCCGTTTCGACAAGATGCGACTGATCCCCTTCAGCGAGACCATTCCAATGATCGGGATTTTCCCCGGGTTGGAGCGCTATCACCCTCGCGGCAAAGTGATCAATCGCGGGAGCACCTACGCCAATCTGTCCGTTGCCGGAGTTTCGGCCATGCCCATGATCTGTTACGAGGACATCATGCCACGTTTCGCCAGAGAAATGTGGCGCCAAGCCGGCCCCCCTGAGGTTCTCATCAATATCTCCAACGATTCCTGGTTCGGAGATTCACACGAACCTTTGGTGCATCTTGCTTTGGCGAGTTTCCGATCGATCGAAACGAGGCGGAGCCTCATCCGGGCTACCAGCACTGGAATCAGCGCCTTGGTCGATCCCCTTGGTCGCATCATCGAGCGGACCGGGCAGTGGAAATCCGAAACCCTCGTAGGCGAAGTCCCGGTCATCGAGGACCGCTCAGGCACCTTTTATATACGCCATGGCGAGGTATTGGGCTGGTTTTGTCTGGTCTTGACGGGGATCGGTCTGGCGGGCACACTGCGAGCGGATCGTCGTCCCCGTGCCGCTTGAGTGTCTGGCGTGGAGGGGAGGCTTCCCGGGATTCACCACCGCCACCAACCGAATTCAGCCTGTCCCAGTTCCATGAAAAAGTTTCTCGCACTTCATTGGTTTGACGCAGTTCCCCTGCTGGCCTTGATCCTGCTCTGCTGCAATTGCAACTCTGGACCAACCCCCATCCCACCAGATATTGGCAATCCGACCAATAGCTCGGTCACCGTGAACTCGGCGACGCTGGGGGGGGAAGTCTTCAGCCACGGGTCGACAAACATCCAATCCCGCGGCGTGGTCTATGCCAAGAAGGCGGTCAATCCCGCCCCGAAACTTGGCGGCGCGGAAGGCGTCACAACCAAAGCCGCCGCGTCCGCCGACCTTGGCGTGTTCACCGTTGACGTGTCCAATCTCGAACCATCCACCGAATATGCGTTCAGCGCCTACGCGGAGAGCCCCGATGGCGAAGGCTACACCACGCCGGTATTTTTCACGACTCCCGCCGGATTGAACCCGAACGGCGATTCCACCGGTGTCGATGGAACCGACGTCTTTGCGGTCGCCACCCAGGCCGACGGCAGGATTCTCATCGGGGGGCGGTTCGATGCCGTCCAGGGCGAGGAACGGATCAACCTCGCCCTGCTCAACGCTGATGGAAGTCTCAATCCTGGCTTCGCGCCGTATGTCGAATGGCCCGGATTTACCGGATCCGTGAGGGCGATCGCCGTGCAGGACGATGGCAAGATCGTCATCGGAGGAGTCTTTCTCGAGATCGACGGACATTTCTCCGGCCCTAGCATCGCCCGGCTCAATCCCGATGGCACCCGTGACGACACATTCAATGCCTCGACCGATTACGGGATTGTTGAAGCTCTCGCGATCCAGCCCGATGGCAAGATCCTCGTCGCGGGCTCCTTTGGAACCGCCGGCCTCAACAACGTGGCTCGTTATAAATATCTGGGCCGCCTGAATCCGGACGGCACGCTGGACACGACCTTCATACCCGGAACCGGAACCGGACCAAACAATTCCGTCTATTCGATTGCCGTGCAAGATGACGGGAAAATCCTCATCAGCGGGTTCTTCAATCTCTACAGTGGCGTCGCTCAAGAACGGTTCGCACGTCTCAACCCCGACGGAACCCTCGACACCGGATTCACGCCGGATTTCGACGCCTACACGATGGCAATCCAACCTGATGGAAAGATTCTCATCGCCAGCTTCAACGCCGCCCACGAGCCCGCCCCCGGCAGTCCGACCTACGGCCTCTACCGGGTCGAGAGCGACGGGACCCTCGATCCGGGTTACGAGACGAGTTCGGGAAGCACCGGCGGTGCCTTTGCCAACAATGAGATTCACAGCATTGTCATCCAGTCCAATAGCAAGGCGATCATCGTGGGGAGCTTCACCGAAGTGGACGGCACACCGCGAGATGGCATCGCCCGGATCAACAAGGAGGGCACCTTGGATCCCTCATTTGTCGTGGAACTGGAGGAATCCCCCTACGCCCTCGCACTCACGGCGGAAGGAAAGCTTCTCGTAGGGGCGTCGACGCTCGGCGCTTCGGAATCAAACGCCGAACTCTTTGTCCAACTCGAGGCGGCCTCCGCATTGTTGCCTGCGGTGTCGTTGTTGACCACGACCGCAACCAGCGTCGAGTGGTTCCGATCCGGAAGCGTCCCCGTGCTTTCCGACGTGGTCTTCGAGCGTTCCCTGGATGGAGGGATCACCTGGAGCCTGATCGGAGATGGCGTGGCAACCCGATCGCCCACCGGCTGGGAAAAATTCGGCGTCGACATGACGACTGCCGGACTGGTGCGGGCCAGAGGCCGGACCGATACCGGCGGAAAGAATGGCAGCGAAGGCATCATCGAGGAGATCGAGGACTATCCCGTACCCGGAGTGAGCCATCTCACCCTCGCCAATCCGACGGCGACGGACATCGACAGCGACTATGCCCTGCTCGGGGGAGAAATCACGGCCACGGGGACTTCGCCCATTACCGAACGAGGCGTCGTCTACTCCCGTACGGTTGATCATGACACTCCCGTCATCGGGTCTGCCGGAGTGGTGAAGGAAATCGAGGGCGGCACGTCGGGCGGCGTCTTCACCGTGGATGTCTTCGACCTCGTGGGAGGGACGAACTACAGCTATCGTGCCTATGCGATCAACGCCATCGGTGCCGTCTTCTACTCGGATGTCGATACCTTCACCACCTTGGGAGCCCCCTCGGTGATTTCGCCGACCAGCGACTTGATCACCGACACCGGTGCGACCCTTGGCGGCAATGTGGTTTCCGATGGCGGGAACGCGATCACCGGGCGCGGAGTCTACGTCATTCCCGCCACGGAGTTGTCCGAGGACCCGTTGGGCGACAATGACAGCGGGTATGTGGATTTTCCCGCGGCCACCAATGGCACGGGCATATTCACCGTACCCGTCAGCGGGCTGAGCCCCGGCACCCCTTATTTCTTTGTCGCCTACGCCATCAACAGCGAAGGCACCATCTATTCGGAAGAGGGTTTCTTCACAACAACGGAAAACCCGGCGCCTCAATCGGGTGACGGCGAAGTGACGCTCCTCGAGGAAACTCCGCCTCCGGGCCAGATCGACACGAATTTCGACGTCGGCAGTGGTTTGGGCGATCTGAATGGCGTCGTGCAAGCGATCGCACTGCTCCCAGGTGGCATCGGAGACCTCATCATCGCGGGCGAGTTCACCCAGGTCGGCGGCGAGAGCCACCGGGGAATCGCCCGACTCGACCAGTCGGGCGCGGTTTACAGCACCTTCGGTGCCCGTACCGACGGTGTCGTGAACAGCATTGCGGTCGGAGGCGACGGCAGTGTGGTCATCGGAGGTATTTTCACCTCCGTCAACGGCGTCACCCGGAATGGGATCGCCAAACTCGACGGGAAAGGTGCCAATGTCAGTCCAACGAAGTTCGATCCCGGCACCGGGGCGGATAACGTGGTTTACAGCGTCGCGTTGCAGGAGGATGGCAAAATCCTCCTCGGTGGTCTGTTCGCCAACGTGCAGGGCCAGCCCCGCAGCCGGATCGCGCGTTTCAATGCCAATGGCTCTCTCGACACGGGTTTCAACCCGGGCGCGGATGATGCGGTTTACAGCATTGCGGTGCAACCCGATGGAAAAATTCTGATTGCCGGGAATTTCACCACTGTGGCCGGGACCGCCCGAAACCGCATCGCCCGGCTCAACGACGACGGCACCCTCGATACGGGCTTTGACCCGGGTAGCGGCGCGGACGGACGTGTCGCGGCCATCGCCCTCCAGCCCGACGGGAAGATTCTCCTGGGTGGTTATTTCACCCAGTTCGACGGCGCGAATCACTCCCGGATTGCCAGGTTGGCCAGCGACGGATCGATCGATGCCACGTTCGCGACCGGCTTCGGGGCCAATAACAATGTCTTCACCATGGCTCTCCAGACCGACGGAAAAATCCTCATCGGTGGACTTTTCACCAGCTTCAACGGGACCAGCGTCACCCGCATCGCGCGACTGAACACAACCGGTGGTCTGGATGGCACCTTCGATCCCGGGACCGGAGCCGATGGCGAGGTTTCCGCACTCGCTCTTCAAACCGATGGCGGCATCCTCATCGGTGGCGATTTCCTGAACTTCGATGGGGCGGCCGCACCGTATCTCCTCCGCTTTGGAAACGACGCATCGGTTGAAAGCCTTGACGTCATTGACGGAACGCAGATCCGTTGGTCCCGGGGTGCGGGCGGTCCGGCCATCGATCCCCTCGGCTTCGCTCTCACCAATGATCTGGGCAGGACATGGTCTGAACTCGGAGAAGGCGTTCCGGTCGCCGGCGGGCTTTCCCTCACGGGTCAGGACCTCCCGCTTTTCGGTACGGTCCGCGCGCGCGGCAAGACCAGCGGTGGATTCCTCGGAGGCAGCAGCGGTCTTGTGGAGGAATTCGCCACCTTCGATCACCGTGGCATCGTGGCCGGCCTGCAAGCCAAACTGGCGTCCGCCAACGCCAATGTCGCGAAGATCCAGAAGCAGATCAAAGCAGCCAAGAAAAAGAAGAACAAATCGAAGCTGAAAAAACTCAACAAGAGCCTGAAGACCGCGATGGCACAGGTTGCCAAGGCAAAGTCAGACCTCGCGAAGTATTAAGCCCTGGGCGAGCCGGCAAAACGCTGTCGGCGTAACGGTGCCCGTTGTTGGACCGAACCCGGTTGGATCCGTGAGTCAACAGGGTCGGGAACTCCCCGGCCTCCTCTCACTCTCTTGATTCCGAGGTTAACGGGAGCCCTAACCGACTTCGTCTCCGTCCTCGCCGCGAGGTTTCTCCATGACCGAGCGGACCGCACGCCTGATCCGCTCGCGCGCCGACGCCCCGAGCAGTTGCCGACCGCTGTCATTGGCGGCAGGCAGTTCCTTCAGCCATCCGGCGAGCATCGCCATGTGATCCTGGTAGCGCCGGCACCAGATGCAGACGGTGAAATGCAGCCGCATGCGCATCCGGAGCATGAGCCCGGGACGACGTTCCCGGCATTCGGAAATCAAGCGGGTCATGTCACGACAGCAGGGCGTGACGCGGCAAACCACCCTTTCGTAAAGGGAATGCAGGTGTCGCTTGAGTCTTTCGGTCACCGGTGGCGGGGAGGCGGTTGACGGATCCTCCGGAAGGCGGGTCGGAGAAAGGTCAAAAACCTTACAACCAAATCGTTCATCTTTGCGGGTGCACTGTTCCGGTCACGCCGCGGCTTTGCCAAACCAGTTCCTTTCGAGGCATTCGCGGAGGGCCATCCGCGCACGGTGCAACATGACCCAGAGGTTGCTGCGGGAGATGCCAAAGGTGCCGCAGATGGACTCGGTGTCCGCATCGTCCATCTCCCGCATCAGGAAAACATCGGCCACGCGCGGAGGCAGTTTCCCGAGACAAGCTCTCATCACGCCCCAGAATTCATCGCGGTAGGTCACTTCTTCGGCGTGTGTCCATTCGACGGGACCGATGTCGTGATTCCAGAAACCGTCTCCCTCGAACTTGTGGGAAAGCTCGTCTTCAAGAAAGCGGAGGTCGGTGAAGCTCGTCTCCCTGCCCAGTTTGCGGAAGTGGTTGGCGATCTTGTTTTTCAGGATCCCGAAGAGCCAGTTCCTTTCGGTGGAGCGGCCGGCGTAAGAGTCGGCTTTCCGGACGGCGGCCACGAGGGTGTCCTGCACAAGGTCCTCGGCGACCTCGGGGCGGCGGACCCGGGAGAGGGCGTAGCGGTAGAGCATCTCGCCATGCTCATCGACCCAGGACTCGGGTCCGGAGGCACCGGTAGGGGGAGGAACGGGAAGCTCGGAGGAATTTTGCTCCATGGGGACGTTGGCGGAGAAGCATTTGCAGTGCCGTGGACGGGAAAATCTGGCGGCAATGTAAGGAAACTGCAAGTCACGGGACATACCGGGCGAACCCCGGGGCGCTGTCCCGTTTCTGTCATGAAAATAGCATCATTGATCTGCCGCGGCCTGGCCGCCATCATCCTCATCCAAACCCTTTTCTTCAAGTTCACGGGCTCGGAGGAATCGGTCTACATCTTCACCAAGGTCGGCGCGGAGCCGGTCGGCCGGATCGGAAGCGGCATCGTCGAGTTGATCGCCGCGATCCTGCTGATCCTCCCGGGCCTGACTTGGCTCGGAGCTGGTCTGGCGGCAGGAGTGATGGCCGGGGCGATCCTGAGCCATCTCACGATCCTAGGGATCGAGGTGCAAGGGGATGGTGGTCTGCTTTTCGGCCTGGCCTGCGTCGTCTTCGCCTGCTCGATCTTCGTTCTCTGGGTCGAACGCAGCCGCATCCCCCTGGTCGGCCGATACCTCGCCCGATTTCCCCGATGATCCGGCTGATCTGCATCAACGATGCCCTCCTCGGCGAGATGGATGCGCTCCTCGACGGCCCTGTGGGTACCCACTACGGGACGCCCTGCGGCGAGATCTTTTCATCGTCGATCGGCCAGCATCTCCGCCACTGCATCGAGCATTACGAGGAGCTCTTCCGCGCTCTTCATGAGGATTCCACCGCCAATTACGAAAGCCGCCCCCGCGATCCTCAACTCGAGCAGGATCCCGGGCTCGCCCGAACGCGGATCGGTTCACTACGCAAAGCCTTGGCCAAGCTCGCCCCGGGTCGCCGGGGCTTGCGGGTGCGCGACCAGGGTCCGGGCCCCGCGGCGGATTCATCGATCGAACGCGAGCTACAGTTCCTCGCCTCGCATACGGTGCATCACTTCGCCCTCATCGCGCTGATCGCGCGGCGCGCGGGTCTGCCGGTGCCGGTCGACTTCGGGATGGCCCCGTCCACCTTAAGATTTCGCGATTCCGCCTGATGTGTTCCGTGGCTTGGATCGGCGCGAAGGACGGATGGGAAATCCGGTTCAATCGCGATGAACAGTGGACGCGTCCGGCCTCGGCCGATCCGACCTGGGAGACCTCGCATCCGGTGCCGGGGCTCTGTGCGCGGGACCCGGCGGCAGGCGGGACCTGGCTCTTCGCCAACGAACGGGGAATCGTGGTGGCGGTGATGAACGCCTACCCGGACCCGGCGAGAGAATGCCGTTCGGGCCGCGTCTCCCGCGGCGTCCTGCCCTTGCTGGCATCGCGGCACGGCAGCGGCGAGGAGATCGCCGCCGCCGCGCACCGGAATGACTGGACCAACCATGCGCCCTGCCATCTGCTGCTGTGGAATGGTGACGAAGTCCGGCACTTCACCTGGGATGGTGCCCGCCTCACCTGCGCGTGGCTCGGCAAGGAAGGTTTCCTAACGACCTCCTCCTACCGCTCCGTCGAAGTCGAGGCCGCCCGTCGGGCGCGGTATGCGGCCCTCGCCGGCGCGGATCTAGCCACGATCCTCGATGATAAAGCGGCCGGGTTTCCCCATTCGGCGATTCACCTCACCCGGGACGATGCGGGCACCGTCAGCCAAACCCACGTGGTCATCGACTCCCATGAAGTCTGGCTCACGGTGCGGCGGCGGGGCGGGAATCCGGTCGCCGTTTCCTGTCCACGACGCCGATGAGAAAGGGGTTCGCCAGTTGGATCCTTTTCACCTGGATCGCCTTGCTGCCAGTCTCATGGTGGTGCATGAGCGGGCGCGAACGCCCCATTCCGGAAGGTCCGGAGTGGCGCGAACTGCAACTCCCCGACGGAAAGGGAGCCAGCGCACCCCTGCGCTATCGGATCTTCCCCGGAGGCGATCCGGATACCGCACCGGTTTTGATGATCCATGGCAGTCCCATGACGTCCTCTTGCTTCAATCCTCTGATTGCCGCAATGGGATCGCGACGCACGCTGATCGTGCCGGATCTGCCCGGATTCGGAGCCTCGCGGGACGGGTTCCAGAAGCTTTCCTTCACCGCCCACGCCTCGGCCCTGCGAGCTTTGTTGGAGAAGGAAGCGACCGGTGCGGTCCACGTCGTGGCCTACAGCCAGGGAGGCGGGCCCGCTTTGGAACTCACGGAGATGACTCCGCGGGCGATTGCTTCGCTGACCCTGCTTTCGAGCATCGGCACGCAGGAACATGAACTGAGCGGCGACTATTTCCTGAACCATGTCCTCCATGGTGCCCAATGGGTGACGCTGGAGCTTTTGCGTTGGGGCCTGCCGCACTTCGGGCTGCTCGACGACATGATGTTGAACACCCGCTATGCGAGGAACTTTTTCGAGGGCGACCTGCGCCCCTTGCGCGGACGCCTGGCCGCCCTCGAGTCCCCGGCCTTGATCCTCCATGGCCGTTCCGATTTCCAGGTGCCTCCCTCGGCGGCGAAAGAGCATTTTCGCATCATCCCTCAGAGCGAGTTGGTGTGGTTGACGGGCGGACATCTGGTGCTGATGAGGCAGCCAGCCGCAGTGGCAACTCCGCTGCTCGACTTCCTTGAACGGGTCGAACAAGAGAAGGCCATCCGGCGGGACCGGGCCACCGCAGCACGTCGCGCCCAAGCATCGCAAGGTTTCGATCCCCAACGCGGGACCTCGTTGCAGGGGGCGGCTCTCGCCATCGTCATGCTGGCGGTCGGGATCGGCACGCTAGTGAGCGAAGACCTCGCCTGCATCGCCGCCGGCCTGCTCGTGGCCCGGAGTGTGCTACCCCTCGGCGCCGGCATCGCCGCCTGCTTCGCCGGCATCTGGATCGGAGACATGGCCCTCTACGCGATCGGTCGCCTCGGACGGAGTCGTGCGATCACCTTCGCTCCGCTCCAGCGCCTTCTGGAGAGTCCCGCGGTGAATGCGGCGCGGAGTTGGTTGGATCACCGCCGCGGCGCAGCGATCTTCGCGAGCCGTTTCCTGCCGGGCACCCGCCTCCCGCTCTACCTCGCCGCGGGGCTGCTCAGGCTGCCGGTACGCCCTTTGATGGGCTGGTTCGCCCTCGCGGCGATCCTCTGGACCGTGCCGGTCGTCGCCCTGATCGCATTTTTCGGGGAAAAGGCCTCGGCCTGGATGGTGGAGCGCGGTCATCAAGTCTTCCCGCTCGCCCTGATTGGCGTCGTCGTCGCTCTCGTCACGCTGCGCCTGCTCTCCCTCGCCGCCACCCACCGCGGTCGCCGCATGCTTCGGGCGCAATGGCAACGCATCGTCCGTTGGGAGTTTTGGCCGATCTGGGTGTTCTATCCTCCCCTCGTCCTCGCCGTGATCGCCATGGGAGCGAGGCGCCGTCGAATCTTCGCATTCACTGCGGCAAATCCTGGGATCCCACACGCTGGTCTGGTCGGCGAATCGAAATCCGCCATCCTCGGCGCACTTGAGTCCAGCGGTTCGGTCGTGCCGTTTCTCCTGCTGCCGTCCTCCGCTGAGAATCGGGCTGACCTGGTCGAGGCCTGGATGCACAAGGGGGCGCACTCCTGGCCGATGGTCCTGAAGCCGGATCGTGGAGAACGAGGTCACGATGTCCGCATCGTGCGCGACTCTGCGGAACTGGCCCGCGAACTCGAGATTCGAAAAGCGGATACGATCGTGCAGGCCTACGCCCCGGGCGAAGAATTCGGGGTTTTCTACATTGGGGATCCCCGTGAACCGCGCGGACGGATTTTCTCCCTGACGATCAAACAACTCATCTCGGTGACGGGAGATGGCAGGCGGAACCTCGAAGAGCTGATCCTCGACGATGATCGGGCGTATCTGTCGCACCGGCACTTCCGACGGCTGCACCGGGCCCGCCTCGGAACGGTCCCGGAGCCTGGAGAGGCGGTGCGTCTGACCGACGTGGGTTCCCACTGCCGCGGTGCGTTGTTTCTCGACGGTTCGCACTTGATCAGCCCGAAGCTGGAGGAGGAAATCGACCGCATCGCGAGGCACTTCGACGGCTTCCATTTCGGTCGCTTCGACCTCCGCTGTCCGGGTCCCGATCAGCTCATGCGTGGCGAAGCCTTGAGGATTATCGAGCTGAACGGCGTCACCTCGGAGGCCACGCACATTTATCACCCCCACATGCCGCTCCTCACCGGCTATCGCACGCTCATCGCGCAGTGGCGGCTCGCCTACGAGATCGGTCTCGTCAATCACGCCCGCGGTGCCCGGATCTCCGGAGCGATGGAACTGGCCCGCCTGCTCTGGAACCACCCGCGACCTCCCGAAGCATGAGACTCCCAGGCTCCACCCGCTATCAAGTGCGCATCGCCGTAGGCTCCGGCGACATCATCGCCGCGCAACGCCTGCGCTTCGAGGTTTTCAATCTTGAACTCGGCGAGGGGCTCGCTTCCTCCAATCTCAACGGTCTCGACCAAGACGCCTACGATTCCCAGTGCGACCATCTTCTCGTGGAAGAGTGCGGTACCGGATCCATTGTCGGCACCTACCGTCTCCAAACCGGTGCCACTGCCGGCGCTGGGATCGGTTATTACAGCGAGCAGGAGTTCGACCTATCGCCATTCGAGGAACATCGTCGCCGGATTCTCGAACTCGGGAGAGCTTGCATCCACCTGGATCACCGTCGCCTCTCCGTTCTCGACCTCCTCTGGAAAGGCATCGCCGCTTATGCACGAGCGAAGCACTGTCGTTACCTCCTCGGATGCAGTTCGCTAACCTCGCAGGATCCTGCCGAAGGGTGGTCGGTCTACCGACTGCTCGAGACCACGCACCTCGCTCCACCCGGATTCCGCACCGATCCGCTTCCCCACTGCCGCTTGGAAGATTCAAGCACCGCCCCGATTCCGGCGAAGGTTCCCCGTTTATTCGCCGCCTATCTGAAGATCGGTGCTTGGGTCGCAGGCCCGCCAGCGATCGACCGGGACTTCGGCACGATCGACTTCCTCACCCTTCTTGACATCGCCAAAATCACCCGCCAGGGAAAGCGTCATTACCTCGATGATTCCGACTGAAACGCTGCGCGCCGCCCGCCGGCTCCTCGGGATCGCCAAGGTCATCCGTCGCGCACGCCGGGAAGCCAGTAATCTGGATTCGGCACTCAACCGGGCCCGTTGGCAGCAGCGTCATGCCGCCGCGATACTCCGCACCCTGGAGGTCGATGTGAAGGTGTCCGGGGCCTGGCCCCGCACCGGCATGATCGTCGCCAACCATCTCGGCTACCTCGACGTGATCGTGATCGCCGCCCAGCTCCCCTGTGTGTTTGTTTCCAAATCCGAGGTGCGGGATTGGCCGGTGATCGGGGCGCTGCTCCAAGCGGCGGGAGCCATTCTGACGGATCGAACCGACCGGCGCTCGGTCGCGGGCACAAACGCCGCAATCCTCCGCACACTCGAGCAGGGTCTGCCGGTGGTTCTTTTTCCGGAAGGTACCAGTTCGGACGGTTCACGGGTCCTCCCCTTCCGTTCCAGCCTGCTGGAATCCGCGGCCGATCCCCGATGGCAGGTCCATCCCTTGGCGATCAGCTACCAGGGTAGCGGAGGCGAGCCCGGACGCGACCTGAGCTACTGGGGAAACGCCACGTTCCTTCCTCACCTGATCCGGCTGGCCGGAATTCGCCCCATCTCGGCCACCCTGTCCCTCGGCGAGCACCCGATCGTCGGCACGCCACGGAAGTTGGCCTCGACCCTCCTCGAAGAGGAAGTGCGGGGTCTGCACGGAAGGATCGGACCCGGCGACAGCGTCCCGGGCGATCCCTGAGGCGGGCTGGGAGTGCAGGCTCACTCCCCCTTGAATCCCGCCATCGTCGCGGCGCGATCCGCGGATCGCATCAGGGACTCGCCCACGAGGATGGCGTCGGCACCCCAGCCGCGAACCTTGGCGGCATCTTCGGCGGTCCAGATGCCACTCTCGCTGACGAGGATGTGATCGGGGCCCACCTCTTCGCTGAGGCGCTCGGTCGTGGCGATGTCGATCTCGAAGCTGCGCAGATTCCGGTTGTTGATGCCGATGATGCGGGCCCCGCTCTCGAGGGCGCGCTCCATCTCCTCCAGATCGTGCACCTCGACAAGGACGTCGAGCTGGTAGTTCGTGGCGACTTCATGGAGGTGGAGCAATTGCTCCTGCTCCAGGGCGGCGACGATCAGCAGGATGGCATCGGCTCCGGCGACGACGGCTTCATAGATCTGGACTTCGTCGATGATGAAATCCTTCCGCAAGAGGGGCAGATCGACTTGCTCGCGGATTTTGGCGAGGTAGGAAAGGTGCCCTTGGAAGTACTTCTCGTCGGTGAGGACGGAGAGGGCGTCGGCCCCGGCGGCGGCGTAGGACTCGGCGATGGCGACAGGATCGAAGTCGACCGCGATGGTACCGACCGAGGGCGAGGCTTTCTTGATTTCGGCGATCACGGCAAGAGGAGCGCTGCCGTAGCCCTCGCCGTCGGCCAGATCGCGGAGCCCACCGCCGAGGGCCTGCTCAAACGAGCGGAAATCCTGCCGGTCAGAGGCCGCGGCGCGGAGCTTTTCGCGGATCGGGAGCAGGCGCTTCACCTCCTCAGCCTTGTCGGAGAGGATCTCGTCGAGTTTGTTGCCGAATCGCTTCATGGCCCGGAAAAAGGGGCGGCATTCATAGCCCCGGCAAGGCCTCCCCGCCAAGGAATTCTAAAATTTTCGCCTTGAAAAAATGGCGATTCCCGCCAACTTACCGTCCGCTCCGCCGCAAGGTGGTTTGATGCGGGTGTAGCTCAGGGGTAGAGCGCAACCTTGCCAAGGTTGATGTCGTGAGTTCGAATCTCATCACCCGCTCCAATTTTCTTCTCATCCATCCCTCCGGGGGACCCAGCCGTGGACACGCTGTATCGCTGGTCGAAGTTCGTCCCGGAAGACCGGCTCGAAGAGTGGGAGCACCGCCTCCTCGCCGCTGGAATCCCCTTCGCTGTGGAAAAGCAGGTGAAACGCAGCCGCTGGTGCCTCTCTGTTTACACCAGCACCTTCGACGAGGCTGACGTGTTGAGGGTGCGCTTCGGCGGATCGGTCGCTCCGGTCAGTCCCGATTCCTGGTTGCCTGGCAAGCCGGTGGTCGAGGAAGCCCCCCTCCGGATCCGGGACTCCCTCATCATCACCTCGTCGGAAGATCCCGCGGTGATCGCCCGCCTCGAGTCCGAGCATCCCACACGCATCGTGCTCAGTTTCCCCCGTCAGCTCGCCTTCGGCACGGGCAGTCATCCGACCACCGCAGGTTGCCTGCGTTACCTCGTCGATATCGCTCGCCGTTTCTCGGGACGGCCGTGGACGATGCTCGATCTGGGATGTGGCAGCGGCATCCTCGCGATCGCCGCCGCCAAACTGGGTGCGCGCGCGGTGGTCGCGATCGACAACGACGGCATGGCTCTCGAATACGCCCGCGAAAACGGCCTGCGCCACGGCGTCGGCGATCGGGTCGATTTCCGCGAGGGCGATGTGGTGGAGTTGTTGCGTGAAAAAGCTCCGGTCTACGACCTGATCGCCGCGAATCTCTTCAGCGATTTGCTCGTGGAGGTGCTGCCCCACTTCCCCGCCCGGCTGGCCTCTCAGGGCGAGACAATTCTCTCCGGCTTTCTCGCAACCCAGGCCGAAATCGTGTCCGGATCCGCCCAGGCGGCCGGACTTCCCTTGACTGAGCTCTCCCGCCGGGGCAAATGGATGGCGGCGCGGATCAGTCGGCCCACCATTTGACCGGAGCTCCCCACCTGCATGAACACCGCCACCCTGCTCAACGTCGTCCGGATGTTTTTCCTGCTACTGGCGGGTTTCGTGGGCGCTTCGGTGGCGATGGGCCGCTCGGTCGAGATCTGGTGGTTCGGGTCGCTGGTCGGGGTGGGTTTCGCCTCGATCGTCATCGTGATCGACGAGATGCTGCGGCATCTGACCTTCCGCTCCTTTTCGCACGGCACTTTCGGACTCCTCGTCGGCCTGCTCTGCGCTTGGCTGGTGACCCGGATCGGCTTTTTTAATGCCGGCTGGGTGGAGCAGTTCGAGCTGGCCGGCACGGTTTTCAACCTCGCGATTTTCCTGGGATTCGGATTCATCGGGGTGATGCTCGCCTTACGGGCGAAGCGCGAGGAGTTTTCCCTGCTGATCCCCTACGTCCGCTTCCGCCAGGATTCACTCCACGATCTGCCCACCCTGCTCGACACGAACATCATCATCGATGGCCGTATCCCTGGCATCTGCGCGGCGGGCTTTCTCGGGGGTTCGCTCGTGGTGCCACGTTTCGTCCTCGACGAGCTGCAGAAAATGGCCGACTCGCCCGAGGATCTGAAGCGCAGCCGGGGACGGCGCGGCCTCGATTCCCTGAACGCGATGAAATCCTCGGGCAACATCGAGATCACCATTCGCGACGAGGAATTCGAGAAAAACATCACCTCCGAAGCCAAGATGGTCCAGCTCGCCGATCTCATGGGCGCCCGGATCCTGACCAACGACGCCAACCTCGGCCGGGTCGCCCGCCTCCGCAGCATCTCGGTGCTGAACCTGAATGAACTCTCCCACGCCTTGAAACCGATCGTCTCGCCAGGCGACGAACTCGACCTGGAGTTGGTGAAAGAGGGCCGCGACGATCATCAGGCGGTCGGCTACCTTCCCGACGGCACGATGATCGTGGTGAACCACGCCAAGCGACACATCGGCAGCTCCAAGCGGGTCGTGGTCGCCGGTGCCGTCCAGACCACCGCCGGGCGCCTCATTTTCGCCGAGCTGGCGAAGTAAAATCACGTCATCGCGTGAGAAACCCGGCTCCGGACCCGGAGTCCTATTTGTTGCATTGACCGCATGAAGCCAGAGATCCTCTTCACTTCCCTCCTCATCGCCCTCGCGCTCGCCGCCGCCCCGGAACTGCGCGCCGATGCCGCCGGCGACGCCATCAGCCGCATTGATGAACTCGTGCTGAAGGGGCTGGAAAAAGAAAAGCTGTCCCCGAATGCTCCGGTATCTGACGAAGTCTTCGTGCGCCGCATCCACCTCGACCTGATCGGCCGCATTCCCACGAAAGCCGAAACGGTCGCCTTCCTCGAATCGAAGGACCCTGACAAACGCGCCAACCTCATCGACTCGCTCATCGGCGGCGACGGCTACGTCTCGCACACCTATAACTGGTACGCCGACATCCTGCGCATGCGCACCTCGATCTCCGGGAACGGCCAGAGCATCGGGGCCGGTCTCGCCTACGAGCGTTGGCTGAAGAACAAGATCCGCGACAATCGACCCTACGACGAGATCGTGCGCGAGCTCGTCACCGCCTCGGGCAGTTCGTGGGAAAATCCCGCAATCGGCTACTACCTGCGCGACTTCGGCATGTCCCTCGACAACCTCGCGGTGACGACCCAGATCTTCCTCGGCACCCAGATCGTCTGCGCCCAGTGCCACAACCATCCCTTCGACTCCTGGACGCAGATGGACTATTACCATCTCTCCGCCTTTACCTACGGTATGAACGGCACCAACGGAGCTCCGGTGCAAACCCAGGCCTTTGAAATGCTCGAAAAGGCCCAGTCCGCCACCAACGCCGGCGGCAAGAAGGGCGGCAAAGGCAAAGCAAAAGGCGATGCCAAAGGCAAGGGCGGCGCCAACCCCGAAACCGCCGCGCTGCGCAAGGCGGCCTCCGAGATCCTCTTCCCGCTCCGCTTCAACAATGTCGTGGCCACCGATCGCGCCCTGCGACTGCCCAAAGATTACCAATACGACGACGCCCGTCCGCTCTCCGTCGTGAAGCCAGGCGTGCTTTTCGGGCCGGAAGCGGTCCTCAGCGACAGCAGCCATCCCATCGAGGCCTTCGGCGAATGGCTCACCGCTCCTGAAAACCCACGCTTCGCCAAGACCATGGTCAACCGCCTCTGGAAGCGCTCCTTCGGGCTCGGCCTGGTCGAACCGGTCGACGACTTCAAGGAGCACACCACCGCCGCCAATCCCGAGCTGATGACCTACCTCGAGCAGTTGTTCATCTCGCTCGACTTCGACATCCAGGCCATGCAGCGCATCCTGTTCAACACGCAGGCCTACCAGCGCGAGGCAACTCTCGAAGAAGCCGTCCCCGGAGCTCCCTATCATTTCGCGGGGCCCATCCTCCGCCGCATGAGCGCCGAGCAGATCTGGGACTCACTCGTCTCGATGACGATCGAAGCCTGTGACAGCCCCGACCCGGCTCGCGACCTCTACGCCGACAAGAAACTCGCCGAAGTCCAGTTGATCGCCGAATCCGTCTACGACCAAAAGCCCGGTGAATTTCTCAAGAACACCCGCAAGGTCCTCCAGATCCAGGAGGAACTCGCCGTGCGCATCGAAGCCGCCGAGGCCAAGGTCGCCGAAGCCCGCGAAAAGGGAGATCCCTCCCTGATCAAAGCGGCCAGTGCCGAGGCCCGCGCCATCAAGAACGAGCTCGACGCCCGGATCGAGGAGACCGTCTATCGCGAAGGTCTCGCCAAAAAGCTGGCCGCGCTTTCCAGCCCGACGCTCATCGAACCCGCCTCGCTCACTGCCGATGACGGCGGCGGGCCCGCGCCGGGCGAACACCTCGTCGACGCCCTCGCCGCCACCCTCAGCGAGGGGAATCGCACCTTCGACCAAGGCATGACCGAGATCGCCGAGGGCTCCCGCAAGGGCATGGTCGCCGAGCTGATCACGGCCATGTTTGCCGAGCGCGACGCCGCGCTCAAGGCCTCGCGGAACGAGCGCCGCCAGGGAGAGCAGGTGAAATGGAACGTGAAAGGCCGCGAGGAAAAGACCTCCTACCGCAATTTCGACGGCATCATCCGCGAACGCATGCAGCGCGCTTCCGAGATCAATCAGCCGGCTCCGGCGGGTCACTTCCTTCGCGAATTCGGCCAGAGCGACCGCGAACTCGTGGAAAACTCCAGCGACCAAGCCACCGTGACCCAGGCCCTCGCGATGCTGAATGGTCCCGCCCTTTCCGCCGTGACCAACCGCTATTCCGTGCTGATGCGCGACATGCGCGGCGAGGACTTCGAAGGGCGGCTCGACACCATCTACCTCACCATGCTCAGCCGCCTACCCACTCCGGAGGAAAGGGCAATCTTCAAGGAAGCCTGGGCCGCCGATCCCGAGACCGGCACCGTGACCGGCCTCGTCTGGACCGTCCTCAACACCCGCCAGTTCCTCTTCGTCCAGTGACCCGACCCTCTTGAGTCCACTACCCGACCCTCTTTGCTCGCACCCATGAAAACGGATTCCGATTTCTCACGCCGCCGCTTCATCACCACGGCAGCCCGCTCTTTCCTCGGGGTCAGTGCCCTTTCGGGCCTGCCCCGATTTGCCCGCGCCGCCGGGGCCGGGGCTTCGCCACTGAAACAGGTCGCGACCGCGAAACGCGTCATCTACCTCTATATGGAAGGCGGCATGTCCCACCTCGACACCTTCGACCCGAAGGAAGATGGCGAGGTGATGGGACCGACCAAACTGCGCCGCACCGCCGTGGACGGACTGAACCTCTCGGACAACCTGCCCCTGCTCGCCAAGCACGCCGAAAAGCTCGCGGTGATCAACTCGATGAGCTCCAATCAGGGTGCCCACAAACAGGGCAATTATTTCATGCATACGAGCTACGAGATCCGCAGCTCGATCCGCCACCCCGCGATGGGGGCCTGGCTGCTGAAGTTCAACGGCCGCCAGAATCCCACCCTGCCCGGAAACGTGATGATCGGCAGCAATTCCTCGCATCCCGGCGCCGGTTTCTTCGAAAGCAGCCTGTCGCCACTCATCATCCGCGATCCCGAAGGCGGCCTCCAGAACAGCTCGATGGCTCGCGGCATGACGGAGGAACGCTTCGATTTCAACCGATCCATCGCCGAGAAGCTCGATGCCCCCTTCGTCGAGCGCTACAACCAGAAGAATGTCCGCGCCTACACGGACATGTACGACGACGCGGTCAAGCTGATGCGCAGCCGCGACCTCGGCGCCTTCGACCTCTCCGGCGAGGACGACGCCATCAAGACGCGCTATGGGAAGAATCCCTTCGGCCAGGGCTGCCTCCTGGCCCGCCGCCTGCTCGAGCACGGTGTCGGTTTTGTCGAGGTTTCGATGGGCGGGTGGGACACCCACAATTCCAACTTCGTCAACGTTCCCGAAAAGGCCGGCATTCTCGATGCCGCCTACGCGACCTTGCTCGACGACCTGCATCGCCGCGGACTGCTCGACGACACCCTCGTTGTGCTCGCCACAGAGTTCGGCCGCACCCCCGAGATCAATACCAACGAAGGCCGCGACCACCATCCCCAGGCTTTCACCTGCGTGCTCGCCGGCGGCGGCATCAAGGGTGGCACCGTTCACGGCAAGACCGACGAGCGCGGTGCCGGCATCGTCGAAAGTCCGGTCAAGGTGCAGGACTTCAACGCGACGATCGCCTACGCGCTGGGCCTGCCCCTCGACCAGGTGCTTTATTCACCCAGCATGCGGCCCTTCACCGTGGCCGACAAGGGTCAGCCCCTCGTGCAACTTTTTGGCTGAGCCCCGCAGTTTTTTTGCATGATTCGGCGCGACTGAGCGTTATTAGGGCAAGCGCGCCGGTGGCGCGTCCATCCAAACCCAAACTATGAAACATTCCCTACTCTTGGGCGTCCTTGGCATCCTCGCCAGTTCCGCGCTCGTCTCCTGCACGCCCGGTGAAAAGGGTGCGCTGGTGGGCGGCGCGATCGGTGCGGGCACCGGAGCCCTCATCGGCGACAGCACCGGAGCCCTCATCGGCGGAGCGATCGGCGCGGTGGCCGGTTCCGAAATCTCGAAAAACCGTGCCGCGCGGAACGACTATTACAACCGGACCTACGGCCCGCCTCCGGGTTACTACGATGGTCCACCGCCCCGGCGCAACTACGGCTACTGAGCCGTGCCCGCATCTCCGGATGCATCCAAGAGCGGGAGCCCTGGCTCCCGCTTTTTTTGTGCCCGCCCGCATCGGATCCGCCGCACAATTCCCCTTTTGATTTCCGGCCCGGCGTGGCAGAGTCCCGCATGTTCAAGCGACTCGGCAACCTCATCCGCGGCTTTTTCGGCCTTTTCGTCTCCGATCTCGAAAAGAAGAATCCCGAGGCGCTCCTCGAGAACGAAAAGGAAAACCTGCGGCGCCAGATTTCCGAATTCAACAAGGGTCTCGCCGCCCACGCCGCACTCTGCGAACGGCTCATGACGCAGGTGAAGAGCGAGGAGAAGGAAATCCGCGAAGTCGGGGCCAAAGCCGCGGCCCATCTCAAGGCCGGAAACCGCAAAGCCGCCGGCGAATACGCCCTGCGTCTCCAGCAACTCAAGGAGGGTCACCAATCGAATGTCGACCAACTCACTGACGCAGAAAAGACCTACACCGAACTCAAGAACGCCCGCGACGTCTCCGTAAAGGCCGCCAAGGACAAAATCGAGGCGCTTTCCCGAGACATTGACGCGACCCGCATCGCCAAAGCCACGGCTGAGCTCAACGAAATGGCCGCCGGCATGATCAACGAGATCGGCGGGGCCGGCGACACGCTCAACCGCCTCGAGGAAATGGTGCGTGAAGAGAAAGACAAAGCAAAGGGCCGCTCGCGTGTCGCCCGCGACAGCATCGACACCAGCGAGCTGGAGCGGATGGAATCCGAGCGCAGCGCTCTCGAAGAGCTGGCCCTCGCCGACTTTGCCGCCGAAGCGGGCATCGTGATCGACGACACGACCGGGACGACTCCCGAGGTTCCGGGCGAAGAGAAAACGATGGGCGCGAGCTGATCGCGGCCACCGTCTCAGTTGTCCCTCACGTCGCGGAGCTGGTTACCGGCCCGAGCGATCAGTTCGCTCAGCTCGAGCGGATTGCGGCGATAGCGCCCCTTGGTTTTCACGTGGATCAACTCGAGCGAAAGATCGACGATCCGCCCCGCCCGCACCGAATCGCAGCGCAGTGAAGCCATCAGGCAGCGGCGCACCTCGCGGACGGTCCGATCGGCATCGCCCGTCTCCAGTTGGCGACGGAGGAGGGTCGAGGCCACCACTTCACAGAGCTTCAGTAACCCCTGCTCGACGGGCTTCGGGGTCGTCCCCCGGCTGCGGCCCTGGGGTTGGGGGGAGGCGAGGGCGGTGAGGCTTTGAATTGAGGCGACGGGGTGGGACTGGATACGTTTGTTCATGTGGCCATGATATTCCAGGGGGTGGGACATGCAGGGCGCACCTTCCGCTCAATTAAAATTCAAATTTCCTGAAAATTTAGGAAATTCAAACAAAATCAGTAAAGCGAAGCCGCGAGCCGGAGTTCGGCAGCAACTCTTTCCCGAAGTTCCGGAGGGGCGAGAGCTTCCGCTTGGGCTCCGAATCCAAGGATCCACCGGGCGATGTCCTCCAGGGCGGAGAGCTGCATGGACAGCTCGATCACCGAGCCATCAGGCTCCACCGGGGTGATTTCCTGGCTCGGATGCCACCGCCGCTCGGCGACGATACGGGCGGCGAATCCACGGAACCGAATCCGCACGGAGTGACGCGCCGCCCTTTGATCCTTTCCCGCCCAGACGCCGAAGCTGCCGGCGAAGTGGTCCTCGAGCCGGAAGTCGCGGGAGCGGACAAAACGTTTATTGGTCAAGTGCACCGCCCGCATCCGCTGGACCGCGAAGGTGCGGCGAGCTCCGCGGTCAAGATCGTGACCGATCAGGTACCAGCCTCCGTCGATCTCGGCGAGGTGATAGGGCTGGAGACGCCGCTTTGTCGGACTCGGATCGTCCAGCTTGCGGTATTCGAAGTTCAGCTCGCGACACTCCAACACGGCCTTGGCGAGGCGATCGAAAAGGAAGGCATCACGCTCGGTCATGCCCGAGGACTTGGCGGAAAAGGCCTGGTCGAGCTCGGACCACGGCATCGTGACACGGTCGCTCATGCCCGAGAGGATGCGTTGGAAGCCGGATCGCAAAGATGCCTCGAGAGCCGAGCCTTTCATCGGGGCGAGAGCGTTCCGTGCCAGGATCAAGGCCACGAGATCCTCCGACGACGTTTTCAGGAAAGGGAAATCCGCGACCGCTCGCGTGTAATGGTAGCCGTGGCGGGTCTCGTCATACTCGAGGGGCAGATCGAGCTCCTCGCGCATGAAGTTCAGATCGCGCTGGATCGTCTTGCGATTGACCTCAAGCTCGCGGGCGATCACGCTGCAGTTGGGGAAACTTCCCCGAGAGATCATCTCGTGGATTCGCAGCACCCGCTCGAGCGGTCGCCGCGTGCCCTCGGCCCGGACGCTAGCTTGTTTCTCCATCCTGCCCCGTTTCCGGGAGCGGAGATGTTCCGCTCAGGGTTCGGGCAGGTCAATGCGGTATTTGACGCCGCTGCGGTGTTGCCCCTCCGCGTTCGGCAAGAGCAGGCGCACCCGGGCGGTGCCACTGGAGGCATCAACGACGGGGCTGATGAACTCGATCCGAGCTTTCGTGGAGACGGGGCGATCGAGAGCGGTGACGGGCACCTCTTCGCCGACCTGGATGCGGTCGAGGAGTCGTTGCTCGAGATGCACGACGAGGTCGAGTTCGTCGAGTTTCACGAGAGTCAAGACCGGCCCATCCTGCGAACCGACGCTGGCGCCGACCTCGCGATGGATGTCGGCGACGACTCCGTCGAACGGCGCGCGGAGAGTGCGCTGTTCGATCTGCGCTTCGATCTGCTTGGCCTCAAGGGCGTGTTCGACGGCATCTTCGCGGGCGAGTTCGAGGTCGGCGAGAGCGATTTCAGCCTCGGCCCGGGCGCGGGAAAGTTCCTCGGCGTTGGCCCGGTCGGTCTCGGCGAGACGTTCGAGCTGCTCGAGGCGCTGCTGTCGCATCTTCACCGAGGCATTGGCCGACTGGATCGCGGCGAGCCCCTCGGCCCGGCGGCGGGCGATCTCGAGCTGGGCCTCAAGCACCCGGCAATCCAGTTGCACGAGCATATCCCCGCTTTTCACCGCGGCGCCTTCGGCGACATCGATCCGGCGGATCACACCCGGCTCGGGGAAAGAAAGCTCGATCCGGCGACCGGGCTCGGTCACACCGACCGGTTCATCCGCCAAGGCCGTGCCGGCAATGAGGGTGAGGAAAAAGAAAGCGGTTTTGGTGATCATGTCAGGATCGTTCAAAGTCGTCGTTTGGTTTCCGAAAGCCAGTCGTCGTGGCGGAGCAAGCCTTGGCGGGTTTCATAACGGGTCTTCTCGGCCCGCGACTGCGCCTGGCGGAAAACGTTTTCCAGCCGCGAGGGCAGCTCGCCCTTCGCATCGGCGCGCATCGCCGCGATCCGCTCCGCCTCGGCGGGCAGATAACGTCGGATCACGAAGTCGTCGGCGGAGAGAAAGGTCTGGTGCGAGCCCGGCTGACCCTGGCGGGCGGTCCGTCCGGTCAACTGCAGGTCGATGCGGCGCGATTCCTCGAGCTCGAGGGCGATGACGTGCAGACCGCCCCGCTCGGCGACGCCAGGGCCGAGATGGATGTGGGTGCCACGGCCGGCCATGTTCGTCGCGATGGTCACCGCACCAGGCTCCCCGGCTTCGGCGATGATGGCCGCCTCCTCGGCATCCTGTCGCGCGTTGAGGATTCGGTGGTGGACTCCGGCGGAGTTAAGGGCGGCCGAAAGTTTCTCACTGTTCCCGATGGTCCGGGTGCCGACGAGAACGGGTTGACCGGTTCGCTTCCGTTCGGCGATGTCGGCGACAATGGCCCGGATCTTCGCGTCCTCGGTCTTGAAGACCCGCGTTGGCAGTACCACGGCGCGGCTGGGCTTGTTCCGCGGGATCGGGACGACGGGACGATGAAAGACCTCCCACAACTCTCCGGCGGCGTCCATCGCCGTGCCAGTCATGCCGCAGAGGTTTTCGTAAAGCCGGTAAAAGCGCTGCCGTGAAATGCCGGCGGCGGACTGGGACTCGGATTGGATCTCGAGCCCCTCTTTGGCCTCGACCGCCTGATGGAGCCCGTCTTTCCAGGAGCTCTCCGCTCTGGCGCGACCCGTGAACTCATCGATGATCACCACCTTGCCATCGTTCACGACATAGTGGACGTCGCGGAAAAAGCGGTGCTGGGCGGAGAGTGCGTTTTCAACGTAGCGTTTCCAGGGGCGGTTCAGGTCGTCCCAGGGCACGTCGAACTCGCGTGAATTGACGCGCTTTTCTCCCATCTCAGTGAGCCGCGGCGGGCGTGTGTCCGTGCCCGGCAGATAGTCGACGCCTTCCATCAGTCGCGGTACGAGGTCGCGGGCCACAAGGAAGGGCGCGGGCCTACGGTGCGATCCGGACTCGCGGGTAGCGATGACCAATGGCGTGGAAGCCTCGTCGATCAGGATGCTGTCGGCCTCATCGAGGATCGCGTAGTGCAGGCCACGCTGCGCGAAGATGGCTTGCTCCGGCGGAGGCAGTTCCAACACGGCACGGGCGAAGCGTTCGCCGAGACGCGGACCGGGGATGCGGAAGCGCTCGAGCTGGTCGCGCAGGTAATCGAAGCCAAACTCGGTGCCGGTTCCAAAGGTGATGTCGGCCGCGTAGGCGTGACGCTTCTGCGGAGGCGGCGCTTGTTCCGGCAAAAGGGCCGAGGTGACACCGAGCATCTTGAACAATTCCAGCGACGCCTCTTGGTCGCGCTCGGCGAGGTAGGAGTTGGCGGTGGCGACATGGACGCCCTTGCCATGGAGCGACCAGGTGAAAGCCACCAGGCTCTGCACCAGGGTCTTCCCCTCCCCCGTCGCCATCTCGGCGATGGCACCGCGACACATCGACAGACCGGCGAGGATCTGCACGTCGTGGTGGTAAAGCCCGTAGACCCTCCGCGAGGTCTCCCGGACGAGGGCGAAGGCGCTCGAAACCAACTCGCTCAGGGGACGGCCATTCTGGATCTCATCGCGCAACCTCTGGCGGTGGGCGACGAGCCCCTCGATCGGGACCACTTTGAACCTCGGGGACAAAGTGTTGACCGCGGCGAGCATCGCATGGTCGTCCCAACTGTGCGCGGACCGCGAGGGACGCACCCGTTGCAAGGCCTGGCTGCCGACTCCACGCAGGTAGCCTTCGATCGCATACTGCCGTTTCAGGCGCGACCACTGCTCCCGCAATCCGGCGTGTCCGGGTCTGGAGGTGGCGGAGGACATCGGAGTGAAGAGGGTTCGGTCCGGGACCAGACAGGGTTCACTTGTAGCTCTGGTAGAGCGCTTTGGCCTGCTGCACGGCCTCGTCCTTGATCAACTTGATGACCGGCAGGTGCTCGTCGTCCTGCTCACGCCGCACCGAGATGTCCTCGCTCTGGAGCAGGGTGCCCCGGGCGCGCTCGAGGTTGGTGAGGGCCGAGTTGTAGGTAACCAAGGCGAGCAGGAAGTCCTCGCGGGCGAACGAGCGGCGTTGCTGGGCGTCGAGGATCTTCTCGAGGTAAAGACTGGTACCGGATTCGGCTGCTTCGACATCACGCCGGTCCTCCAGCACGGAGAGCTCCTGATCCGCGGCGATGGCGGCCTCCCACTTCGCCCGGGTATCGGGCCAGGCGGTGACGACCTCGCGGTGCGCGATCTGCACGTCGAGCAGCACCTCGTCCATGGTGGCTCGCAACTGATCCTTCGCCTGCCGGGCCTCGAGTTGGGCACGCAGCACCCGGGCCTTCGCGGTTTTGTTGCCAAGCGGCACGCTGGCGATGACACCGACGCCCCAGGTGGGTTCGCCGCCGTTGTATTGATCATTGAAGGCTCCGGTCCAGTCGCCGCTGCCGCGCAGGGTCGAAGTGCCATATTCGGCGATCAGATCGACGCGGGGCCGCTTTTCATTCTGCGCGACAAGCTCGCGGATGTCGGCGGAACGGAATTCGTTCTCAGCGAGGCGGATCTCGGGACGCAACGCGAGCGCGTCCTGCACGCTCTTTTCGAAATCGGGCGATTCAAGGGAGTTGATGGGCAGCTCTGACGGGATGATCTCACCCACCAGATCGGAAATGAAGGAAGGATCGTTCACCAGCGTGCGCAATCGTGACTCGGCGTTTTTGATCTCAAGCTCGGCGCGGACCAGGTCCGACTTGCGCGAGGCAAGCGCGGCGCGGGCACGCGAACGCTGGCTGGCGATGCTGTCGAGATCACTGCGGGCCTCGATCTCGGAGACCACAGCCTCCGTCTCGGCAACGAGCCTCTTTTTCTCAATGAGGGCGCCGCGGGCGAGGTAGAGCTTCCAATAGAGCCGGTTGACCTCCATCAGGTGCTTTTCGAGTTCGCCGATGAACTCATTGTAGCCGCTCTCACTGTCGAGTTTGGCGAGCTGGATCTGGGAGCGGTTGTAGGCGATGCCGGCGCCGCGGAGCAGGGGCTGCATGACCGACAGGGTGGCCCGGGCCCGACCCTGCTGTTTCGGGGTGAAGTAATCGGCGTCGTTGTCGATGTCGGAGAGCTCCTGCTTCAAAGTGATCTCGGCCCCGGTGCGGACGCGCTTGCGCAAACCACCCTCGAAAGTCCAGCCCCGCTCCCGCAGGTAACGACCGGGTTCGTCCGACTCAATCCGTGATCCGCTCGGTTCGCGGGAGTGGTCGTAACGCTTCTGGGCATAGACCTCGGGGTCGAAATCTCCTTCGGCCTCGGCGATGCCGGTTTCACGGATCAAGGGAATCGAAGCGAGCACCTTGACCTGGTTCGAGTGGCTCAGGGTGCGGCGATAGACCTCGTCAAGCCCGAGGAGCAGGGTTTTGCCATCAGTGCCAAGGAGAGGATCGCGGATTTGGCCGTTCCACCACTCGTCGCGGCCGAGTCCCCCGCCCTTGCCGAAGTACTTGGCGAGCGAACCCGCCTGCGACCGTGTGCTCCCGAATCCCTCTCCGGCACGAAAGGCCTCCTCCACGGTGTTCAACTCCTCCTCGATCGAAAGCTCGCGCCGCGAGGCCGGCTCGTAGGGTTTCGCGATCACCGTGGCTGGCTCGCGAACGGCATCTTTGCCCGGACCCGGCTCTTGCGCGTGCATCGGGGCAGCCATCCAGGCCCCTGCCAACCAGGAGAGCAGGCCAATGAAGGGGCAATAGGCCCCCCGCCGATCGGGTAAAGGAAGCTGGAGCTGGAATCGCATCGATGGAACCAGCTCCATTTTATCACGGAATTACTAAACTTTCCATGATTTTTATAAAACATTTAAAAACTTTCTTCCGCCCTGGTGGGGAAAAGAAAAGTGCCGGGAGGCGGGATTCACCCGCCGCCCGGCACTGGTTGGCTCTCGGTTTGTGTCAATCCTCAGTGTTTGTTCTTCTTCGCCCAAGCCTTCATCATGCTGGGGAAGTAGGTGGAGTAACACTTGCCACTGACGATCGCGATGTCGACTTTGGCGAGTTTCACTTCCTGTCCATCACTGACGGTGTAGTAAAAGCGGACGGGTTTGTCACCGCGATGGCTCGCGGGGGCGTCATAAACGAGTCGTTCGAGCTGGCGCGCCGTAAGCACCTGCCCCACCTGGATGGGAGTGCCGTTGGGGAGACGCAGCGTGCCCACGCGGGGAAGCTTTTTCACCGTGATGGTGAGCGGGTCTCCATCGGGATCGGTCGGTGCGGTCAACCCGAGACTGCCTCCGCGGCTGCCCACGTTGACGGTAATCGATCCCGAGTTCGGATCCGGCGGCGAATTCACCCCGGTAACAGTGACCGTGATGGTCGCGGTCACGGAGTCTCCGTCGGAGTCGCACATGGTGTAGGTGTAGGTCGTGGTGCGGGTCTCGCCCCCGAGCAGATCATCGAACTCGCCGTTGGGATCGAAGGTGACATCACCATTCTCGTCGATCGAGAAGAGCCCACCGTTGCTACCTGGCACGTCGGTTTCCTCCACGGCGGTCAGGGGATCACCGTCGGGATCGCTGTCATTGTCGAGCGCATTGCCGACCACGATGGCCGGGCTGGTCTGCAGAACGTCGTAATCGTCATCTTCGGCCACCGGAATCGGGTTGACCGGATTGATCGTCACGGTGCCGGCAAAGCTGCCACCCTGGCCGTCGGTGACGGTGATGGGAACGACCACGGGACCAGCGTTGTCAACCGGTGGCGTGCCGGAGAGGACTCCGGTGTTTGCGTCGAAAGTCACCCAGCCGGGGAGTCCGGTGAGGTTGGCGCTGATCTGGAGCGGATCACTGTTGGGGTCGGACAAGTAAAGGTTCAGATTGACCGACACCGCCACGTTATCGACCGCAGGCACGATCAGATTGGTCGCGTTCAGCGGATTGATGTAGGGAGTCCCTTGGGTCGGATCCGGGTCACCGAGCACCGGTGGCGCGTTTTCCACCACGACCGTGTGCGTCGAAGAAGCGGTCGCTCCATCCGCATCGACGATGGTGTAATTGATCACCGCCGTACCACTGAAGCCGGTCGCAGGCGTGAAGGTC
>JAYRWX010000039.1:0-202757 GCA_041917795.1 Verrucomicrobiales bacterium
ATTGCTTTGGACTATCGGACCAGTATTACGGACCCGCGAGTAATCGGCACTGACTGGGTCACTCACGGTGGTATCGGTTGCCACTGGAGGGAAATCGCACCTACCTTCACCGAATTCGCAATACGGTTCGCCGAATCAACAGCGACGCAGAACACGGGTCGGCAGGCAACGGCTTCGCCGTCGCCTGCGACCTGACGTTCGCCAATAAATTAAGACCATGCTCCGAGACACCGCTGATTGTGAGGCAGATGTTCAACGTTTCGCGAAGCGCGTCGCCGAGAATGAAGTTGTATGGTATCTGACCTCTGAGGAAGGACCCGCAGTCTGCGAGTCCAACGATGAAGATGATGATGGCGAGCCGTTGACCGTGATGCTGTTTTTTTCAGATGAGGCCTACGCCCGCAGGTGCCAGCGAATGCACTTCGAGGATTGCGAGGTTGAGAACATTGCCCTGTTTGACTTCCTGTTCCGATGGCTGCCGGGTATGTCGGGAGATGGTGTTCTGGGTGGCCCCAACTGGAATCAGGATCTGATTGGACTGGAGCTCGATCCGTTCGACCTTCGGGAGCGCATCGAGGCCGAATTGACACCCGCTCAGTCAGCGGCCCACGACGAGAAGTATCGCCAGCTCACCGGTTCCAGTTCATGAGCACGTTTCGGAGACAACCAAAGGCGAACAAGACGTCACTCCTAACGCCTGACCCGCCTCCAGTTCCAGCCGTCATGACCGCTACAACCTCAACCCCGCGTTCTACCCTCGCCCCCGGTCAGGCGTAGGAGGACTCGACGTTCGCTGAAAAAAATGCCTGCATTCAAATCCAAGGTTGTCGCAATGAGCGACAAAAACGTTTTCATCGGCACGGGGCGGGATGATGATTTTTGTGTTTTTTCATCAGACTGCTACTGGGGTGATATTGAAATTGGCGACACGATTACTGGGGATTTTCTTGGCGACGCCGCGGATGCAACTTGGGGCAAGAATCTGACTCAGGATCGGGACGTTTATCTGTTCTACGAGGACTGGGAATGCTCTTACAAATCAGCCATGAAGACTCTCAGGACTTTGAGCAATCCCACCCGGATCTTCACCTGACCCTGCTTTGAAGGCTGCGTTCCGAATATCTCGAATGTATCCCACCAGCTTTAATATTTCCTCAGCGCCTAGGGTCGGACAGAGGCCCTCGATCTCCTTCTTTATTTCCAGCATTGCTTTCATACTTAATCGATCACACTCAACCAAACCCGCAGCGAACAAGGCGTGGGGCTCAAGGGCTTTCAGCCCTGAGCCCACTTGAGCGATAGGCGAGAAATGAACGCGCTCCAATCCATACAAGAATGGTATCTCTCGCAGTGCAATGGCGACTGGGAGCACTCCTATGGAATCAAGATCGATAACATCGACAACCCCGGATGGGCAGTGAAGATCGACCTGCGTGACACGGAGCTGGAGGAAGCGGACTTCGACCAAGTTTCTTACGGAGTGGACGATCAGTCAGGCGTTAGCGGAGATGACTGGTTGACGTGTCGCCGAACAGCGCACGAGTTCGAAGGTTGCGGTGGGCCGACCAAGTTGGAGGAGATTCTCTCCATCTTCCTGAAGTGGGCAGAGGAATACCAGATGCCTATCAAGCCGTGAGTGGCAACCGGCGATAACGTCTCTAGTTGAATCGGAGCTTGATCTCGCCGGTGCCACCACTCATCGTTCTGCTTATGGATTCAGCCCGAAACAAAGTTGACTTTTACACGGCGATGTTTCGGCAAGGGCGTGAAGCAGATGCGTTCCATGGTCTCATCGAAGCGGATTCTGAAATCGTCCCTGAGTTAATCGCGTTGTATGATCGGGTTGCCGGCAACGATCTGCGTGCCTTCATACTCGGGGTTGTATCAGAATTTCATCGTCCCTTCACCCTTGCATTCCTCAAGCAAGAACTTCTCTCGACTGAACCCGAGATCTGGAAGCGAGCCCTGGATGGGCTTTCCAAGCTCGAATCGCCCGAAAGCGTGCAGATGATGACGGAATCCGTCGCTAGAATCCAGGATCCGACAAAAAAGCAGTGGGTTATGGAAGCCATTCGTGATACAACGATGGCGATCAAAAAACGAGCAGAACACGGCGAGGGTGGCAAGGCTTCGCCTGCCACCTCTTGAACGTTCGCTGAAGAAACATGGCACTTGAAGGTCTACTCGAAAACGAACGCGCTGTTGAAGATGCCTTCGGATACTGACCGAGTTTTCACGATGCCGAGGTGCATTGGTTGAGGCTCGAGCGCCCCTTCAATGAAGAATTGGGATACGCAGAATCGGCGTTAGAATTCCTGATCCACGGATGGGAGATGACTAGCGAAGTCGATACGAGAGGTTATTACATTCTCCAGAAACATCATTTGGTGCAATTCCGGTTTGAGGGGCTCGGTGAGTCAGATCTTTCCGGATTCAACCACCAGAATGCGATCTTCGGCCTTCGAATCAGCAAGGCAGATGGAGACGGCGCAGAGAGGATTCGGGTGGAGTTCGAACACGCATATGGACTCTGCGGTCACTTCACAGCGGTGAGCGGTCGGGTCGTCTCAGTGACGCCATGTGATGGCGAAGGCCGAGCGACAACCAACAGCGAACAAGTCAGTGGTTGCAACGGCGGACACCGCTGCTAGTTCGCTTCGCTCTAGACGTCCAATTCCCGCCGTGCCACACTTCAAACGTCCGCTAAAACAATTCATGCCCATTCTCGTGTGCCATAAAACCTCGTTTTATTCGCAGCTTGACGAAGCGATGTGTTTCGACGCGTTGAAGCGGATCTCGGCCGTGAAGAAGATTGAGGGCGCAAGGGCAGACCTTTTCGTCACCGTCCATTCAAGACCCATCACAGAAGAGTCTGCGGGAATTGCTCGGCCTCTTCTTTCGAAATGATATTGAGATGACGCAATTCGCGCGGTTTCAAACGAAACGGAATGAGAGCTGGTTCAACGCGGCGGAAGCGTATTGGGCGAAGACAGTGTTTCGAAAGAAGGGGAAAGGAAAATGAGCCTAAGTCCGTGGTGATAACGGCGGACTACGCTCCTCGTTCGCATCGCTCCGGATTCCACGGCTGAGTCGCCGTGACGCCGCGGCGCTTGGCAAGCGCCGGTCCTTGCCCGGGGGCCGATTGACCCTCTTGGATCCGGGATCTGACCCTCTGGGGCCGAGATGCCCGCGCCTTCACGCCGTGGTGGCGGCTTTACGGCCCGGGCTTTTTCGTTCACGATCCGGATCATGCCCCGATTTCTGACTCTTGCCCTGGCCTTGTCCGTCTTGCTGATCTCCGTGCCCAGCCGCGCCGACGAGGCGGAGGCGGTGATGGCCTTGCTCCAGGCGGGTGACTACGACGCGGTGATCGTGCGGACGGAGTCGGCCGACGCCGGAGATCCGCGCTGGCGGATGCGGGCGGCGGCCCTGCAGGAGCGGGGCGAGCAGCGCTTTTTCGAGGCGAAGATCGCGGAGTCGATCGCGGATTTTGATGCCTTCCTGGCGATGGTGCCCGAGCAGGACCCGCACCATTGGCAGCGGGGGTTGGCCTATTACTATGCGGGCGAGTTCGCCAAGGGGAAAGCGCAGTTCGAGCGGCATCAGACGGTGAACACGCAGGATGTGGAGAATGCGGTCTGGCATTTCCTCTGCGCGGTGCGGGTGGAGGGTGGTTCGGTGGAGGCGGCGAGGAAGGATCTGATCCCGATCACGGGGGACACGCGGGTGCCGATGGCGCAGGTGCACGAACTCTTCGCCGGACGCGGCACGGCGGAGGCGGTGCTGGAGGCGGCGGGCGAGGATCGCAACGCGCTCTGCTACGCGCACCTGTACCTGGGGCTTTACTACGAGGCGCTGGGCGAGCCGGAGAAGTCGGCGGAGCACATCCGCAAGGCGGCCTACGACGAGGCGATGGATCACTACATGGGCCGGACGGCGCAGGTCCATGCGAAACTGCGGGGGATCGAGGCGAAGCCGTGAAGGGGGGACTGGGGACAGGCGGGGTGGTGGCGCTGGTAGCAGCGCTGCTGGTCTCCTGCGAGAGGGACGATGCGGCGGCTCTGGCGGAGGCGGAGGCGCGCGTGCAGCCGGTGGGGGTCTACGAGCGGGTCTGTCTGGCCTGTCACGGGGCGGCGGGCGAGGGGAGGGCGGATCTGCAATCGCCGTCGATCGCGGGGCTGCCGGACTGGTATGTGCGGGAGCAGCTCGGCAAGTTCCGCGAGGGCAAACGCGGGGCGCATCCGGAGGACACGCCGGGGCAGGTGATGCGGGCGATCGCGCTGAGCCTCTCCGACGAGGACATGAAGACGGCGGCGGCCTTGGTTTCCCAAATGGCCGAGCACAAGACGGAGCCGCCGCGGGTGGGCTTCGATCCGGTGAAGGCTCGTCATCACTACGCGAACGAGTGCATGGAATGCCACCGCTACAACGGGCGCGGCGAGGTCGTTTTCAAAAGCGCGCAGTTGGTGACGCTGAACCGCGACTACCTGCGGCGGCAGTTGCAGAACTTCCGCAACGGACGGCGCGGGGCGGAGAATAGCGACATCTCCGGAGCGAAGATGGTGGCGATGGCCGGTCGGCTCGACGATGCGAGCATCGAGATGCTGGTCGATTACATCGGCGCCCTGGCCCACGGGGATGACCCGAGGGAGGCGAGGGAGAAGTGAGGTGGAAGGAAGAATGAAGAATTCAGAAGCTAGGAGCTAGAGGGAGTCAACCTAGGAGCTCGCCTGGTCCGATTCCGGATTCTAGATTCTGGCTCCTTGCTCCTTTCTCCTACACTCGCGAAGCGAGTGAAGTCGTCACCAGCGAGCTGAGGGGCATCAAGATGGCGGCGAGGAGGGGGGACATGTGGCCGGCGAAGCAGAGGGCGATGGCGCCGAGGTTGTAGGTGGCGGCGATGGCGAAGAGGAGGTGGACGAAGCGGGTGCGGCGGGCGGCGGCGCGGAGCAGGAGGGGGATGGCATGGAAGCCGCGGCCGGTGAAGACGAAGTCGGAGCGTCCCTCGATGGCGCGGAGCCCCGTGGCGGGCGATCCGGTGACGCCGGCGACATCGAAGGCGGGCCCGTCATTGCCTCCGTCGCCGACGTAAAGGGTCTCGGCGGCACGTGGGCGGATCAGATCGGCTTTGGCGGCGGGACTGAGGTCGGCGTGGACCTGGTCGTCGGTGAGGCCGAGGGCCCGGGCGGTGGTGCGGACACGATCGACATCGGGATCGCCGCTGAGGATGCGGATTTGAAAACCGCGCTGCCGCAGCTCGCGGATCTGGGCGAGGGCTCCGTCACGGATGGCCTCGGCGAAATGGAAGGCGGCGATGGCGTTTCCATCGCGGGAGAAGACGCAAGCCTCCCCGGGGAGATCGGCGGCCCAGTCGCCGCGGCCGAGTCGCCAAGTGGTGTCGTTTTCGGTGAACTCGACGCCGAGACCGGGGTGTTCGCTCAGGGTGGTGGCGGCGACGGTGGAGATCCCACGACGGGCGAGAATGACATCGCGCAGGGCGCGGCCGACGGGGTGGGGATTGCGGTCGGTGAGGCGTCGCAGGGCGGTCAGCGAGTTTTCATCGAGGCGGTCGATGGCGGCGGGGTCGTCGAGGCGTTTGACGGGTTCGGTGAGGGTGCCGGTCTTGTCGAAGTCGAGGCTGCGGATGTCGCGGAGCCGGCTCCAGAGGGTGTGGCGGCGCACGAAGATGCCGTGGCCTTTGAGTCGGGCGAGGACCATCTCATCGAGCAGGGGCAGGGCGAGTCCGAGGGCGCAGGGACAGGAGACGACGAGTACGGAGATGAGGGCCTGAACGGCGTCGGCGGGTCCATGGCCCATCCCGTAGCGAAAGGCAGCGGCCCCGAGGGCAAAGGTGACGACGGTGACGAGGTAATATTTCCGGATGGGATGGGTGGAGGTGGCGGCGCTGTGGTCGGTGAAGTCGTCGAGGGGGGCGAAGAGCCGCTCGATGAAGGAGCCGTGGTAATCCTGCTCGACGCGGACCCGGACGGCGGCGGCGGAGGCATTGCGGGCGCCCGCGGCGATGGCTTGGCCGGTGCGGTGGAGGACGGGTTCGGGTTCGCCATTGATCCAGTCGAGGGAGAGGGCGGCATCGCCGGACTCAAGGATGCCATCGACGGGGATCATGGCTCCGGCGGGGATCTCGAGCTGGTCGCCGGCGACGATGCGGGCGAGCGGGACGCGGCTGATCTGGCCGGTGGGGTCGATCTTTCTCGCGAGGGTCATCTCGCGCTCGCGGGCCCAGAGCTGGCGGCGGTTCCGATCAAGCAGGCGCAGGTGGAGGTAGCGCCCGCTGAGCATGAGGAAAGCGAAGATGGCGACGAAGTCGAAGTAGAGCATGTCCTCGACGCCGAGGAGGAGTCCGCCGACCGATCCGATCCAGGCGACGATGAGCCCGAGGGAGATCGGGATGTCCATGTGGAGGGAACGGACTTTCAGAGAGGAAAGGGCGCGCTGGAAGAAGTAGGAGCCGCCGACGGCGAGGGCAAGGGTGGCGGAGGCGAAGGCGACGAGGGTGAAGAGCCGGGCAAGCTCGCTGCCGGTCTCGAGGCCGAGGTAAGATGGCAGGGTGAAGGCCATCGTGTTCATCGCGAGCCCGGCGGTGACACCAACGCGGGTGAGAAGGGCGCGGCTCTCCTGCGGGGCCTCCTCGTCCTCGGGCCGGCAGAGCGAGGCGGGGTAGCCGTGGCGATGCAGGTCGCGGATGAAGTCGAGGGCGGCGAAGTTTCCCGGCTGCCAGTAGAGGGTCAGGGTGGAGCGGGTGGTGTCGCTGCTGATGCGGAGGGCGCCGGGGTGCTGGCGGAAGAGGTGATCGATCAGCCAGACGCAGGCGGTGCAGGAGAGGTTGCCGAGGCGGAGGATGAGGCGGGCGGGACGGCCCGCGGCGTTTGCTTCGGTCTCCGCGGCGGTGATGGCCTCGTCGATTTCCTCGAGTGGCTCCTGGGGCAGGTCGGTCTCGATGGCGGGCTGGAGGACGCGGTTGCCGAGCAACTCGTAGAAGGTGCCGAGGCCGCCGGCGAGGATCACCTCGTAGACGACTCGGCAACCGGAGCAGCAGAAGTCCTCGGTCTCGAAGCGGGGTTGGAATGGATTGCCGCAATGTCGGCAGCGCCGGGCCTCGAGGGTGGCGACGGGATCGACGGCGAAGGATGCGGCGGTGGCGCTCATTGGGGCATCTGTCCGCAGCGGCAGGTGCCGGCGGGAGTTTCCTCGGCGGTACCCGGCTGGATCAGGGAGAAGTGCCAGGCGAGGGAGAGGGCGGCCATGGCGGCGAGCCCGCGTTTCGCGAAGAGAAAGCCTTTCGCGCCGAGGCGGCGGTTCATCCAAGCCGAGCTGACCTGCACGGTCCAGATCGCGGGGATGGCCCCGAAACCGAAGGCGAGCATGGTCTCGGCGCCGCGCAGGGCGGAGCCACCGGCGAGGGCGAGGGCGAGGATGGCGTAAAGGGGGCCGCAGGGCAGCAGAGGCGTGGCGATCCCGACGATGCCGGCGCGGGCGAGGGGAGGGAACTTCAGGGTCTTGATCCGGATGGCGAGGGTGACCTTGCCGAGACCGGGCAGGGCGGCCATCCTCCGGTCGAGTCCGAAGACGATGGCCACGAGGAATGCGATGAGCAGCAGCGGCAGCCAGGGGACACCGGTCGGGTCCCAGGCGAGGCCGAACTTTCCGCCGATGAAGCCGACGATGGCTCCGGCGATGCCGTAACCGGTGAGCCGGGCGAAATGGTAGACCCCGATGGAGGCGAGGGCGGGCCCGCGGCCGGCGATGCCGAGCCCGCAGGTGAGCAGCCCGCACATGCCGGCACAGTGCAGGCTGGTGGCGAGGCCGGCGACGAAGAGGCCTCCGAGGGTGAGGGATGCCGGGTCAAGGGTCATGGGTCAAGAGTCACGGGAGCTGCGAGTTCGACGTTCGCGGGGCGATACTTGGACGCGAGGTGGAGGAGGACGGACCAGCCGGAGATGAGGATGAGAAAGGCGAGGATGATCCAAAGCCAGGGGCGCTGTCGCAGGAAGTTCATCGATTCAGTTTTTCAGGGAGTAGGGGCTGGGGCCGAGAAACTCGATGGTGTCCTCAAGGACGAGGTCGCCGGGCTTGACCTCGGCGATGACGCGGAGCAGGCAGTCGCCTTGGTAAAGCGCCTTCGGAATGGTGATGATGAGGGTGCGCATCGTCTCCTCACCGGGCTGTAGGGTGAGGCTGGCGTCGAGACCGGCGATGACGCAGCCCTCGGGCAGGCCCTCGACCCGGGCGATGAACTCGGTGGGCTCCTGCCGTTTGGTGATGAACTGAAGCTTGTAATGGTTCCGCACGCCGTTTTCGTCGACGTAGTAGGGCTGGCCGGGCATGCGGATGAGTTCGATTTTCGCCGAATGGAGCCGGGTCAGGAAAAGGCCGAGCACGGTCAGGCCGAGAAACATGAAACCGGTGTAGAGGATGGTCCGCGGCCGGACGAAGCGCTTCTTGCCGCCGGCGAGGCCGTTGAGCGAGTCGTAGCGGACGAGGCCTTTGGGCCGACCGATCTTGGTCATGATGTCGTCGCAGGCATCGACGCAGGCGGCACAGCCGATGCACTCGAGCTGGAGGCCGTTGCGGATGTCAATGCCGGTGGGGCAGACCTGGACGCAGCGGTTGCAACCGATGCAGGCGCCGGCGCTGGGATCGCTGGCCTTGCCACGGGGTTCGCCGCGTTTCGCATCGTAGCCGATGATGACGGTGTCGTCGTCGGTCAGGGCCGACTGGATGCGACCGTAGGGGCAGAGGATGATGCAGAACTGCTCGCGGAACCAAGCGAAGGAAAACTGGAGCGCTCCTGTGAGGAAGAGCATGATCCCGAAGACTTGGAAATGCCCCGCGGGACTCTGCCGCATGTAATCGAAGAGCCGCGGCAGCGGGACGAAGTAGGAGATGAAGACGTGGGCGATGAGCAGGGAAACAACAAGGTAAAGCCCGTGTTTGGTGAGGCGTTTGACCACCTTCGTTCTCGTCCAGGGCGCGGCATCGAGAGCGCGGCGTTTCGTGGCGTCGCCATCGACGAGGCGCTCGATGCGGCGATAGAGGTGCTCGAGGAAGACGGTGTAGGGACAGGCCCAGCCGCACCAGAGCCGACCGAAGAGCGAGGTAACGTAGAAGAGCGAAAAACCCAGTCCGGTGAGCAGGAAAAACCCGATCCAGAGATCCTCGGCGAGGAAGGTGAGGCCGAAGAAGTGGAAGCGCCGCTCGGGCAGGTCTAGGAGCACGGCGGGGGCTCCGTTCACCGGGATCCACGGCAGCAGCACGTAGATGGCGAGCAGGGCGATGCCGAAGATCCGCCGCCAGGTCGTGAAGCGCCCGCTGACATCGGCGGGGTGGAGGAAATAACGGCTCCCGTCTTCGTTGACCGAGGTGAGCGAGACGAGATTCGGTGTCTTCAGTTGCGACATGGACGGAGGGAGGAGGAGCGGAGGAAACCGGCGATCAGGAGGCGGGCTGCCTGCTGAGGATGTAGGCGACGACCTGGGCGATGTCGGTGGGGCCGAGCTGGGTCTTCCACGCGATCATGCCCTTGGTGATGTCGGGAGAGCCTTCGGTGACGGTCTTCATGATCGCGAGGGGATTGCCGCCGTACTTCCACTCGGTGTCGTTCAGCGGCAGGCCGGGGAGCTGGATGCCGTTGAGTTTCGCATCGAGCGCGAGCCCGTGGCAGGCGGCGCACTTTGCCTCGAAGATGGCCTTGCCCGCGCCGGTGTGATTCGGATCGGTGCTCATCTGCTGCAGCGTGTCGTCGTTGAGGGTGGCGAGCATCTTCTCGAGCTCGGCTTTCTTCATCGCCTCGATCTCCGCGATCCGGGCATCGACCTTCTCGTGGTCGGTCAGGGTGCGGAGCGGGGTCTGGTAATAGACAAACCAAGCGATGACAAACCAGACGATGGTGATGTAGAGGGTGAAGAGCCACCAGTTCGGCAGTTTCTGGTCGTACTCCTCGATGCCGTCGAAGACGTGCTCGCGCAGGGTGATTTTCGAGTCCTTCTTCTTGTCGTTTTTCATCGTTGCAGGCGGTTCGGTTGAGTGGCGGACTCCGGTTCCCCTTCGTCCTGGAGCGGCATCGCGGCCATCCGGTCAGCGTCGGTGGGTTTCATGAAGATGGCCCGGAAGAGGATGAGGAGGAAGGCCACGGCGATCAGCGTGAAGCCAATGTAGGGCACGAGGTCTTGCCAGCTTTCGAGGATGACGCGTCGGAACATGATCAAAGAGGGTTGGGTGTGGGAGGCAAGAGGGTCGGGTCAGTTGGCAGAGGTGACGGGGGGGGCGGCGGGTTCGGGATTCTCAAGTGGCGCGGCGGGGCGGAGGTCATCCGGGATGCCCGGCAGGATCACACGGGGGCTGCTGGGCTGGGGTCCCTTGGGCGCGACCGGGTCGAAGCTGCCGAGCTTCTGCAGATAGGCGATGAGGGCGACGATTTTCTTGCCGGCGATGAGGTCGCGGGCCTCATCGCGGTTGGCCGGCTCCTTGTCGCCTTTGCCGAGGTGGATCTTCACATCCTTCTCCACCAGGGTGGTGGCGATGCCGAGGGCCTGCTCGCGGGCGTGTTGCTCGATCTCCTCGGGTGTCATTATGGGGAAGGGCACCCCGAGGCGCTGCTGCACGGCGACCTTTGCGGGCAGGGCCTTGAAGTCGGTCTTTCGCTCAAAGAGCCAGTGGTAGTTCGGCATGCGCGACTGCGGGTTGAGCGAGCGCGGATTGAGCATGTGCAGGTAGTGCCAGGTGTTGTCGCGCAGGCCGCCCTCGCGGGCGAGATCGGGACCGGTGCGCTTCGAACCCCATTGGAAGGGGTGGTCGTAGATCGATTCGCCGAGGCGCGAGTAGGCACCGTAGCGGAGGACATCGGGGACGAGGGTGCGGATCATCTGCGAGTGGCAGTTGTAGCAGCCCTCGCTGATGTAGATGTCGCGGCCGGCGAGCTCGAGCGGGGTGTAGACCTTCTGGAGCCGGTCTTCGACGTTCTTGGCCCGGTTGACGGTGACGGTGGGGATGATCTGGATGGCGCCGCCAATCACCACCGAGATGAGGACGAGCACGGTGAAGGGCAGGTAGTTCTCCGAAAGGTTGTCGTACCAGCTCGACCAATGCTGCGGGTTGCGGGTGAAGCGGTAGACGGCCAGGGCGGCGAATCCGATGGTGACGAGCAGGGCCATGTGGCTGGCACCGGGAGGCAGGAAGAACCAAAGGATGCCGAAGAAGAGCCCCCAGAAGAGATGGGTGATGGGCTCGTTTTTGAAGACCGCACCCCAGGTCATGCGGTCCTTCTCCATCGCGGGATCGTCGAAGACCTCGCGGGTCTCGTTGACCGGGGCGCCCGACTTCGCGGTCTTCCAGATGTTGATGACCAGCAGGAGGAAGCCGATCAGGTAGAGCGTGCCGCCGATGGCCCGGGTCAGCATGAGCAGCGAGATCTTGTCGACGGTCTGGACGAACTCGTTGACGAGACGCGTGCCGGTCGGGTCGGTCTGGTTGAGCATGAGTCCCTGGATGACACCGGCGAACCAAAGCGAGGCGACGTAGAGGAGGATGCCGATGGTGCCGATCCAGAAGTGGAAATTGGCGAGGTTGGTCGACCAGAGTTTCGTGTTCCAGAGACGCGGCGCGAGCCAGTAGAACATGCCCGCGGCCATGAAACCATTCCACCCCAGCGTGCCGCCGTGGACATGGCCGACGATCCAGTCGGTGTAGTGGGCGAGGGCGCTGACGGAGCGGATCGAGAGGAGCGGTCCCTCAAAGGTCGACATGCCGTAGAAGGTGATGGCCACCACGAAGAACTTGATCACCGGATCGGTGCGCAGTTTGTCCCAGGCGCCGCGGAGGGTGAGGAGGCCATTGATCATGCCGCCCCAAGACGGCGCCCAGAGCATGAGGCTGAAGAACATGCCGATCACCTGGAGCCACTTCGGCAGGGCGGTGTTGAGGAGGTGGTGCGGTCCGGCCCAGATGTAGATGAAGACCAGCGACCAGAAGTGGACGATGGAGAGCCGGTAGGAGTAGACCGGACGGTTCGCCGCCTTTGGCATGAAGTAATACATGATGCCGAGGATCGGAGTCGTCAGGAAGAAGGCGACGGCGTTGTGGCCATACCACCACTGCACGAGGGCGTCCTGCACGCCGGCGAAGATCGGGTAGCTGTGGGTGAGGCTGGTCGGGATCTGGAGGTGGTTGACGATGTAGAGCATCGCCACGGTGATGATGGTGGCGATGTAGAACCAGAGGGCGACGTAGAGCGAGCGCTCGCGGCGGTTCTTGAGGGTGAGGAAGAAGTTCAGCGCGAAGACGACCCAGATGACCACGACCATGAGGTTGATCGGCCAGATCAGCTCGGCGTATTCCTTGCCGCGGGTGAGGCCGGCGGGCAAGGAGACGGCCGCGAAGACGATGATGAGCTGCCAGCCCCAGAAGTGGATCTTCGAGAGCAGGTCGGAGAAAGTGCGGGTGTTGCAAAGTCGCTGGGTCGAGTAGTAGACCCCGGCGAACATCATGTTGCCCACGAAGGCGAAGATCGCGGCGTTCGTGTGGAGCGGGCGGAGCCGGCCAAAGGTGAGGAACTCGATGCCCTCGGAGCGGAACCACCCGAAGGTGAGCCACTCGAAGAGCTTGCCGTTGACCTGCCAGAAGTTGAGCTGGAAGGCGATGATCACACCCACGAGCATGGCCACGACGCCCCAGCCGATGGAGGCGATCATGAACCAGCGCGGGGTCTGGTCATCGAAGGTGATGGTGGTTTTGACAGCGGTCGGGGAGTCACTCTTCATGGGTTGCAGTTTTCGAAAGGGGAAGCGGTTCAGGTTGGAAAGCGGTCGGTTCGTTGCCGACGAGGGGCAGCAGGGCGTCCTGGTCGGCGCAGGAGCTGCGATTCCCGCGAGTCCGCAGGAAGAGCGTCAGGAAAAGCACCGCGAAGGCGATGCTGAAGAGCGTGGTCAGGAACAGGACTTCCATGGGCGGAGAGGGCGGTTGGACCTCTCGGTTTTCAATGTCTTCACGAGCACCCGCGCTGCAATGGGTGTCTCGGATTAGCTTTTCTAATGCACCCCTTTCCGCCCTAAACTTCTGGTTGCAAAACGATTCCGGAAATCCCGGGTTCCACGGAGGTGAGTTTGTAGCAAAGACAACCTTTTGTCCTGCAAACTTTTCGGAACATGGGGAGAAGAGGGGGGAGTCCTTGTCCGCGTCCCTCCACGATGGGCATTTGGGATTGAAACCGGGGTCGCTCCGCCTATAATTCTCACGCCAACGACAACCCAGCTTCACAGCCTATGCGAAAAACCATCCTCATTGCCGCCGTCTGCGGTCTTTTCCTGCCAGCGCTCCGCGTTTCGGCTCAGGACAAGATCAACTTTGAAAAGCAGATCTACCCCTTCATCAAATCCGGTTGCGTCCAGTGCCACCGTCCCGAGCATGAAAGCCCGGACAAGCCAGGTCGCAAGGTGAAGCCGAAAGGCGGTTATGTCCTCACCAACGCCGAATCGATCATGGCGGCCGAGGGCGAGGAGGGCACCAAGTTCATCGTGCCTGGCAAACCCGACGACAGCCGCATGCTCCAAGTCGTGAAACTGCCGCTCGACGACGATCACCACTACCCGCCGGAAGGCAAGGCTCCCCAGTGGACCGACGCGGAGAAGGAACTCTTCGCCAAGTGGATCGCCGAAGGCGCTGATTTCGGTACCTGGAAGGAAGATCCGAAGCCGCTCGAGATCCCGGAATGGGACGGGAAGGAAAAAGCCCCGGGCACCACCGAGACCGCCAAGTGATCGGAGCGGTCCAGTGAATTTCGCAAAGACCCGGAGCATGCGCTCCGGGTTTTTTGTGCCCGTTCACCGCGCCAGGCGGGTCACGAAACCCGCATAGCGGTCGACCAGCCCACGGATCCGGGCGGCCCACTTTTCGTCGCTGACCTTTCCATCCGAGACCACACTGGAGGCACCGGCGACCGCCAGCATCTCGGGGTAAACGGTCACGGAGAGGTTCTGCAGCATCTCGCGCAGGGCGTAGAGGCCGCGCAGACCGCCGAGGGCTCCGGGAGAGGCGGCGAAGAGCAGGGCGGATTTGCCCTTGTAGGCGGAGAGGGCCGGCTCGTCGTCGGTCTCGGCCCGGCTGCACCAGTCGATCAGGTTTTTCAGTTGGGCGGAGTAGCTGCTGTTGTGCTCGGGGCTGGCGATGATGAAGCCATCGGCGTCGCGGAAGATGCCCTTGAGCTGCTTCACGGCTTCAGGCAGGCCTGATTCTTCCTCCAGTTCCTGGCGATAGAGGGGCAGGTCATAGTCGCGCAGGTCGACGTGGACGATTTCGAGCGCGGCGGCGGACTCGATGGCGGTGGCGAGGACGGCGCGATTGTAGGAACCGGGCCGGGTGCTGCCGGCGAAGGCGACGATTTTTGGTGAGCTCATGCAGTGCTGTTGGAGAAGGCTACGCTCCCCACCTACCGCACGCCCGGGAAATCCGCCAGCGGCGACCGCTCACTTCAACGGAGAAAAACCCGTCGGGATTAGCAGGGTCGAGACGACGCCCTTGTCCACGAGGATCTTGCCGTCCCTCTCGGAGGCATCGCGGACCGTCTTCCACTCGGGGTCTTCGCCGAAGGTCTTGAAGGCGGACTTTTTCGCATCCTCCGAGGCATGGGCGAGGAAGTAGAGCAGCGTGTTCTCCGCGCCCTCCTGTCCGGCCTCGAGGTGGAAATAGAGGAGGTTGGTCATCCCATGCTTTTGGAAAAGTCCCAGGGTGTGGTCTCGGAAGCGGGCGTCGAGCGCGGGCAGACGGCCCTCGCGGGTGGTGTAGCGGCGCATTTCAAAGACCCGGGGCGTTTCCGCCGAGGCGAGCGGCAGGGCAGGGGAGTAGTCGGTGCGGGCGAGGAAGAGACTCTCGACTTTCTCGACGAGTTTGCCATCGACCTCGGAAGCGGCTTTCGCTTTGATCCACTCCGGATCGGCTTGGAACGCCTTCCACGAGGCCTCGCGGGCGGCTTTGTCCGGGTAGGCGAGCAGGTAGACGAGAGTGTTGCCGCTGTTTTCAACCGGCAGCCAGTAGGCCACGTTGGTCATGCCGTGTTTCTCGAAGAAGGCGAGGGTGTGATGCTGGAAGCGCTGCTGGAGGGCCTCCAGTTTCCCCGGCGCCGCGTGGTAGGTGCGGAGCTCGAAGCAATCCTGGGCGCTGAGACCGAGGGCGAGCAGGAGGGAGAGGACGAGGATGGAAAGGGTTCGCATGGTTCGGAAGGGTTTATTCAGGAGGGATCGCGGCGGTGGAACATCCAAGCCCCCCAGCCGATCAGGAAGGCGACCCCGCCGAAAGGCGTGATCATTCCCAGTTTCGTGATGTTGGTGAGGGCGAGGATGTAGAGGCTGCCCGAAAAGAGCAGGATCCCCGCGAGGAAAAACCAATAGGCGAGGGTGCGCGGACTCATCATCGCGATTCCGAACATCGCGAGGGCGTGGATCAATTGATACAGGGTGGCGGTGTGCCAGTTGTCAGCCCGGCCGGTCTCCGCAAGGCGGGACTCGAGCCCGTGGGCACCGAAGGCACCGAGAGCGATGCCGAGGAACATCAGGGTGGCGGCGAGGCGGATGCGACCGGATTTTGTCATGAGTCTACGATTCTCTCCCTAGCACCTGCGGGGTGACTTCGGCAAGCCCGTGAACGCGTTGCAGGCCGGGCCATCCGGGGCCGGTGAAGGTGCTGATGGCTTGACTTTACGGCTTATCAGGCGAGAAATAGGCTCTTCGTGACCGTCATCGTCGTCATTTTACTGCTCTTTGTTCTCAACGGAGTCTTCGCCATGGCGGAGATCGCGCTCATCTCCGCAAGGCGCAGTCGTCTCAAAGTGATGGCCGATGCCGGCAAGTCCGGGGCCGCGGTCGCTCTGCGACTCGGGGAAAACCCGGAGCGTTTTCTCAGTACCGTGCAGGTGGGCATCACCCTCGTCGGTGTGCTCGCCGGGGCCTACGGGGGCAACAATCTGGCTCCCTACGTGACGCCGGTGATCGAGAAGATTCCGCAACTCGCCCCTTATGCGGAACGGATCGCCTTTTGGCTCGTCGTCGTGCTGATCACCTATTTTTCCCTGGTCATCGGGGAACTGGTGCCGAAAGGACTCGCGCTCCGCTTCCCCGAGGCGATCGCTTCGCGGGTGGCCCGCCCGATGGAGTTCCTCTCGATGATGACCCGGCCGCTGGTGTCTTTCCTCGAGCTGAGCACCCGGCTGATGCTGAAGATCTTCGGCAAGCGCCCCGAGGGCGACGAAGCCGCCTCGGTGGCGGATGTCGAGGTGATCCTGCGTGAAGGAATCGTCACCGGCACCGTGAAGCAGCAGGAATCGGAGATGGTCGAGGGCGTCTTCGACCTGCGCGACGTCCGGGCCGAGGAAGTCATGCAGCCCCGGCCGCGCATCCTCTTCCTGCCGTACAACGACAAGCCGGAGCACTACTGGCCCCAGGTCGCCGCGACCAATCAGACCGTCTTCCCGGTTTACGAGGAAAACCGCGACTCGATCGTCGGCCTCGTCTCGCTGCGGATGCTTTTTGCCAACATCGCCAGCCCGCGCGTCCGCCCGCTCGGCGAGATCTGCCTGGAACCACTTTTTGTCTCCGAGACCCAATCGGCCTTGTCCCTGCTCGACACCCTGCGCCATTCCACCCTCGGTGCCGCTCTGGTGGCCGATGAATTCGGCACGGTCCGGGGTCTCATCACCTTGGAAGACCTCGTCGAGGAAGTCGTCGGCGAACTGCGCCCCGGGGATCTCCAGAAAGACCGGCCCGCGATCCGGGAGTCGGGGGAGGAAGAATGGCTGGCGGATGGTCTGGTCGAGATCGACGAGGTCGAGGAGGCGATTCCCGGCTTCTATCTTTTGACCGACGAGGAAAAGGAGCCCTTCCAGACGCTGGCGGGCTACATCGTCCACCGGCTCGACCGCCTGCCCATGGAGGGTGAGGCTTTCAGCGCCGGCGAGTTCGAGTTCGAGATCATCGACATGGACCGCCAGCGCATCGACAAGGTCGCGATCCGCCGCACCAAACCGCCCGTGCCCGTCAGCGAGGTGCCCGAGGCGGAGACGGGCGACGAGAACTGAATCCGAGTCCCGCACACGATGACGCTGCGCCCTTGACCGCGTGGCCCGGCGGTGGCTAAACTCGCCGCCACATGAAATTCCCCTTGGTCGCCACTTTGCTCGCCCTCACCGTCGTCGCCACTGCCGCCGATCCGGTGTCCCTTTTCGATGGCAAAACCCTGGCCGGCTGGACCGGACCCGATGGAGCCGCTCCCGGAGCGGGCTGGGTGATCGCCGATGGTGAACTGCGGCTCGAAGGCAAAGGTGGCAACCTGCTCTCGGAGAAGGAGTACAGGGACTTTGACTTCGAATGGGAGTGGAAAATCGCCGAAGGTGGCAACAACGGGGTGAAGTACTGGGTGACGAAGATCGGAGGGAAGGAATGGCTCGGGATCGAGTATCAGATGCTCGACGACGCGAAACATCCCGATGGCAAGAACGGGGAAAAGCGCCTCACCGCGTCCTTCTACGACATCCAGGAATGCACCGTGCCCACCGAGCTCTCGAAGCCGGGCGAGTGGAACCACAGCCGGATCCACTCGAAGGGCGGCAAACTCCAGCACTGGCTGAATGGCAAGCTGGTCAACGAGGTCGACACGGCGGCTCCGGCTTGGGGTGAAAAGATCGCCGCGAGCAAGTTCAAGGCGAAGGAAGGCTTCGCTCCCGGGAAAGGCCGGATCATGTTGACCGACCACGGTGACAAGGTCGCCTACCGGAACCTCCGCATCACCGTGCTGGACTGAGCCGACTCAATGCCGCTGCGGGGCGGATTCGAGCGAGAATCCGTTGCGCGAGAGCACGAGACGCTCATCCGGCGCGAAACTCGCCAATTCTCCCCGAGCCGTGGAGACGCGGGTGAGGCCGGTGAGCAGCAGCGAGGCGTGGACGGGATCGTATTGAAGCTGTCCGGCCTCCGCGACATAGTCGGTCGAGGCCTGGGTGACCCGGACGTTTTCCGCAAACAGCGGGGCATCCGTGGCGACGGCCGCCGCCGCCGTGGAGCGCAATTTCACGCGGTCCGCCTCGATCCGGAAATCCTTGTGCTCGATGAGGACCTTGCCTTCGTAGATCAGACCCGACGCGACGCGCTGCTGCCGGTCGGCGCGAATGCGGAAATCTTCGCTGCGCAAGGAGGGGGCGGTCGCCAGATCGGATCCGGGCAGGGTCGCGGGCGCGAAGAATTCGATCCGGGCGAGGGCGGGAATTTGAGGGGAGGTTGCCACCGGTGCAAGCAGCGGCACCTCGCTGGGTTGCCCTGCGATGGTTGGGGCAACCGGCAGCGTCGTGGGGGAAGCCGGCTCGAGGATGCGCACCACAAAACGTGGCTCCAGATCCTCCGCGCTCCTGCGTCCGCCGGGGATGGAGGAAAGGGCCATGATGAGCAGGGCGACGAGGGCGGCGACGGCGGCACCAAGACCGAGCCCCGTCCAAAGGGATCGCCGGGGCCGCGCCACGACGCGAGAGGGTTGGTTGCCGGAGTGAACCGTGTTGGCCAGGATGCGGAAGACGAGCTCTTCGTCTTCACCCTCACGGCCGAGGCGGGCGTGCTCGGTGAGGAGGGCGTCGATCCAGCGATCGGAGGCCGTCTCGGGACCAAATTCCAGGTCTTGATCGTTCGCTTTCATAACGGATGGGGGGAGGAAGGGTGGACTTGCTTCTGCTCGAGGCATTGCTTGAGCAGGACGCGGGCGCGCTGAAGGCGTTTGCGGACCGCGGCAGGCGCAACGGCGAGCTGCTCGGCGACCTCTTCGCCGCTGCGGCCCTCGTAGTAGTAAGAAGCGACGGCCGTTCTGAGGGTCTCGGGCAGTTTTTCGAGGCAGCTCTCAAGGGCGTCGAAGACGGTATCCTCGCGCAGGGATCGGGAGGATTGCCAGCTCGCCACCGCCGCATCAATGCGGGCGAGATCGTGCTCGCCGAGGTCGTAGCGGCGGTTCCGGCGCAGCCATTCGCGCCACTTGTTGCGGACGATGCCTCGCATCCAGGTGCCGAAGTCGCGGGTCACGTCGAAGACCTCGCGTTTCTCATAAGCGACGATGAAAGCCTCCTGCACGATGTCGCGGGCGGTGGCGCTGTCGCGGGTGAGGGCCAGCGCGTAGACGAGCAGGTCGCGGTGATGGGCGCGCACGAGATCGGAAAAATCCCCGGTCTGTGGATCGGTCCGGGACTCTCCCTGGGGTTCTGGGCTACCGTTGATCAGGCGCATCGTCTCTGGATTTTGCGAGGAACGACCCGGATTGTGACATTCTTTCGCGGTGATGGCGAGCGCGAAGCGTTGCTTGCGCCAATTGCAAAGCGCTCGGAGCGGTGGCAGCAGTGCGGGGTGTCTAAGCGTTCGCTCAAATGGATCGTTCCGGTGCTGGGACCGGTGGTGGTGTTTCTCCTGCTGGGGGTGATGATCCGGCAGTCGGGCAAGGAGAAAAAGCCCGCGGCGGTGGTCCCACCCGCGGAGGCCAGGGCCTCGGCACGCACGACCCGGCTCGAGATCTCGACGTTGAAGCCCGGCGCTTCGATCCCGGATTGGACGGGCAGCCAGGGGAATTTCAAACTGGTCGAACAAAACGGACGGACGGTGCTGGAACTCGGTCACGAGCCGCTCGTGGAGGGCCGCATGGTTTGGTCGCGGCTGCTCGGCAAAAGTGGGATTGTCCGCGCCCGGATGTGGGGCGAGCGCACCCGCCGGGTGGCCCCGCGCTTCGCGGTCGGGGTGGGGAAAGCGGCGAATTATTGGTTCCGGGTCGTGCCGTTGGAGCGCCAGATCCAGTTTGTCGGCAAGGAGGAAAAGGTCCTCGCCACCGCGGCGTGGGAGGGGGATCCGGGCGCTCCGCTCTGGCTCGAATTGCGCTTTTTCGCGACGGGGTCCAACAGCGAGAGTCGCGTGGAGGGACGCGTCTGGCGAGAGGGGGAGACTCGGCCTTCCGCGGCTCAGCTCGAATGCACCGTGCCGGAGGAGTTCGGCTTCGGTAGGGCGGTCGTCGCCGGGGCCCCCTATGCTTTAAAACCCGTCTACATCGATCTGCTCGAAATCGCGGCAGACGAAGGCCCGGATAAGGGCAATTAATCCAAAGCTGCTGAAAGGCAGTGGAAAGCGCGTCCGGCGAGGACTCCGGAAACGTTTGGATTAGCACGCTTAATATACGCGTTTGTGATGCAAATTCCGTTTGAGCGCCTTGGCGGGTCCGTTAGACTTTTCGACCCTGATTTTATGAAACCCCTCTTTGTTGGTGCGGCTTTGGTGGCTCTTTCGTTCGGTCTCTCCCACGCGGAGGAGGCTCCACTCGGAAAAGGAAACTGGCCGGACTGGCGGGGGCCGCTGCAGACCGGAGTCAGTCTGGAGAGCTACGAGGGGTATGCCTTCAATCCCGAGCCGATCTGGACCGACGCGATCGCCTCGCAGGGCGCGCCGGTGGTTTACAAAGGCCACATTTACTCCTGGGGATATCGCGGCAAAGGACCCGATCTCGTCGAGGTGGTCCAGGCTCGTGAAGAATCCACCGGCAAAGTGTTGTGGGAGAGGACCACGCATGATTTCATGTCGGACACGGTTTACGACCGCTACACGATTGGTTCGGTGACGGTGGATCCGGAAACGGAGAATGTTATCGCCGCCACCGCCCATGGCCTCGTGACCTGCTACACGCGCTCAGGCGACATCGTCTGGGAAGTTTCCGCGATGGAGCGTTTCGGCCGGCTCACCTTCCCCAACGCCCGCGCCGGGGCTCCGGCGATCGATGGCAGCAACGTGATCATTCACGTGGTGACCAGCTACTGGGGTGCCGATGGTCCGGCGAAGGATCGTTTCCTCTGCTTCGACAAAAAGACCGGTGAACTGGTCTGGTCCTCCACCCCCGGAGTCGGTGCTCCCTTCCTCAAAGACTCGTCTTTCAGCACGCCGCTCTTCGAGACCATTCAAGGAAAGCGTGTCTTTTATGCCGGGACGGGCTGTGGCAACGTCGTCTGTGTGAATGCCAAGGACGGCACGCCCCTCTGGCGATTCCAGGCCACGATCGGCGGGGTCAATGCCTCGCTCGTCAAGATCGGCGACGTCCTTTACTCGATCCACGGCACCGAGAACCTCGACTCCACCGACACCGGTCGTGCGGTCGGCATCCGGGTGCCCGCCGACCTCAACAACACGGGCGGCAAGGTCGATCCCGAGCAGGGTGGGGCCCCGCTGCTCGATAATTCGGCCGAAGTCTGGCGTCAACCTCTCGAGATGTTCACCAGCTCGCCGGTGCTGCACGATGGCAAGATCTACCAGGTGCTCAAGGTCGGCGTACTCGTCTGTCTCGATGGCAAGTCCGGCAAGGTTCTCTGGGAGGAAAAGCTCGTGAACTCTCAGCTTCACTCCTCGCCCGTTTATGCCGACGGCCGCCTCTATGTGGCCACGATGCCCGGTGACTTTTTCGTGGTCAACGTCACCGGCGACAAACCGGTCATCGAGCACAAGATCACCCTCGAGGGCAACGCGATCGGCTCACCCGCGATCTGCAACGGCCGCGTCTACGTTCACACCACCGAGAAGCTTTACGCCTTCGAGATCAAGAACACCGGCATCACCTATGGCGAGGCACCCGCGACCGTCCAGCCCGAGCCCGGTGCTCCGGCCAAGCTGATGGCGGTGCCCTCCGACGTGTTGCTGACTGGCGGGCAATCGGCCGATATCCGCCTTTTCGTCGCCGATGCCAACGGCAACATCATCAAGCCGCTGCCGGCGGATGCCGCGACGAGCTGGGAGACGTTCATCCCCCCGACCGCCAAGGTGAAGTCGACGATGGACGCGAGCTTCAAAGGCAACACGATCTCCGCCGCCGCCGATGCGAAGGACTCCGCCGGTGCCTGGAAGGTGACCGCTGACGGCATCTCTGGCATCATGCGTGGCCGGGTCGCGCCGAAGATTCCCTTCTCGGTGGATTTCGAGGACGCCAAGATCGGTGAAGAGGGTTACGCCTTCCCGCCGCTCTCCTGGATCGGCGCGCGCCTCAAGTTCGACATCCGCGAGCTCAACGGCAGCAAGGTGCTGAACAAGACCCTCGACCGCGTCATCTTCCAGCGTTCGCTGACCTTCATCGGCTCCCCCGAGTCCTCCAACTACACGGTCCAGGCCGATGTGATGACCGACGGGAACCGCCGCATCAAGTCCACGGTCGGCTTGATCAACCAGCGTTACATCATCTCGCTGATGGGCAACGCGGGCAAGATCGAGATCAGCTCGAACCAGGAGCGCATCGCGGTCACCGCGCCCTTCCCGATCGAGGCGAACAAATGGTACACGATGAAATGCCGCGTCGACATCGCCGAGGACGGCAGCGGCGTGGTCCGCGGCAAGGCCTGGGTCAAGGGCGAGCCCGAACCCGAGAAGTGGACCATCGAATTCAATCACAAGCAGGCCCATAAAAAAGGCTGCCCTGGTATCTTCGGGTTCTCGCCGCAGAGCATGAAGAGCGTCTACGTTGACAACTTCTCCGTCGTCCCCAACGAAAATTGATTCCCTCCCAAACCTTTCCCGATCCCCACCATACGGTTATGAAAAAAACACTCCTTGCACCACTGGCCTGGCTCGCCCTGGCTTCCTCCGCGAGCGTCCAGGCGGACGAGAATGCAGGCGGCGAATGGCCGACCTGGGGCCGCGACGGCACCCGCAACATGGTCTCTCCCGCCAAAGGCATCTCTTTTGACTTCGAACCCGGCGAGATCGGCGAAGACGGCAAGGTGACCGGAGCCAAGGGGCTCAAGTGGGCCCAGGAGATGGGATCACAATCCTACGGAACCACCACGGTGAAGGACGGACGCGTCTTCATCGGCACCAACAACGAGAAACCCCGCGATCCCAACATCAAGGGCGACCACAGCGTCGTGATGTGCTTCGACGAGAAGACGGGTGAGTTCCTCTGGCAGCTCGCCGTGCCGAAGCTCGACGCCGGCAAGGTCAACGACTGGGAATATCTTGGCATCTGTTCCTCGGTGGCGGTCGAAGGCAAATACGGTTACGTCGTGACCAATCGCTGCGAGCTGCTCTGCCTCGACGTCTACGGCATGAGCGATGGCAACGACGGCCCCTTTACCGACGAGGGCAAGTACCTCGCCGGCGGCCTCGAGAAAGTCGGTTCGGTCGAGGCCCTGCCTCTCGCCGAGAAGAGCTTCGACATCGTCTGGGGCTATGACATGCGCACCGAGCTGGGCATCTTCCCCCACAACGTCACTTCCAGCACCGTCACCCTGACCGACAAACACGTCTGGGTGAGCACCTCCAACGGGGTCGACTGGTCGCACATCAACATTCCGAACCCAACCGCGCCGACCTTCATCGCTCTCGACAAGGAAACCGGCAAACTCGCAGCCGAAGAGGCCGAGGGCATCAGCGAGCGCACCATGCACTGCAACTGGTCATCCTCGTCGCACGGCCCGTTGAACGGAAAGGAAACCGTCGTCTTCGGCGGTGGCGACGGCATCGTCTACGGCTTCGACGCCCACGAGTTCATCGAGGAAAAGGACGGAGGCGAGACCTTCAACCTGCTCAAGGCGAACTGGAAGGTCGATTGCTGCCCGAAGGAATACCGCTTCGATGACAAGGGGGAACCGATCAAATACGCCACTTATCCCGGACCGTCCGAGATCATTTCTTCCCCCGTCATCTACAACGACAAGGTCTACGTGGTGATCGGTCAGGATCCCGAGCACGGCGAGGGCGTCGGCGCCGTCACCTGCATCGATCCTAAGAAGGGAGACGGGCAGGATGCGATCGTCTGGCAGTTCAAGGAAATCGGCCGGTCGATCTCGACCCCCTCGATCCACGACGGCCTCCTTTATGTCGGCGACTACTCCGGCCGCCTCTTCTGCCTCGACGCCGAGACCGGTGAGAAGTACTGGGAACACGACACCCTTTCCCACATCTGGAGCTCGACGCTCTACGTCGATGGCAAGATCCTGATCGGCAACGAGGACGGCGAACTCGTCATCCTCAAGGCGGGCAAGGTGTACGAGGAGCCGGTGGCGATCAACTTCCCCTCGCCGATTTATTCGACCTGCGTGGTGGCGAATGGCACCCTCTACATCATGAGCCAGACCCACCTCTACGCTTTCGGGCAACCGTGAACCGGCCCGTGTCGTAATTTGCCGAGGTCGGCTCCGGTGATTCAACCCTGTTGAGTGCCGGACCCGACCCTCTTCATTCCAACCAACCGTGTCCCGAATCCGAACCCTCGGGCTTTTTTGACCAGACCCCTTTGCAATGACCGCTGACGAAGCCAAATCCCAACTCGATGAACGTGTCCGCGAAATGATGGCGTGGCACTTCAGTGAAGAAACCGGCTGCCCTTTCTGGCTGGATTGGAAAAAGAGCGCCGGCTGGGACCCGCGCGAGGAGGTGAAGACCTATGACGACATCGTCAAGTTCCCGCATTTCCAGGACGAGTGGCTGCGCGATGAAAAAAACGAGCGTTTCGTGCCCAATGCCTACAAGGGCCGCCCCTTCAACATTTTCGAGACCGGCGGCACCACCGGTCTGCCGAAGCAGCGCGTCGGCTGGGAGGACTACAAGCACGACTACGAGCAATTCTCCCATCAGCTCAATGACGAGCATTTCCCCAAGGGCGGGAACTGGATCATGGTCGGACCGACCGGTCCGCGCCGGCTCCGCCTCGCCATCGAGCACCTCGCGAACTTCCGCGGCGGCAGTTGCTACCACGTCGACTGCGATCCCCGCTGGGTGAAGAAGGTGATCGCCCGCAAGGCCTACGACGAGGCCGAACGCTACCAGGCTCACGTCATGGAGCAGGCCGTCGAGATCATCAAGCACCGCGACATCCAGTGCATCTTCACGACGCCGCGCCTCCTCGCCTCGATCGGCGAACGCATCTCCATCTCCGGTCACGGCATCAAGGGTTGCTTCTGCGGCGGCACGTCGATGACGCCGGAATACGTGCGATTCCTCCAGGAGGAAGTGCTCGAGGACAAGGCGCAGTTCGTGCCGACCTATGGCAACACCCTGATGGGTCTGGCCGTTTCCATTCCCGAGGAGTTGAAGGCGAACAACTACAGCGTCACCTACTACGCGCCCCAGCCGCGCGCCGTCCTGCGCATCGTCGATCCGGAGAAGACCGAGATCACCAAGGACTACGGCGAATATGGCCGGGTCGAGTTGACCACTTTCACGCACGAGTTCTTCATGCCCCGCTTCCTCGAGCGGGACGAAGCGATCCGCCGCAAGCCACATGCGAAGTATCCCTGGGATGGTGTCGGCGATGTGCGTCCGTTCGGGGCATTGACCGGCAAGGTGATCGAGGGCGTCTATTGATCCTCTCCCGCTACCTCCATGAGCGCCCCCCACATTCCCATTCTCCGCCAAGGCCGCGTCCACAAGTCTCTCGACGTTCAGATCGTTCCGAGGCTCGGCACCGACGAGGCGGCCGCCGAGATCAGCTTCGCGTGTGCGGACATGATCCGCTACGACCTCCACAAGATGGAGACGGCGCGGGCCGCCCTGAAAAAGTTTTCTTGCCGCGATCTCGTCGACATCACGAAGCGAGCCGGGGAGATCTTCCTGAACGACGCCCTGCCGGTCGGCACCGAGGGCGCGATGCAGACGCCGGAGGACTACGTGCTCTCGCTCGCCTCCACCAGCGGTTTGCCTCATGCGCTCATCCGCATGAACATGAAGCGCCTCGGCGGGATCTTCGCAGACATCGACACGATCTTCCGCGGACTCACCCGTGGTCTCGATTGGGACGTGCTCGACCAAGGCTACGGCGAGCAGGGCGGTGCTCCGGTCAGCTTTTCGGCGACGACCAACGAACTCGCCGTGATCCTGCCGAGCAACTCGCCGGCGGTCAACGCCCTCTGGATCCCTTCGATCGCGATGAAGGTGCCGGTGTTGCTGAAACCGGGCCGCGAGGAACCGTGGACCCCGTGGCGCATCATTCAGGCCTTCATCAAGGCGGGTGCTCCGGCCGAGGCTTTCAGCCTTTATCCGACCCAACACGATGGCTCCGGAATCATCATCCGCAAGGCCGGTCGCGTGATGCTCTTCGGCGATGACTCGACCGTGAAGCAGTACGAGAACGATCCCCGCATCGAGGTGCACGGAACGGGCTATTCGAAGTTCCTCATCGGTGAGGACGAGATCGACCACTGGGAGAAGTACATCGACACGATCGTCGAGTCCATCTCCGCGAACTCGGGACGGAGCTGTATCTGCACCTCGACTGTCGTGGTGCCGCGCCATGGCGACGCCATCGCCGAGGCGGTCGCAAAGCGCCTCGCGGAGATCAAGCCGCTCGCGCAGGACGATCCGGACGCGAAGCTGTCCGGCTTCGCGAATCCGATGTTTGCCGAATGGATCAACGAAGCGGTTGAAAAAGGTCTCAAGTCCGGCGGTGCCGTCGACGTGACCTCGAAGTATCGCGAGGGTGAGCGTTTCCAGAAGCGCGACGGGATGAATTACCTCCAGCCGACCCTGATCCGCGTCGATTCCTTCGACCAGGAGCTGGCGATCCGCGAGTTCCTCTTCCCCTTCGCCAGCGTGGTCGAGTGCCCGCAGGCCGAGATGCTTGACCGGATCGGTTACTCCCTCGTCGTGACGGCGGTGACGAAGGACCTCGATTGGATCACGCGGCTTTTCGACTGTCCCCACATCGACCGCCTCAACATCGGCAACGTGCCGACGAACCGGATCAAGTGGGACCAGCCGCACGAGGGCAACCTCTTTGAGTTCCTGTATACGCGCCGTTCCTTCCAGATTGCGGAAATCGCGTGATGTCCTAGGGTCCCGCCGATGCCGGCTGACACGCTCTCGATCGAATCTCTTTGCGCCGGGATGGACCTGCCCGAGTGGGTGGCGGATTTCCGTCACGCCGCGGGCGGAAAAGTCGTCTTTGGTCCTGGCACGATCGCTGATCTGGGTCGGCACGCGCGCGCTCTCGGTGGCAACCGGGCGCTCATCGTCACCGATCCCGGTCTCACCCGGACCGGCTTTGTGGAGAGGGCGCTCGAGGCGCTCCGCGGTCAGGGAGTCGCGGGCGATGTCTTTGCCGAAGTCCACGAAAATCCGACCACCGATGATGTCGATCGTTGTGTCGACTTCGCCCGCCGGTCGGAGATCGACCTCATCGTCGGCTTGGGTGGAGGTTCGAGCCTCGACACGGCCAAGGGCTGCAATTTCATTCTCACCAACGGCGGGCGGATGCAGGACTACTGGGGCGTCGGCAAGGCGACCCGGCCGATGCTGCCATTCATAGCCATCCCCACGACCTCCGGGACCGGCAGCGAATGCCAGAGTTTCGCGCTGATCGCCGATGCGGAGACGCATGCGAAAATGGCCTGTGGGGACGCGAAATGTGCCGCCGCCGTCTCCATTCTCGATCCGGAGCTCACCGTCACGATGCCCTTGGCTGTGACCGCCCATACCGGCATCGACGCGATCGCCCACGCGCTCGAGACCGCGGTGTGCAACAAACGCAACGAGGTTTCCTTGGCCCACTCGCGGGTGGCCTGGCGCCTTCTCAACGAGGGGCTCTCCCGGGTCCTCGAGGAGCCGCGGGATCTCGAGGCTCGCGCCCGCATGCAACTCGGGGCGGCCTTCGCCGGTACCGCGATTGAAAACTCGATGCTCGGGATCGCCCACTCCTGCGCCAATCCGCTCACCGCCCATTTCGGAATCGTCCACGGTCAGGCCGTTGGCACGATGCTGCCCCATGTGATCCGTTTCAATTCAACGGATCCTGCCGCCGCCGCGATCTATCGCGAGATGTCGGGTGGCACCGACCTTGCCGGGCGGGTAGTGGATCTGCTCGCCGCCTGCAAGATGGGGGAACCGCTTTCCGCCCAAGGGGTGGAGGAATCTTCCCTTCCCCAACTCGCCGCCGAGGCCGCCGAGCAGTGGACTGCGCGATTCAATCCGATTCCGGTGGACGCGGCCGCCCTCGAGGGGGTATATCGGAGCGCGTGGAGCTGAATTTCCGCTCCCACCGTGCTCCGGCGCGGCTTGGCATCGTAAATGCTTGATGGGAAGCGTGAAAGAGCAGTTTGAGAATTACGCCGTCGAGGGCTTCTTCGACGAGGCCTTCGCGAGGGAAGATCATACCGTGCGGCAGGTCTATCAATCGACCGCTGAATTCTTCGGGAATCTTTCCGACGAGCAGATGCGGTCGAGCCTCCGCTCGCTGGAGCGGACCTTTTTGAAACAGGGGGTCACCTTCACGGTTTACTCGGACGGGCAGGGGACCGAGCGCATCTTTCCCTTCGACCCCTTTCCGCGCATCATTCCGGCGGATGAGTGGGCGGTGATTGATCAAGGCCTGCGCCAGCGGATCCAGGCCCTCAATCTGTTCCTTCAGGACATTTACTCGGACCGACGCATTCTCAAGGAGGGCATCGTGCCCGAGGAGCTGGTCAAAACCTCAAAGCACAATCGTTCCGAGTTTTCCGGCCTGAAACTGCCGCACGACACCTACATCCACATCTGCGGCACGGATCTGATCCGCGACAATGACGGACGTTACTGTGTGCTCGAGGATAACGGGCGCTGTCCCTCCGGAGTCTCCTACATGCTGGAGAACCGGGTCGCGATGAAGCGTACCTTCCCCGACCTCTACCGCCGCCTCCATGTCGAGCGGGTGGCGGATTACCCGGTCGAGTTGCTCAAGACGCTGAAATCGGTCTCGCCGCGCCAGCAAGACAATCCGGTTTGCGTGCTCCTGACCCCGGGACAATACAACAGCGCTTATTTCGAACACACCTTCCTCGCCCAGCAGATGGGCATCGAGATCGTCGAGGGTCGCGACCTCATCGTCCAGAACGACCGCGTTTACATGCACACCACCCGCGGACTGGTGCAGGTGGACGTGATCTACCGCCGCATTGACGACGACTTCCTCGATCCGAAGTTCTTCCGGGCCGATTCCATCCTCGGGGTGCCCGATCTGATGAAGGCCTACCGCGCTGGGAACGTGACCCTGGTCAACGCGGTCGGCACCGGCGTCGCGGACGACAAGGCGACCTACGCCTATGTGCCCGACATGATCCGCTTCTACCTCTCGGAAGAGCCGGTGCTGCCGAACATCGAGACGTTCCTGGGCAGCCGTCCGGATGACTTTGCCTACATGATCGAGAAAATGGACAACCTCGTCGTCAAGGCGGTCGACGAAGCCGGCGGTTATGGCATGTTGATCGGCCCGGCCGCGACGAAGGAGGAGGTGAACCTCTTCCGCGACAAGGTGAAGGCCAATCCGCGTGGTTACATCGCCCAACCGGTCATCTCGCTCTCGCGCCACCCCACCTTCTGCGACGGCAAGCTGGAAGGCCGCCACATCGACCTGCGTCCCTTCGTTCTGACCGGCAAGGAAACCATCGTGATCCCCGGCGGACTTACCCGGGTCGCTCTGCGAAAAGGTTCGCTGGTCGTGAACTCCTCCCAAGGCGGCGGCAGCAAGGACACCTGGGTGCTGCGCTCGACCGCCGTCCCTGAAACCGATCATTGATCCCCGATTCCCTTCCCGTGCATGCTCTCCCGCGTCGCTGAAAACCTCTATTGGATGAGCCGCTCCATCGAGCGCGCCGACAACCTCGCCCGCCTCATCATGGCCCACCAGACCGAGTTGCTGGAGGCCACCTCGAAGCTCACCGGTGAGCACGAATGGCATCCCTTGCTCGAGGTCACGGCCATGGGTGATGAAAGCTCGGGGGAGGACGTGGTCACCTACATGGTCAGCTCGCGATCGAATCCTGACAGTGTCCTCAATTGTGTTTATCTCGCCCGCGAGAATGCCCGGGCGGTCCGGGACCAGATCTCCGAAGAGATGTGGCTTGAGTTGAACGCGCTCTGGCTCGATCTGCAGCAGATCCCGGAGTCGGATCCGCAGCGGCACAACCGGATCTGCGAGCTGACCCTGCGCTCCTCGCTGATCTTCCGCGGCATCGTCAACACCAGTCTGCCGCGCACCGATGTCTGGGCCTTCGTCCAGCTCGGGGGATACATCGAACGGGCTGACAAGACCAGCCGGATCGTCGATCTGCCGCATTTCCTGCCAAAAAACGAAACCTCGTCCGCGGCTTGGAACACGATGCTGCGAGCCTGCAGTGCCACGGCGGAGTATCGCCACCGCTACGGCGGCGAGGTCGACGCCGCCGCTGCCTACACCCTCCTGCTCTTTTCCACGACTTTCCCGCGCTCGGTCCGCTACTGCGTGCGTCAGATGGACCAGCTGCTCCACCAGATTTCCGGCACCGACGAGGGCGAATACCTGAACGAGGCCGAGCGGGCGACAGGCGCCCTCCTGGCCAGGCTCAACTTCTCCGGAGTGGAGGAAATCGGGGAAAAAGGACTCCATGAGTATGTCGATACCCTTCAGCTCGACCTGAACCGGATCGGATTCGATATCCAGCAGCGCTATTTCCTTTTGCGAACGGATTCACCCCCGACCAGCGCGGAGGCGTATGTCAACAGCCGCATGTTGGCCCAAGCCAGCATGCAGCAGTAGACCTCGCAGGGCTCTCTTTCGTGTTGCAGATCCCTCGTTTTGAATAGCTTGCCGAATGAACGGGATCTCGGCTTCGCCGCCAGGCACACAGCCCATCAAGGTCGCACCGGATTTGTATCGTCCGGGGCTCGGCGTGCCTGACGAGGCGGTCCTGCCCGACGGCACCCCGACCCCCGCCTGGGAGTGGTTTTTCGAGTCCTATCAACGTCATGGCGTGCGCGGACTGCAGGAATGGCGCGAGGTCGCGGCCCGGATCTCCCGGGAGCGCGGCCTGGCCTACCGTCCGAACTATGGGGAGGCGGCCCGTTGGTCCCTTGACCCCGTACCCTGGATTTTCTCGCCGGAGGAGTGGGAACTGGTTGAGTCGGGGGTCGCGCAGATGTTGCGCCTCGCCTCGGCCATCCTCGCCGACCTTTACGGCCCGCAGACCTTGATCGACCGCGGCGTCGTCCCGGCCTCGGTCGTGCTGGGGCACCGCGGTTTCTTGCGGGCCCTGCACAATTATCCGCCGAGCGAAAACGCGATCGGACTCGGCCTGAGCGCCATCGACCTCGCCCGGGGGCCTGGCGGTCGCTTCTTCCTGCTGAACGGCCGCTACGACTGCCCCTACGGCCTCGGCGTGGCCTTGGAGAACCGCACCATCATCAACCGGGTGCTGCCGAACCTCTTCCGCCGCTGCCAGGTCCGGCGGATCGGCTATTTCTTCAACGAATGGTTCGAGTGCCTCGCCGACCGTGCGCCCTCCGGATCGGGCCAGCCACGCATCGTCATTCTCGACAGCGAAGGCGGCAGCGCGAGTTCGCAGATGGCCTTCCTTGCGAACTATTGCGGGATCACCCGGGTGCATCCCTCCGACCTGACCGTGCGCGGGGCCAAGGTTTGGCTGAAGGCCCTGAGCGGGCTGAAACCCGTCGATGTGATCTGGAAGGCGACCCACGGTCGCGACCTCGATCCGCTCGAGGCGAACCTGCGCACCACCGCCGCCGGCGTCGCCGGCATCTTCGAGGCGATGCGCGAGGGGAAGGTCTCGGTGGCGAGCCACCCGGGTTCGGAGGCGATCGAGAGTCCCGGCTTTTTCCCGTTCATGGGCGCGATCTGCCAGGCCCTGCTCGGTGAGGAACTCCTGCTGACACCGGCCCCGACCTGGTGGTGTGGCGACGAGGCTTCGCGGAAACACGTGATCGAGAACCTCTCGAAGATGGTGATCAAGTCGGTGGGGCACCACAGTGATTTCCCCACCCGTTACGGCCAACGTCTTTCGGCCGCCGAGCTGTCCGAGCTGACCGCGGTGATCAAGGCGAATCCCGAGCGTTACGTCGGGCAGGAGGAAATCCAGATCGCCACCCTGCCAGCTTCGCAGGAGCAGGGGCTCATCGCCCGCGGCGCGGTGCTGCGGAGCTTCTGTTTCCTCGACGCCAAGGGCGTTCCCCACGTCATGCCGGGCGGCCTGGGCCGGGTCTCCACCGCCGAGGGGGTCATCGTCTCGACCCGCGACTCGGGTGAATCGAAGGACATCTGGGTGCGAGCCCACGAGCTGGACGCCCCCATCAGCATCGAGCGGCGACTCGAGAAATCCCGGGCCATCTCGCCGGAAGTCGTGCCGAGCCGCCGTGGTGAAAACCTCTACTGGGCCGGACGCTACGCCGAGCGCACCGATTCGATCGCCCGCTTCGCGAACCGTCTCGTGGCGGGCCGGGTCGCGGGTTTCTCCTACGGCCGGGATCTCGAGGCGAGGCACGAGAAAGTGCTGATCGAGGCGCTCTTCGCCATCTTCGAGGCGGAGGTTTGGATCGATCACCAGCCCGACCCGAACAAGCGTCTTGGTCTCGTCCTCGCCGACGTGCATTGTCCCGCCGGGGTTGGGGCGAACCTGCGCTTTTTCAATCGCGCGGCGATGGCGGCCCGTGAGGAATGGTCCGTCACCTCCATCCTCGCGATCGAGTCCGCATTGACGAAATGGGAGAGCGGCACCGTGGGTCCCTTCGAGTCTCCCTATCGCTACGAGAACCAACTGCAGACCTTGGCGCTGAATCTCGCAGCCTTCCACGGTCTCAATCTCGATAGTATGACCCGGGACGAAGCCTGGGGACTGCTCGATGCCGGTTGTCGGATGGAGCGGATGATGATCCTGACCGGTCTCCTCCATAACGTGATCGCCACCGACGAGGCACCGCCAATGTTGAACCTGCTCAACGAGTCGGTCCTGTTCGTGTCGGACAGTCTCGGCACTTTCCAGACGAAGTTCCATGCCGTGCCGACCACCGAGCTCATGATCCGGCTGCTGCTCGGAGAGGAGGATTATCCCCGTTCGCTGCGTTACCTGCTCTACCGGCTCGAGCACGATCTCGCCAAGCTCAACCCCACCGCGCAGAACGAAAGGCCGATCGAACTGGTCGTCCCGTTGCGCGAGCAGTTGACGGCTTTCATGGCCGCACTCGACACCGCACCCTTTTCCAAGGAGGCCACTCTCGCTTACCTGCACGGGGTTCGCGAGAGCCTGAACCATCTCCACGATTTCCTCACCACCCGCTACTTCAGCCACGCGGGCTACCAGCTCTGAACGATGAGCGTGATCCAATATCGCATCCGCCATCGCACCGCCTACCGCTACACCGGGCGCATCGATCTGTGCCACAGCCTCGCCCATTTGCGGCCGCGCGAGGACGAGGGGCAGGAACTGCTCAGCCACCACATCGACGTGCAGCCGAAACCCCAGTTTGAGCGCGCCCGCACCGACAGCTTCGGCAATCACACGAACTACTTTTCCATTGAGCAAAGCCACGACGCCCTCGAGGTGGTGGCCACCTCCACCGTCCGCAAGACGGTGGTTGACAAGGCCGTGCCCTTCTCCAAAGTCGCGTGGGATGCCCTCTCCGTCGCCCCCAGCGACCGTGACGCCGTCGGCGCCCGGCTCGGGATGTATTTGCTGCCGACTCCGTCCTTTCCCACTTTTGACGAGGTCACGGAGTTCCTCGCGCCTTCGCTGGTGCCTGGCCGCGAGGTCATGGCCCTGCTGAATGACTTGATGGGGCGCATCTTCACCGAGTTCCGCTACGTCCCCGGGGCCACCGACACCAGCACGCCTCTGGGAACGGTGATGAAACAACGGGTGGGCGTTTGTCAGGATTTCGCCCACGTCATGATCGCCGCCCTGCGTTCGATCCGCATCCCGGTGCGTTATGTCAGCGGTTACCTCGAGACGGTGCCGCCTCCCGGGCAGGTGAAACTGCAGGGTGCCGACGCCAGTCACGCCTGGGTCGAGGCCTGGACGCCCGAGACCGGCTGGGTGGGCTTCGATCCGACGAACAATTGCATCCCCGGGACCCGACATGTGAAGATCGCCCATGGGCGCGACTACTTCGACGTGCAGCCGCTCAAAGGGATCTTCCTCGGCACCGGCTCGCAGAAGCTCTATGTCCAGGTCGACGTCGAGCGGATGTGATCGCGTATCGCTTTCCGGTGGAAAGTGTCCACGATGCCATCAAGCTGGAGCGGAGGTGCGATCCGCCCGCTTCCTCGTGACCCATGACCCATGACTCGTTCCTCCGCATCGGCCTGATCGGCATGGACACCTCGCATGTCCCGGCGTTCACGAGGCTCTTCAACGATCCCGATGCCACGGGCGGCCTCGCGGGCTTCCGGGTCGTCGCGGGTCTGCCCGACGGCAGCGACACACCGATGAGCCGCGATCGCATCGCCGGGTTCACCGAAGAAGCCCGGGGGCTCGGCGTCGAGATCGTCGACTCGGTCGATGCCTTGATCGAACGCAGCGACCGGCTCATGATCCTCAGCGTCGATGGCCGCATTCATCGCCGTCAGGCCGAGGCGTTGTTCGCGGCGGGTTACCCCGTCTTTGTCGACAAGCCCGTCGCCGGTTCTCTCGACGATTGCATGGCCATCTATGAGGCCGCCGCGACGTTGGGCATACCCTGTTTCTCCGCCTCTTCGACCCGGTTCGGTCCGAAGATCGCCGATCCGGCCTGGCGCGAGCAATCCGGGGAGGTTCTTGGCGCCACGAGTTGGGGACCGCTCGCTTACCAGGCCGGCCAGCCCGAGCTGTTCTTCTACGGCATCCATGGCATCGAGGCACTCTTCACCGCAATGGGTCCCGGTTGCGAATCGGTGACGCGGGTGAAAACTCCGGTGCACGATCTTGTTACCGGAGTCTGGCAGGGCGGGCGTGTCGGCGTCTATCGCGGCATGCTCACCGGAGACAAAGCCTACGGTCTCTCGATTCACGGGGAACAGTCTCTCGTCACTATTGTCGAGGAACCATCCTACGAAGCGCTCTGCCGCGAGATCGGATGCTTTTTCAAAACCGGGGAGCCTCCCGTGAGTCCGGCGGAGACGATCGAGATCTACGCCTTCATGGAGGCCGCGGACGAGAGCCTGAGGCGCGGAGGAGCCAGGGTGACCTTGGCGGAGGTGCTGGGCGGGTTTTGACTGGGGCAAACGCTGAAGCTCTACCACAGGCAGCGCACCGGGTAGGGATGGATTTTGGGATCAGGGGTCACGATCACCAGGCCTTCCTCGATGGCTTGAGAGATCAGGAGCCGGTCGAACGGATCCTGGTGAATCGGGGGAAGTTTCCCGATTGTCCAGACGTGCACATCCTTCAGGTGAAGGCCTTCAAGGTGGTGCCGCGCCATTGACTCGGCGATGAACCTTTGCGGGGGGATTTTCAGTGGGAGCTTCCCCTTGGCGTATTTGATCTGGATTTCGATAAACGAAATCTGACTCACGACCAGGGTATTGGCACGATCCACCAAAACCTCTCTGGCGCGTTCGGAAAGGTTTTCGGTCTGGTCGCTGAGCCAGAGGAAAGTGCAGGTGTCCAGCAGAAAGGTCATCGACCAACTCCGGGGAAGATTTCACTGGAATCGATCTCTTCGGCGATTTCCTCATCCGCCTGAAAGAACTCCGGCCCCAACGGGCACAGGCCCTTCATCAGTCCCAATTGGCGCTCTTGCCCCGGACCGGCAGGATGGATCGGGCGGATCTCGGCAAAAGGTTTGTTGCGCTCGCAGAGAATCACGGTCTCGCCTTCCTTCACCAAGCGAGCGTAGTAGGCGAGCCTCGACTTGACCTCGTTCAAGTTTGCAGTGGTCATGTTTTAGCGTAAAACAGGTCGGATAGTAGGTCAAGTTTTTGGGGTTCTTGGCAGTGGAAAGCGTCCTGTGCTAAGCTTGTCACCATGACCGACTGGCTCAGCGAGGGAGAATCCCAGGATCTTCTGACCCGGCTATTCCCCGAGGGGCTCGGTGGCGATGATGTGACGGCCGCCCTTTGTCCCGAAGGCTGGGCGGCCTCGCCGCTGCGGTTGGCCCTGCACCCGACCCCGGAGCGGGCTTACGAGGAACTGGTCCGGATGCGTGAGAACATCGAGCGCCTCCACGCTGCGGGCGAGGAGCGACGCAAGCGACTCGCGGAGGAGCAGGCCGCCGGAGGCGAGGCTCGCAAACTCCTCCCGGAGCCACGACCCCTCGAGCCCTTGCCGGATTTCGAGCCCTTCCGGGCCGATTACCGGGCTCGATCCGAAGAACAGACCGAGCCCGATTTCGCCGAGTTGGGCCGGCTTGTGGGGCTCTGCCTCTGGGACGTGCTCTCGGACAACCACGATCTCATCCTGCCCGACGGTCGGGTCCGCCACCTCGGGTCCTTCCGCGCCACCGCCGGGATCATCGCCGACTTCTATTATCAAAAGCCGCCGCCGGCACCGGGCGAGGACTTTGTCTTCGACTTCAGCGCGCTCGACATGAGTTACTGCGAGTTTTACATGGGCACCGCGATGATCAGCGGACGCACCGACCTCGGTCCGATCTACCGCTTCATCTTCGAGCGGCTCCAGGCCATCGACCACGCCTGGCAGTATGCCTTTCCCAAGCTCGGTGTGGTCAGCTTCGCCGACGCTGGCGGCGAAGGGTCCGACTGGGAGGGCTATGACCCCAGTAACGCCCTCGCCGAGGCGGAGGAGAAGCGGAAAAAAGAGCAGGAATTCCGCGAGATGCAGGAAAGCCTGGAGCGTCTCCACGAGGAGAGTCTCGAAGCCGCCAAGAGCCAACCCGAGCCCGCCACCGTGGTCGCCTATCACGAAGTCTTCGGCCACTGGCCCGCCGGCTGGCCGCCGTGGGAGTGATGGCAAGGGGCGTGCATGAATTCGACTCGATCCAAAAGAAGGCGTGCATCAATTCAACCGGACCCGAATCAATTCGGAAGTGTGCGCCATGTCGGAGCGGGGTGGGAGAGCACCGTAATCCGATTTTGATCGACGCAGATGGGGTTTCAAACCTACTTTTTCTCAGTCGGGCCTTGGCATGCAGATGGCGAAGCCTTGAATGCCGAACACTCGAGGATTCGCGATGAAGGCCGTTGCTTGGATCCTAATCTCTCCCAGTCTTCTAATGATCGCGGATGTGATCAAGGAGCAGTATTCGGGTCATGCGACCATCACCTCTCGTGGGCATGCGCAGGAAGCGCTGAAAGCCGTCGATCCGGAAGAGTTCGACTATTTGATCTTCTCTCAGTGGGTCCAATCGCTACCACTGGGGCTGGCGGGGCTGATCATCCTTGCTTGGATCCGCCGACATGAGCGTCTCGATCCCACGTCACCAAAATTCCGGGGAGTTCAGGCCTTGGAAGATTTCTCCGATTACTTGGACGAGAAGAGGCGCGGACCGTGATTCAAAGGCGCGTTGCTGGCTCAAATGCACCCTTTCCCCACCGGTCACTTTCGGCTAGGCTGATGATCTGAAATGATTGCGCCGACGCATTTGATTCTGGGATTCGCGGGATGTCTTTCCCTCTCGTCGCTCTCCGCCGCCAACTGGCCCCAGTGGCGGGGACCCGAGGGGACGAGCCTGGCCCTGCCGGGGACCTATCCGACGAGGTTCTCGCCCTCGGAAAACGTGCTCTGGAAGGTGAAACTGCCCGGCGTCGGCAGCAGTACCCCAGCGGTGTGGGGCGATCGCATTTTTGTCACCTGCGGGATCGATGGTGAAGACGGCGTGATCGCCTACGACTGGAATGGCAACGAACTGTGGCGGGAAACGCTCGGTCCCGAGCGTGCCGGCAAACACAAGAACGGGAGCGGCTCGAATCCATCGCCCATCGCCGACGACAAGAGCCTCGTGGTTTACTACAAGAGCGGCACGGTCGCGTCGCTCAGCCACGAGGGGAAGGTGAACTGGAAGGTCAACCTGCAGGAGCAGTTCGGCGAGGACACGCTCTGGTGGGATCTCGGGACTTCACCGGTCTTTGCCGCTGGGAACATCGTCATCGCGGTGATGCAGGAAGGCGAGTCCTACGTCGTCGCCCTGAACCCCGCCGACGGCAAAGTGGTCTGGAAGGTCGACCGCACCTTTCCGGTGCAGAAAGAGTCGGGACAATCCTATACGACGCCCTACCTGACGAACATCGACGGGGTCGAGACCCTGGTGATCTGGGGCGCCGACCGTCTCACCGGCCACGATCCGAAGGATGGGAAAACCCTCTGGACCTGCGGTGGCTTCAACCCGGAGGACAAGGCGATGTGGCGCGTCATTGCGTCGCCCGCGATCGTCGACGGCATCGCCGTGGTGCCCTACGGACGCACCAAATACACCGCCGGCGTGAAACTCGGCGGCAGCGGCGATATCACCGCGTCCGCCCGCCTCTGGGAGCGCGACGATCTCGGGGCCGATTGCCCCTCGCCGGTGGGACGCGACGGCCGGGCCTACGTGCTCTCGGACCGTGGCGCGATCCATTGCATCGACGTGAAAACCGGCGGCACGCTCTGGGAGCATGCGATCCCCCGGGCGTCGGCAAATTACTATTCCTCCCCCGTGCTCGCCGGAGACCTGCTTTACGCCGCTCGCGAGGATGGCGTCGTCGCGGTGGTGAAGATCGGCGACAAGGGAATGGAACTCGTCTCGCAAAACGAGATGGGCGAGCGCATCGCCGCGGCACCGGTGCCCCTGCGCGACCGCCTGCTGATCCGCGGTGCGGAGACGCTCTATTGCCTCGGGGCCAAGTGATCGGCGGATGAGGGCTTTCCTGTTCATCCTTTTGCTCGCGGTCTCCGCCTCCGCCGGGGAGTTTCAGCTCGAAAAGCGGGATGATCGCGTCGTCATCCGTGATGGCGGCAGCGAGGTCGGGGAATTCGTCTACAAGGACGAGAAGATCCTCCGGCCCTACTTCGCGAACCTCCGGGCACCCGGGGGATTGAGGGTGACGCGCACTTTTCCGCCTCAGCCTGACAAAGACGCCACCGACCACGCCGACATGCATCCCGGCGTGTGGCTCGGTTTTGGCGACGTGTCAGGGAACGACTTCTGGAGGAATCAGGGCAGGATCGTGCACGAGCGGTTCCTCGTCGAACCGGTGGCCCAAGACGAGCGGGTTTCCTTTGTCAGCGTCTCGCGGATGGAGGCGCCGGGCGGTGAGGTGATCGCAAAAGCTCTCAATGCCTTCATCCTCGGCCGTGTCGCCGGCGGATACCGGCTGGAGTGGAATGCCAGGATCTCGCCCAAGACCGCCGACTTCGCCTTCGGTGACCAGGAGGAGATGGGCTTCGGGGTGCGGGTGGCGACGGAATTGACCGAAAAGAATGGCGGTCTCATCACCAACAGCGAGCACCTCACCAAAGCCGCAAATGTCTGGGGGCAGCCCTCGGACTGGTGCGACTATTCGCGGGTGATCGATGGCACGCGGGTCGGTCTGCTTCTGGTGCCTTCGGGCGCGAATCCGCAACCGGCCTGGTGGCATGTCCGCGACTATGGACTGATGGTCGCGAACGCCTTCGGTCGCAAGGCGATGAAGCAAGGGGAGGCAAGCCGCATCGCCGTGCCGAAGGGGGCTTCCTATACCCTCGGACACATTCTGTATTTCTACGCCGTGCCCGCCGATGCCAAACCCGCCTGGGAGCGCTACCCGGTGGGGCGTCATTGATCATGAAAAAGAATGTCGTATCCGCACTCGTGTTCCTGTCTGTGCTTCCGCTCCGCGCCGAGGTGCCGGCGGAGCCCCTCGCCCAAGCCGGCGAACTCCTCTTCTCCGATGATTTCTCCGCGACGAATGAAGAGTGGAAGGCGGTGATTCCCTCGCATCAGATCAGCGATGGCGTGCTGCGCGTCTGGCAGACGCGGGACGACCACGGAGCGGTCTCGAGGGTTTATCGTCCGATGAAGGACGTCGTCGTCACCTTCCGCTTCAAGCTCGACGGCTCCACCGGATTCAATGCGGTCTTCGATGACAAGAACTTCAAAGGTTCGCACGCCGGACACATCTGCCGGGTCGCCTTCGCGCCGACCCAGATCCGTCTTGGTGATGACAAGGAGGGCATCATGCGGAACGACCTTTTCGCGATGCGGGGAGATCCGACGAAGAAGGAAGAACTGCAAAAACTCACCGCCGATCGGGGAGCGGCCTTCGCTCAAAAGGTCACGCCCAGCGAATGGCACGAGGCCGCCATCGTGATCCTCGGCGACCGGATGCAGGTCAGCTACGATGGCAAAGTGGTCGGCGATCTTCAGTCACCGGGCATCGCGCACGAGACCAAAGCGAGTTTCCACTTCACCGTGAACGGGCCCGGCGTGCTCTTCGACGATGTGAAAATCCACGCGGCACGATGAGGCGGCTCCTCCTGCTCAGCGCGGGCTTGATCGCGATTGCCCCGCTCGCCGCGGCTCCTTCGGTGGCGGATTATCCCTCGATCCAGGCCGCACTTGATGCCAATCCGGATGCCGTCGTCTACGTTCCGCCCGGTGAACATCGCATCAGCGAAAAGATCCGGCTGCGCGGCAGCGGCTCCGGCCTGATCGGTCCGGGTCGCATCTTGCAGACGAATCCGGAGCAGCCCGTCATCGAGATCGAAAACGCGGTTGCCATTGAGATCCGCGACCTGACCCTGACAAGACCAAACGGCAAGACCGAGACGCGGAACGAGGCCATCCTCGCGATCCGCAGCCGCGACCTCGTCATCGAAAACGTGCGGGTGATCGACAATTGGTCCGTCGCCGGCACCATCAGCCTGCGGGACTGTCGCGATGCCCGGATCAGCCGCTGCATCGTGCGCAACTACATGCGGGTCAGTGTCGACGACCGCACCCGCAGCGAGGACTGGGGTTACGCCTTCCGTTGCACCGACGGCACTGGCATCAGCCTCGACCGCTGCAGCGGTTGCCTGATCGAGGGCAACCGCATCGTCGAGGAACGGCTCGTGCCGACCCGTGGAGTGAAGGAACAATTCGGCCTCGGCGACTTTGTGAAAAAGAACCCGGTGAAGGGAAAGATCGTAAGCGACGCGATGTGGAACGCCGACTACACCGACTCATGGCAGCAGGGCTCGGGCATCGTCATCAACGCGCCGAAGGACAGCACGATGACCCGCTTGATCGGCAACCACATCGAGAATGCCGCCCAGGGGATCGACATCCACAGCGACCAGGTCATTGTCTCGAACAACATCGTCGCCAACGCCTTCATCGGGATGAAAGCGATGCACGGGTCGCGGAACGTGCTGATCACCGGGAACCAGTTCATCCGCAACAGCCTCTGGGCGATCGGGTTGATGCCGGGCACCGGGGCGGATGCGGAGAACAGCGACGGCGGCTCGATCGTGGCGAACAACGTCATCTCGCAGTTCGGAGAGGGGGACGCGGCCTGGATCTGGGGCACGGAGCGTTCGCCGTTCAAGTTCGACAACGGGCAGGAGGCGGATGATCCGCCGCTAAGCGACGTCCTCGTGCAGGGGAATGTCGTCGACTGCCTCGGCGAGCCGCGCTACCGCTACGCCGTCATCATCGCGGGTGGCAAGGACACGCCGCAGGGGCTGCGTTTTGCCGGCAATCTCTTCAAGCCCGGCACCGGTGGCATCGCCAACGTGCCTTTGCCGGATTGAAGAGGGTTGGGTCGGCGACCCGACAGGGTCAGGTCACTTCGCCGCCGTCTTCTTCTTCTTGGACGCAGACTTCTTTTTCGCCGCGGCTTTTTTGGCGGGCGCCTTTTTCGCCGGAGCGGCCTCGCCATCCGCGCCCTCGGCGACTTTGGCGGCGGCTTTGCCCTTGGCGTTTTCCCGCGGCGGAAAGTCCCAACCGAGGATGCGTTTGCCCTTGGTGTTGCAGACCAGCGCGGCCTTGAAGGGTTTGCCCCGCTTGCTGATCCACTGCTCGATCACGTCGGTCTTGCCCTCGGTGAAGAACTTCAGGGCCTGCTCGCGGGGGATCGGATACTTGCACATCTCGCGGGCGAGTCGGGCCTTGCAGCCATCGCCGGAGACGCGTCGGTCGCAGATGTAGCTGTTCGGGGTGACGTAGATGTCGCCCTTCCCGCAGACGGGGCAGGGACACAGTTTGTTCTCGGGCAGGATGGCCTCGGCCTCGGCTTCCTCCTCGGGGGATTTCTCAAAAACGAAGGAAGCCTTCAGACCGGTCTTTTTGTCCTCCTGCAGCTCGATCGCCGCATCGAAAGGCATCTTGAATCGGTTCACGAAACCGGTCAGTGGCCCGACGAACTTCTTCCGCAGCAGGGTCTCGGCTTCATCCGTGGAAAAGGGACGGCTTGCCACCACCTTGGACAGTGAGAATTTGCAGTCGGGCTGCTTGCACTTGTAGCGGCCGTCGTCCTGGCCCAGCGTGGGCGCGCCGCAAACGGGGCAGGGGACCGGGAACTCGGGCCACTCGCGCTCGACGGCGTGGCGGGCGTAACCTTTCGCGGTCTCGACGACGTTGCTGGTCAGGTCCTTGATCTCCCGCATGAAGGCCTTGCGATCGAGCTTGCCGTGCTCCATCTGCTTGAGCTTGTATTCCCACTCGCCGGTCATTTCCGGCGAGGTGAGGATGCCGATCTCCATGTCGTGGAGCTGCTCGATCAGGCGCATGCCGCGGGTGGTCACGAAGAGGTCGCGGCCCTCGCGGGTGACGTATTTGTCGAGAATCAGACCCTCGATGATGGCGGCACGGGTCGCGGGCGTGCCGAGTCCGCGCTCGGACATGGCGTCGCGCAGGTCCTCGTCGTCGACGCGCTTGCCGGCGGTTTCCATGGCCGAGAGAAGGGTGCTTTCGTTGTAGCGGGCCGGGGGACGGGTCGCTTTTTCGAGGACGTCGATGCGCTTCAGGCCGGCTTTCTCGCCCGGTTGCACCGGTACGATCTGGCGCTCCCCTTTCTTGTTTTCGTTCTCCTCGTCTTCGTCGTCGTTCTCCGGGGCGGCCTGGGGTTGATCGGCGGTCTTTCCGTAGACCGCGAGCCAGCCGGGTTCGACGAGGATCTTGCCTTCGCTCTTGAATTGGTCGTCGCCGATCGTCGAGATCCGCGTCGTGTTCTCAAACTCGGCCTGCGGGTAAAAGGCGGCGATGAAACGCCGGCTCACCATGTCGTAGAGCTTCTGCTCGGCCTCGTCGAGATGGGCGGGGATCTGCCCGGTCGGAATGATCGCAAAGTGGTCGCTGACCTTGGCGCCGTTGAAAATGCGGCGGTTCGAGCCGGTCACGAGGCGGTCTTTCAGGGCCTTGGCGGCGTGACCGGGCAGGTCGGAGATGCTGCGGCCGGAGGCCTTCGAGATCTTCTCGAGCGTGCCGGTAGTGGTGGCGACATAGTCGTCGGGCAGGTAGCGGGAATCGGTCCGCGGGTAGGTCAGGGCCTTGTGCTTTTCGTAGAGGGCCTGGGCGAGCTGCAGGGTGCGGCGGGCGGAGAATCCGAAGCGGCCGTTGGCCTCGCGCTGGAGACTGGTCAGGTCGTAAAGCTGCGGCGCGATCTGTTTGACCGGCTTTTTCTTCTCCTCGATGGTTGCGGTCTTGCCCTCGCAGCGTTTCACGATGGCCTCGGCCTTGGCGCGATCCCAAAGCCGCTCGGCGCGGGCGTGGGGTTTGTCCTCGGATTTCTTGAAATCCGGGTCAAACCAGCGGCCGGGGTAGTTCCCGGCGGAGACGGTGAAACTGCCGTGGACCTCGAAGTAGTCCTCGCTCACGAAATCGGCGATTTCCTGCTCCCTCTCGGCGAGGAGGGCGAGGGTGGGGGTCTGGACCCGGCCGACCGGGGTTTTGTTGAAGCCGCCGAACTTGCTGTTGTAGGCGGTCATCGCCCGGGTCGAGTTGATCCCGACGAGCCAGTCGGATTCGGACCGGCAATAAGCGGCGTCGGCGAGGGGACGCATCTCTTCGTCGCTGCGCAACTCGGCGAAGGCCTCGCGGATCGAGCCATCGGTCATCGATTGCATCCAGAGACGCTGGACCGGTTTTTCGACCCCGCAGAACTGGACGATGTAGCGGAAGATCAGCTCGCCCTCGCGGCCGGCGTCACAGGCGTTGATCAACCCAGTGACGTCCTTTCGCTTCATCAGCTTTTTCAACACGTTGAGCCGGGATTTTCCACCTTTTTGTTCACTTGGTTCGAGAGCGAATTCCTTCGGTATCACGGGCAGGGCGTCGAAGTTCCAGGGCAGGTTTTTGCCCTCGGCGGTGGTCGGCAGGGCCTGCTGGACGAGGTGGCCGACGGCGGAGGAGATCACGTAGCGATCGTTCTCGAAATATTCGTCGTGCTTGTCGAAGCGGCCGATGGCGGGATCCTTGCCGAGGACGCGGGCGAGGTCGTTGGCGACGCTGGGTTTTTCGGCAATGATGAGGATCTTCGACATTTCGGGGAAAAAAGACGGGAAAAGACACGGAGTTCCCTGATTTTCTGGAAAGGTCAACCGGCTTTCGAGAAGTATTTCCCCGGCAGCTGCTTCACGAGACGCTTCATTTCGAGCTGGAGCAGGGCGGCGGAGACCCGTCCGGCGGGCAGCGAACAGGCCTCGGCGAGGCTGTCGATGGTGGCTTCCCCGAGGGCCAGGGTCTCGAGGAGGCGGCGCTCGAGCTCGCTCAAATCGGGTTGGCGCTGCGCCGGTGAATCGGCGGGGGCGCCGGGTGTCGTGGGGCGCTCGGGCTCGAATTCGAGGGGCAGGGTCTGGAGGGAAAGGTCGAGTTCCTCAATGAGATCGTCGGCGGAGCAGACGAGTTTCGCCCCCTGTTGGATGAGTCGATGGCAGCCCTCGGAGTTCGGCCGGTTGATCGGCCCGGGCACGGCGAAGACGGCGCGACCTTGCTCGAGGGCCTGATTCGCGGTGATGAGCGACCCACTCCGGGCTGGGGCCTCCACCACCAGCAGTCCCCGCGACATCCCCGCGACGATGCGATTGCGGAGGGGGAAGGATTGTTTGTCTGGAATGTATAAGACCGGGAACTCCGAGAGCACGGCCCCGTTTTCTGCGATCCGGTCGGCGAGGGCCTGGTTTTCAGGGGGATACAGCTTGCCGATGCCTGAACCGAGCACGGCGATGGTCCGGCCTTCCGCGGCCAAGGCGGCCTCGTGGGCGGCCGTGTCGATGCCCCGGGCCAGGCCGCTGATGATGGTGAACCCGGCCCTGGCGAGTTGGAAGCTGAGCTTGCGGGCCTGTTCTTGTCCGTAGTGGGTCATCCGGCGCGAGCCGACCACGGCCACGGCGGCCTGGTCGCGGGGCAACAGGGTGCCGCGGGCGTAAAGCAGGAAGGGAGGATCGTGGATGGTGCGGAGCGCCTCAGGGTAGGAGCTGTCTTCGATCGTCAGCAGAGAAATGCCGTGATCCGCGATGCGGCAATGCTCTTCGGCGAGGTCGATCCGGTCTTCCCACCCGTGGATCTGCTGGGCCATCTCGCCGCCGATGCCGGGCACCTGACGCAACTCGGCCTCGGGTGCCGCGAGGATCGCCTGAGGGCTTTCGAAATGCTCCAGCAGACGACGCACCCGGATCGGCCCGACATTGGGCAGCAGATTCAGGGCGAGGTAGGCGTCGGTGCGCGACAGCATCCGGAGTTTTTACACTGGAACATTTGAACAGTCAAATCCCGTCTCTGCTTCTCTCCCAGGGATTTTTCATTCGCGAAAGGCGGGGCGCGCGCCTAGGCTCGCGTTTCGTTTTTTCGCATGGGAGAGGCTTGGACACTGGCATCGGCAGCCCGGGAACCCGCCCCCGGACTGCACCCTTTCGCCGGGGCGAGGTTGCGGGTCTTCCTGCGCCATGCCTTGCTCACTCCCGGGCTCGACCCGAGGACCCGCTACCAGCGCTTCATCGCGGCCGTGGCCCAGACGGTGCGGTTTCCCTTCGCGACCATGGAGGGCCTCCTCCACAACGCCGAGATCCGGAATCACCGGCCCTCGGCACCCCCGATTTTCCTGATCGGCCATTGGCGTAGCGGCACGACCCACCTGCACAACCTGATGAGCCGCGACCCGCAGTTCGGCTACCTCAAGTTTTCCGAGACGGCCATGCCGCTCGACATGCTGGGGCCGCTGCTGCCTTTTGCCTGCAGCCGGATCGAGAAGGCCCTGCCCGACACCCGCGGCTTCGACAAGGTCAAACTCGCTCTCGAGGAGCCGCAGGAGGAGGAGATGGCGCTCGGCAATCTCCAACGGCACGGTTACTACGGCGTCTATCATTTCCCTACCGACATGGCCGGACAACGCGACCGGTCCATGTTCTTCGAGGGCCTTTCGGCGGCAGAGCTGCGGCGCTTCAAGAGCGAATATGACTTCCTCGTCCGCAAGGTCGCCTATGTGAAGAAGGGCCAGCGGACCCTCTTCAAAAATCCGCCTTCGACCACGCGGATGCCGCTGCTCCTGGAGCTTTTTCCCGACGCGAAGTTCATCCACATTGTTCGGAATCCCTGGCCGGTCTTCGACTCCACCTGCGGGAAGTTCCCCCGGGTCTACAATGCCTTCGCGTGGCAGCCCTTTCAGTCGGTCGACATCCCGGGTTTCGTGCTGGAGACCTACGAGAAAGTGATGCGGCGCTACCTTGAGGACCGTGCGCGTCTTGCCCTACCGTCCAGCCAACTCGCCGAGACCAGCTACGAGGCCATCACCGCCGATCCGGTCGGGGAAATCCGCCGACTGTATCAGCAACTCGGCATCTCTGGCAGCGAGGACGGTTTCTCTGCGATCCGCAGCTATGCGGACTCCCTGAGCGGCTATTCGCGCAACGTCCACCGCATCGAGCCCGGCCACGCCGAAGCCATCCGCGAGCGCTGGCGATTCGCCTTCGAGGCCTGGGATTACGATCTGGAGCCGCCGGCGGAAATTGAGATTGGGGAAGGGGGAGAAAGGCTTTGAGATTCGTAAGGATATCCAATAAACTTTTGAGTTCATGAACGTAGAAGTCGAACAGGAAGAAGATGGCCGATGGATTGCCGAGGTGATTGAAATTCCTGGAGCGATGGCATACGGGGCCACCAGGCACGAAGCCGTATCCCGCGTGGAGGCACTTATCTTGCGCGTATTGGCCGATCGAGTTGAGCAGGGCGAGCCTGCTCCCGAACTGGCAAATGTCTTTACCGTTGCAGCATGAGCCATTGGGGTTCCTGCGAGGCACGGGATCTACTTCGAGCCTTGCTACGTATCGTATGGTCTGTGAAGCGGGAGGCTAAAGGTTCGCATCGGATCTTGGAACGGAAAGGTTGGCACGACCTCGTTTTTGCGTTTCACGACGGTGAGGAGATTGGTCCGAGGATGTTGGCGAGGATAGCCAAGCAGTCCGGTTTGAAACCCGAGGATCTCTAAGCAAAGTCCAGGCAGAAACCTTCGTGAACTCCCTTTTCCTCATCGCCGGCGAAATCAGCGGAGACACGCATGGGGCCGCGTTGTTGGAGGCCCTCTCGGTGGAGGGCGGCTGGCGCTTCTCCGGACTCGGAGGGCCCGCGATGCGGCGGCATTCAGACGAGATCGAGGATTGGCTCGACGAGTCCGCGGTGCTCGGTCTCTGGGAGGTGCTGAAAAAATACGGCTACTTCCGTCGCAAGATGAAGGAGACCGTCTCCCGGGTGATGGAGCAGAACCCGGACGCCGTCGTTTTCATCGACTATCCTGGCTTCAACCTCCGGCTTGCCAAGCGGCTCCGCGAGCTCGGCTATCGCGGGAAACTGATCGATTACATCAGCCCCCAGGTGTGGGCATGGAAGAAGGGGCGCATCAAGATCATGGCGGATCTTCTTGATCGGATGATCTGCATCTTCCCCTTCGAGAAAGAACTCTACGAGAACTCGGGACTGCCCACCGACTTTGCCGGGCATCCGCTGGTCGATTCACTCGCTCCGGTGCAGGCGAGGGGAATCGTCCGCGAGGAAAATCTCGTCGCCCTGATGCCCGGATCGCGGGAGCGCGAGATCGCCGTCCTGTTTCCCGCAATGCTCGGTGCTGTGCCTTTGCTCCGGGAGCGCTTCCCCGAGCTGCGCTTCGTCACCTCGGGTGCGAATCCCGCACTGACCGCCCACCTCGAGGAGATGGTCCGAGCCGCCGGTCTCGATGGAATCGTGACCGTCGAGAACCAGACCAGCCATGAGATTTTCTGTCGCGCTACCGTCGGAGTGGTCGCCTCCGGCACCGCCACGCTGGAGGCTGCCTGTCTGGGGCTGCCTTACAGCCTCGTCTACAAGGTCGCCTGGCTCACCGCCGTGGTGGCGCGCCAGGTCATGTCCGTGCCCTACCTTGGCATCGTCAATGTGTTGGCCGGTCGCAAGGTGGTCAGGGAACTGCTCCAGGAGAACGCCAGCCCTGCCGCGATTGCCGAGGAACTGGCGAGCCTGCTCTCCAATCCCGCGGCCCGGCGTACCCTTCAAAATGAACTCGCCGATACGGTCGCGAAGCTGGGTGAAGGAGGCGCTCACCAGAGAGCGGCGCAAGCCGTAACCTCCGCCGTTCGCGAAGGATGAAAGAAGGTGCGCTGATCCGGTTTTTGCTCGTTGCCTTGCCCGGCGGCTTGCTGGTCATGGGCGTCTTCGCGATCATAGGCAGCCACATGAAAAAGGAAGTCGAGCCGCTCGACACCAACACCCTGACCAGCCTCGAGGGCGCGGCGATGTTGCGACGCCCCGTCAGCCGCGAGGATCTGGAGCGCACCGTCACCACCCTTGCTACCCGCATTGGCGAACGACATACCGCCAAGCCCGAAGCCCTCGAGGGTGCCGCGCTCTGGATCGAGTCCAGTCTGAGCGGCGGCAACATGGGCTATCAGGTCGAGCGCCATGTTTTTGACGCGGGAGAAACCGAGGTCCGGAACCTCATCGCCGAGATTCCCGGGAAAGAACGACGCCAGGAGATCGTCGTCGTCGGCGCCCACTACGATACCGTGCCCGGCTCGCCGGGGGCGAATGACAATGCCACCGGCGTCGCCGCTCTGCTCGCCCTGGCCCGAGCCTTCACCGGAGATCAGCAGACCCGGACGCTGCGCTTTGTCGCCTTCGCCAACGAGGAGCCGCCCCATTTCCAAACCGCCACCATGGGCAGCCGTGTTTATGCCCAGCGCTGCCGGTCACGCGGCGAGCAGATCGTGGCGATGCTCTGCCTTGAATCGATGGGCTGCTTTTCCGACCAGGCCGGAAGTCAAAAGGCGCCTCCGGGTCTTGAGGGCGGATTCCCCGACACCGGCGACTTCCTCGCCTTCGTCGGCGACGAGAACTCGCAGTACTTTGTCGACGCCGCCAAGTCGACCTTCGCCCGTGTTGCCGGTCTTCGCGCCGAGGGCGGAGTCTTCGCCCCGTCCCTCCCCGGGGTCTCCTGGTCCGATCACGCGTCCTTTTGGCAAGCGGGGTATCCCGCCGTCATGGTCACCGATACCGCCCTCTACCGCGACCCGCACTACCACCAGCCGACGGATACCGCCGAAAAGATCGATTTCGAAAAGCTGCTCCTGGCCACCCGCGGCCTCGAGGCCGTGGTGAAGGTTTGGGCGAATCCTTGAGGCTTGAAGGCCATCCGGGCGCCTCACCCCGGCCGCACCACCATGCCGGCCCGCTCATCGAGATAATCGGCGATCCCATTGTTCTTGTCGCAGAGGATGACCCGGGGTTTGATCGGCTTTTCCGTGATCTCGAAACCCATCACGATGACCTTCTCGCCGGCGTTGATGAGGTGGGCGGCAGCCCCGTTGATGGCGATGGTGCCGGAGCCGGCCTCGCCTTCGATCACGTAGGTCTCGAGCCGGGCCCCGGTGGTGGCGCTGACGACGAGCACCTTTTCGCCGACCCAGAGGCCGACGGCATCGATCAGGTCGCGGTCGATCGTGATGCTGCCGATGTAATCGACGTTGGCTTCGGTGACCGTGGCGAGGTGGATCTTGGATCGGAGGAGGGCGCGCATCCGGGAAAGGGCGCAACCTTGCCCAAGTGTCACGCTTTGCAAGGGGCGGGGCGGCTCAGCGCCTCCGTCGCATCGGTCGCTGGCGCGATTGGCTGGAGCGCGGCGCGTTGGGTGGAATCGCGAGTGCCCGCTCCTCGGGCTCCAATCCGCGCCATTCGCCCGGGCCGAGTCCGAGGGCATCGAGTCGTAGTCCACCAATGGCAACACGGATGAGGCGCAGGGTGGGGAAACCGACGGTGGCGGTCATGCGGCGGACCTGGCGGTTTTTTCCTTCGGTCAGGGTCAGCTCGATCCAACTCGTCGGGATGGAGGCGCGGTAGCGGATCGGCGGATCCCGATCGGGATGGGCGGGCTCGACGCGCCGGGCCTGGCAGGGCAAGGTGCGGTGTCCCTGGACTTCGATGCCGCCTCCGCGGAGCCGTTCGAGCGCCTCGGTGGTGACCTCGCCTTCGACTTGGGCGTGGTAGGTGCGGGGATGACCGTGTTTTGGATCGAGCAAGCGGGTGTTCAGGCCGGCCTCATCCGAGAGCAGCAGCAGCCCCTCGCTATCCTGATCGAGTCGGCCAATCGGGTAGACGGCGGGTGGGAGTCCGCAAGCAGCGAGGGTGACCTGACCGGGACGCTCGATCGTGAACTGCGAGAGCACGCCGTAAGGTTTGTGCAATGCGAGCAGCATTCGCGATGTTTCACTTCAGCGGCAGCGTCTCCGCGAAAGCACCCTCAGCGGGCTGGATGCCGAGCAGCTTGCAGACGGTGGCGTGGAAGGAAAGCTGTTTCACTTCGGCAAGGGTTCCGCTGAGCGGGGAATTCGGGTAGCCGGCGAGGAACACCTGCCCGGACATCCGGATCGACTCCTCGACCGGGTAACCGAAGGCTCCGAAAAAGCCCGGGCCCTCGGTGGGATCGAACACCGGTTCGGCGGCCTTCTGGTCGGCAAAGGCATACCCGGTTTTCAGCACGAGGACGCGGTCGCCGGTGCGCTCCGGATTGAGGTAGGCCCAATCGGCGGGGAGTTCCTCCTTCTTCAAGGTGCGGAAGTAAATCCGCTTGCTCAATTCGTTGTCGAACTTGTCGATGAAAAGCTTTTTCTCGGCATCGTTCGCCGGCAGGTTCTTGAAATAAAGATTGGCGATGGCGTCGTGGGCGACGATGTCGGCGTTCGCCATCATGGCGTCGCCGAGCAAGTGGGCGATGTTGACGTTCTTGTCGAGCTCGGCGAGGCCGTGATCGGTGGTGATGAAAATGACCAAGTTCGAGTCGGCGGTCGCCAGCGTCCCCAGCTCGGCTTGAACGGTGTCGAAGAACTTTTGCAGCGATTTGTCCGTCGCGGCGACGGCGGCGAAAGTCTCCTCGGCGCGGGGGCCATGGAGCCGGCCTTGGCGGAAGATGTCGTCGAGACGCAGCATCACGAGGCGCAGCTTCTTGTCACCGGCCGAGGCGGAATCGGCCTTCCATTTTTCGAGGGCTTTGGTCAGGCGGGCTTCGTCGGTCGAGTCCGGATCGTAAGCGGTCTCAAAGATCGCCGCCGCGTTATCACCGGTCTGGTTTTGCGAGAGCGGCCAATCGTGCACCATCGTGCGGATCCCCTGGCGGGTCGCGGTGACCCAGATCGGCTCGGCGGTCAGCAGCGTGGGATCGCTCGGGCGGTCGATGATGGAGCCATCCGGCTTGCGGATGCGGTCGGCGATGATGCCGTGTTTGTCCGGAGAGACCCCCGTCGCCATGGTGGCGTGGGCGGGAAAGGTGAGGCAGGGGAAGCTGGGCCGCATCTTGTTGGTGCCGCCGCCATCGGTGGCGAGCTTGTCGAGGAAAGGCGTCTCGGCCTTTTCCAGATAGTCGCCGCGGAATCCGGGGATGCTGATCCACACCACCACCGCGGGACCTTCGCCCGAGGAGGCAGCTGCGGGTTTCGCGGTTTCCTCAGGCTCGGTGTCGCGGCCCATGTTGCGGTTCGCTTGGGCGAGCTCGGCGGCCTTGAGTTGTTCGCGGCGGTAATCGTCGAGGATCTGGAGCGTGTTTTTGTCACCCTCGAAGGAACTGCGCGCGAATTCGAGGCTCTCGCTGCCGCTCCAGAGGAAAAGCAGCATGAAGGCGAAAAGCAGGATCGCGATGAGGGTGATCAGCGAACTGGCGAGCGACCGGAACATGGGAGTTTAGTAGGCGATGAAGCCTTGGCTTGCAAGTCGCGGTGCCGATTTTAAGGCCGCAAGAGGGCGGCATAGGCGCCGTCGTGCCCGTCGCGCCACGGCAGTGAGGTGACGGTCGATTCCACCGCGAAACCGCTGGCGGCGACGACGCCCTCGTTTTCGGCGCGGTCGAGGGAGCAGGTGCTGTAAACGATCCGGCCACCGGGTTTCAAGACCTTCGCGACCTGGCGGAGCAGTTCGAGCTGGGCCTGGGCCTGCCGGTCGAAGTCGCGCTCCTGGATCCGCCAGCGCACGTCGATCCGCCGCCGCATCACTCCACTGTTGGAGCAGGGCGCGTCGAGCAGGATGGCGTCGAAAAGGGGCAGATCGCGGGCGGTCTCGGGTGCCTTCCAATCGACCCGGCTCACCGTGGTGTTTTTGACCCCGAGGCGAGCGAGGTTTTCACGGGTCGGACCGAGGCGTTGCTCGGAGGAATCGGTCGCGTGGATCGTGCCGCTGTTCTGCATCAGCGCGGCGAGCAGGCCGGTCTTGCCGCCCGGGGCAGCGCAGGCATCGAGCACCGCTTCGCCGGGTCGGGGATCCAACAGGCGGCAGGCCAGCGAGGTGCTGGGGTCCTGGATGTAGATGAGTCCCCCCGCGATCCAATCCGCGTCGGGAGCGCCCTCGAGCTGGACGAAATCGGGGAACCCTGGCACGGGTGAAGAGGGTGTGGTCGCAGACTTGACCCTGTCTGATGCGCCCGGGATCAGGGGATTGATGCGGGCGTAGACACTGGCCGGTTCGTTGTTCCAGCGGCAGAGATCGGCGGTGGCGGCTTCGCCGAACTGTTCGGACCAGCGCTGGATCAGGAAGTCGGGATGGGAGTAGCGGTCCTCGAGCGGCCAGGTTTCGATCTCGGCGAGCAGTTCGGGCTTTTGCCGCTGCACGTTGCGCAGGATCGCATTGACTAGGGAGCGCTCGTGTTGGCGGGCGAGCTCGACGGTCTCGTTGAGCGCGGCGTGTTCGGCGATGCCGGTGAGGAGCAATTGGTAAAGGCCGAGCCGGAGGAGCTGGCGGGTCTGGGGTTTGATGGATCCGCGGCGGAAGCGCTCGATGACCTCGTCGATCAGAAAGATGTTGCGGATGACCCCGTAGAGGAGGTCCTGAGCGAGCCCGCGGTCGGCGGGGCTGAGCTTGAGGCGGCGACCGTAGTCGTCGATCAGGTCGGCGGCGTAGCGGGAGGTGTCCTCCCATTCGGTGAGGGCCTCAAGGGCGGCGAGTCGGGCGGGGGAGGGGCGGCTCATGGTTTCAGGGCGGCGAGTCGGGCGCGGAGTTCCTTCGCCGCTTCGCCGTCGAGCACGAGGGTGTTGGCGAGGCTGTTGCCGAAGTTGGTGAAGTCCCGGAAGGTCCAGACGACTTCCTTGGCGCGCGTCACCTCGATGATCTGCGGATTTTCCGGCCCGGCATGGCAGTTGCCGAAGCGGATGTTGCCACCAGGCAGCATCTCGACATTGGTGACCCAGGCGAGCACGATGCCGGGCAGATCGTGCTGGTCCAGCTTCCAGACGATTTCTTTGGCCGGTGTCACCTCGAGGATGCTGTGGCCGTTGCCGGTGGCGATGAGGGTGTTCCCATTCTCAAGCCGGGTCGCGGCAAAACAGCGCCCGCCGAAGGCCTCGGGACCGTGGCCCCCGGCCTCGGTTTTCCCGAACAGCGGCACCGGGAAGTCCCACACCACCTTGCCATCGGCATCATACTCCTTCACGCACTGGTCGGCCTCGTGGGCGACGAGGTAATGGCCGTTGGCAAGCCGGCGGACGAGGCGGGTGTCGGAGTGAGGGCTCGGCTTCGAGACGGAGAGCGGCAATGACTTGATGATGGACTTGTCAGGACCTACTTCGAGAATTCGGCCCGGCCCGGACTCCACGATCATCGTCGTGCCATTGGCGAATCGCTGGTAGGCGTGGATCTCGACCTTGCCATCGCCTTCGGCGCGGTTCGTTTTGGTGGCGTCGTATTCCCAGACGACTTCCTTGGCGAGGTTTAGCTCGATCACGCGCGGCCAGCCGTCCTGGGTCAGAAAGTGGCCGTTCGGCAGCAGGTGCAGGTCGTGGACGGCGCCGAGCGGGCGTTGCCAGAGAGCCCGGTTGCCATCGGCGGGATCTACGATGACGAGGCCTTTGCCGGCTTCGGCGCCGATGACGAGTCGTTCCGCGGGCGCGGCGTGGAGGACGGGGACCAGGGCGAGGAGCAGCCCAAAAAGCGGGGTTTTCATGATTTCGAGGGTTGCGGCGGCCAGACGGGGGCGATGGCCTCGGTGCGGACCCAGCCGCGCAGGTCACCGGGGATCTCGACATAGCTCCACGCTCCGGAGGCCTGCAAAAGACGCAGTTCACTGCCCGGCGGCAGGGGGATCACGGCTTTCGCGTCGGGGGTGGGGGCGGTGAGCGCTTCGATCTGGGGGGCGATGACGATGGCGAAGTTTTCCGAGGCGATCCGTGCGGCGCGATGGACTCCGGCTTGCCAAGCCAACCCTGCGAAGAGCAGGGCGACGATGGCCACCGTGATCAACGCGACCCGGTTGGGTCGCAGGCGGGGCACGAGCAGGGCCGCGGCAATCCCGAGGGCGGCGATCCATCCGGCGATGGCCACGCTCCAACGCGCGAAGGAGGCGGGCAGGCGGGAAATCATGCGATCGACGGGTCTGTTGGCGAACTCGAGGAAGCCGAGACGCGTCCGGAGGAAGTTCAGGCTCTGCCGGGCCTCGGCGAGACCGGAATCGAGTAGCAGCGCACGCCGCATCCAGAGCACGGCGGCCCCGGATTCACCGACACGTTGTTTGGCGGCGCCGAGATTGTAAAAGAGATCGGCGGAAAGTCGATCGGCGGCGAGCCCTTCGTAGGCGCTCGCGGCCTCGGCGAATTTTCCGTCTTCGTAGAGACGATTGGCCGCAGCGAAGTCCTCCTCGGGTCCGGCGTGGAGCGACCCTGACAAGACTGCAAAAAAGGCAATGAATAAAAAGCGCGCCATGGGAGGGGTCAGCGGGAGGCGAGACGACGGAGCCGGCCCGAGATTTCGTCGGTTTCAGCTTGGGTGACCGCGGCGTCGCCCTCGTTCTGGCCGCTGTAGAGGATCGTGTTGCAGCGATCCGCGGTGCGATCGACGACCTCGCGGACGGGTGCGGGGGCGGTGGGATGTTCCCGCCTCCAAGCCTCGAGTGCGCGCAGCACCGACCGGTAGTAGTCGCGCCGCGAAGCTCCCGGCTTGGGTAGGAGTTTGCAGGCGCGGGCGAAGCTGATCACCTCAAGTCCTGCTGGCGCGGGTTCCTTGCGGATCGCGAACCAACGGGCGAGACCGAAACCGATCACGGTGAAGAACGCGACGGAGAAAAGGGCCTGCACCGGCATGAACCACGGGCCCGGATCGCCGGCACGGTAGGAGGCGATCCAACGCGGCGCGCCGGTGCGGATGTGGAGGATGTCGTCGTAGACCGGCTCGGGAGACGACGCGGCAGGCAGGTCGGCGGGGGCGGAAGACGGCGCGACCGGCGTCGGAGCCGCCGCCACGGCCGTGGACTCGGTCAGGGAGATGTCGAAGGGGCCAGCCTTGGCCGTGACGTAGCTCTCTTTCGCAGGATCGAAGTAGGTCAGGTGGAACTCCGGGATCGTTTTGGTGCGGGCCTCGGGGATGAGGACCTGAGAAAAACGCACCGTGCCCGCCGTGAAACCATCGGAGTCCTCCTCATCGGCGAGCGTCTTGCTGGGCTCGTAGCTTTTCCAGATGCCGGTCTGGGGAACGGCAAAGACCGGCGCGGTCATGGTCCGCAGGTTGCCGACACCGGTCACCTCGAACTCGATCGAGACGGGGTCCCCAAGTCCGAGGGTGGTCGTGGACGGGCGCGCGGTCATCTCGAAGCTGCCGACGCCGCCGGTGAAGCTAGCGGGAGCGTTCGCGGGCAGGGGTTTGACCGTGACGTTGACGGTGTTGGTGGCGAGGTCGTGGGCGACGGTGCGCTGGAAGAATGCGGAGAGCCCGAAGCCCGTCTCCGCATCGATTGAGCGAACCACGATCTGGCCGGGGCCGAGCCGGTAATCGCCGGCCTTGAGGGCGAAGAGATGGGAGGGCAACTCGGCGGAGGAATAGTAGGTGTTCCCGACCTCGGCACCGTCCGTACGCACCTGGCTGAAGTTCTGAACCACGAAGCTTTCGTTTTTGAGCGAGGCGGACGCGACCCCATTGATCGAGTTCCGACCCTGCACGAAGGCGGCGATGCTGAAGGGGACGAGTTCGTTCACGTAAAAGGTCGTGCGGTTCAGATCGAGCTTCGCGAAATAGGGTTTGGTCGCGTCGAGGTTGGTCTGGCCGTCATCCTCGTAGATCGTCACGGTGACCGCCTTGGTTTTGGCCGTTTCCGTGCCGATGCGGAACTCGAACTCGGGGATGATGAAGGTTCCAGGTTGGTTTCCCTTGAAGCGGTAGAAGTAGGTGGTCTCGAAAGACTGGCGGCCGCTCACGATCGTGCTCGAAAGCTGTGAGCCCGAGTAGATCACCTCGAGGCCGTCCACGGCGATGCGTTCGGGCAATTCGGCTTCGCCGTTCTTCACGGTGAGGAAGTACTGGCCGATCTCGCCAATGGCGACGCGGCTGTTGAGCACGCTGACGGAGACCTGGGCGGGTTGCTGCGCCATAGCCGCGGACGCCGCGAGCCACAGTGCGGCGAGGATGAGGAAGAGTGGATGGAGGCGCGATCGCATCGGGTTCGTCACCAGTTCTTGAAGACCTCGCCACGGGGTACTTGGAGGAGCGGGCGGACCTCAGTCTCATCGGCGAGGGATTCAAGCAACTGGCGTGCTTCGGAGGCGGAGTATCCGGTCAGCGGGTTCGGTTTCAAGTCGGCGGGATTGCCCTGCTGGCTGGGACTCGCCGGTTGCGGCTGGTTTTGATTCGGATCCGCTTCCAGATCGCCGTCCTTTGGCTCCTCCGACTCGGGCGGCATGTCGCCCGGCTGGGGCTGCGGGGAATCGGGTTGTTCCTTTGGCTCGTTGCCGGATTGCGGATCCTGCTGGTCTTGGCCCGACTTGGAATCGGATTTCGATTCGTCGGGGTTCTGCTGGTTTTCCTGCTGCTGGTCGCCCTGCTGGGGTTGGTTCTGATCCTTTTGCTGATTCTGTTGGTTCTGGTCCTGGTTCTTTTGGTCCTGCTGCGGATCTTGCTTCGGATCCTGTTGGTCCTGGTCCTTCTGATCCTGCTTTTGCTGGTCCTGCTTTTCTTGCTCCTGCTGCTTCTTCTCTTCCTGCTGCTTCAGATCTTCGAGTCGCTTGTTCACGTAGTCGAGGTTGTGGCGGGTGTTGGCGTTGTCAGGGTCGAGTGCGAGCGAGGCTTCGTAGTGCTCGAGGGCGGTCTGCCAATCCTCGATCGCCCCCGCGGCCGGGCTGGCGGTCTTCATCGCATCGGGATTCGGTTTCCCCGCGCCTTGCGGAGAGAGGGCGAGTTCGCCCCGGCGGAACAGGGTATTGCCCAAATTGTAAAGCGCCTGGGCGCGTTGCTCCTCCGATCCGTTCGCTGCGACGGAGCTGTAAGCCTCTGCGGCGCGTTCGAAATTGTTGAGCCGGTAAGCGGCTGCTCCGATGCCGAGCTGGAGGCGGTTCAGAGCGCGGCTCGACCATTTTTCTCCGAGCGATCCCTCGTAGGCGGACAGGGCGGCCTCGTAGTCCTTTTGTTCAAAGGCCGTGTGGCCACCGGCGAGCGGATCCTTGGCCTGGAGGGAACCGGCGAAAAAGAGCAACAGCAGGCCGGCGCGCGCCGTTGATGGCATGAGGCGGCGCGAGGGCAGGGGTTTCAACCACAACAGAGGCACGAGATGCGAGAGGATCATCAGCACCACGGCCACGCCGAGCGGCCACATGAATCGCTCGATCGGGATGCGGTTGGTCTCGCTCTCCTCGCGGGTGGAGCTGAGTTGTTTGCGGATTTGGTCGACGACCGTGGCGAGCGGCGCGCCGCCGCCGAGTTGCAAATAGCCGCCGCCATCGCGGGCGAGTTCCTGAAGCGCCTCGGGCATGAGGCGGGTCCGGACGACCTGGCCCTGCTCGTCCTTCACAAACACGCCGGGGATGGGATGTCCGTTGTCATCGAGTTCGGGGATGATGGAGCCGCCCGTGGTCCCGACGCCCACGGCGATCAACGAAAGACCGAGGCTTTTCGCCTGCTCGCGGACTTTGGCGACCTGGGCGAGGCCCTCGAGTGCCTCTCCGTCGGAAAAAAGGATCATGGCGCTGCGGCCGATCTTGGCCTCCTCGATCGTCTCGAGGGCGAGATCGACGGCGGCGCTGAGATTGGTCCCGCCACGAGGAATGATCTCGGTGTCGAGCTGGTCGACGGATTCGAGGACGGCTTCGTGGTCGACGGTGAAAGGCGCCTGGAGGAAGGGCTTTCCGGCGAAGGCGATCAGGCCGATGCGGTCCTCGGGCAGGGAGAGGATGATGTCCTTCGCCGCGAGCTTGGCGCGCGAGAGACGGTTCGGCGGCAGGTCATCGGCGAGCATGCTGCGCGAGGTGTCGATGGCGATGAGGAGGTTCCGTGCGTCGATTTCGGTCTCGGTCTCCTCGAAGCCCCATTGCGGTCGTGCAAGGGCGGTGATGAGGCAGGCGAGGGCGAGCCATTGGAGCATGAAGACGGCCCAGCGGCGGGCGTGGCTGGATCCGTTGATGAGCCGGTGGCTGAGGCGCGGCGAGACGAGGCCGGGGAGGCGTCGCGCCGTCCTGACATGCGCCCAAAACCTCAAACCGAAAAGGAGGGGCAGCAGGAAGAGGGCCCAGAACCAGGCTGGATGGACGAAGGTGATCCCGCTCATGGAAAACGCCGCCAGAAGGTGTCGTCGCCGATCATCGTCAGCAACCCGAAGCCGAGACCGGCGATGGCGAACCAGTGGAACCATTCCTCGCTCTCGACCCGGGTGTGTCGCTTGATCTCGGTTTTCTCCATCTGGTCGATCAATTCGAAAATGCGCTCGAGGCCGCTGGTGTCCTGCGCGCGAAAGTACTCGCCGTCGGCGATGCGGGCAATCTCCTTCAAGGTCTCCTCATCGAATTCCTGGGTGAGGCGCTGCGGCCCGACCGGGGTTTGCACGACGTAATCGCCGTAGGTGCCGACGGCGATGGTGTAGACGCGGATCCCGAGCGTCTTGGCGAGGCGGGCAGCCTCGATGGGGGAAAGCTGGCCGGCGTTGTTGACCCCGTCGGTCAGCAACACGATGACGCGGCTCTTGGCGGTGCGTTTGTCGAGTCGCTTTGCCGACGCGGCAATGGCGGAGCCGATCGCGGTGCCGTCCTCGACCAAGCCGATCTGGACGCGGCCGAGGCCCATCGGTCCCTTGAGCCAGGCTTTCGACAGGGTCAGGGGGCTGGCCAGATAGGGTCGACCCGCGAAGGCGAGGATGCCGATGCGGTCGGTGTCGCGGCCCTCGATGAAATCACGCGTCACCTTCTTCGCCGCCTGGAGCCGGTTGGCGCGGTTCCCGTCGATGCGGAAATCCTCGACCTGCATCGACCGCGACACGTCGATGGCGAGGATCAACTCGACGCCGCTCTCGGTGGTCTCCTCGGTGCGATTGATCCATTGTGGCCGTGTCAGGGCGAGGATCAGACAGGTGAGGGCGAGGAAGAGACCGGCCAGACGGAAGCCGCCGGCACGGCCGCGGGCGATCGGTCCAAGGCGGTCGAGAATGTGAAGCGAGGAGAAGATCACCGCCCCCTCGTTGCCGGACCGCGATTTCAGGATCGCGAGCAGGGGGATCAAGAGGAGCAACAACAGCGCCCAAGGATGGGCGAGGCGGAAGGTGGTTTCGGCCAGCAAACTCATGTCACGAAGGCCTCTTGGACATGCGCGGCTTGGAAACGCTCGCTTTTCACCACTCGATGACCGCGCTGGCCCAGGTCAAACCGGCTCCGAAAGCGACGAGCAGGATGCGGTCGCCGGGCTTCACGCGACCCTCGCGATGAGCCTCGTCGAGGGCGATGGCCACGGCTGCGGCCGAAGTGTTCCCGTATTTGTCGAGGTTGATGAAGACATTCTCGCGCTGGAAGTCGAGCCGCTCGACGATGGCATCGATGATGCGGAGGTTGGCCTGATGGGGGATGATCAGGTCGATGTCGCCGATTTGCAGGCCCGCCGCGGCGATGCCGTCGATGGCGGCCTGGCGCATCGCGTTCACCGCATGTTTGAAGACCTCGCGGCCCTGCATGGCCAGGGTCGGGGACTTCGCCGGGGCGCAACCGGGTCCGGCCGGGCAGGCCGAGCCGCCGCCGGGAATGTTGAGGAGCTCAGCCTGGGCTCCGTCCGTGCCGAGGCAGGAGGAAAGGATGCGTCCGCCACCATTGGTAGAGGGCAGCAGCACCGCGGCGCCGGCTCCGTCACCGAAGAGCACGCAAGTGTTCCGGTCGCTCCAGTCGACGAAGGCGCTGAGTTTTTCCGCCCCGATGATCAGCGCGTTTTTGAAAGCCCCGGCCCCTACCGCGTGGCGGGCGAGTTCCATCGCATAAAGGAAGCCCGAGCAAGCCGCCGAGACGTCGAAGGCGACCGCGCGCAGCGAACCGATCTGCTGCTGCACGTAGCAAGCGGTCGCGGGTGTGAGGGTATCGGGAGTGATCGTGGCGACGATGATCAGCTCGATGTCGGCGGCGTCGACACCGGACTGGGCAAGGGCACGCCGGGCCGCTTCGCTCGCCATGTGGCTAGTGAACTCGCCCTCGGCGGCGATGCGGCGTTCGCGGATGCCGGTGCGGCTGGTGATCCACTCGTCGGAGGTGTCCACGCTCTCCTCCAGCTCCCGGTTCGTCATGATCCGCGACGGCAGGTAGCTGCCCGTGCCGGCGATGCGGACGGGGTAGGGAGGGCTGGGGTTTCCGGACAAACTCATTTCAGGATCGCGGGAAAGAAACGGCGGGAGCTCAATAAATCAGCTCCGCGTAACGGTTCATCTCCTTTTCGATGTGGGGGTTGACCTGATGACGGACCGATTCCATCGCGACCCGGATCGCGTTGCGCACGGCGAGGGGTGAGCTCGACCCGTGTCCGATGATGCAGACACCGTTCACTCCGAGGAGCGGGCTGCCGCCATAGGTCTCGTAGTTGCCGCGCTCCTTGACGGCCTTGAACGCGTTCTGGGCGATCAGCGCGCCGACCTTCCGGACCGGGCTGGCGTTGATCTCCTGCTTCAGCCATTTGAACATCGCCTTGGCGGTGGCCTCGCAGGATTTCAGCAGCACGTTGCCGACGAAACCATCGCAGACGACCACGTCGATCTTGCTTTCAAAAAGGTCGTGGCCCTCGACGTTGCCCCGGAAGTTGAGGTCGGTGGCCTTGATCAGCTCGAAGACCTCGCGGGTGAAGTCGGTGCCTTTCGAGTCCTCCTCGCCCACTGACATCAGACCGACGACGGGATGTTCTTTCCCTTGCACGTGGCGGGCGTAAACCGAGCCCATGATCGCATATCCAAGCAGGTGGGACGGTTTCGCATCCACGTTGGCACCGGCATCCATGATGTTGCAGGGGCCGTGCTCGTTCGGCAGTGGCGAGGCGATTCCGGAGCGCTCTACGCCGGGGATGTTCCGCCATTTGATGGTGGCGGCGGCGACGGCAGCCCCGGTGTTGCCAGCGCTGACAACGCCATCGGCCTCGCCCTGCTTCACCAGGTCGACGGCCACGCTGATGGACGAGTCTTTCTTTTGCCGCACCGATTTCACCGCGGAGTCGTGCATCGTCACCACCTCAGAGGCGTGGACGATCTCGATGCGGTCGTGGCGAAAATTGAGCCGGGCGAGCTGTTCCTTCACCGCGTCCTCGTCACCGACCAAAAAGAGACGCTGCAGGTCGCGATCGTAAGCCTTGAGTGCCTCGATCGCGCCCTCCACGATGGCTTCGGGAGCCTTGTCGCCTCCCATCACATCCAGGGCGATTCTCATGTGCGATGCAAGCGGCTATCTAGGAACAGGGGACGTGTTCGTGCAACCCCGAAAACACAAAGTCACCTCGGCTGAGGTGACTTCGCAATCGGGTGGAATGGTGAAGACGACGAGGATCAGACCTCTTCGACGGTGAGCACCTGGCGGCCCTTGTAGTAGCCGCAGCTCGGGCAGGCAATGTGGGAAGGAGCCGCGCTGCCGCACTCGGAGCAGACGTTCAGCTTGCGGGCGCGCCAGCGTTGGCCGGAGCGGCGCAGGCGCTTCTTCATTTTCGAAGTCTTTCTTTTCGGGACTGCCATGACAGGGCTTGGAAATCGGGTGAAGGAGGACTTAAGCGGACTTTCTGTCTTTGTCAACGACGGAACTCTCAGGGGCGCGCCTCGGTGGTGCGCAGTTTCAAATGCAAGGTGGGCGGCGGCAAGTCGGGGTGCCGGGAGGAGGCGAAGGCATGGACCAGTCCGCCACTGCGTTTCTCGATCGTCTCGCGCACCACCACGAGGGTCGCGAGACGGTTGGGGTCCTCATTGAGAAACTGGACCAACCTTTCTCCGCGGATCCCGTAACTGCCCGTCTGGATGCCTCGCGGCACTTGGAAGCGGCCGAGCTCGACCGCACCACGAAGAAGGGTGGATCCGTTCGCGGCATCGTTCTCCGGGGCTGTCATCCAGTCCATGCTGGCGGGATCCCAGGCATCGGCGGCATCGGGGGCGAGTCCGTAAACCACGAATTCGGAATCGCCGAGGTGCGAGGCCAAACCCCAGCCGGTCGGGGCGAAGCGTAGGTCGAGGCGCGCCTCAGCGATCGCGCCCCGGGAGATTTCGCCGAGCGGGAAACGCAGGTAGGTCTTGCGATGCGGGGCCTTGTCTCCGAGGCCGTTCTTGAGGAGGAGGAGGGTGTCCGAGTTGTGGGTGGTCGGGCTGCCTCCGGAAACGTAGGCGTCGGCCCCTCCCGGAGTTGCCGTACTGATCCGGCGGATTCCGGCCCGGGAGACGGGCTCGGATTGGGCGGGGCGATTCCAGGTGCCCTCGACCGGACCATCGCTGACCGATTCCGCCCCCGCTCCGGCGATGCGGCTCTGTTGGCCTTCCTTGAGGGAAATGCGTCCGGGTTTTCCCGGAAATTCGACTTCGACGAGCCCGTCGAAGACCTGGGTCTGGGTCGCGCCATCCGCTGGATCGACGTTCAGCGCGAAGCGCGTCCCCAGGTCGATCACCCGCGCGCGGGGTGTGCGGATCGTAAAGCCCTTCGCGGTCGGTCCGACTTCGGCGACCGCGGTGCCGTGGTGCAGAGTGCAGTTCATCGCATCGACCAGTTCAAGGCGGGCGGGAGCCTCAAGGATCACCTCGGCCCCGGAATCAAAGCGGATCGTGGCGAGACCGCGGACGAGCTCGAGAGCGCCCGATCCCAGCCGCACCCCCTCGGCAGTTGGCAGCGAGCCGCTCTCCCAGCGGGCTGCCTCCGTTTTTGCCATCGTCGCGAAGGCGCTCCGCCCCGCCGCTCCAGGCATGAGGGCGAGCACCAGCGCCAGGAGCGAAACCACCGCGGCGGCGGCAAAAATCTGCCAAAGCGGAGGGAAGCGACGCGCCCGCGGCATTGCAAAGTCGGTTACGACCGGCTCTTGACCTTCACCGACGCGGCTCCAGTGGAGGGTGGCGTGGTCTTGGAGGAAATTGAGATAGATCTGGCGAGCTTCGGGGCTCTCCTCCAGCCAAAGCTCCAGCCGTGCGACCTGCTCCGCGTTCAGGGATCGCTCGATGTAGCCGTGGGCGAGCTCGAGCAGCTCATCGGTGTCGCGTTCGTTCATACGGGACCAAGTTGTTTTTCAACACAAAGGAAAAGGTTTTTACGGAGTCGGCTCAGTAGTCGGTAGACGGCGCCTTCGGTGCGCTCGGTGCGGCGTGAGATCCCTTCGATCGACGTTTCGTCGCGGTAGCGGAGTTCGAGGATCTCGCGATGCTCGGGAGAGAGCTTCTCGACACAGTCCAGGAGCGCTTTTTCCCGGCGCTCCCACCGCAGTTCCCGCTGGGCGCTCTCGGATTCCTCGCTGAGCCGTGCGAGGAGGCGCTCGGAGAGTTGCTCGGCCCGCTGGCGTTTCGAGCGGCGGCGATGGGCGAGGATCTGATAGAAAAGGATCTTCCTGGCCCACGCCGGGAAGTTCGTGCCGAGTTCAAACTGGTGAAACTGCCGCCACATCACGATTTTCCCCTCCTGGAGGATGTCCTGGGCGTCTTGGGGGCAACCGATCAGCCCGGTCACGTAGATCGCGAGGCGGCGCTCGTGCTCGGTCAGGAGGCGGAGAAAAGCCTCGGTGCGGTCTGGTTCGTGGCCAGTGGGCATGTGGGAATCGTCTGACATCTCCGCGGGAATGAGGCGGCAACTGCCCCGTTTGGACAGGGAAAATGCGATTGCCAGAGTGGCTCGCCGCTGTTTAAGCTCCGCCGATGCGAAGGCTCGTCCTCCTCCCCCTCGGATTCGCCCTGGTTCTGGCCGGTTGTGTCACCACCGAAGGTGATGGCGATCCCGTCACCGGCACCCATCTCGGGATGGAGAACCAGTTTCTCTCCGCCGATGCCGACCAGAGCGGCTTTCTCACCCGAGAGGAGATCGCGGGCTGGAATCACGAGCAGTTGCTCACCCAATACGATCTCGATCGTGACCATCAACTCTCTGAACAGGAATGGGACAACGCCCATCCTTCGCCCGCCGCGGGTGACGTGAAGTTCAGCCAGATCGACCGCGATAAGGACAAGAAAATCAGCCGGGCCGAGGCTCTCAAATGGGTCAGCGAGAACGTGACCTTCACCAAGGCCTTTTCGAAATACGACTCCGATGGTGATTCGCGGCTTTACTGGAAGAATCTCGAGGAAAAAGCTCCGACCGAGCTAAGGGTGACGATTTTCTCTCTGCCGATCTGAGCAGTGGGAAGGCTTGGCATAGCGCCAACGCGCCATGCCGGAAGTGTCCACTTTCGGGCACACTGCGACTTGTTCCTCCGATGCCCCGTTTCCGTTCCATCGCCGCGCTCGCGGCGGCGGTGTTCGCCGCCCGTGATCTTTCCGCGACGGAGGGCTACGCCTTCTTCGAATCCGCGGTGAGGCCCGTGCTCGTGAAGCATTGCTACGAATGCCACTCCGAGGAGGCTGACAAACAGAAGGGCGGCCTTTGGCTGGACCGCAAGGCGGGTTGGGTCAGCGGCGGAGACGGAGGTCCCGCAATCGCCCCGGGCAATCCCGACGCCAGCCTCTTGATCCATTCGATCCGCTACACCGACGAGAACCTGCAGATGCCGCCGAAGTCGAAAATGACGACGGAGGAGATCGCGGTGCTTGAAAAGTGGGTCGCGATGGGCGCCCCCGATCCTCGCGACGAAGCCGTCGCCGCCGGAGTTCGCAAAGGACAGATCGACTACGCCTCCGCCCGCGCGGAGTGGGCCTACCGCCCTCTTGCCGCAGTGGCTCCCCCGGAGGTCTCGGCTCGGGATTGGCCTCGCGACGAGATTGACCGATTCATCCTCGCCCGGCTTGAGCAGGAAAAGGTCGTTCCCGCCGCCGATGCCGGACCCGTCGCCCTCCTGCGACGCCTCCACTACGATCTCAACGGTCTGCCCCCGACCCGCGCCGAGATCGAGGCTTTTGTCGCCGATCCCTCTGTAGAGGCCTTGGTGAGAATCGTCGACGATCTGCTCGCCCGACCTGCCTTCGGCGAAAAATGGGGACGACATTGGCTCGACGTCGCCCGTTACGCCGACTCGAACGGCGGCGACCGGAATTACACCTACTACCAGGCTTGGAGGTATCGCAACCAGGTCATCGACGCCTACAACCGCGACCAGCCCTACCACGAGTTCATCCGCGAACAGGTCGCCGGAGACCTGATGCCCTCCGACGATCCCGCCACGGCGCGGCGGCGGCTGATCGCCTCGACCTTCCTCGCCCTCGGTCCGAAAATGTTGACCGAGCGTGACAAGGAAAAGCTCTGGCTCGACACCGTCGATGAACAGATCGACACCATCGGTCGCGCTTTTCTCGGCCTGACCCTCGGGTGCGCCCGCTGCCACGATCACAAGTTCGATCCTGTCTCACAGGAAGACTACTTCGCCCTCGCCGGCATCCTCCGCTCCACCGAGATCGTCACCGGCACCCGCAACGGCTGCGTCAACGTGGCGAGTTGGATCGAGCGACCCTTGCCTGGACCGGATGGGGTTGATCCCGAACTCGCCAAGCAGGTCGAACGGCTCGAACTCGCCATGCGGCTGGTCGTCGAAAAGAGCTTCATGAAAAAAGCCGGCGGCAAGATGACGCTCGACAATCTACCCCTGGCCGGTGTCATCTACGACGAGAGCGATGCCGAAGTCGTCGGAGTCTGGCCCGCTTCAAATCTCTCTCCGAACCGCTTCGGCAGCCATTACCTGCGCGATGATCAGGTGGGGAAGGGGGAGAAGCGAGTCATCTTCCGCGGAAGCCTGCCCGAGAGCGGCCTCTACGAGGTGCGTGTCGCCTACAGTGCCGGAGAGAACCGTGCCGAAAATGTGCCCGTCGTCATCCGCAGCCGTGGTGGGGCGAAGACCGTGACCCTCGACCAGACCCGGACGCCCTCCGTCGCCGGTCTCTTTGAACCGATCGGGCGTTTTGATTTTGAAAAGGGCGGGGAGTGCAGCGTCACCATCGAGACCACCGGCACCGAGGGCCGCTACGTGCTTGTCGACGCCGTGCAGTTCATCGCCGTCGCCGACCTCGAGCGCGAGCGGACCCAGCTCGCCAATGCGAGCGGCGGGGAGGGGGATTCGCTCTTCCGCATGAACGAAGGTGAGCTGAAGAAGACCCTCGACCAGCTCATCGCCGAGTTGAAAGACAAGGAAGTGGTGATGGCTCCGCGCGATGCGACGGCCCCCGCTGACATCCATCTGCGGGTCCGGGGCGAGACCGGGCAACTCGGCCCGCTGGTGCCGCGAGGATTCCCCAAAGTCCTGTCCGATCAGCCCGCCACCATCGCGCCCGGGACCAGCGGACGGCTCGAACTCGCCGCCTGGCTCACCGGCGAGGCCGCGCCACTGCTCGACCGGGTTTATGTGAACCGGATCTGGGGGCATCTCTTCGGCCGCGGTCTTGTCGAGACCGTCGACAACTTCGGCCGGCTCGGTTCCGGGGCCAGCCATCCGGAATTGCTCGATTACCTCGCCGGGGCCTTCCGCGAGGGCGGCGGCTCGACCAAGAGCCTCGTCCGGCGACTCGTCCTGAGCCGCAGCTACCGTCTGTCCGCGGATTTGAAATCGACCGAAGCCGATCCCGGCAACCGCTGGTTTGGTCGTCACGAGCGCCGTCGCCTCACCGCCGAGGAACTGCGCGACAGCGTCCTTTTCCACGCAGGTACCCTCGATCGCACGCCGGGCGAAGCCACCGCCAGCGCTGTCGGGATCGACCTCGACGAGCCGCTCGATCTCGCCAAGATGCCGAAGCGCACCATCTATCTTCCGGTCGCGAGGAACAACCCGAGCGGTGAACTCGCCCTCTTCGACGGGGCCAATCCGGACCTCGTCACCGGCCGGCGCAACGACACCACCGTGCCGACTCAGGCCCTTTATCTCCTCAACAGCGACTTTCTTCAGAAGCAGGCGAAGCACCTGGTGAAACGTCAACCCGCTCTCGGCGTGGACGACCTCTACCTGACCCTCTTGGGTCGCCGACCTGACCCTGTTGAACGCGAGCGGGCCCTCGGTCTGATCGCCGACTTGAGCGGCGGTTCGGAAGATCCCAAGCTCATCGCAGAAGCCACCGGCCATCTCGCGCATCTGCTGATGGCTTCCACGGAGTTTTTATACTTGGATTGATTGCGGATTTCGAATTGCGAATTGGTCGGGGATGAACGCAAGTGATTTCAAGGACGGGTCGGGGAGTTTTGCGCTCCGCGTCATTGCCTTGGTCGATTCGCTTCCGCCGAGGCGAAGTGCCGATGTTCCTGGTAAGCAGTTGCTTCGGAGCGCGACATCCGTGGCTGCCAATTACCGTTCGGCATGCAGGGCTCGCAGCACGGCGGAATTCATCGCAAAAATGGGGATTGTTGAAGAGGAAGCCGACGAATCGCGAGGGTGGATCGAGATGATCGCGGACGCTGGTCTTGTGAAAAAGGACCGCGTTGAAGAACTTCTCAAAGAAGCCGGTGAACTTACCGCCATGACCGTGGCATCAATCAAAACCGCTCGCCGCAACAAAACAAAGTAACACTTCAGGTTGCCATGTCTCCAATCCGCAATCCGCAATCCGCAATCCGCAATGCCATCTCCCGACGCGAGATCCTCAAGTCCGCCGCCTGCGGTTTCGGATCGCTTGCCTTTTCCGGACTGAGCGCGGCCGCGGCCGCTCCTTCCGGCTTCCACCACGCACCCCGGGCGAAGCGGGTCATTTTCCTGTTCATGCACGGCGGGCCCTCGCACGTAGACACCTTCGACTACAAGCCCGAACTGCAGAAGCGCGACGGGCAGAAGCTGCCGTTTGCTCCGGCCAAGAACCTCGATCCGGCCGCGACCGCGACGACGAAGCTGATGGCTTCTCCTTGGAACTTTTCCCAGCACGGGCAGTCGGGTCTCTGGGTGAGCGACCTGTTTCCCCATGTCGCCCGCCACGCCGACGACCTTTGCGTGATCCGCTCGATGCAGAGCACGGGTCAATCGCATGGTCAGGCGGTCTGCATGCTCCATACCGGCACGGACAACTTCGTGCGGCCTTCCGTCGGGGCTTGGGTCAGCTACGGGCTCGGGAGCGATAACCGCGACCTGCCGGGCTTCGTCAGCATCAGCCCCTCGGCCTCGCATGGAGGGCCTCGGAACTACGGCTCGGCCTTCCTCCCCGCCGCCCACCAGGCCACCACGATCGGGGCCAACGGCAAACTCGATCCCACGGCCAATTTCCGCTATCTCGGCTCGAAAGACCCGGCGGTGGTGCAGGCCCGCAAGCTCGACTTTCTCCAGGCGATGAACCGCGAGCACCTTGCGCGCACCGGATACGCCCCGGTGGAGGGCATGATCGCCTCGATGGAACTCGCCTACCGCATGCAATCTGCGGCTCCTCCGGTGATCGGCATCGATGACGAGCCGCAGCACATCCGCGATCTTTACGGGATCGGCGTCGAGGAGACCGATCACTACGGCCGCCAATGCTTGCTCGCGCGGCGCTTCGCCGAAGCCGGAGTGCGTTACATCCAGGTTTCGACGCCGAATGTATGGGATCAGCACGGCGGCATCCTCAAGCAGCACACGAAAAACGCCCTCGCCGTCGACAAGCCGATCGCCGCCCTGCTGACCGATTTGAAGCAGCGCGGGTTGCTGGAGGACACGCTGGTGGTCTGGGGCGGGGAATTCGGCCGCACCCCGATCGCCCAGGGCGACGGCCGTGACCACAACCCGCAGGGCTTCTCGATGTGGCTCGCCGGTGGTGGAGTGAAAGGCGGATACGCCCACGGGGAGACGGATGATTTCGGCTACTACGCGGTGAAGGACAAGGTCCACATGCACGACCTCCACGCGACAATGCTGCACCTGCTCGGGCTCGATCACCTGAAGCTGACCTATCGCTACGCCGGCCGCGACTTCCGGCTCACGGATGTGTATGGCGAGGTGGTGCGGGGGATCATGGCGTGACGTGTTCGAAGGCCCGGCATTTCGACCTTTCCGAGCCGATCCACTATTTTGCGTCCTTCTCCTTCACCAGGGCGAGGAATCGTTCGGTTTCGCGTTTGATCACCGGTAGCAGCAGGTAAACGCCGATCAGGTTGGGCACGACCATGGCGAAGACCATGGCGTCGGAAAGCATGATGATGTTGTCGAGCGAGGCGGAGGTGCCGACAATGATGAGAAGGCAAAAAATGACCTTGTAGATGATCACCGGAATGTGGAGCTTGTCCTCGCCGACGAAGCTGAAGAGATACATGACGCCCTGTTGGCCGTAGTAGGACCACGAGATCATCGTCGAAAAGGCAAACAGGAACACGGCGATGCTGAGCACGACGGGGAACCAGGAGATCACCGAAGCGAAGGCCATGGAAGTCACCGGTACGCCGCCGCGGCTGGTGATGGCGCTCTTCGCGACCCAGCCGCCGAGTTTTTCGAACTCGACGCCCTCGCCGGAGACGAGACCGATCACCTCGGCATGATCGCCAGCGCCTTTACGGGTATGGAGGAATTGGCCCGCCTCGAGTTTCTTGATGACTTCGGTGGATCCGGGGGCCGCGAGCAGGTCGGTGCCGCCCGGATTGACTTGGGCGCTGACCTGCCAGGTCCCGGTGACGACGAGGACGAGCGCCGACATCGTGCAGACGACGACGGTGTCGACGAAAGGTTCGAGCAAGGCGACGAATCCCTCGCTGGCCGGCTCATGGGTTTTCACCGCTGAGTGAGCAATCGGAGCCGAACCTAGACCGGCCTCGTTGGAGAAAGCGGCCCGGCGGATGCCCTGGATCAGCACTCCGATGATGCCTCCAGCCACCGCATCGGAACCGAAAGCGGAACTGACAATCGTCCCCAAAGCGGCCGGCAGCACATCGAGGTGGGTGAAGAGGATGACGAGACAGGCGATCACATAGGTGCCGCACATGAAAGGGACCAAAAAGGAGGTGACCCGGGCGATCCAGACGATCCCTCCGAGAATGACAAGTCCCGTCAGCACCGCCATGCCGACGCCGAAAAAGACCTCGCCGTTTTCCATTCCCCCGAGGGCAGGGAAGGTGTTCGCCATCTGGCTGTAGGCTTGGTTGGCTTGGAACATGTTACCGGCGCCGAAGGACCCACCGATCACGCAGAAGGCGAAGACCAGAGCCAGGATGGTGCCGAGAGTCTTGAGTCCGCGTTCGCGGAGGCCGTCGCGCAGGTAATACATGCCGCCGCCCTTGACCGTGCCGTTTTTGAGGATCTTCCGGTACTTCACCCCGAGCGTGCACTCGGCGAACTTCGTGGTCATGCCGCAGAGACCCATCACGATCATCCAGAAGGTCGCCCCGGGGCCACCGACTCCGACCGCCACGGCGACTCCGCCGATGTTGCCAAGGCCGACCGTGGCGGAGAGCGCCGCACTGAGGGCCTGGAAGTGGGTGATCTCGCCCGGTGCATCCGCCGGAGTGTATTTGCCGCGGGCGGTCCGCAGCGCGATGCCGAAGCCGCGGAGGTTGATGAACTTGAAAAAGATCGTCAGGAACACCGCGGTGAAGCCGAGCAGCACGAGTACCAACGGGAGGGTGATGCCGTCACCGACCTGGATCCCGAAGAAAACGATTTTGTCGAAGAGCTTTGCGATCGGCGCGACCGCCCCGTCGATCCTCGTGGCGAGGGTGGGGGCAGCGTCTTCCGCGGACAAGGCGGCAGGAAAAAGAGCAGCGAAACAAGCAAGCAAGGGCGAGAAAAGGCGGTTCATCGGGTGGCATGCTAGGCCCCCGGTGGCGGGGGATGCAACCCTTTTTGCCGCAGATTCCGTGCCGGACCAAGCCAGCCTGTTCAATGGGCCTCGATCCGGCGGCCCTTGGGCTGCCCGATCTCGACAAGGAGGTTGGTGAACCAGCTCTCGTCGATGTCGAAAGGTTTGCCGCCCTTGATCCGGGGGAAAGCGATCGTGCTCATGACATCGCCGTTTTCCTCGTCGAGGCCGGCGACACCGCTGATCCCCTGGAGGGCCGATTTCGCGGCCTGGGCACAACTGGCTTTGATCAGTTCGAGGTCGTCGTCGTTGGGCGCGGCGCTGCGGGCGAAATAACCGCTTTTCTGCACGAGGACCTTCTCGGCGCCGAGCTTGTCCTTGAGCTGGGAGGAAAACCAACTGCCGACGTTGACCGAGTCGAGACGATAGTGGCCGAAGGCATCCTTCGCGGGTTCTTTGCCGCTGGCTTTCATCTCGGCGATGATGTTGTCGAGTCCGGCGCCTTCGCTGATGAAGAGATTGACGCTGTCGTGCTCGTCCATTTTCACATTGAGGCGGTCGATCTCGGCCTCCATGTCGATCTCCATCTCCGGCACCCAGACGGCATCGACATCCCAGCGGATCTGGTGCAGCAGGGCCTCGGGCAGCCAGTCATACTGGTGGAGGCTCTCGTGATAGTCGTAGGCGGCGCGACCGGTCAGCCAGCCGCAGTGGCGGCCCATGACTTCGTGAATGATGAGCTGGCGCGCGCTGGTGGTGTTTTCGTTGGCGACGTTGCGGAAAAAGCGGGCGCTTTGATGAGCGGCGGTCCAGGCCCCGAGGGTCTGCTTGATGGGGTAGACGTCGTTGTCGATCGTCTTCGGCAGGCCGACGACGGTGAGGTCGTATCCGTTTTCGTGCAGGTAGGCGGCAAGGTCGGCGGCGGTCGTGTTGGTGTCGTCCCCCCCGATGGTGTGGAGGATGTCGATCTTGTCGGTCTTGAGGCGTTCGGCGGCGACCTGGAGCGGGTTTTCTCCCGGTTTCACGAGACCCCGCTTGGTGCAGTCATCGACATTGGTCAACTTCACCCGGCTGTTGCCGATGGGACTGCCGCCGAAGTTATAAAAGACCGCAGCGCGGTCGCGGACGAGACGGGGAAAGTGGTAGGATTTACCCAGCAGGAGCCCCTGATAACCGTTGAGGTAACCGATCAATTCGGCGTCGGGGGCGAGCGTGTTGTATTGCTCGATCAGGCCTCCGATCGAGGCGGAGAGACAGGGGGCGATGCCACCGGCGGTCAAAAAGGCGATTCTCATCAATTTCGGGTCAGGTTGGGAATGTGGAAAACGAGGCTCCGGCGCACCTTCGGACCCGTCCCGTGGGAAGTCAAGGCAGCCACCGGGGCCCAATCTCCCGAGGAGCAGAACGGAGACCACGTTTCGGAAAAACCCTCGGCCGAGCGGAAATTTCGAACGGAGAAATTACTAAACCTAGATTAATTATTGATATTTATGAAGGTTTTGGTTACAATTTCCCCAGACTTCCAAATCCGATGATCCGCGTCCCGTTTTTCTCCTCTCCGGCCCCTCGATTTGAACCCACTGAAGTGGTTCTGCCTCTGTCGCGGGAAGGAATGCCTCTCGACGAAGGCGAGCGTATCCATCGCGTCGAGTCACGTCTCAGCCTTCTCGAAGTCAATCTCGTGGAGCATGCCGAAGAGTTGAAACAGCAGGTCACCGAGCGGGTCCTGCGGATCCAAAGCCGGATTGAGAGCGCGTTGCGCCCTTTCAACACGAAAGCCGAGCGCCAGCGGGTCGAGGTGGAGGCTGACAATATCGTCGACTTTTCCGAGAACCGGGGACCGATCGATCCGCAGGACCGCCACGTGCTTTATGCCCGCAATGCCCGCGAGGCGATGATGGAACTCAACGAAACGCTGCGGGTCACGCAGGAGCATCTCGATTCGCTCGCCCGGATGGTGGACCGGATGAAGCGCTCCGTCGCCTCACGCTGAGGCCGGAGCGCCGGCTTTTTACTTCTTCGAGGTCTCGACGGCCTTCTTGAGTTGGTCGAGAGCGGTTTTGGTTTCCGCGGCGACAGCAGCAGCCTTTTCCGAACTGGTTTTCAGAGCTTCGGCCCGCTTCGTCGCCTCCTCGACCGCCTTGATGGCGTTGTCAAAGTCGGTTTTGGCTTGGGCGGCGCGCTTGGCGGCCTCGGCGGCGGCGGTTTCGACCTCGGCGACCGCCTTGGCAAACATTGGATCCACCGCGGGTTTTGCCGGAGCCGCGGTCGGCGCAGGCGGGGGAGTGGTTGGGGTGGCGGGCTTCGCAGGGGCAGGAGTAGCGGGTTTCGCAGGGGCAGGAGTAGCGGGCTTGGCCGGAGCGGGAGCCGGCGTCGTGGCAGGCTTGGCGGGCGCGGCAGGAGCCGGGGTAGCTGGCTTGGGAGCCGGGGGAGTTGTGGCAGCGGCCAACACAGCCGGTTCGGTCTGGGCCTTCCATCCGGTGTTGATGTCGATTCCGGGGATGGCGGCGGCGAGTTTGGTGGCTCCAGCGTCCGTGACCTTGGTTTGCCAGACAAAGAGCTTCTTCAGTTTCTTCAGTCCACTCAGTTTCGCCAGTCCGGCATCGCTGACCTGGGTGCCGTAAAGATTGAGGTATTCGAGATTCCCGAGGCCCTTGATCGCATCGAGGCCGGCGTCGGTGATGCCGGTATTCTCCAGATGCAGCCGGGTGAGCTGGGTCATGCCGGCGAGATGGGAAAGGCCTTGGTCGGTGACCGGAGTGCGCGCGAGATCCATCCACTTGATCTGGCTGGCGATGGGCTTGAGTTCGGCGAGCTGGGCATCCTTGAACTCTTTGGCCACGTTCAGCGCGCTGAAGCGAAGCTCGGGTGTGTCTTGGGCGATGGCCATCAACGAGGCACCGCTCTTTTCCACTCTCCCGATCGTCTCGGTCACGAGTTTCTGCATCGCGGGGTCGACCTTTGGCGCATCAGACTTGCCCACCGCCGCCTTGGGCTTCGGCAGATTGCCGAGCACGTGATTTGCGGCGGCGAGATCGGCGGCTTCGGGTTTGAAATCAGCGACGGTGCCTTCGGCCTTGGCTCCGCTCTTGATCCAGAAGGCGATCAGGTCGGATTCCTGCTTGGTGAGCTGTTCTTTGTCCTCGGGTGGCATGTGCTCATCGTCGTTCAGTGGCAGGTAGACCCGTTGAATGAGCGGGCTTTCGTCGATTTTTCCGGCCACCACCGCCGGGCCTTCGTTTCCGCCTTTCAGGATCGCCTCGAGGGTCTCGACACTAAGCTTGCCCTTCGGTTTTTCTGCTCCGTGGCAACCACCGCATTTCGCGTCGAGCACCGGGACGACGAGGTCGCGATAGAGCTGGCTCTTCGTGGCATCCGCGAAGGCGGGAGCGACGCTTAGCGCCACCGCGAGAGCGAGACCGGCGGAGAGACGGCGTGGGGAACCAGAGAGGGGAAGTGGCTGCATGAAAATCGGGGAAGTTTTAAAATTTCACGGGACACTAGCCCGCCGTGGCTTATTTGATCAAGTCGGAATGGGGTAGGTGATTGCGGCTGGAAAGCGGGTGAGATCCGGGGAATCGTTTCCGTGAAGATGGAAGCAGTCGTGATGGGAGCCCTCGGTGAAGATGGATTCGAGCGTCTCGTCGCGGCCTTTTATCGACGGGTGCGCGTGGACGACTTGATCGGCCCGATGTACCCGCCGGACGACTGGGAAGGCTCGCAGCAGCGGCTCGCCGATTTCCTGATCTTCCGCTTCGGGGGCTCACAGCGCTACCTCCTCCAGCGGGGTCATCCCCGGCTACGGATGCGGCATTTTCCCTTTTCCATTGGAGAAGCCGAGCGCGATCGCTGGCTCCAGCTCATGGACGGGGCGATGGATGAGAACCGTGTGTCGGGCGAGGCGAGGGAACATCTCAGGGCCTTTTTCGCCCAGGTCGCCGATTCCATGAGAAATCGGGAGGAGTGAGTCATGGGTTATGAGTCGAGGGGAAAAATCGCGTTCGTGTTCGTGGGATTTTGTGAATCTGAACGTTATGAGTGGTTGTATTGCTGAGCCAACGCCATGAAATCCCTTCCTCACTTTGCTCTCGTTCTTTTTGCGACCACCCTGTCGGCATTTGCCCAGAAAAAGACAGTGGTCCAGTCGACCAATTACCCGCTCCACTACTTTGCGGAGCGGCTTGGGACCGATGTGTTTGAGCTGAATTATATCGTCGATCCCGAGGGCGATCCGGCGTTCTGGAAGCCAGCGAAGCCGGAGGTCTCGGCGTTTCAGAAGGCCGACCTCATCGTCAAGAATGGCGCCGATTATGAGAAGTGGATGAAGCGGGTCTCGTTGAAGCAATCAACCCAGGTTGATACGTCCCAAGCTTTCTCAAAGAATCTCATCAAGACCGCAGGCAAAGAGCATCGCCACGGCGATGGCACGGTCCACTCCCATGCCGGGACCGCCTTCACCACCTGGATCGACTTTTCCCAGGCCGCGATGCAGGCCGAGGCGATCGCGGCGCGTTTCAAGCAGGCCCAGCCCGATGCCGCTGCGACGATCGACGAAAACCTCGCTGCCCTCCTCGCCGATCTCGCGGACCTCGACGCCCGCATGAAGGCCTTCGGCAAAGTGTGGGGCGACAAGCCGCTCGTGGCCTCTCACCCCATCTATCAATACTTCGGCCGCGCCTACGGCCTCAAGATCGAAGCGATCGAGTGGGAAGCGGAAATGGAGATCAAGGATTCCGACCTCGCCGAGCTGAAGGCCATCCTCGCCAAACATCCCGCGACCTGGATGATCTGGGAAGACGCGCCGAGCGAAGCCAACATCGCCGCCGTCGCGAAGCTCGGATTGAAGAGCGTCGTCTTCGCCCCCTGCGCCAATCGTCCCGCCGAGACCGATTGGCTGGGCGTGATGAAGGCGAACGTCGAGCGGATGGAGGCGATGTTGAAGGAGTGACGGGGCGGTCGTGTCACTTCGAATCCACCTTCGCACCAACGACGTCGCTCTTGGGAGCGATGGTGGAACTGGCGGTGATTTTCAGAGTCTGTTTGACCTTCGCGGTGGCCGACTTCCTCGACCAATCGGCCTGGAAAGCGACGGTCGCTCCGGGATTGAGATCACCGAGGGCGAGACCTCCGCGGAAGACCTGGGCCGAGACATTGGAGCGTCCCCCCGTGAGGCGGAAGACACTGCCCCTCAGCGTCTTTTTGTTTGGCGCGACCGAGCGCAGGCGGATGCCGTCGACGAAAAAGCCGTCGTTTTCCACGGTGAAAAAACTCGACGTTTTCTTGCGACCCGAGAGGGCCAGCTTCACGGTCTGACCCTGTCCGCTCGTGTTGTAGCGGTTGTTGCCGATCTGTTTGGCGGCGCTGAGGCCGATACGGCTGTCGGGCTGGAAGTCGCGGCTTTCGAGGCCCTCGACCGCTCCCGGATCGCGTCCGCTGCCGTCGGTGCGGGGGAAGCCGGGTCCGCGCTGGTCGGTGGCGGGGAGGGGGCGGTGGAAGGCGGTGTTCTTCGCGGCGCTGGTCGGCTTGAGGGGCTGCACCGGGGTCGGGCCGCCGTAGTCTCCGAAGGTCATCAGTTGCGATGCGGGTACCGCCAGGGCGTTGCCACCCGCGTTCGTCGTGGCATTGTCGAAGTCCTCGCTGATCGCGGCCGTGTTGCCGGAGAAGAGTGATTCTCCCACGACGACGGTGCCGGAGTCGTTGAAGATACCGCCACCGGTTCCGTCGGTGGAATTCCCGACGAAAGTGCAGTATTGCAGCGTCGCCGCCGCGCCGAGGCTGTTGAAGATCGCGCCCCCACCGTCCGAGCCGCCGGTGGAGCTGTTGCGGGCGAAGGTCGAGTTCGACACTTTCAGATCCGCCGTCGCTCCGAGCATGAAGATCGCGCCGCCCGGATTGGCGGTATTGTCGAGGAAGGTCGAGTTCGTGATGACGACGCTGCCTTCGGATTGGATCGCTCCGCCACCGCCGGAGAACCCGTCGCACCCGGCCACCGTGACCCGGTCGAGAAAGAGTGAAGAGCCGGCCCCGACCAAGATGGCCCCGCCGCCGGACGAAGTGCTGCCGCCCCGCAGGTTGACCTGATCGACCGTGAGCTTCGAATTGTTCACATTGAAAATCCGGTCGAAATCGCCCAACAGGGTCAGTCCGTCGACCAGACCCTCTCCGGTGATGCGGAGGGTCTGGCTCGAGACTGCGAGCGGGCCGTTGGCTCCTCCCAGGATTTCGACCTCCTGCCCGCTCAGCGCGGGATCGAAGCGGATCGTGCGGAATTCGTTGGCGGCATCGGCGTCGCGGATCGCTTCGCGCAGGGAGAGGTTCGCCCCCGATGGTGTGTTGAACTCGTCGGCGAGCGTCGTTACCGTCAAAGGCGGGTCGCCAATTTCGATGAGGTAGGCGGCGCCTCGGAACATGCCCTGGGAGCTGTCACCCTCGGCCCCCACCAGGAGGTCGGGCACGCCGTTGCCGTTGAGGTCTCCGAAAGAGGCACACGAGAAACCGAACTCATCGTCTGCGAAGAGAGAAAGACCACCGCTGCCACTCTCGATCTTGGCGAGAGACTTCACCGTGCCGTTGGCGTTGAGGAAGATGAGATGCAGCGCTCCACTGAACCCGTTGGCAAAGGGGGCTCCGACGGCGAGGTCCGGCACCCCGTCGCCGTCGAGGTCGCCCGGGGACGTGCAGGAGTTTCCGAAAATATCGCCGTCATTGAGGGCAAGCCCGCCGCTGCCGCTCGCGATTTTGGCGGACGATTTCAGCGAACCGTCGGCGTTGAGAAAGAGGATGTAAATAGCGCCGCGACGATCGCCGCCGGTATCGTCCCTATAGGCGCCGACGGCGAGTTCGGGGACCCCGTCACCGTCGAGATCGCCGAGCACGGTGCAGGAACTGCCGAAGCGGCTGTCATCGAGAAGCGCGAGTCCCCCGCTGCCGTGGGCGATTTTGGCGAGCGACTTGACGGTGCCATTGGCATTCAGAAAGAGGAGATGGATTGACCCGCGTGAGGGCCCCCCGGTACTGTCGCTGCTGTCGCCGACGACAAGTTCGGGCACCCCGTCGCCATCGAAGTCTCCCACTACGGTTGAGGATTCTCCAAAGCCAATCGTGCCAGCCGGCAATCCCCCGATGCCGTTGGCGATTTTTGAAGAGGACCTGACGGAGCCGTTGCGGTTGAGATAAAGAAAATAGATCGCAGACGAGGTTCCCACGGCGAGATCGGGCACACCGTCCCGGTCGAAATCCCCCAGGGCCGTGCAGCTTTTACCCCAACCGGATTCGTTGACTGCGAGGGTGACCCCGCTGCCGTCGGCGATCTTTGTCGAGGATTTCACCGTGCCGTCGGAATTGAGAAAGACCAAATGGACGGCGCCCTTTGTCGGTTGTTGGAGTGCCCCAACTGCGAGTTCCGTTACCCCATCACCGTCGAGGTCACCGATCACGGCGCAGGAGATGCCGAAAAAGTGATTATTCGCGAGAGTGACTCCGCTTCCGTCGGTGACCTTTTGAAGGATGCCTTGGAGCGTCCCCGGAGCGGCGTCGAGGGCGAGGGGCAGGCTGGCAAGGAGCAGGGAGGGGAGGAGGAGGAGCGAGGGTTTCATGGGAGGGGCGCGGCCGGTGGAGCAGACTGCGGGCCATCAGACGGGGTTTTCGCCTGAATAGCGAGGCAATTCGGGTGACGGTTTGCCGAGGACTGGTGGCCGACCTCTCAAAGGCCGGGCGGGGCACCTCCCGGATCACTTCGACTTCATCTTGGCCCCGATCACATCGCTCTTCGGGCCGGCCCCGGATCTGGCGGTGATTTTCACGGTTTGTTTGGCCTTCTTGGTCGCCGACTTTCGCGACCAATCCGCCTGGAAGGCGATGGCCGATCCCGGGGCCAGATTGCCCAGCGCAAGCCCGCTGGTGAAAAGCTGCGAGGTGACGTTCGTGCGGCCGCCGGTGAGGCGGTAGACCTTTGCTTTCAGCGTCTTCTTGCTCAGCGGGGTGGAGCGGAGCTGGATCGCGTCGGTGATCGAGCCATCATTCTCCACCGTGAAGTAGCTCTTCGTCTTCTTGCGACCCGACAGGGTCACCTTCGCCGTTTGACCCTGTCCGCTCAGGTTGTAGCGGTTGTTCCCGCTTTGACTGCCCGACTTCAGGCCGATCCGGCCGTCGGGCTGGAAATCGGTTTCTTCGGTGCCTTCGACCGCGCCGGGGTCGCGTCCGGTGCCGACGGTGCGGGGAAAACCTTCGCCACGCTGGTCGTTTTCGGGCAGGGGCAGGTGGGTGGCCGTGCCTTTCGCCGTCGAGGAAGGTTTCAGGGGCTGCACCGGAGTCGGACCGCCGTAGTCGCCGAGGTTCAGCAGGTCGGAGAGATCCACCGTGGCGATACCTCCCGCCTCGGTGATGCCGATGTCGTAGTCCGGGCTCTCGACGACCGCGCTGTTTCCCGCGAACAGCGAATCCGCGACGATGACCACCCCGGCGTCGCTGCGGATGGCGCCACCGATTTCGTTCGTCGAGTTCTCCACGAAAGTGCTGTAGCGGATCCTGGCGAGTGCGCCGGCCCCGGAGAAGAAGATCGCACCGCCACCATCGTTTGATCCGGTCGCCGCATTCCGGGCGAAGGTGCCATTGATCACCGACAGTCGTGACGACAGGCCGTCGACGAGGATCGCACCCCCGAACTCCGCCGTGTTCTCGAGAAAGGTGGAATCCGTCACCGAAAGACTCCCGCTGCATCGCACGGCACCGCCCCCCGCGGTCGATCCATTGCCATCGGCGAGGGTGACCCGGTCGAGGACGAGGCGGCTGTTGGAATCAAGCGAGCAAATCCCGCCACCGCTCGCGGAGAATCCGTCCCGCAGATTCATTTGATCGACGGTGACAGTGGCGGTGGTCAGGGAGAAGAGTTGGGTCTGCCCCTGGCCTGAGAGCGTCAATCCGCCGTCGAGACCCTCGCCGGTGATGCGGAGGGACTGGGAGGACGGTGCGAGCGGGCCGCGCCCCGCATCAAGTTCCAAGGTGGCGCCGTTCAGGGAATCATCGAAAAGGATCGTGCGGAATTCTCCGGTAGCGTCGGCATCCCGGATCGCTTCGCGCAGCGAGAGGGTCGCGCCCGAGGGCAGGTCGAACTCGTCGGCGAGCGTGTTGACGACCAGCGGGGCATCTCCGATTTCGAGCAAATGGATTCCACCCAGCAGGGTGCTGACGCCGAAGTTGGCGATGGCTCCGACGGCGACGTTGGCGATGTGGTCGTCGTCGGGATCCCCCATCGGCAGGATGGAAAATCCGAAGTTCTCGTTGTTGTCGAGCGTGAGAGCTCCGGACCCGTGGGCGATTTTGGCAAGAGACTTCACCGAGCTGTTGCCGTTGAGGAAGATCAGGTGGACCGCGCCGCGTGCGCCGCCGCCGGTGTCGTCGCCGGGGGCTCCCACGCCGAGATCGCCGATGCCGTCGCCGTCGAGGTCGCCCAGGGAGGCGCAGGTGGTGCCAAAAGCATCCGAGTCCGCGAGGGAAAGTCCCCCGGTGCCATGCGCGATCTTGGAGCTGGATTTCACCGAGGCGTCGACGTTCAGAAAGACGATGTGGACCGCTCCGCGCGTGGTTCCGCCGGTGTCGTCCATCAGGGCGCCGACGGCGATTTCGGGGATGCCATCACCATCGCGGTCACCGATCGAGGTGCACGAACTGCCGAAACCGTCTCCATCACTGAGAGCGAGGCCACCGCTGCCGTGGGCGATCTTCTCGACGACCTTGACGCTGCCATCCTGGTTTAGGAAAAGGATATGGATCGCTCCCCGGTCGGAGCCACCGGTGTTGTCCCCGGCCGTGCCCACGACGAGTTCAGTCACGCCATCACCATCGAGATCGCCGAGCGTCGCGAGGCCGATGCCGAAAAAGTCGTCATCACCGAGCGACAGGCTTCCACTGCCGTCGGCGATCTTGGCGGTTGCTTTCACCGTGCCATCGGCATTCAGAAACAGGATGTGGACCGCACCCCGGTCGCTCCCGAAGGCTCCGCCGGCGTCGTCGAAGTAAGCGCCCACCGCCAGATCGGTCACTCCGTCACCATCGAGGTCGCCGAGCGCGGCGACGCTGCGGCCGAACGCGTCGCCCTCCGCGAGCGAGAGCCCGCCGCTGCCGTGCGCGATCTTGGTCGACGCCCTCACCGAGCTGTCTTCATTCAGGAACAGGAGGTGGACCGCCCCGGCGTCTTCGGCCCCGGTGTCGTCAAACATCGCCCCGACCGCGAGATCGTCGACGCCGTCCCCGTCGAGATCGCCCAGGGAGCACATTGAATTCGCGAAGTAGTCAAAATCCTCGAGATCGAGCCCACCACTGCCCTCGGTGATGGATGGCAGGATCGTGTTCACCGTGCCAGGTGCCGCCGCGAGGGGCGACAGGGAGAATGCGGCGATTAGCGTGATGGTCGAGCGACGGCAGAGCATGTCAAAAAGGGGCGGGTCCGGTGATGGGGAAAGAAAACCGGGATACACCGGCTTGGCGAGCCTTTTTGCCGGATGAGTCGTTCGCGGCGGCTTGCTCCAGCTGGCCCGCATCTGCGATTCATTCTCTGATGCAATCGCCGGTTGAATCCCCTTCGGCCATCCTTTATACCTCGGCGCATGAGTCGCTACGCTATTGGTCTTGATTACGGGACGAACTCCTGCCGTTCCCTCCTCATCGATCTCGACAGTGGGGAGGAGTTGGGATCGGAGGTCTTTCCCTATCCCTCGGGGGATCTCGGCATCCTCACCGACTCACGCGATCCCAACATCGCCCGCCAGAATCCGCAGGACTACCTCGATGGCCTTGTCGCGATCGTGCGTGGTGCCCTCGAGCAGGCTCGCGGGAGGCGTCCTGGCTTCAACCCCGCCGAGGTCATCGGGATCGGCATCGACACGACCGGTAGCACTCCCATCCCCGTGGATGCCGAAGGCACGCCCCTCGCATTGAAACCGGAGTTTTCGGGCAATCTCAATGCGTATGTCTGGTTGTGGAAAGACCACACCGCTCACGAGGAGGCTGCCGCTATCACCGAGTCCGCCTCCCGCATGCGGCCGCAGTATCTCGCCAAGTGTGGCGGCATTTATTCCAGCGAATGGTGGTGGAGCAAGATCTGGCGATGTCTCAAGGTCGACACAGCTGTATTCAACGCAGCTCACTCATGGGTCGAACATTGTGACTGGTTGCCTGCAGTCCTGACCGGAACCACGCGGCCCGATCTGGTGAAGCGCAGCGTCTGTGCCGCCGGACACAAGGCCATGTATGCCCGGGAATGGGGAGGTCTGCCTGATGCCGAATTTCTCGCCGCCCTCGACCCCGCCCTCGCCGAATTGCGCGGACGTCTCTTCGGCGAAGCTTATTCCTCTGATACCAAGGCCGGCGGGTTGACCACGGAATGGGCCGAAAAGCTCGGACTGAAGGCAGGGACCGCCGTGGCGGTCGGGGCTTTCGATGCTCATATGGGCGCCGTCGGATCGGGCGTGAAGCCAGGCACACTGGTAAAGATCCTCGGCACCAGCACCTGTGACATCACCGTGCTGTCGAATACGGTGCATCTCGGCGACGTTCCGGGGCTCTGCGGGGTCGTGGATGGATCGGTGCTGCCGGGGCATTTCGGGATCGAGGCGGGCCAGTCCGCAGTGGGGGACATCTTTCTTTGGTTCGTGAACCACCTCGTGCCCGACTCCTATGGCGGGACCGTCGGTGAGAAGTTCGCCGAGATGGAGCGGCGACTCGCGCGGCTCAAACCCGGTGAATCGGGTCTCCTCGCGCTCGATTGGAACAACGGCAATCGGACCATCCTCGTCGATGTCCGGCTCACCGGCCTCATCCTCGGGCAGACCCTCCACACCGAGGCCCACGAGATCTACCGCGCCCTCATCGAAGCCACCGCTTTTGGAGCGCTTACCATCATCCGTCGCATGGAGGAGCACGGCATTGCCATCGAACGGGTTGTCAACACCGGCGGTCTTGCGCTGAAAAATGCCACCCTGATGCAGATCTACGCCGATATTCTCGGTCGTCCGCTTCAGGTTGCGTCCAGTGAGCAGACCTGCGCCCTCGGTGCCGCGCTTTTCGGAGCCGTCGCCAGCGGTGCCGTGGGATTGAGCGAGATTCAGGCCAATTGCTGCCACCTCCGTGACCTTGAATACCGCCCGATCCCGAAAAATGAGGCGGTTTATCGTGAGATCTACGCGCTCTACCGCAGCCTCCACGACGCCTTCGGGCTAGCCGAAGGATCGGGGCGGCTCGGCCATGTGATGAAGGAACTCATCGCCATCCGCCAACGGCAAAGGGATTGAGATGAATACCGGCGGCGGGACTCGAACCCGCACTTCCGAAGAAACTCGATTTTGAATCGAGCGCGTCTACCGTTCCGCCACACCGGCCTGTGAAAGGGAACGGGAGTCTAGCGGGTGGGAAGGGGAAATCAAGGTGGGACTGCAAGAATAGCAAACGCAACCCTGCGATCGGGCATTTCCCCTTTGCCGTCCCAAGGGATTATGCTAAACACCTTTCCATGAATCGTCTGCTTCCCGGGTCGAAAGGGTTCCTGATGTCGCTAGCCTGTGTCTCCTTGGTGCTGACAGGGTGCTTTGAGTCTTCCTCGGAACCTGAGGAGGAACAGGAGGAGGAGGTCGGTGGCGGAACCTCCAAAGGAGCTCGTCCCGACAAGGATGCCATCCGTGAAGAACTCACGGAATTACGCGCCAAGAAGAAGACCTTGGATGAGCAGCTCCGGGGGATCCAAAAGGATTTATCCAAGAAATCGGATCTGGTCGCTACTGAACTGGAGGTAGTTGAGACCTTGGGCCAGACCAAAGCCTATGTTGCCGGTCTCGATTCCCTTGATGCTGCTCTCGACACGAATTTAAAGGCCTGGCGGGAGGCCACGAGGCGGAGTTTCATCGGGGTCAAGATTCCCGAAATCGTGACGGTGAAGGGCGACAAATTCACGGATGTCGCAATAGCCGGGGTTACCGACAACGAGCTAATGATCCAGCACGCGGGCGGCCAAGCCACCCTGCTGATTCTCGATTTGCCGGTGTCTCTTCGGAAAAACCTTCTCCACGAACCGACTGTGTTGTCAGAGCTGAAACCCCAATGATCCCGGTCATGAAAGATTTTAATCCCGTTGCAGGCATGATCCCTCCTCAGTTCGCACCGATGGTCGTGATGGCCTTCGCCTTGGTTGCACCGCGAGTTGGTGCCACTGAAACGCAGATCGAGGCACTCAAGGAACAAATTGCCGCGGTGGAGGCGAAAATCGCCGATTTCGGCCCTGATGGAGCGGAAGTGGCGAAATTAAGGGAGAACATCCAAAGCGCCGAAGCGGAGATAGCCAAAGTGAAGGAAACTCTGGCGCAAAAGGAGGAAGGTATCGCCACCAAGGAAATCCTGTTGCCTGTCTATCAGGGAGCGTTCCGGGTGGTGACGAAGTTTTCACAGGGGGAAAGCATCGGAGCCTTCACCCAGAGAAACGGCATTCCGATTGACGCGTCGAATTTTGTCGGAGTGGTGAAGGGCGGCATCATGCTCCAAAGTGCGACGGGTTCGAGGACGGTTCCTTTGGATCAGCTTCCTGACTCGTTTGCCGATCGTGTGCTCCTGCCCCCTCCGTCCGTTCCGATTCCCGGTGATCTCGCGACGATCAAATCCTCAAAGCCTGAATTTCTGAAGTCTGTTCAGGAAAAGGCCGCGGCGCGGGCTGCCGGGAAGGAGATGACTTCGAAAGCGGCGGCCCCGGCCCCATCAGCAGCATCAGCGGGGAGCCCGGCGACACCGACGGATCCAGCTACCGAGTTCGAGGGGATCCGGAAGCGAAACGAAGCCCGTCAACGCGAAGTTGCGGAGCTCAAGCTCCAGTTCTCGACTCTCTTCAACCAGAAAAAGCAGGCTCGGGATGCCAAAGCCGCGGACGAACAAATGTTCCGCAGCGCCAAAATCAAGAAATCGCAAACCGAGGTGAACTCGACGATGAGGATGCATGATGACAAGATCCGGTCGATTGAGCAGCAGGAAACCGCGCTGCGTGAGAAGATCGCCCGCTTGCAGCTGGAAATGGAGTGAACTCTCACTCCAGCCACTTCATCTCATCGAGACTGGCGGAGACGAAGCCGAAGCTCAGCTGGGCTTGGAGCTCCAGCGGGATGCGGTATTCGTCGTCCGTGAACCAAAGCGTGGTCCGCTTCATTTTCTCGTAAGTCTTCAGGGTGAGATCGGGGTTCACCTTGCCGACCCGGGCATCGAGCTTGATAGCCTGATAGGTTTTGCCCTTGACCTTGTGGCTCTCCCGGCCGAGGACCTCGAAGGTGGTCACGTAGGGGCGGTTGAAGGGGGTTACGACCATGGAGATCTCGTCTCCGTCCTTGAGTTCCTGGCTGCGCAAGTAGAACGCGGAGGAAAGGACATCCTGCCCGAAATCAAAGCGGAACCGGCCCGTGTTTGAGACCGTCTCGTTCTTGCTCTTCGATGTGGTGGTGAAGATCTGGCGCTTCGGTTCGAAGATGATGTCGTAGCTGTTTTCTTCGCTCCGCTCCTTTTCGACGAGTTGAAAGGTGAGGGGACGCAGGTTGTTCTGGTCGACGATGGATCGGGCCCGGAAGTCGTACGGATAAAGCAGCCTGGCAAAGCCGGTGCTGCGCCCTTCGGCGTCGCCGACGAAGCGGTTGGCGGGATCCTCACTCTTGACGATCGAGACCTGGACTTTTCCGGCATTGACCTGGTGGTTCCAATCCAAGGTGTAGGCGAGTGAAACGGGGCGCAGGTTGGCGTGATTTCCCGCGGGCAAACGGGTGACGTTACGCATCCACTCGGGCGGGCCTTCCGGCTCATCGGCTCCGAGAGATGTAGCGAAAAAAAGAACGAGAAGAGCGACCGAAGACGCTTTCATGATGTGCCCGAGTTGAAAAACTGAGATTCCGTCGACGCCAGCCCGGTGGTCAGTGGGCAAGAAGCGTTGATATTCTGGAATTTCGAGATAATCATAGCCGAATGAAACCAGACCGCAATTCAAAGATTGGTCATTTTTCGCGTCGATCCGTTCACTTAGGAATCTCTCAGTGCGCGGCGCGGGCATGGTTGGGTCTCGCCATCCTGGGTCTGGTCGGGTGCGATCGCTCCGACGACCGCTCTGGCAATCAGGAAGGCTCCCCCGAAAAGGCGGGAGCGATGCAGGACTGGCCACTTTTCCGAGGTGATCCGGAGATGCAGGGGATCTCAAAGGAGACGATTGCTCCGCCCTTGCAGTTGGTGTGGAAGTTCGAACCCGAGGCCCCGGATGGAAAGCGGAGACCCCCGATCGAGGCTTCGCCTGTGATTGGAGCAGGGATCATCTATGTGGGCAGCCAGGATGGAAATTTTTATGCGATTGATCTGGAAAACGGCGCCAAGCGGTGGTCTTTCAAGGCCGAAGGTCCAATCATTGCCCCGGCTGCGATCTCAGGAGACCGGGTCTTCTTCGGTGACACCTATGGATTCATCTACGGCCTCAAGGCCGCCACGGGTGAGGAACTTTGGCGGCACGAGACCGAGGGCAAAATCGAGGGAGGGATCAACCTCGTGAGCGGAGCGGAGGGCGGAGACCAGGTGCTGGTGGGCAGCCACGACTATTATTTGTACGCTTTATCTGCCGTGGATGGAAAAGAGCTCTGGAAACACGAAACGGGCAACTACGTCGTGTCGACTCCTTCGCTGGTCCGCTCCGAGCGGGGAGGGGAAATCACCTTCGGCGGCTGCGACGGATTGCTCCACGTGATTCCGGTCAACGGCCGGGACCAGGCCCGCCAGATTGAGATCGGAGCCTACGTGGCGAATACTTCGGCGGTGAGGGATGGCATCTGTTACGTGGCGAACAATGGGGGCGAAATCATCGCCATCGAGATCGGGTCGGGCGAGACAGTCTGGAAGGTCAAGACCGGCAATGAATACACGGCCTCGCCGGCCGTCGATGAAAAACGCATCTATGTCGGCGGGCCGGACAAGCGCCTCGCCGCCTACGACCGGGTCACCGGCGAGGAGGTATGGTCCTTCGTGACCCCGCGGGCCCTGACGAGTTCTCCCCTGGTCAGCGAGGGAATCGTCTGGCAGGCCGGAATGGACGGTCGGCTTTACGCCGTCAATCGCGAGGATGGCGCGGAGCTTTGGAATTTCGAGGTAGGGAGTCAGATCAAGGCCTCTCCGGCGGCATCGCGCGGCACGCTCGTCCTTTGCGGGGAGGACGGCGTGGTGTATGCTTTCCGGAAGTGAGCCGCAGTTCACGGATTTTCCTTATGGCTTCCTCCTCGAAATCCACTCCTGCCTCCGGGGTCATCGAAAAGCTCCGCGTACCGATCCAAGGGAACTCCGCGGAGCAGACCGAGGCGGGCAATTACTTCGTGGCGAATTATCCGCCCTTCTCCTTCTGGAAACCGGCCCATCGGGAGGCGGTTTTCGAGGTGTTGAATTCGCCGCGCCCGCAGGACACGCCCCTGGGAGTCTACTTCCACATCCCGTTCTGCCGAAAGCGCTGCCACTTCTGCTATTTCCGGGTCTACACGGATAAAAACGCCGCGGAGATCAACGCCTACCTCGACGCCGGCATCCGCGAGTTCGAGCGCTACGCCCAGACCTCCTATTTGGCCGGGCGCAAGCCTCAGTTTGTGTATTTCGGCGGTGGCACGCCCAGTTACCTGTCGATCGACCAACTCCGGAACCTGACCGACCGGATGAAGGGCCTCTTCCCTTGGGATGAGACCGAAGAGGTCGCCTTTGAAGCGGAACCGGGCACCTTGACCGAGAAAAAGCTCGAGGCCCTGCGCGAGATCGGAGTGACTCGCCTGAGCCTCGGGATCGAGAGCTTCGACGACCACATCCTCGAGGTGAATGGCCGTGCCCACCGGTCGAAGGAAGCCTACCGGGCCATCGCCTTTGCCAAGACCCTCGGGTTCGAGCAGCTCAACATCGATCTGATCGCCGGAATGATGGATGAGACGCCGGAAAACTGGGAGCGCGTCGTGCGCACCGCGATCGAGCAGGATCCCGACTGTGTCACCATTTACCAGATGGAGATCCCGTACAACACGACCATCTACAAGGAAATGAAGGAGTCGGGGCGGGTCACCGCTCCCGTCGCCGACTGGCGCACCAAGCGCGCATGGGTCGACTGGGCCTTCGAGCAGTTCGAGGCCGCCGGATACACCGTCAGCAGCGCCTACACGGTGGTGAAAAATCCTGAAACGACCCGCTTTGTTTATCGCGACAGCCTTTGGGAGGGCGCTGACCTGCTCTCCGCAGGCGTGGCCAGCTTCGGCCACTTCGGGGGGATCCATTACCAGAACCAAGCCGATGTCGGGCCCTACATGACCGAGATCGATGCGGGTGGCCTGCCGATCTTCCGGGCCTACCCGACGAATCACGAAGAGCGATTCATCCGCGAGTTCATTCTCCAGCTCAAACTCGGGCACACGAACCGCGGCTATTTCAGGAAAAAGTATGGGGAGGATCCGGTGGATCATTTCCCCGCGCATCTCGGCGAATTGATTTCGCAGGGCTATTTCAGTGTGGAGGGCGACGAGATTCTCGTGAGCCGGGAAGGGTTGTTACAGATCGACCGGCTCTTGCACGGGTTTTTCCTTCCGCAGCATCGCGATGCACGCTACACCTGATCCGGCCATGCCCCTGCCGACCAACGAGGGCAGCGAACTGGCGGAGGCGCTCGGTTGGCTGATGCCCTTTCACTTTTTTTACGAAAAGGCGGGGGAGTATCTGCCGGACTTCCGGTTCATCAAAGGGGAGGAGGTGCCGTACCCCTATCGGTCCTTGCTGGTTCACACCAATGACATGACCCCGACGCTGGCGGCTTTCCACCATTCGCGACTTTACCTCGAGGTCCATGACCACGAAGCCAGCGATGCCTTCGTGATGCGGTTGGTGACCTTGCACGCGGCGGCGTCCGATGCCGCGGTTGAATACGGTGCGATCGCGATCCAACTCGGGGCGCTGCCTCCCGGCGCTGCCGTGGACGTCGTCGAGGGCCGAAAACCGCTCGGGGCGATCCTGGGGGAACATGGGGTTCCCCATCGGGGCGCTCCTGTCAGCTACTTTTCCGTGCCGGCGGACCAGCGCATTGCCACGGCCTTGGGCCAGCGGGTGGGTGAGAGGCTTTACGGCCGCTGCAATCAACTGCTCGACGGCGATGGCATGGTCTTCGCCGACATCGTCGAGATCCTGCCGCGCAGCAACGAGTCCGAGCAGTGGGTGAAGAACGTGAATCCGCGGTAGACCTGCGGCGTTCCCCGCAGCATGGGCCATGCAGCGTAATCCCATTGTTCTCCGGTCCGGCATCATCGCGGGTTGTCTGGCCTCGGTCCTTCCCGGTTTGGTCGCGGCGGAGGCCGAAAAGCCGCCCGCGGGACCGCCTCCGCTAAAAGCCCTCCTCGTCACTGGCGGCTGCTCGCATGATTATCCAGCCCGCCAGAAGATCCTCACCGCGGGAATTCGCGAACGAGTCCGGCGGCCGATCGAGTGGGTGGTGAGAATGCAGGGCCTGCGAGAAAGCGACGAGCGGATCCCGCTCTTCGAATCGAGCGAATGGGCGACGGGCTATGACATCGTCGTTCACGATCATTGCTTTCCGAGAGTCAGGGATGCCGCCTACATCGAGCGGATCCTCGCCCCCCACCGGGCCGGGGTGCCCGCGGTGCTCCTTCACGGGACGATGATGTCGTTTCAGACTGGTGACGACCGATGGTTCCAGTTCACCGGTGCTCACATCCGGGGGCATGAGCCGGAGGCACCCGTCTCGATCATTCCGCTAAAGACCGGAGAAGGGCTGCTTTTGCCAGGGTTGCCCTGGAAGATCCCCATGGAAGAACTCTACCGGGTCGACACCCTTGTTTCCGGGGCCGTCGTCTTGAGCGAGGCGTCCGATCCGGATGGGAAACGACACCCGACGGCGTGGTTTCATCGCTATGGGGCGGATCGGAGCCGGGTTTTCGCCACCTCCCTCGGGAACGATACCTCCATCGTCTCCGATCCGCGCTACCTTGATCTGGTCAGCCGGGGGTTCCTCTGGGCTCTCGGGGAGGACGACGAGAACGGCTTCAAGGTGGTGCCGGAGAGCGAGGTCCGCGCCGCGCTGCCGACTCAATCCACCCAGATCCTTCCCAAACCGGGTAGGAATGCGCTCCGCGATGTCAAGCCGACCGGATTTGCCTGGGGCTCCGTGGTCGCGCCGGAGGATTTGGTCCCGACGATTGACGGAGATCCAGCGAGCGCTTGGACCGCCGGGAAACCGGGACCGGGTGTTTGGGAGGCGGAGATGCCTGACACTCGGTCGCTTGCCGCGGTTGTGGTCCTTTGGAAGGGAGAGCCGCCTTTGCTTGCCCGGTTGGAGGGCAGTGCGGACGGCGAGACCTGGGGCGAGCTCTTTCGATGGGATGGACCCGGAAAATCCGCCGAGATTTCCCTGGCGCGCTTCCCCTCGCAAAAACTCCGCAAGCTCCGTTTGTCCGTCGAGCGAATGCGGCCTGGGGGAGTGATGGCCTTGCGCGAGGTGGCCGCCTACGAGTCGGCCGAAAAAGTTCCCGCGGCGATCCTCGAAAGGGTTCCTGCCCCGGAGCCATCTGAAGGCGACCCGCAATCTGCTGAGCCAGCTCCCGGGCCAGCCCCCATCATCACCGATCACGGTGAGGTAAAAGTGGCCGGCAGGATCGGCGAACTGGTTCCGATGGGGACGGGCGGCTTGTTCCTGAGCTTTTATCCGGAAGGGCGGGACAGCGGTCAGGTGGTGTGCCTCGAGCTGATCGGAGGGGCAATTGAAGTGAGGCCCTATCTCGACGGAATCGGTCCGAGCACCCGGATCGCGTGGGATGGAGAGTGGCTCTATACCCTGTCAGGTCGACGACTCGACAGGGTCAGGTGCGCCCTCGGGCCCGGTCCGGCCGATGAAAGGCAGCGCTTGGGGACCCTTTTTGCCCTGCCGGAGACCGGGGCTCCCGAGGAGGCCTCGATCGGGCGAATGCAGCTCGGCGATGATGGATGGCTCTGGGCTGAAATCCGCAGTCTCGCTCCCGGCGAAGTTCTCGGGGTAAACGGTCAGAAACTCCTCTGGCCCATCTCGGGAAGGATCCGCTTTTCACGCCGGGGCGAAGGGCTTTCAGTGGAGCCTTTGGCGCAGCATGCGGCTGTCACCGATCCCCAAGGCATTGTTGGCGAGATCCTCGCCCGGGCCGACGATGGACCGCGTAGTTGGACCCTGGTGCGACAAGGTGATCAGATCCGCCTGATTCGCCTCTCTACGCCGGGTTCCAAAACGCCGAGCTTGCCGGCGGCGAGCTGGGACGAAGTCTCCTCCACCGCGCTGCTTGAATTCCTAAAGACCGCCGAGGAAACAGGCGCACCGATCGCAGCGCGCGAAGCTGCGCTGGAAGTCGGACGTCGGCATGGGATCAGGTTCCCGGCAGAATGGTGGGCCACGGAGGTGTCCGAGGTGCGCGCCTCCCTCTTGGTCCTGGCAACGCGGCGGGAAAGGGAAAATCGGACGAGACCGTTTGAGGCTCTCCTGGCGGGAACTGACGACCCCGATTTTCAATCCGCCGCTTTTCTGGCGCTCGGCGACCAGCGCCTTGCTGGCGACCCCGGTTCCTTTGCCGCGTTGGGCCAGATCACCGTGCCCTCGGTTTCCGCCGCGATTTTTGACGCTTTACGAAGGAGCGGATCCCGAATCGAAGGGGATGAAGCGGTGGCCATGGCGCTGTCGGGGCACACCGATGCCCGTTTGTCTGCCTCGGCCCGCGCTTTCCTGTTCAGTCGCCGCGCCGTCGAGCCCGCCTACCGGGCCTTGGAAGGCGATCGCGAGCAGGACTGGCCCGTGGCTTTGGGCCTGCTTTCCCAAATCGGCGGACCCGGAATCATCAATCGGCTGATGGGTTACGCCGACCAGACCCGCAAGCCGGGCCTGCGGCGCGCGATCTTGGCGACCCTGACAAAACACCTACAAGTGGCTGATGGCGTGAAAAGCCCGGATCGCGGCGAAGTCATCCTTCGTTACCTTGAGGCTCGTTTGCTGGACCATCGGACCGATCGTTTTGCTTTGCTGCGGGATATGGAAGAGGCCGGGTTCAAAATCTCATCGTCCGAGGTTCTGGCGCGATTGCTTCGCGACGGTGAGGGGCTGGAGGCATTTGCCATCCAAGGAATGCTCGGTGCAAACGTCGATCTCGACGCCGGCACGCTGGAACGATTGGACGGGATTTCTCTCGATGAGAGTCATGATGCCACCTTGCGGATCGAGGCGCTGGCCTTGCTGGCAGAGCATGCTCCCGGAACCCGCTATCGCGAGATTTTCGGCCGGATTGCCGCTGCGCCTACATCCCGGGGAAATGTGGAGGCCGTCCGGGTCGCCGAGACTCACTGGAGACAACGTCCGGACCACTGGGAAAACCGGGATTGGTTGATCGGTCAATCCGTCTCAGGGAATGCAGCGACGCGGACCCTCGCTTCGCGCACGCTTCTGCAAGCCCTCTCGCGTGACCAGGGTAGCAGGGAAGATCGCACGCAAATCCTCGCGCGTTGCTTTGGTAGCGGAGCCCCGGCCGATCCTGACATAGACGCAAAAATTGCGGAGGATCTCGCGGCGCTCCTTCGCGATGCCCGGGATCGCATCCGATTGGTGGTGGATGAAACCGAAGCAGGAGCGGTGGGGGGCATGCCTCCCGAGATGACGCGTTTGTTGAGATCGGAGCCACCGCCGGATCTCCCCGGGAAAGACCTTTTTGAACCGGAGGAACTCCGGCATCTCGCTGCCAGCAGGGTGGGGGATCCGGCCCTCGGGAAACGTTGGTTTCGATCCCTCGGGTGCATCGATTGCCACAATCCTCATGGTGAGGGACCGGCCTACGGTCCGGATCTCGCCGCTAGCGCGGGACGGGTTTCCACCCTCGATTTGCTGGAGGCCATCGCCTGGCCGGAGAGAAAAATCGGGCAGGGCTTTTCCCATCAAACCACTCGACTTTCAGCCGGATTCAGCGCTTCGGTTTGGACGATGAAGGTTCTAGAGGGGCGACCGACCCTTTGGATGGATTTTGCCGGAAATCGCGTCTCTGTCGCGGCCACGAGGCCGTCAAATCCAGCTCCCGCATCCGAATCGCCATGTGGAGGGGCAACTAAAATGTCCCGCAAAGAACTCGCAGATCTGCTGGAATTTATAAAAAATCTGGCCATTTAGTCTTTTGGTTTGAGGGGGTTGCATACAATCCCGGTCAATTTTCCGTAGGGCCGAAAGTTCGTGTTTGAGAAAATTAATTCATCTGGGCGAAAAAGAACTTGCTGGCGCAACCCAAATTTGCGAAAACTCCCGCAAAGACCCCCAAAAAAGCCGCTTAATCCCAAGGGATTAAGCCTTTTTGTGTGCTTCCCCCCGCACCACTCTGTTTTTCCCACGATGATGATGTCCCCCATAATCTGCTCGCGAATGAAAACTTTTTGTTTCGTTTGCACGCGTGATGGGGATGCGCGCGATCAACTTCATCATTCACAAGTCGATCTGAATGCCGGCCCAACGTTGGCCTTCATCAACTTCACGTTGCCATCGCATCGATCCTAACAGAGCCACCCTTTCCCCTTCCGCATTGATTCCCCCAACCTCTCGTCTCGCTATGAAAACGCCCTTTGCGCTCCGTCAAAAAACCCGCAGAAAGATTCGCAAGATCTCAGAGTCCGTCCTCTGCGGGATTCTCTTTGTGGGGATGTTCTTCACCGGGCCGGTGACGCCGTTGACCGCGGCAGATGGGGTCTGGATCCTCGATGCCGCTGGCAACTGGACCGGAACCCCGGCGAACTGGCAGGGTGGCGTGATTCCAAACGGAGCGGGTGACGTTGCCACCTTCCGGAATGACATCACGGCCGCGCGCACGGTGACTCTGAACGCTCCGATCACCCTGGGGGGGATGAAGATCGGGGATCTGCTCGGGGGCAGCGTTTTCACCTTCGCGGGCACCAATGCACTGACGTTGAACAACGGGGTGCTCAACGCCTTCATCAACAAGTATGGCAATGGCACGGATGTGATCTCGGCACCGTTGACCTTGGCTTCGAACACGGACTTCAACATCTTCGCGGGAACGATGGATATCACGGGAGTTCTCAGCGGCCCCGGAGACGTCATTAAGAACCAAGCCGGTGCCTTGCGCGTCAACAACTCCTCGACCTTCAATGGCGATTGGATCGTGAACTTCGGTACGCTCAACATCGGCGGGACCAACGGAGCGACCCCGGCCTCGCTTGGCACGGGCACGGGTGGCATTCTCCTGAACGGGCATGGACGCCAGGACCTTGCCATTTTCAGCCTCAATAACAACGGCGCCGCAACCGATGGAACCATCACCTATTCGGGAAACAACGATGTGACCGTCCAGGGTGGCGCGACGATCAACGTGGATCGCAACTACGCCTCCGGTGCCAATGACCGGCTCAATCACATCCTCGACAACCTCACCGTCAACGGTGGCATTCTGAGGGTGACGAGCGCAAACGGTCACCGCCTTACCTTTGCGGGAACGACGATGCTGCTCGGTCAAACGAACGTCATCGAACCGCTTGCCAGCAACACCGCCACTCTCGCCAACCTCACCCTCGCGGGCGTGATCGACGACGGCGCCGCCACCAGCAACCTGATCAAGGAAGGTGCGGGCCGTCTCGCCATCACCAATACCGCCAATACCTTTGGCGGGATCACCGCGATCAAGAACGGCGTCCTCCAGTTGGGTGCCGGTGCCAACCTTGGGGCGGGGATGACCTACATCAACGGCGGCGTTCTTTCCGTTCCGGATGCCGCGACTCTCAACGGGGTGGTGAATGCCGGAGGGATCGCTCTCGTAGGCCAACTCGGCATCAGCCGCTACTCCCTGCCCGCGATCGCCTATTCGGGCTCGACCGCCATCGATGGTGGCAATCCCTTCGGTGCCGGACTGACGGTTCCGGTGGCGGGTTTGGTTCTGGCGATCGACGGGGTCACCACGACCACCAGCACCAATAGCGCCAACATCAACATGGCCAATGTCGCGGGTGGCAGTAACCGGGTCTGGCTCGGCAATACCGTCGGTTTCGACCGCACCTACACCGGAACCCTGACGAACGGCACCTCCGGAGACCTGCGTTTGCTCGCCGCGGCGAACAGCCTGATCCTCAACACCGCCAACCAACTCGGTGGTGCGGGTGCCACGAACAACCTCGTTTTTGGTCTTAGTCATGCCGATCCCATCGTCACGGTCGGCTCTCACATCGGCCAAGGCACCGCTCTGCTATCCGGCACCACCGCGGGCAGCGGCGTCGTCTCAGTGCGGGCCAACAACGCCAACACGCTCGGCAGTGTTCTCGTCAATCGCGGGCAGATTGTGGAAATCAACGGGACCGGACTGACCACTCCGCTCGGAGCGGGTGCGGTCACGGTCGTGGGGGGAACGCTCCGGAGCGACGCGACCTCGACCGCCCAGTTCGGCAACACCGACTTCAAACTGTATGCGGGGGGCACCCTCTTGCTGGACAACAGCGGTGTCGCAGCGGCCAATGCGGATCGCCGCCTTCTCAACACTTCCAACATCGATCTTGCGACTTCGACTCTCCGACTGATCGGTGACGGCGGAGCAGCGGGAAACAACAGCAGCCAGACGGTCGCCTCGATTGACTACAACGGCGGCAGCACGATCAGCATCGACCGCGATGCCGCTACCGGTAGTGTCACCACGCTGACCACCGGAACTCTCAATCGCGTCAACCGCGGCACCCTGAACCTCCGCAGCATTTCCGCCCAAACGACCACTTTCGGAACCGCTTCCGGCACCCAGAAGTTGATCATCACCACCGCGCCTACGGTGACCAACGGGATGATCGGTGCGAACATCGCCCTCTGGGGTGGCACCGCCTCCAATGATGGGACGACGCCCCTCTTCGCGACCTACGATGGCACGAATGGCGTCCAGGCCGCCGCTTTCAACTTTACGAACACCCTGACGGGCGCCGGGACGGGATCCATCGTCACCTACGACAACACCGCCTACAGTGGCGCCGGGGCGAGCATCCAGGCCCTGCGCATCCGGACCACGGCCAACACCTCCAACTTCAACGCCTCCAGCGCCATGACGATCGGGTCCACGGCGGGCACGGGGCAGGGCGCGGGCCTGTTCCTGATCCATACTGCCGACAATGCCGTGGCCCACTCCACCGCGTTCAACTTCGGCTCGCAGGAGGCCTTGATCTATGCCTCGACCACCGGCGGCAGCAGTGTCATCAACCTCACCGGTGTCCTCACCGGAACCAACGGTCTCACCAAGTTCGGGGATGGCGTTCTGCAACTCTCCGGTGCCAACGTGTTGACCGGCAATGTCACGCTGAATGCCGGTGAACTGCGGCTCAACAACATCGCCGCCGCGGGGGGATCGGCTACGGCTCCGGGTCAGATCGATCTTTACGGAGGCACTCTGTATCTGACTGCTGGCAACAGCCGCTACTACACGAACGTGACGGTTTCTGAAAACGCCCGCTTTGGCAACGTCAACGCGGGATCGACCGCCATCAACAACCTCACCATCGCGGCCCGGGCCAATAGCACGACGCCGGTGTTGCTGGATGTCCGCAACCAGGCCGGCGGAAACATCACGACCGCTTACGGAACCCTCGACATGAGTGGCAACGGGATCCTCGCGATCTCGCATCCCCTCCAGGTGAACGGCGGGATCACCGGTTCCGGGAACATCGAGAAGTATCAGAACGAGCGTCTCATCATTTCCGGCGATTCTTCCGCGTACGCCGGCAACATCACGGCCTACGCCGGGGTGCTTCAGAGCCTCACTTCGGTTCCCACGGACAAACCCTTCGGCAGCGCCAACACGATCACCATCAACCCGGGTGCCCACATCGTGCTGTCTGCTCCCTCGAATATCAACGCGAACCAGGTCACCATCAATTCGGATCACGGCGGCATTTCCACGATCGGTCAGCTTTATGTCGGCGATCCCGCCGCCATTCCTTCGATGACGATCAACTCTACCGCGAACTTCAAGGTCAGTTTGGGCATCGGTGCGGTGGGTTACAGCCAGAACATCAACCAGAGCACGCTCTTCGGCGGCAACACCTACCTGGGTGCCGCGCTTGGTTACACGGGCATCTACACGGGGACTCTCACCCCGGCTGCTTCCGGCTACCTCCTTGGTGGCTCCCAGGGAACCTTGCGCGTGGCTTCTCCGCTCACCGGATCGTCCAATGCGATCATCGGCATCTCCATGACGGGAACCGGCAGCCGGGCCGATCAGACCGTGAACAACGGCGGTGCCACCGTCCAGTTCGACACCGCGATGACCTACAGCGGAAACACGATCCTGAACCCGGGGCCACTTCTCCGCCTCAGCGCAAACAACGCCCTCACCGGAACCGGTGATGTCATCTTCGCCGGCGGCCAACTTCGCGCCGATCCGGCGAGCGGCCAAAACCGGATGATTGCTCCGATCGTCTTGACCAACGACATCATCATGACGGCGGACAGCACGATCCAGATGGAGAACAGCGCCTACGATTTCCGCATCGGTGGAAACATCGCGCTGGCACCCGGATCGACCGGTGTGGTGAGGGCGCTCTCGATCGGATCTGATCAACCCGGCGCCGCTGCCAACCTCGCGGGCATGGTCTATCTGGACGGAGGCATCTCCGATGGCACGGGTGGTTCCGGCAACCACTTCCTCAAGAACGGGGTTGGCACGCTTTTCTTCACCGGCACCAACACCTACACCGGCACGACCACGATCCAGCAGGGTCTCATCGGGATCAACGGGGATGCCGACTGGGGTTCCACGACCGGCAACATCAATGCTCCGGGCGGCGGGATCGCCGTCTGGGAGAATTCCTTCACGACCTCCAAGAACTATTCCGCCCACGGCGGTAACTTCCATGTCGATGTGCTCGGTGGTCTCACCCTCACCCAGAGCGCCTCGAGTGTCGTCGACGGCACCAGCTCCTTGGTGAAGCGTGGCCTCGGCACCATGATCCTCAACGGTGAAAATGCCGTTACGGCCTTTATCGCCGCGGATGGGGTGCTGCAATTCAACAGTCTGCTCAGCACCGCGAACTCTGCCTCAACGAACAACTTTTCCATCGGCGGTGATGTGACGCTCGGAGGTGCCAACAATGCTACCCGCTACACCGGCGGCACGATGCGCTTCAATTTCACCGGGACGACGACGCGTGGTTTTGTCTTCAACAACAACACCAATACCAACTTCGGCGGCGGTATTGACGTGACCGCGGGCAACACGCTCACCGCCGGGGGGGTGATCTCCCAGGGCACCGAACTCGATTACGCATTCAAGACTGGCCCCGGCACCTTGATCACCACTGCCGCGAACACTTGGCGCGGGCTCGCCGTGACCAACGGGGTGCTCCAGTTCGGCAACAGCACTCCTTGGGCCAACAGTACGGCCACCGCCGCCGACAACACCTTCATCGAGATGATGGGCGGCAGCATCCGGGCCTTCAACACCGGCGCCAACATCGATCTCACCAATCAAGCCAGCACCACCACCTACAACTACGGTGGTGGCATGACCCTCAGCATGGGCAGCGGCACCGGATTCTCCGTGCAAATCGCCGCGGACAACCTGATCCGTCAGAATCAGGGCACCTTGGTGATCCGGACGGAAGGCTCGACGGTCCTTGGCGGTGCCGGAAACACGAATGCCGCCCGGGTAATCGTCACCAATGCGGTGAACGCCTCCGTGGCGCGCGCTTCCGCGCTCAACAACGGCATCTTCCCGGCCCACCTCGTTGGTGCCACCGCCGCGGGTGACGGTTTCTTCCTTCAGGACAACGTCACGACGGGCTTCGAGGCCTACTCCGGGGCGACCAATCCCTCTCTCAGCGGCCTCGCACCCAACGCGATCGGCAACATTTCTTCTCCGCAGACCCTCACGGGCACGAACAGCATTTACGCCTTCAGAACCACCGCGGACGTTTCCGGTGGCATCCTCAACGTGACCGCCATCGACAACATCAAGTCGGGAGGCATCCTCTTCAATGGATCGAACACCATCTCTTCGGGCCTGGTGTTCGACCCGACTTCGGCCACCGCTCCGGGCACCGGCAGCCCCGGTGAAGGTCTCGTTTTCGTCAAGTCCGGTGAAAACGCCGTCATTTCCGGGAACGTCACCGCCAATCTCCTGACCAAGTTCGGTAACGGCACCCTGACGCTTTCGGGGAACAACGCGATCCTCGGCGATGTCTCGGTGCAGGCCGGCACCCTCCGCCTCGGTGGATCGAGTGTCCTCAGCAGCATGAACAGCGAGTTGAACATCAACTCCGGAGCCATCCTTGATTTGAACGGTTTCAGCACGGTGGTTGAGTCGATCGGCTCGAACAACCGCACGGTTGCCGGTGCCAACCTCGGTGGCACGATCACGAATAGCTCGGGCACGCTCTCGACCCTGATGATGGCCAGCCCCGTCAGCTCTGTGTTCAACGGAACGATGAGCCTCAACACGAAGTTGGTGAAGTCGGGCACCGGTAACCTCGTGATCAACGGTTATTCCGCTTCGTCTCCTGAGGCCGGTAACAACACTTATACGGGCGGCACCGAGATTTACGGATCGAATTCCTCGCTTGCTGGTGGCAGCACCACCAATGCCAGCACGACGGTCACGGTTACCAGCACGGCCGGACTTCTCCCTGGCATGGCCATCCAAGGTGCGAACATTCCGACGGGTTCGACCATCGTCAGCATCACGAGCGGAACCCAGTTTGTCATCAGCAATGCCGCCACCGCATCGGCGACTGGCCAAACCTACACCGCGCAGGGTGGTTTGACGGTCAACAACGCCGCCTTCGGTCTTGGGGGATACAACGGCAGCACGGCAGGCCCCGTGAACCTTTACAGTGGCACGCTCAACCTGCTCTTCAGCAACGGCAACACGGGAATCAACGGAACCCAGGGCCAGCAGTTCAACAACCAGGTGGTCAAGATCGGTGCCGAATCCGGAGACGGTGTCACCCTGAATGTCAACGGTCCCGGTGTGGTGAATGTCGGGCAAGGGATCGTCAACAGCGCCCACGGTCAATGGGGTCAAGGCAACATCATCCAGGTGGGGGCCATGAACCTGTCCAACACCACCCTTCAACTCAGCGGCAACAACCTCTACCGCTTCCGGGCGGCGGGTCCGATCTCCATCCTCGGCAGCCAGGCGGCATTCCAAACCCTCACCGCGGGCACCTCGGGCGGTGCGCTTGAATTGACCGGCAAGATCTCGGGATCGGGCGCGCTTACGAAACTTGGTGACGGCACCCTTTTCGGCATTGTCATCAGCAACCCGAACAACGATTATTCGGGTGGCACCAACATCGTTGCGGGCGACGTCCAGGTCACGGCGACGACGGGAACTGCCCTGGGAACCGGCCCCGTGCGTGTCTTCCCGGACGGGACTTTGCGTCTGGCCGGCAATGGCAGCGTGAATGGCGCGAATCTCACCACGATGAGCCGGTCAACGGCCCTTGGTGCCGTCATGCTCGACGACAACTTCGACCCCACCGTCCTCAACAGCACCAACTTCAGGAGCTGGTACAACACCTCGCTGCAACTTGGCCAGCCCTTCTTCACCCAGGCTCTCGATCTCGCGACGATTGGTGATGGACGTGCTTACCTCGGTGCCGGGATCAACGCGGAAGTGGCGTATACCGCCGCAACCCTTGGTGCCGGTGTGGCCGATTCGTGGAATCCCACCGTCGGCGTCTATCGCATCGCTCCTGCCACCAGCAGTTTCGCGTTCTCCGGGGCCGACAATGTTCTGACAGGGTCGAACTTCCTCCAAGTCGGAGTCCAGCGGAACAACATTTTGGGCACGGTCACCAATGGCGGGAACATTCTCGTCATCCGAAACAGCAACAACTACACCGAGGGCACCCAGATCGCCAAGGGCGCCAGCATTTACATCGAAACGGGCGGCCGGGCATCTGGTGAAACGCCGATGGGAAGCGGAGCCGTTGAAGTATACGGCGAACTTCGGGTCCGTGGTTCCCAGGGATCGCTTTGGAACGCCAACACCTCCGCGATGACCAACGCCATCAACCTCCGTCCGGGCGGTGTGGTGCGTTTGCATGAAGGGGAAGGGACGAATACGACCCAGTTCCTCGGTGCCGGCAACCAAGGCCGCTGGGGTGATGCGATTGGCCTCGATCTCAATGGGGGCAGCTTCATCCTTAACGGTGCGTCCAACTGGGCCTCGTCAGAGACCATGGGGGCCATCACCGCCCGCAAGGCCGGTCAGTTGCAGGTCTTCCGGAACAGCGGGTCGTCGGCGGCGACTCTCAATGTCAGCGACATCTCCCGCGCCGAGCGCGGCGTGCTCATGCTCCAGTACAATTCGGGGTTCCTTGGCATCAACACCACCACGCCGCTCTCCTATGAGCGCATCGTCACCGGGACCATCGGTGGCGCGGCCATCAGCCGCGGCGGCACCACGACCAATGGCTCGGGTGTGGTCAACGGCGGCATCGTCGCCCCCTGGATCATCGACCGGACTACCAACAGCTTCGTGGGTTACGATCCGACCGTGGTCGGCGGAACCGGATTCCAGCCCCTCGTGAGCGCCGCGCCGGGTGCAGGTCAACTCGCCTACAACCAAATCCTCTCCGGTGCCACCCTTTCCGGACTTGGTGTGAACGATATCGTCGATGTCACGAACGCGACGAAGACCTTCAGCGCTAACCAGACGGCTTACGCCCTGCGCACCAGCCAGAATATCAACCCGACGACCGGCGGCTTGTCGCTGACTCTGGGCAGCGGAGGCCTGATCATGACCGGTGGCACGATCAATGCGACCGGCGCCATCACCGCCGGTGTGGTCTCTCCGATGACCCTGAATTTCGGTTCGGGCGGAGCGGGTGAAGCTTTCATTTACAACAGTGGCACCGCCATCATCCAGGCTCAGATCGTCGCAGCGCAGGGCCTCACCAAGTTTGGTGCGGGCCAGTTGCAGATCCACGGCATCAACCCGGGCATCGGTGGAGACGTGGTCCTGCACGAAGGGACCACCTACATCCGGGTTCCTTACTCCGGCACCGGTTCCCCGGTCGGTCAGGTACTCAACAGCCAGGACATCATCGTCAACGGCGGCACCCTGAACATTCAGTCCATCATGGCCAACGCCGGCGGCACCGCCTCCGAAATCGCCAGCACTCCCACTTCCGCTCAGTCCTTGCTCGAGAGCGACATCTTCATTCGCGGAGACGCCGCCATGCGCAATAACGGAGCAACCCAGTATGTGCGGATCGCCGACCTCACCATCGGGAACTCGGCTGGGTCCGTTGCGATGACCGGCAACAGCAGCATCACCTTGAACCTGCAGAGCGGGATCTGGGTGCGCGGCACCACCACGCTGGCTCAGGAGGCGGTGATCAACAGTACCTTCGACGGATTCGCCCAATCGACCTTCGCAGGTCAAGTAACGGGGCAGGATTTTGTCAAACATGGCAATGGAACCGTGACCTTCCTGAATGGCTCCAACAACTACACGGGGGGCACCACCATCTGGGGTTCGACCCTCAACACCGCGACCAGCACGGTGGCTTCCGCCTTCCGTGGTGCGGGCACTCCGTTCAGCACCGGCGACATCCAAATCCAGCCCGGCGGTCACCTCCGCATCGCCGACAATGCCAACATCGCGAGCAATGCCGTTTATCTTCGTTCCGATGGCTACGGGCTTGGGGGCATCGGCATCGCCCACAATGGTGTGCTCCCCACCTTCATCACCAGTGGCACGCCAACCGCCGGCCAAATCCGGGTGGATAGCACCGGTCCGTTCAACGGGGTGCTGTCTCTCGATTACGGGTACTACAGCCGGGAACTCACTCCCGCGACCATCGCCGGAGGCAACTGGTGGATCGGCAACTCCCAGCAGGCCGAAGCGTACTACTTCAATGATTCGATTGGTGCCTCCACCAATGGCCGCTACCTCCTCGGAGGCGGTGGTAACCAAAGTGGCGTGAACTTCGGATCGGTCTCCGTCGGGAGTGCGAACACCCGGACACCGCTGTTCGAAAACGTCTTCAGCGGCGGAACGGCCGACAGCGTCCGCGTGGAGATCGGTGCTCAAACCGGAGATTTCGCCTGGAACTCCCCGGCCTTTGTGAACGGCAACATCGGCTTCATCACCCTGCCGACCCGGAACACGGGGCTGACCGGCGATGTCCGGGTCAACACCGGGTCGACCTTGGCGATTGGAAACAACTTTGCATTGGGAAGCGGCCGTCTCGTCGTGAATGGCGGTTCTGTCCGCGTTGACTTGGGGACCAACAACTTCGCAACCAGCCAGATTGTCATCGACAACAACGTCGTCCTGCAAGGAGACTTCAACACGACGGTGGCGGGCAATGAATTTGTCATCAACGGGAACGTCGCCATGAGCGATGTGGTGGGCGCGGGTGCAACCCGGATCTGGAACCTGAACGGGACGAGTGCGATGGCTGTAGGTCTGACGGCGGGTTCGACCACCAATGGAGTGATCAGTGGGGCGGCGGGTTCCAACCTGATCAAGCGGGGCACCCAGCTTGTGAGCCTACGTGGTGCCAACACTTACCAGGGCTTCACCCAGATCGACCGCGGCGATGTCGTCGTCGTGGGCAACGTGGCCCCCGGGGTAGCCGGTCCGCTGGGCTCGAGTATCTCCCCCATCGTGCTCGGTGTCGAAAGCGCCAACAACGCCGGCAGCCTCGGCATCGGTGGTCGTTACACGGTGAGCCGCGACATCCAGGTTGTTGGAGCTTCCGGAACGGGCATCAACCTCATCCGTGGAATGACCCTGCAACCGGCCACGGTCAGCGGTGGCATCTCGGTGGCGACCAACGGTGTCCTCACCCTCGGGTCGGTGGGCACGAACCACGCGATCGGCACCGGCGGCCGACTTGACATTACTGGCCCGATCAGTGGCGGGGGCGCGGTGAGGCTCGGCACCACGACTGCCGTGACGAGCTTCGGCGGCACGGTTGGTCTTCTGGGGAATGTCAACGGCTACGGAATCAACACCTATTCCGGCGGCACGACGCTGAACTCGGCCCGGGTCGAAATCGGAGCGGACACCTACTACACCGGTCCTGCCACCAACCCTGTGATTTTGGCGGGTCCTTTCGGAACGGGAGCGCTGACCCTCACCTCGGGAGAAGGTGGTAACGGGGCGGTCCTCGTAGCGGTCGGGGGAGCCCGTACCATCGTCAACGCCTTTGCCGCAACCTCCTCGGATTCGAACGCAACCTTCAAGTTCATGGGCAACCAAGCCCTGACCTTTACGCGGAACTGGGACCTTCACAGCGGCGGAACGCTGCGCAACCGTGTCTTCCAGACCACGAACTATTACCAGCCCACCACTTTCAGTGGCAACCTGAGCAACAGTGGCGTTCAAGGGAGCAATCTGCTCAAGACGGGGAACGGGATCTTGGTCCTTTCAGGCACCAACACCCAAGCCAACCTTATCACCTCGGATGCGAACTACGGGACCGGTGTCTTCATCGACGCAGGCATCCTCCGGGTCGGAGCGGATGCCTCGCTCGGCAGCACCGCGACTCTCGCTGCCGGTGGGCAGCACTCCTCGGGGCCTGCCGACATCCGCATGCGCGGCGGTGCTCTTTCGGTATCGAGCGGCTTCGCCACGTCCCGGCAAATCATTTTTGCGACGACGGCAACGAGTGGCACCACGAATAACGTCAACACCGGGATCGATGTCGCTTCCGGCCAGACCCTGACGCTCAACACCGCGATGGTCCGCCAGACCGGAACGATCGCCGTCTCCACCGTCAGCTTGACCAAGTCGGGGCCCGGCACCTTGGCGCTCAATAGCAATGCCAACCTGCACACCACCCTCATTCTCGGTGGCGTTGCTCAAGCCAATCCGAACATCGGGGTCTTCGGCCATACCGGCGGCACCGTTTCCACTACGGCGACCAGCGGGACTCCTTTCGGAACGGGAACGATCACGATCAATAGTGGAACCCTTTCGCTCATCGGCGGCGGCACTGCCCAGGCACTGTCCATTCCCAACCTGAACTACGGTGCCTCCGCCGCGATCGCGCTGAACCAAGGGTCCACCAGTTCACAATTGACCGTGTCGACCGCCCTGGCTCGTACGGGAACCTTCAATTCCGTCAACTACGGAACCTTGACGATCAATCCCAGCGCTCTAGGTAATCTGGGCGGCACCGAGAAGGTCATCGTGAGCGCCGGAGCCCCGGCGAACACCACCTTGGGTGGCGGCAACACCCTGACAGTTCCTTCCGTCTTCGTTGCTCAAGCGGGCGCCGGACAGGATGCCAATTTCGCCCGTTACGACGCGACCAATGGGTTCACCGTCCATACCGCGGACCAGAGCACGACACTCGCTGCCAACGCTCCGGCGACGATCGCGAACATCACTGCCGCCGATACTGTGGGAGCCGCCGCGAACGACGTGATCAATGTCTATGGCCTTCGCACCAACAGCAACATCGCCGGATTCGATAGCAGCGTGCTGCTCCGCATCAACGGTGGCGGCATGATCCTCAACGGCGCGACGGCTCCGGTGATCAGCAGCAACGTCCTCTTTGGTACGGGGACGGGATCGGGATTGAAGGAAGCGATTGTTTACGTGCGCGACGGACAAACCGGGGCGTCCCAGCTTTCGGGCAGTGTCAGTGCCTTGGATTTCACCAAGACCGGAGGAGGAATCCTTGAGCTTTCCGGCGCGGGCAACGTCCTGAACACCAATGCAACGCGACTCCCTGTCTTGAGCGTGCAGAACGGAACCTTCCGCTTCGCCAATGTCGGCGCACAGTTCAGCAATGCGAATCGTTCCGCGGGCATCAACACCCTCACGGGCAGCTATGTGCTCAATGTCAATGAATCGGGGATCTTCGACCTGAACGGTCTCAACACCCAGGTCGGTGGACTCGCCGGCAACGGGACCGTGACAAGTGGAGTGGCAGGTGCCGCGACGCTGAAGGCAAGCAATGGGTTCGGTGTCGACACCGTGTTCTCCGGCTCCATCACGGATGGTTCCGGATCGGTTGGCCTGACCAAGACGGGCAATGGCACCCTGCAACTCTCCGGCTACAACACCTACACTGGCGGTACGAACGTGCAGGCGGGCCGTGTCACCAATGCCACCGGCGCGACCGCGGGCTTGGGGACTCTTGATGCCCGCAGTCTGACCGCCCTTGGAAACGGAGCGATCAACTTGCAAGGGGGCATTCTCGCCATCAATGCGAACGTGCTGGAAAGTGAGACCCGCGACAACCTGAACTACAACATGTTCGGCGGTGCGAACGGTGCCAACATCACCATCGCGGCCTCCGGCTTCAGCAACGGCGCCGCCCTTCCGGCGAACACCTCCTCCACCCTTTCGCTGAACAGCACCAACACCGTCCCGGCCACAGGAGTCAGCAACGTTGGAATCAACACGCTGACGGTGAATGCACCGATGCTTTCTCTGGTCGGTCCGGGAACCGGCGCGAACCGGGCCACAATGTATGTTCAGGGTGCAACCACCTTCAGCTCCGCCAATACGATTTTGCGGACCACGGGCCGGGCCTTCCTGACCCTCGGTGGCAGGATTGACGCCGAGGACAATACGATCACCAAGATCGGTTTCAATGGAGACGCCGGAACCGCGGAACTGGTCATCACCAACGGAGCCAGCGGGCTTGGCCAAAACAGCGTGGGTCTCTGGAAGATCTACGGCGGTCTGGTTCAGGCGCGCACCGCCAACGGCTCTTCCAATCCTCTTGGGTCGAATCCGATCGTGGAGCTCAATGGAGGCAGCACCAACTATGGTCTGCAACTGGTGACCGACGGTGATGGCACCGCCAGCAGTGAAAGAGTCACGACCTATGCCGATACGACGCTTCGCTTTGGTTCAGCCCTCCCCGTTAGCAGCAATGAATTCGTTTCAAGCGGATCGAGCCGCATTCAAACCGACCGCATCCTCGGTACCAATGACGACAAGACCATCGTCGTGAACAATCAGGAAATTCGTGGAGCGCTCGGCTCGGCCTTCTCCTACTATAACACTCCGAATCTCACCTCACTTTGGGTAAACGGTACGACCAATTTCCAACGTGACTGGACCTTCCAAGCGGATGGAAACGCGGTGACCTTCAACGGCGTCATCTCCGGCAATGGCAGCTTGAACCGCAAGGCGAACGGAGCCAACGTTTTCTACAACGCAGTGAACACCTATGATGGTGGCACCTTCTTCACCGGTAGCGGCCGCAACCTGCTCGGTAGCTTTGAGGGCAACCGCGTTAACCTGAGCAACACCGCCAAGCTTGGTCTCGGCCACGTCTACCTCGGGCCTTTGGCGACCTTCCAGGTCAATGCCGCCGGCAACCTCCGTGAGGGTCAGAACATCTATGTGAACGGCAACCTCAGCTTCACCTCGGTCTTCAGCCTGGCGGCGGATCTGCCGCTGGAACAGGTGCGCCTGATGTCGCACGGATTGGGCGGGATCCAGGATTCGGCGACCGACTACTACCTGAAGGCCGTCAATCCGAGCTCCTCGGTTCTTGCTTTGGGCACGGTCTACAACCAGGAGATCGACATGATGGCTTTGGGTGACGGGATGTGGTTCCTCGGATCCGCGACTAACATGGTGGGTGCGCATGGTTCCTACGAGGCGGCGGTTCTCAAGCCAGGTCTCGCGAACACCTATCGTTTGGGTGCCGGTGGTGCCACCCTCTTCCTCGGGGCCAACGGCAATGAAAACATCCTGACGGATGTGAACGCCTCGAATCCTTCGAGTCTCATCGTGGGTGACATCTCGACGGTTCAGAACGTCGGGCCCCGTACCAGCGGAACCCTCGTTCTGATGGGGGATCAAAACTACACCGGCTCCACCCGTGTCAATTTCGGCAGCCAACTGGACGTCCGCGGCTCCCTCACGACTTCCGGCATCACCGTCAACGGCACCTTGAACATCTCCGGTGAAAGCGGGACCTTGATCAATCCGAACACGAACAGCAACATTCCGGTGACCCTGCGTCCTGGATCGACCTTGCGATTCGACAATACCTCCGCCGGGGTGCTCCCCACCACGGCGACCGAAGGCCGCTGGAAGGACGCGACTCCGCTTTCCCTTAACAACAGCGTCCTGCGCCTCCAAGGAAATGCGGCGGTGGAAGTGGTCGAGACCATGGGAGCGATTACCGCCGGGGCCGGTGGCAACCGGATCGAGGTGGTGCGCGGAGTTACCGGGCGCGGTGTCGAGCTGCGGACCCCGTCACTCACCCGGGCCAACAACGGCACCGTCCAGTTCATCCACAACGGTAGTGCTCTCGGGTCGGATGAGCGGGTCATCATTACGGGCACGGCCCCGACGGTCACCAATGGCATGGTGGATCCCTGGATGTTCAGCGCCTCGGACAACCAGTTCCTGACCTACAATGCTGACACGGGCTTCACCATCGCGGGTTTTGACCGCGTCCAGGGAGCTGCCACCTTGACGACCAGCACGGGAACCAACACCGAACGTCTCTTCGTTAATGGCGCGGTGGTTTTGAACGGAGGAGATCTTCTTTCCCAGGCGTTGAGGATTGATACGGATGTCACTCTCACCACTGCGTCCGCTGCGACCGATTCGGTCAACCGCCTGATCATCAATGGCACGAACGGGATGTCCGGTTTGCTCGCAAATGCTGCGCGCACGGTCCAAACCGGCATCTGGGCCGGAGCCACCGGCGCCAACGAGTTGATCATTTACAACAACAACACCTTCAATGTGGGGATCGCGGCCAATAACACGACTTCGGGTCGCATCCGCGCCGGAAGCATCACGAAGACCGGTTCCGGCACGTTCCAAATCCTCTCCGAACAGCCCGACTTCACCGGTGACATCCGCATCCAGCAGGGCGCTTTGCAACTTGGTTATACGGCGACGATCGCCACCAACATCACCACCAATCTGGCGGGCAACGGCGGCAGCATCATCTTCCAGGGCAACAACACCACGTTGAACACCCGGATCGGGAATGACTCGTGGACGGTTGGCACCACCGCCACGTTCAACAAGAACATCGTTATTGGAGATGACGTCACCCTGGCGACGATCAGCCTGGATCGCAATGGAGGCAACATTAGCGGCCGGACGATGATCTTCAACGACCTCACCTTCGGGTCCAGCATCGGGGATGTGGGGCAGATTCTGCGGGTCACGAATCCCACCAACGATGCCTTCCATCTCCAGTTCAACGGAACGACCACGCTGAACGGCCGCTCCAGCTTCTCGGTGGACAACAACTACTCGGGCAGCACCAACAACCTGGTCCTGGCCGGCAAGGTGACGGGCAACGGGATGCTCATCAAGGGACCTGCTGACAGCAAGACCCGCACGATGATCCTGGCCAACTTGGCCAGTCTCAACGATTTCACTCAGGGAACCACCCTTCAGGGGGGGACCTTGCAGGTGTTTTCGAGAGCGGCCAACTCCGCCTTGAACGGCACCGGCAATCTCATTGCTGGCGGGCTTGGAGCCGGTGACGTAACGCTGATGCAAGGCACGCTCGATATTCGGGCGGACGCCGATTCTGGCACGGTTAGCGGCGGGACCTTCACCCAGGCAGGCACGACCATCACTGTCACGCTGACTGGTCATGGTCTTCCCAATGGAGCCACCATCTTGTTGCCGGCCGTGGCTGGAAACCCCGCGGGCTACTACACGGTTGCCAATACGGCAGCCAACACCTTCACCTTGACCTCGACGGTGTCACAGACCGTTGGCACGGCGACGGCCCTCACTTGGCAAGGCTCGGACAACCAGCTTGAACGCATTCTCTTCAACGGAACCGGCAATGGCCCGAATCTGATTGTAGGGGGCAGCAGCGTCGTGAATGTGGATCGCAACGCCTACGTAGGTACTTGGACTCGGGCTTCCAATGTTGTCACCGCCACGGTTCCAAGTGGCCATATCTTCGCGGTCGGTCAGTCGATTACCATTCCGACAGGGGGTGGCCCGAATGCGGGGACCTTTGTGGTCACCGGCGTTTCGGGTAACACGCTGACCTACACGGATGCCACAGGCACGACCGCAAGTGGGGCATTCACCGCGACACAGGTTGCAGGCAGCAACAAGATGATCGTCTACAACAACCTGACGATGGGGAGCCAGTGGCTCACGGTCACCGGCGGTAGTGGCTTTGGGTTGGAAATCAACGGCACCACGACCTTGCATGGCAGCCCCTACATCAACAACAGCACGGAGTTGGTCTTGAATGGGGCCATCAGCACAGATGGCGGAGGGGCCGTGATCTTCAACAAGACCAACACGAGTAACCTCTGGATCAACAGCGCCAACCCGACCTTGGCAGCCAACGTTTATGTCAATGCGGGTCTTCTCGCCTTCGGCAATCGCCTCACCGGCAGCACTACGGCCAATCTGGGAACAGGCGACATCTTCGTCAATGCGGGTGCCCAGATCCAAATCCGGGGCACCGGCAACATCAACACGGGTCTTGGCCAGCAGGTGGTCTTGACTGGCACGCAGTACGCTCCTGCCATCGCGCGGACGGCTTTCAACGTGACTCAGGCGAACTTGACGAGCATGATCCAGGCGACGACTCCTGGAGTCAACCAAGTCGCCATGGTGGCTCTTGAGGCGACCCAGTCGAATCCGCTCGATCTCAGCGGCATCGCCAACGGTCGGCTTTACCTCGGTGCAAACGGTGACCGCAGTTACACGGCCGCGTCGATCCTGCCGGGTCTCGGCAACCTTCCGAACAGCGTGATTGGCGGAACCAGCACCAACCCGGTTTACCGCTTCACTCACATGTCGAGCAACACCCTGACCATCAACTTGTCTACCGGCGGGATCGGCAATGCCACCGGCAACGTGACCACGGATGTCCAGATCGGATCCCAGGCCATCCTCGGTCCGAACGGAAACCTCGGTTCCACCGGCTTTGTCTACTTCCAGGATCAGAACACCTACACAGGCCAAACGGTGGTGGCTCGTTCCACGACTCTTCGCTTCAACGTGGGCATGGCAACCGGCAACACCGCCGGTCCGCTTGGTGCAAATGCCGGTGCGGCGATCGACGTGTATGGTGGCCTTCGGATCGAGCCAGGTGGCAGCTTGTTCCAAAACGGGAGCACTACGACGCACTTCTACACCAACCTTAATCTCAAACCGGTTAGCCTTCTTTCCTTCCAGGACATGTCCGCGACCGGAGTGAACTCCAATCGTTGGGGTGATTCAGTCGGAATCAATCTCGATGGCTCCTCGGTGACCTTTGATGCCTTGAACAACACGGACAACGCCGCCGAGACCGTCGGGGCAATTACCTTCGATCGCGGCTCGCGAGTTAACCTGACCTCCGAGGGCACCGGAGACGCTTTTGCGACCGCTGCCTCGATGGGGCGGGCCGCCGCTGGCACGGGGGCCGGACAGGGCAGGGGAACCATGGTCTTTGTGCCGAGCAATACCGCTCAGTTTGGTGTCGCTGCTACGGCGGGTGCCGCTCAGCAGCAGATGAAGTTCACTACCGCCCCGACGACCTCCGCAACCTCGGCGGTGACCGGAATGCTTCCCGGTTTCTACATGGACGGCAATGGTCATCGTTTCGTCAAAATCGGCGCCAACGGAGTGATTCCCGTGGCCGACGGAGAAATGGTCGCGATGCCCACCGGTGCCGGTGTCGGCACGGAAGTGGTCAACATCACCGCCAACACGAACATGGGCGGGTTCGAGACGAGCATCTTCGCCCTGCGCGGCGGTGCTTTTACCCTCAACAGCCCCACCGGTGCGAACAACGAGGCGACCATCACCTTGGCCGGAAGCGGTGCCGATATCGGCAACGTGGCCAGCTTTGGAGCGTTCGTCATCAACCCGAACCTGAAGTTCGGCTCGACCGGGACGAACGAGGCTCTGTTCTACACCGGCAGCACTCTGACGGTAAACGGAAACATCACCGCTGGTAGCATCACCAAATTCGGAACGGGCGGAACTCTCGTAATTTCGAACGACCAGAGCGATGCCGCTCGCGGGACGGGGAACGGTTATCAGGGCGGTTGGGTCGTCAACGAAGGCAACCTCCAATTTGGCCAGTTCGGCTCGGCGGGTAATGCCCACGCCAACAACACCATCGTCCTGAACGGCAGCAACGCCGGCTCCGCGCAGTTGAATCTGCGCGCCCAACCGGCCGACACCTTGCTGAACTACACCTACACCAGCGGCAAGATCTACGCGGTCGACTTCGCGACGATCGACTGGGATCCGGGTGCCGACGACCGCGTCCACACGATCGCCGACATCGAGATCCAGCAGTCCGGCGGACACGGGGCAGGACCGATCAATGGCACGCTGGATGCCTACCTGCGGATCGCGAACAACCGCAATCGTAGCATCCTGTCATCTGGCACTCTGACGGTCGCCAGCAACGCGATTCTGAACGTCGACACGACGGCCGCCGCCGCCAATTTCGCGGCGGCCAGCACCAACGGCGCCTATCTGACCAATAGCCTGAGTTCGGGCATGTCGGTGGCTTCGCTGAGCGGCAGCAACCGCCTCACGAAGTGGGGTGACGGCACACTCTACGTTCGCGGCAACAGTGCTGGTTTCAGCGGCCCGATGATTATCGATCAGGGTTCGGTCTTCGTGACCCACAACGGCTCGCTCGGAACCGGTGCCCTCACCGTCAATCGTTATGGCGTGCTCGAGATCGGTGTTGCCGATTTCGCGCCGACCAACAGCAGCGTGACCTTCACCGAAGGTTCGATGGAACGCTGGAGTGTGGATGGTGCCCGCAGCGGCACGGTCGACTTGGGCAAGGCGACCTTGCAGATTGCCGCCAATCAGCCGACCGCGGATGTGGACGTCACCTTGAATGGTGGTGGCATCCAGGCCTTCGTGCGCGGGGATGATCACTCCGCAGCACAAGCCTCCGGTGGAGTGCTCCGGGTTCTCAACCCGAATGTGACCTTCGCGGTTTCCGGAACCAACTTCCTCGGTGATCGCTACTACGAGGGTGCCAATGGCCTCGACAGCGGCAAGCAGGAGAACAACTTCCGGCCCATGGAGGAATACACGACCTCCGGAGCGATCCTCGAAATCAAAGGGGTGATCAGCGGCACCGGCAGCATGACCAAGGTCGGGTATGACACCGTGATCCTAAGTGGTGCCAACACCTACAGTGGCGGAACGACGATCACCGGCGGCAAGCTCGCGATCGGCAGGGACGATGCCCTGCTCACCACCGGATCGGTGATCACCACCGCGAACGGGGTCTTGGACCTCAACGGTCAGAACCAGACCATCGGTTCCCTTGGCAATCTGGTCGCCACGACGGGGACCAGCACCACCCAGGGCTACATCACCAACAGCAGCACGACCAACAAGGTCCTCTCCGTCGGCAACGGGGTCACCACTGACTTCAGCTACGGTGGCGTGATCCAGCACAACGTCTCGCTGACGAAGATCGGCGCGGCGGTGATGAGCCTGACCAACAACAACACCTACATCGGCACGACGACGGTGGACGCGGGAATTCTCCAAGTGACCACGGGTCGCCTCAGCGGAACCCGGCAGGTGCTGCTCAACACGGGGGGCACCCTGCGTCTGAACAGTTCGTCGAACAACGTCGTCAATGGGCTCGCCAACATGGAACTGGATGGGGGATCACTGGTGATCGACAATTCGAAGTCGGGGAACACCCAGAACTTCAACGCTCTCACGGTTTCCTCGAATTCGACGATCGACTTCGGGACCGGGAACACGAACATCTTCCGTTTCAGTGGATTGGATTCCATCACGGGTATCCTCAGTGTTCGGGGGTGGACCGGCACACCTTATGCGGCCGGTACCGTCAACGACAATGCAGGGGATCTCACCCAGGATCGCTTGCAGTTCACCTCCAGCCCGGGAACCCCGGGAACCGCGGTGAATGGCATGATCTTCTACAATGACTCCGGGGTTAGCGTGGGTCGTGGTATGGTGGTCAACGACAGCGGAATCTACGGAGTGGTGGCTGCCAACATGACCACTGCTTATTGGAAGGGAGGTCTCGCGACCAAAGCCTGGAATCTGGGGAACTGGTCCACGGATTTGGCCGGAACGATCGTTCCGGGTCTGGCTCCGACCGGTGCCACCGACGTGATCATCTCCGCTACCGGTCAGAGCGGCCAGGATGTGATGCTGCTCGGTGAAGACATGGAAGTAAAGAGCGTCACGGTGAACAGTGAGAATGCTGGAACTCCGGTGGTGCTTCAGAGCACCGGTGGATATGGCCTCACCATCATCAGCGCGGCTGCAATCACGACTGACTCGGGTGCTCCGGCGGCGACTTTCCAGACCCCCGTGACCTTCAGCGCGACCTCCGCGACGGTGGCTGTGAATTCCTCCAATGCGCTGACTCTGTCCGGAGTGGTGTCCGGTGTGAACGTTGAGAAGACAGGGAATGGAACCCTGATCCTTTCCGGCGCGAACAGCTACAGCGGAACGACCACCGTGACCGCGGGCGTCCTGCAATTGGGTTCCGGCGGCACCTCAGGGTCGCTCAATCCGGCCAGCGCCATCGTGAACAACTCGGTCCTTTCCTTCAACCGCAGCGATGTCATTACCCAGGGGACGGATTTCAATTCGGTCATCGGGGGCACCGGCGAGGTGCGCCAGGCCGGTTCGGGAACGACTGTCCTGACGGGCACCAACACCTATTCGGGCCCCACCTCGATCACCGCCGGAAAACTCTCGATCTCGTCGGAATCCAATCTCGGGAGCAATCCGGGTTCGTCGTCTGCTGCCCATTTGCTGATCGACGGCGGCATCCTGGAGACCACCGCTACCTTCGAGATCGACGATGTGAACCGCGGAATCACGATTGGATCGGCTGACGGGACGATTGAAACGGCATCCGGAACCAGCCTGACGATCAGCAACCCGGTCACCCTGACCGGTGATCTCACCAAGTCAGGCGACGGCGCGCTCTACTTTGACAGCTCCTCGACGGGTTCCGGTCAGGTGATTGTTGCCGCAGGCACCCTCGGGGGTATCGGGACGGTCAGCGGAGACACCACGATTTCTTCCGGAGCCGTCATCACCGGCGGCACCGTAGGTACCGTGGGTACGCTTACCTTCTCGGGCGACCTCACTCTCGAAAGTGGGAGCACCTGGCTGGTGGATCTGGTGGAAACCAATCCGAATGACGCGGACAAGATCGCGGTTTCCGGGCTTCTCGAACTCGGCGGATCTTTCCTTGATCTGAACGCGGTCGGGACTTATTCGGCAAACAATTACGTGATCGCCACGTTTGGGAATCTCAACGGCACTTTTGATGGGCTTGACGAAGGAGATGTCATTGGAAACTATTTCATCAGCTATGGTGTTTCCACGGCGAATGCCATCACCTTGACCGCTGTTCCGGAGCCTGGCACGCTTAGCCTCCTTGGAATCGCGCTGAGTGGCTTGCTCGCTCGCCGTCTCCGGAGAAAAAGGCAGTCAGAAGTGAACGGCGAGGAGTGAGTCTTCCAGCCAAACGGCAAATTCCTGCTCTCGGCAAGTTGTTCCGTCAGATCCCCCAGGCGTCCCCTCCGAGTCACGGAGGGGGCATGCGGGGGCGGGCTTCTCAAAATTGGGAGCCTCAACCCTTCGTGTCTGGGCCGTGCGCAATTTGATTGACCAATGTTCAAAGATAAGCTGAACTCAGCGACTTCAATTGCCTGAAATGTCAGAACCTTCCCCATCCTCCCGCAAGCCTGTTTCGGTCATTACAGGAGGGGCCGGTTTTTTGGGTTCCCACCTTGGCGATCGATTGTTGTCCGAGAATCATCGGGTCATCGCGATCGACAATCTCCTCACGGGATCCTTGGAGAACATCGCCCATCATGAAGGGAATCCGGATTTTTCCTTCATCGAACACGATGTGACGAAATTCATCGAAGTCGAAGGCGAGGTCGATTACATCTTCCATTTCGCCTCTCCCGCGAGCCCTTTCGACTACCTCGAACTTCCCATCCAGACCCTCAAGGTGGGGTCCCTCGGGACCCACAACGCCCTGGGTTTGGCCAGGGTCAAAAATGCCACTTTTCTACTCGCCTCAACCTCCGAGGTCTACGGGGATCCTCTGATCCATCCGCAGAGAGAGGAATACTGGGGGAATGTCAATCCGATCGGGCCGCGTGGGGTTTACGACGAGGCAAAGCGTTTTGCCGAGGCAATCACGATGGCCTATCATCGCACGCATGGGGTTGACACCAAAATTGTTCGGATTTTCAACACTTACGGACCCCGAATGCGCCTCCATGACGGGAGAGTGGTGCCGGCTTTCATCGGACAAGCTCTCGAAGGAAAGGCCCTGACGGTGTTTGGAGACGGGAGTCAGACCCGTAGTTTTTGCTACGTGAGCGATCTCGTCGACGGAATCTTCCGGCTCTCCCAAAGCACCTGCCACGAGCCCGTGAATATTGGCAACCCCCGCGAAATGACGATCTTGCAGTTCGCGGAACGGGTTCGCGATTTGATCCCGGGCACCCCGGGCATCATCCACGAAGCGTTGCCCGTCGATGACCCGAAAGTCCGCCAGCCGGACATTTCCCGGGCTAAAGAACTCTTGGGGTGGGGCCCCCAGGTCGCATTCGAAGAGGGGATCGTCGAGACGATCGAATTCTTCCGGAAAAAATCGAAGCGCTGATCGATTTGGCCTTTACGCCTTGGTTTCCCTCATCGTAGTATTTTCTTGCCAGGATGCCCCGTTTTGCTTCAGAATCACTCTCCCCAAACTCCCCATGACCAAAACCCTTTTCCTCCTTGTCGCGGCCATTTTGATCGCGCCGACTTCATTCGCGCAGCAGGTCCAACTCAAATTGGGCGATGTGAAGGTGGAACAATTGGTTTTCGACGCTCAGAAAACCCCCAATTTCCAGGCCGGCGACGTCAAATCGAAGGACATTCCCAATCCGCGGGATTGGTTGGAGATTGAAACGGAGTTTGAGGTGCGGGGGCCGAAAGACGCTGTCGTAAAGGACCTTATTTTCCGCTACTACGTTGGTTTCCGGGATAAGGCCGGGACTCCCCGGGTATTGACCGGCGATGTGAAGCACATCAACATCGTGGCAGGCGAGAAGAGCTTCTCATCCGCCTATGTTGCCCCGGCAACCTTGGGCGAGATCACCGGTGATTTCCGCCGGTTCCAGCCGACCAGCGTTGAGGCCGTGGGTGTCGAGGTGTTCTACAACGGCGTCATGGTGGGAGGCACCTCTTCGAAGGGCGGAAAATTCTGGGAGGCGGTCGCGCCTGCGCCCGGAGTTCTCGGAAAGGCTGAAACTCCGTTTGCGCTCCTTTGGATCGATCGTTACGCCGAAGTGGAGAAATCGGGCCGCTGATTCACGGCATTCTGAAGGAAGGAAGACTCAATCACATGGCGTCCGATCAAATTTTTTCGCTAAGTCTTGGTTCTCAGCACATCACCGGCGCAATCTTTTCCCGCACGGCTGGCGAAGGTCTCCGTTTGGAGAAAGTCGAGCGCCGGGATTTTGTCGGTGATCCGGGAGAGGAGTCGGCACGCTCCGCCCAAGCCGCGCAGGCTCTCAAAGAAATTGTGGGAGCGCTCAAAGTGAAGGGTCAGACGGTTTCCTATGTGATCTCTTCCTTTCCCGTGCTCGTGAAGTTCGCCAGCCTTCCGGCCCTCGACGGCGAGCGGGTCGATCAGATCGTCGAGTTCGAGGCTCAGCAACAGGTACCTTATCCGATCAACGAGGTCGTCTGGGGTTACCAATTGATGGGCGAACCCGGTGATGTGGAGGTTGAGGTGGCGCTCGCCGCGGTGAAATCCGACGAGTTGACCGAGATCGATGATCAGGTTGCCGGTGCCGGATTGCGGTCCCGCGGCGCGATGATCTCTCCTGCCGCGCTCTACAACGCGTTGCGTTTCAATTATTCCGATCTCCAAGACACCACACTCCTGATCGATATCGGAGCCCGCACCACCGATATGATTTTCATGGAGGGTGGAAAGTTCTTTGTTCGCACCGTGAAAATCGGAGGCGCGGACATCACCCGCGCGATTGCCAAGGAGTTCGGAACCGACTTCGGTTCGGCTGATTATCGCAAAGTGGTGGACGGTTTTGTCGCCCTGGGAGGGCCTTATGCCGACCATGACGATCCGGAAATCGCGGCGATCTCAAAAGTGGTGCGGAATTCGTTGACCAGGCTTCATGCGGAGGTCATGCGGACAATCAATTTCTACCGCAGCCAGCAGGGCGGGGGAGCTCCGGCTTTCATTCTCCTGAGCGGAGCGACTTCCGGCCTGCCCTTCATCCGGGAGTTTTTCGCCGAGAAGTTGAACCTTCCCGTTGATCACTTCAATCCCTTCCGAAATGTTGCGGTGGCCAAGGGAGCGACGGCGGAACTGATCGAAACCAAGGCTCATCAATTCGGTGACCTCGTGGGCGCGGCGATCGGTGCGATCGGCGAAGCGCCGGTTCAGATCAATCTCGTTCCCGAATCCGTCCGAAAGGCGGCTGAACTTGACGCCCGCAAGCCGGCCTTGATTCTTTCCACGGTGGTCCTCGCGGCGCTGCTTGCTGCGATCGGATTCTTCTTTACTCAAGCAGCTTCCTTGACAGGGCAACGGGTGGCGGAGATTTCGGAGAAATCGAGTGATCTTGCTAAGTTCGGCGGTGACATCAAAAAGCTGGAGGCTGAGATTACCCGGGTGGACGAGCTCAAGAAGCCGTATGTGGATGCGGTTCTTCACCGCGTGTTCTGGGTAAGACTCTTCGAGCATCTCAGCCAGAAAATGCAGAATGATCTTCTCTTCATGACTGCCTTGGAACCGCTTTCGGGCGGCATTCCGGTGGTTGATGACGATGCCACCGCCTTGGCAACCGCAGTTCCGGAAGGGCAGGTCGCGATCATTGATGCCTTTTTGATTCAAGGGCTTTGGAGGGAAAACCCACGGGGATCACGAGTCGTCTATGATTACTTCGAGGGCTTGAAAGGTCAGGTCGAGGGCGATGGGACGACTTTTTTCGATCTGGAGAACATCGATATCAGCGAAGCCGGGGAAGTGGACGCGGGTAGCAGCAATGACCGTTTTGCCTACCCATTCAAAATGACTTTGCCGTTGCCGGAAGGCACTCGCGTGTCATTCACCAAATAAGCGGGAAGGGCAGATCACATGAAGGCAAAGGTTTGGTTGACCATTTTCGGTGTTGTTTCTCTCCTGGTGATCGCCGGAGGTTCGTTTTTTGCGATCACGGCGTACGGGAAGTATGCGGCCGCCCGGTCCGAGTGGGAGGAAAAAGTCGGCACGATTGAGAGTCTGGAACGCAGGGTTCCCTATCCGAGCGAGGGCAATGCCGCAGCCCTTGCTGAGAAGGTTCAGCGTTATGAAGCTTCGGTGGACGGGCTCTTGACGACACTGAAATCGTTTCAGCCGACTCTTAACACCACACTTCGAAACACGGATTTCCAGCAGGCAGTGAAAACCCGTGTCGAAGAATTCCGGAAATTTGCAAGGGAGGGTGATTTGGAACTCGAATCTGATACGGAGTTTCAATTGGGTTTCGATGCCTACGCGAATTCCGTGCCGGCTCAAGAACTTGTCCCGATGCTCGATTACGAGCTCCAAGCGATCGATTTTCTGGTTCGTAAACTTGTCTCCTGTGGAGCCCAGACCCTATCCGGGTTTGAGCGGGATCCGATCCCCGGAGAGTCCGGAGCCGGCGAATTGGATCCCAGTTCAGTGGTCCACAAATACCCGGTCAGACTTCGCTTCCGAGGCTCCCACGATTGCTTGCAGAAATTTGTCAATGACTTGGCCAACGAAAAGCAGTTCTTCTACATCGTTCGTGTCCTGAAGGTGAAAAACCAGGTGACCGAGGGACCGTTCAAGCTGAGTGCGGCCAACGGAGGGGGCTCCGTGAAGTTTGAGAATCCTATCACCAAGGAAGTTGCTTCTCCGGAACTTCTCGCCGAGTGGCGGGCCGACGGAGCCTCCGATGCGGATGTTGAGGCCAAAGCCAAGGCTGCAGGTTTCCTCAAGGCCGATGTTGATGCGCGAGTTCTGATGGGGCAGGAACTGCTTGATGTCTTCATGGTTGTCGATATCACGAGGTTCCTTAGCCCCGAGGAAATCAAGGAAAAGGATTCAGAGGTCGAAGCGAAAGGGAAAAAGCGATGAGTGGCAAACCGTGGGACAAGTGGTTGCTGTTGTTGGTGGCAGTGGTGGTGATCGGGCTTTCGGCTCTTTTTGCCATGCAGTCTCTTGGCTTTGCTGATCGGTTTGAGTTGACCTCGGTTCCAGCGAAGGACGAGCTTCCGGAAACCGAGGAAGTGAAGGCGCTTTCTGCCAAGAGTTTGGTCGAAAAGACACGCTCGTGGACAAATCCGGTCAAGGGGGAGGCACCGAAGGCCGTTCCGCTTTTTGTCTCGATCCCCTTGATCGAGGCCAACGGAGTGGTGATCGACATGCTGGACCCCAATGCCCCTTTACTCCGTCCCCCGGTGCCCAATGCTTGGTTGATGGCCAACCAAATGGACTTCCTCAATGCCGGTGTGCTCGCGCAGGATTCAGACAGCGATGGATTTGACAACCTTGCCGAATGGGAAGCAAAGACCGATCCGAAGGATGCGAAGGCCCACCCTCCGTACGCCGAGAAGCTGGTTTTCGTATCCCGCCAGAAACAGGATTACATCCTCAAATTTGCAGCTCGCCCGGACCCGGAGCGTTTCCAGATCATCCGCCTTCCCAGCGTGGTCTGGCCTCAGCGTGAGACCTACCTCATGCGGATCGGCGAGACGTCGAAGGATCAGCAGTTCCGGATTGAATCCTTCGAGGAGAATCAGGTCCGCAACAATGTCGGGATCAACGTCGATGCATCGGTGCTCAAGGTGACCTATCTGCCCAAAAACGAGGTTCATGACTTGGTTCGGAACCTCGAGACCCCCATTCCGACGTATTTTGCCGAGATGAAATTCATTCTCGATCCCCAATACAAGGAATACATCAAGGAGGGAGAGGCCTTTTCGTTAACCGCAGATCCCGAGACTAAATATCGGGTGGTCAAGGTCAACGAGGCCTCTGTGGTCATTTCGTATCAGACCGGAACGGAACCGGAGCAAACCTTGGAGATTCCGAAGAGTTAAGGGTTGACAGTCCCACGAAATTCTGGTCTTCATTGATCCCGTGGGCTTAGGACCATCACGAAACCGCTTGAACAAGACGATTTTATGAAGAGAAGTGGAAAGATTTCCCCGTCCTACGGGGCTCTGTGCGGAGGATTTGCCATCGCTTTGGCGGGTGGCGGTTCTTTGTCCGTGGCCGGACCGGGAGGGTATGGTGGATCGGGCAGCGGTGTGCCCGGAATTGCGAGCACTTACGTGATCCGCCTTCAGGAAAACGTGAAAAAGGCCGATGAGGCGGCGCTGCGCGGTTCTCAACTGATGGCCGACGGTGATTATCAAGGAGCCATCGACCAATACCGGGCCGCTCTCGACCTTTTGCCGGACGCGCCGATGACGGAACCTCGTCGTCGGGCCTACATCGCCCAATTCGCCCGTGCCAGCGTGCTCTTGGGTACGCAGCGCGCCGAGGAAGGTCGCTACCCCGAGGCGATCGCACTTGTCGAAGAGGTTCTCCAGCCCAGCGTGGACCCTGACAACATTGAAGCGAAGCGTCTTTTGGAGCGCCTCAATGACCCAGACTATTACTCGCCGGCCCTGACTCCGTCCCACCTTGAACGGGTGCGACGCGTCAAGTTGGCTCTCAAAACGGCTCAAGGATATCTCGATCTCGGCGATTACGATCGCGCCGATCGCGAGTTCAATAAGGCACTCAACGACGACCCTTACAATACAGCTGCTCGTCGCGGTCAGGAAGACAACGAACGGCACCGCATGAACTATTATGATGCGGCCTATGACCACACCCGTGCCCGCATGTTGGCTCAAATCGGGGATCTTTGGCAGAGCCCGGTGCCGGCGAATCTTGAAAGCGGCCCGATCGTTGACATCCCCACCGACACCAGCACCACCGAGATCCGTCGGATCGAGGAGAAGCTCAAGACCATCGTGCTGACCAGCGTCGAGTTTGCGGACACTCCTCTCAAGGACGCCCTCGATTTCATCCAACAGCGCAGTGTGGAGTTGGATGTCAAGGAGTCTGATATCAGTCGCAAAGGGATCAACATTATCTTGGATGCTGGATCCGGTGCGGGGGGAGGGGGAGCTGCTCCGGCGGCGGCACCTCCTGCCGGAGGAGGTCTTGGCTTTGATCAACCTGGTGCGGGCGCACCTGTCGCGGCAGCGGGAGGCGGTGGTGCCGGAGACACCCGTATTACCCTGCGTCTTTCCAACGTCCCTCTCGCCGAGGCCCTGCGCTACACGACTTCGCTCGCCGGCTTGAAATATAAGGTTGAGCCTTTTGCGGTAAAGGTGGTCCCAGTGTCCACTCCGGATGCCGACATGTTCACTAATGTGTATGTGGTTCCGCCGACCTTTCTTTCGACGGATGCTGGCGGTGGGGGCGGGGGCGGCGCTGCCGCTCCGGCCGATCCTTTTGCCGATCCTGTGGCAGCGGGCAATACGGCAGGTCCATCTTCGCGACCAACTGCAAAAAGCATTCTTGAAAAGGCGGGAATTTCCTTCGCTGGCGGTGCTTCAGCGATTTACAATGCCGCTACCTCTCAGTTGATCGTGCGAAACACTCAAGATCAGATGGAGTTGGTGGAGGCTTACATCGCCTCGATCAAAGAAGGTGTGGAGAAACAAATCTACATCACCTCCAGGTTCGTCGAAATCAGCGAAGAACAGGGCGATGAACTTGGTTTTGACTGGTTGTTGGGTCCCTTCAATTTCGGAACCACTCCGCGGGTATTCGGTGCCGGGGGAACCGTGGGGAACCAGACTGGAGCGGGTAACCCTGTGGACTACAGTTTCGTCAATCCTGCGACCCAGCTGCCTGTTGGATTCAACAACGTGACGGCAGGTCTGCGGTCCGGCGGTCGCGCCATCGATAGCAATTCCATTGATGCCTTGATCGCCGAGGCTGCTGGTACTGTGGGAGGAGGCTCCTCGATGGCTCCTGCCGTCTTTGGTATCGCGGGTGTTTTCACCGATCCTCAATTTCAGGTGATGATTCGTGCCTTGAGCCAGAAAAAGGGCGTCGACCTTCTTTCTGCTCCGTCGGTCATGGCCCGCAGCGGGCAGCGTGCCAAGATCGAGGTGATTCGTGAATTCATCTACCCCACGGAGTATGACCCGCCGGAGATTCCGAACCAGTTCGGATCGATCGGGGGGATTACTACAGGGGGTGCATCCTCCGGCGGTGGATTCCCGGTAACACCGGCGACGCCTACCGCATTCGAAACCCGTAACACCGGTGTAACCCTTGAGGTGGATCCTGTCCTTGGTGCCGATCAGTTCACCATCGATCTCAACCTTGCCCCAGAGGTGGTCGAGTTCGATGGGTTCATTAACTACGGTAGCCCGATCCAGACCACTTCGTTAAATGCCCTGGGCTTGGTCGAGCCAGTCATCATCACTGAGAACCGCATCGAGATGCCGGTGTTCAACACCCGTAAGGTAACCACCCAGGTCACGATCTGGGACGGTCAGACCGTGGCACTTGGTGGATTGATCCGCGAGGACATCCAAGATGTTGAGGACAAGATCCCTTACATTGGGGACCTGCCAGTGGTGGGACGTCTTTTCCGCTCCAGCGTCGAGCTTCACCTCAAGCGTAACCTCACGATCTTCGTGCAGGCCCGCTTGATGGATCCTGCCGGCATGCCGATTAATGGTAAGTTGGTGGACGAGCCGCTTCCCGAGCCGGTTCCGCGCCCGCCGATCACGACCCCTGCCAGCTTCGCTCCGGGACCGATTCCTTACCAGAAGTGATCGTTATTTTCGGGTGCTAGGCACGATGCAAGACGTGGTCCTGTGGGCCACGTCTTTGTTTTTTTGAGAAGCCATGATCACAATCGCTGTCACCGGCGGAGTTGCGTGCGGAAAAAGCGCCTTTTGCCGGAGGTTCAACGACTGGGTGCCCGAGGGGAGGGGCGGCTATTTCAACTGCGATGAGGAAGTGCGGAAGATCGTCGCCGAGCCAGAGATTCAAGCGTACCTGGTGGAACTCGCATCAGGGGTGGGCGCGTCGATTCTGTCTGGCGGTCTATTCAACAAGGAGGCTTTCCGGGATCTTGTATTTGAAAATGCCAGGTACCGTGCCATGGTTGAGGGGTTGCTCCACCCGCTCGTGCGGATCCGCGTCGACGAACGCAGGTCGACGTTGGCGGAGTCGGCAAAGCTGTTTCTCGTTGAAGTACCCTTGCTCTACGAGGTCGATTTTCCCCTTTCCCGGGAGCTAGATGTGGTTGTAGGCGCTTCCCGGGAAATGCAGGAAAATCGATTGACCCAAACGAGGGGTTTGCAAGCCGAACTGGCTCGCAAGATCTTGATGTCCCAACTCCCCATAACCGAGAAGGTGCGGAAAGCGCACATCGTCGTCTGGAACGACGGCAATCTCGACTCATTTCACTTCCAGATCGATCATCTGGCTCTCCGTTGCCAATCCCTTTTTCTCAATGACTGATCCGAACGAGACTGATGAGGTGAACGCCGATACCGCCGTTGCCGTGAGCGAGTCGCCCTCGATGGTTTCGACTGATGCCATCTCCCCCACCGTTGAGGTTCCCGAGAGGATCGACATCAACGAGTTTCAGAGGCAATCCCTGGCGGTGCTCCATGAACTGGCACAATCGGCCGGCTTGCGTGTGGCGGGAGTTCGGTCCAAACACTTCCTCGTATATGAGATCCTGAGGTTTTATGCCGATCGGGGCACGGTTCTGGAAGCCGAGGGTTTTCTGGAACTGCGTGGAGACTTCCAGGGCTATTTGAGGTGGCCAGAATTCAGTTTCTCTCCGAATGCCGATGATGTTTCGGTTGGCGGAGGGCTGCTGAAAGGGCTTGATCTGCGCCCCGGACAGAAACTTCGCTGTCGCGTCCGTGCCCCCCGTGACCGGGAGAAGCATTTGGTGGCTTCCGAGATTCTCGAAGTCGAAGGCATTCCTGTGGCGAATTGGGCGGCTCCTGCACCCTTCGATGACTTGAAGGCCATGTTCCCGTCGGAACGCCTGATCCTCGAAACTCCGGGATCGCCCGCGATTTCTCCCCGGGTCATTGACCTGATTGCTCCCCTGGGAAAAGGCCAGCGTGGCTTGATTGTCGCCCCGCCCCGCGGAGGCAAAACTATTCTTCTCAAGAACATCGCCGTTTCCATCCACGAGAACAATCCCGAAACCGAGTTGATCGTTTTGCTCTTGGATGAGCGTCCCGAAGAGGTGACCGATTTCAGGGAAACCGTTCAGGCTTCGATTTTCAGTTCAACCTTTGATGAGGCCTCAACCCGTCACATCGAGGTTGCGGAGATGGTGCTAAGCCGGGCCAAACGATTGGTCGAAACCGGCAAGGACGTCGTCGTTTTGCTCGACAGCTTGACCCGCTTGGCCCGCGCCCATAACTCCGCTCGTCAGTCTGGAGATGGCGGCGGAGGCGGAGGCGGAGGACGTCACCAACGTAACCACGGCGGTGGCGGTGGCCCCATCGGGAGTGGTGGGATCTCACCGAAGGCACTGGAGCGCTCCCGCCGTTTTTTTGGTGCGGCGCGCAACATCGAGGGCGGTGGCAGTCTGACGATCCTTGCGACCTGCCTGATCGAAACGGACAGCCGCATGGACGACGTGATTTTTGAGGAGTTCAAAGGAACCGGCAACATGGAGATCACCCTCGATCGGGAGATGGCCGAGTCGCGTATTTTCCCAGCGATCCATCTGCTCAAGAGCGGGACCCGCAAGGATGAGCTACTCTATCACCCCGATGAATACGTTCGGATCAATTCGTTGCGCAAGCAGCTTGTGCAGCGTCCCGCGCCGGAAGCCATGGTGGTTCTCCTCAAGGCCATCAGGGCGACCCGGTCAAACGCTGAGCTCCTTCTCCGGGGCATCCAATGATTGAAGATGGCCCCCACTGGTTTCCAGAGCGATTTCGCGGTTTCCGAGGCTTATCTGCCGGATGCGGAGCACCTCGGCCGCTTTGTCGGGGAAGTTGGTGAGGGGCGATTGTCAGCCTGCGGTATCGATACCGAGGCCGACAGCATGCATTCATACGAAACGAAGCTTTGCCTGATTCAACTTGCGATTCCGGGCCGGTTGGCGATTCTCGATCCGCTCGACCTCGGCGAGGCCGGAGTCGGGATGTTCGTCGATCTCATTGATCGCTGCGACGTGGTGTGGATGCATGGAGCGGATTACGACATCTCGCTTTTCAACCGGACCTTCAACTGGGTGCCGAGGGAAATCTACGACACCCAAATCGCGGCGCGCTTGTTGGGTGTTGGAAAGTTCGGCCTCGCCAATCTGCTCGAGGACGAGTACGGCGTGAAGCTCTCGAAACAATCGCAAAAGGCCGACTGGAGCAGGCGGCCGCTCAGCGAAAAAATGCTGGAGTACGCCTACAACGATGTTCGGTATCTTGTCGACCTCGGGAACCGTTACTTGGAGCGGCTCAAGATCGCAGGGCGGCTTGATTGGTTCATCGAAAGCTGCAAAGCAGCGAGAGAGTCCGTGATGACTCGCACCGAGAAAGGTGAGGACGAAGTGTGGCGGGTCAGCGGTTGGGGACGGCTTTCCCCGCGGGGACTGCATTACCTCAAGCACGTCTGGATGTGGAGGGATGAGGAGTGCCGCCGGCTCGACCGTCCTGCCTTCAAGTTTCTTGGCAATAACGAGATTATCGCCATCGCGGAGCACCTTGACGCGGGGAGGGGGGTGATCGCGCCCGGCTACCTGCGACCTGGTCCTCTTCGACGGCTGGAGGAGATGATCGATTCCGCTCGCGACGTTGACCCTCGGAACTATCCCGTCAAGCACCGCAAGGGAGATGCTCCCCGGCTCGACATCGACGAGGCCCGCTTTGAATCAATCCGCAAACTGCGCGACGCCAAGGCGAGCGAGCTCAAGATCGAAGCTACCGTTCTGGCCACACGAAACGCGATGGAACGTCTCGCAGCCAAAAACCTGCATGAGTCCGAAAAAGAGGGGATCCTGCTAGGTTGGCAGCAGGAGATTCTCAAGTCGGTGCTCTGAACGCGGGAGTCGGTTGGGATTATTTTGCGAGGATCTTGTCCTTCTCCAGCTTGAGGCCCATCTTCCGATAGAGGGTGGCGATGCTCACTCCAAGCATGCTCGCGGTTTTCTCGCGGGAGCCTCCGTTGTACTTCAGGGTCTCGCGAATGAAGAGCTTCTCCTGCTTGCGGACGAAGTCTGAAAGACCGACGCCGATGGGAAGGTGATGGGTGGTCTTTTCGTCTTCATCGGTGATTTCGACTTTCTGGGAGACCTTGGGAGGAAGATCGATCGGTCGGATCCTTCCGCTTTCCGCGAAGGCGCAGGCCCTTTCCATCGCGTTCTGGAGCTCGCCGACATTGCCGGGCCAGCCGTAGGATTCGAGGAGGCGCAGAGCGTACTTGTCGATCTCGGGCATTGGTGTGCCGGTACGGTCGGAGTAACGCTTTAAGAAGGAATGGGCCAGCACAGAGATGTCTTCGGGACGACTCCGGAGCGGGGGAACCTCGATCGGGATCACGGAAATCTTGTAATAGAGGTCTTCACGGAACGTTCCCGCGGTGACCAGATCCTGCAGAGGTTGGGGAGAGGAGGCGATGAAACGCACATCCATGTGGACCGGAAGACTGCCCTGGGACCGGAGGTAGCTGATGTTCTCAAGGTAGGCCTCCAGCTTCGACTGAAGCCGTGGAGGCAGGACGTGGATTTCTTCAAGAAGCAGGGTGCCACCGGCAGCGCGCGAAAAGAGGGTTTCTCCCCGTCCACCCGCGGTTCCGAAAAGTTCGCTCTCGAGGAGGTTTTCCGGAAGCGCCGAGCACTGGAGAACCTTGAAGGGCGCGTCCTTGCGACGGCTGGCCTTGTGGATGCTGCGGGCCACCATTTGTTTCCCGGAACCGAATTCTCCTTCAAGGAGGATCGGCGAATCATTATCTGCGATCTTCTCGATGACCTTGAGGATCGAGCGGATCTTCTGGCTCTCACCGATCATGTCACCGGCCGAAGGCACGATGGAGGCATCCGACCAAAGGGCTTTCTCGGCCCCGGAACCACTCCGCGGTTTTTGGAGGGCCAGTTCCACCGTTTTCTGAAGATCGGTGAGTTCGAAGGGTTTGGTAAGGTAGTCAAAGGCACCGAGCCGCATGGCTTCCACCGCTGTCTCGATCGTCCCGTTCCCGGTTACCATGATGACCCGCGTCGCAGGATGGTGCTCATTGCTGTGACGGATGATATCGAGGCCGTCCATGTCTCCAAGCTTGAGATCGACGATCATCAGGTCGGGGCGCCAGGAGTCGAGGACGGCAAGTGCCTCCTTTCCGCTGAGGGCCTCGGAGACTTGGTGACCCTGAATCCTACAGGACTTGCCCATCAGGCTGAGGATGGCGGCTTCGTCGTCGATCACAAGAATTTTGGCCATTGGAGTGGTAGGGTTGGAACAAAGAGAAAATGGTATCGCTTTCTTAATACTACATTGATCTTAATTAATGCAACCCGAATCTCACTTTTGCAACAAAATCTCGCGATTATTGCAATCGGCTTTGAAAAACGTGCTTTTTCTGGTGGTTGGACACGGTAGCGGAGCTCTCCATTGTTTTTCCATGGTTTCCGATTAACTTTGATTGAAGATTTTTCTAAGAAGCGTTCCGGCGGCACGTTTCAGGGCTTGTAATTGACGCCCTTCATGTCCGCCTTGCTCCAGATCATGGAAGTTTCGCCCCGCGAACTCGTGGAGTCTGCCCAGGCAGATTTTGAAGGCCCTCTGACCGGCTATGCGGCCGGATTGCTGGGCGGAGACTGGGATCGCGCCCGTGATGTGGTTCAGGATACCTTCATTAAGCTTCATCGGCAGGATCCCGCCCTCATCCAAGGTCGACTGAAGAGTTGGCTCTACACGGTCTGCCGGAACCGATCGATCGATATCCTCCGTAAGGAAAACCCGATGCTTTCCAGCGCCGGAGAAGCCTTCGAAAATCTCAACGACAGCGCCCCTGATCCGTCCCGCGCCATGGAAGAGCGGGAGCGACACACGGAAGTGATGGCTCTGCTCGACCGCCTCCCCGATAATCAACGGGAAGTGATCCGGCTCAAGTTTCAAGGCGACCTCAGCTACAAGGAGATCTCCGACGTGACCGGGCTGAGTGTCAGCAATGTCGGTTTCCTCATTCATACCGGCATCAAGCGCCTGCGTTCGCTCATGGGAGTCGAACGTGACTCCGACTGATTTTTCCCGCACCCTCACCCATTCCACCTGCATGAATCGTGAACCGGTCAACACCGACGACCCTCAATTGACGGCCTTTGCTCTCGGGGAACTGAGTGCCTCCGAAGCTGCTGAATTCGAGGCCCGCCTACAGCTTTCTCCAAAGGCTCGTCAGGAATTCGATGAACTGAAGGACGTGATGAACCTTCTCGGTGAGGGATTGAAGCGCGAATGGAAATCGGGTTGCGGAGTTCCGTCGCTGAAACTGCTCGATTCAGTGCCCGCTTCGAACATCGTTCGCGCTGAATTTCGGCCGAGCGCACGCCGTTACGTTTTGGTTGGCGCCGCCGCAGCTGCCGCGATCGCCGCGATGGCCTACTTTCAGGTCTCAACCTCTCAAAATGAGGAACTTCCGGTCGCTTTTGCCGCTGATCCGACTCCGCTTGAGGTCGCTGAAGTGGTGCGCGGTCACGGAGAGGTTCATGTTCCGCGCTTGATGCTCGCCGAGGAAGTGTCAGATCTCGCTTCGCTCGATCTGGCTGATTCCGCCGATGTGGCCGGAAGTGGCAATGTCGATGCGACCTATCTTGATGCCGCTCAGGTGATTCCGGCTTCTTTCCACCCTGCTGCGGCTGGCTTGGCGTCGAATCGACCCGAGGGCGCCGAACGGGTGGACTCCTACTTGCCACCTCTTCACGGTGTTTCCCGGACCTTCAAAAGCGGAATGATTGAGCGCCGTCTCGGCAAGTCCGAGGATAGGTTGGCGGCTTCCGGTACTGGCAGCGTCTTGGTGCGCGGTTACGTCACCATGGGAGGTAGGGAATCGGCGGGGTCGACCGGGAATGCCTTCCAACCGGTATCGATCAGCGGCAACCCGGTGGTTAACGAGGAAAGCGATTTGCGCCTTTTGGCGGATTTGAACGGTTTGCAAAGAGATCTGTCGGAAGCCATTGCCGGGATGCCGGAAGATTCCCATGACCGTGTCAAATTGGCGCGGGTATTGGAGCGTAGTCAACGGATGGTGGAACAGTTGAAGCAGGAAATCACCCGCTGACCAAAAGATTTCGGCCGAACGGTGTTTGGTCGTGGACGTAATACTGGGGAGCCAGGCGGAGCAATCCGCCTGGCTCTTTGCTTTCCGGACCCGGAAAAAAGCGCTTTGCACTTCTTGAATTTCAAGGGGAATTGGTGAAGGTGGCCTCTCTTCACCTTACCGACCTTTGAGTACGAATCTCCCGATAGATCAACCTCGCCTTGGGCTCTCCGACGGGCCCGATGCCGGTCTCCTCGGCCGGATCGATCTTGATGCGGCCCCCTTCTCGGAACTGTTTTCGTGGGAGATCCGCGAGCGGGCCCGGGAGCTGGTCGCTCGAGAGTCCGTGCGCGTGGTCACGGCAAACTTGCAGGGGAATTTTGCAGGTGTCTTCGGTGAAGTCAGGGACCCGGCCCGCGGTGGACGTGCCCAAGTCAGCTTGATCCTCCAATGGGGGGAGCAGGGATGGAAGGTCGACGGACGGAGCGACCTGATCAAGGAGTCGTGTAACGAGCATGTCGCGGCCTTGCTGGTAGCCGCGATGATTTCGAAGGGCATTCCCCGCGAGCGATTGCTCCGCCCGGCCCCACAACGCTGCCGGATTCGTCTTTTCGCCGCTGATGTGAGGAGCGGGATCCTCCACTGGGATGACTCGGAAGCTCGCTGTGTGCTGGAAAACATGCCTCTCGCTCGGCTGGAGAGTCCCGGGCCCTCGGTGGAGAAACGCCTCCGCGAGATGGGGTTGAAGCGTCTCGTCGAACTATACCCATGGGATGAAATCGTGCCCGAGTACCGGCAATGCTACGCTTATACGGCGGTGCGAAGGGGAATGCAGGAGGTTTTCTGGGCTGACTTTCTGGCCAATCGGCGAAGCGAGATCGAAGCATTGGGTTGCGAGTTCTTGATCGACGAGACCTTCGGCCTTCGTGTCGTCGAACCGCTCGATTTTTATGGCGAGATCGAGCAGGAGGAGGGGATCGATTGGTTCGGGTTTGAATACGGGTTCAAGCGTGGTGAGGAAAAAATCAACCTGTTGCCATGTCTGATCCGCTATCTGGGCAGCAAGCCGGCGGGGGCATCCCTCTCGCGGCTTGAAAGCGAAAACTCGCAACGGCGCGTTCCCATCCAGCTCGATGATTCGGGAACCTTTGTTGCGATTCCGGCGAAACGTCTCCAGACCATCTTCGGGCTGCTCACCGAATTGTTCGATCTCCATCCCGTCACGAAGGAGGGGAAACTGCGTCTTCACCCGCTCCGCGCCGCCCAACTCTCGGGGATCAAGGGGGAAGAGGCCATCGTGGACCGGGCTCCCGATGATTTACGCCAGCGCGCCGAGGACCTCGAGGCCCTCAAGCCGACCGTGGCTCCGGATGCGCCCGCCGGATTCCTCGCGACCTTGCGGCCCTATCAGCAGGACGGGTTCGAATGGCTCCAGTTCCTGCGCGAGCAGGGGCTCGGCGGCATCCTTGCCGACGACATGGGCTTGGGAAAAACCGTGCAGACTCTCTGCCACCTTCATTTTGAGAAGCAGTGTGGCCGTGCGGACCTGCCCAGTTTGATCCTCGCGCCGAAGAGCGTGGTCCCGAACTGGGAGCGCGAGGCCAAGAAATTCGCTCCCTCGCTGAAAGTGCTCGCGCTCCAAGGCCCGCAGCGGAAGAAGTATTATCCCGTCCTCCGGCATTGCGACCTCGTCATCACCTCCTATCCGATCCTTTTTCGCGACGCCGAGGAATTGCTCCAGCAGCCATTCCACTTCGTGGTCCTCGATGAGGCCCACACCATCAAGAATACCACCTCCCAGATCACCAAGGTCGCCTACCAGATCGACGCCAGGCATCGGTTGTGCCTCTCGGGCACTCCGATCGAGAACCATCTTGGGGAACTCTGGTCGCTCTTCCACTTCCTGACACCGGGGTTCCTCGGCACGGAGGAGAGTTTCAGCCGATGCTTCCGTCAGCCCATCGAGAAGAGTCGTGACGAGGGGCTTCGGAAGCGGCTTTCCGAGCGGGTCGCGCCCCTGATGCTGCGCCGGACCAAAACTCTGGTCGCCGACGACCTGCCACCGAAGACCGAAATTGTCCGCACCGTCGAGCTGCATCCGAAGCAGATCGAGCTCTATGAGGCGGTCCGCGCCGCCGTCAGCCGCGAGATCCACGAGGAGATTGCCCGACTCGGTGTCGAAAGGAGCAAATTGCTGGTGTTGGATGCCTTGCTGAAGCTGCGGCAGGTCTGCAATCACCCGAGGTTGCTCAAGCTCCCTAGCGCCCAGAAAGCAAAGAGCTCGGCGAAGATGGACCTGCTGATGGATTGGCTGCCCTCGATGGTGAGGGAGGGGAGGCGCATCCTCGTTTTCTCCCAGTTCACCGAAATGCTCACTTTGATCGAGGAGGCCCTCACAAAAGAGGGGATTCGATTCATCACCCTGACCGGCCAGTCAAAGGATCGTGGCCAGCTCTGCGAGACCTTCCAGAGCGGCAAAGTTCCCGTGTTCTTGATCAGCCTGCGAGCCGGCGGGACCGGGCTCAACCTGACCGCGGCCGATACGGTGATCCATTTCGATCCGTGGTGGAATCCCGCGCTGGAGGCCCAGGCAACCGACCGGGCCTACCGCATCGGGCAGAAGAATCCGGTGTTCGTCTACAAGCTCATTACTGAAGGCACCATTGAAGAGAAGATCCTGATGCTGCAGCAGAAGAAGCGGGCGCTTTTTGAAGGCATCCTCGAGGGAACGCCGCAAAAGTTGTCCTTTTCCGAGGCTGAGCTCGATGATCTGCTGGCCCCGATGAAATAGGGAAGGGGCGCAATCACTCGTAGATCAATCCAGGAATTTTCCCATGGGCGATCAATCGGCCTGATTCCGTGTTGAGCTCGAAGATGTCGACACCAGCCCCAGTTAGCCCGGTGGTCGATTTGCTGCGGGCTCCGAAAACGTAATGTTTGTCCGCGGCAGGGTCGTAGCCCATGTAGAGCATCACGTGGGAGACTCGGTGCCCTGATTTCCAAGTGCCTCCCCAGAAGATGAGGTCACCAGGGGAGAGTTTCTTCAGCAACTTGTTCGAGGCTGATTTGCCGTAGACGTCATCGAGCATCTTCTTGCTTTTGAGCCAGTCGTATTGGTCGTAGGAAGTGCGCGGCACGTCCTTTACTCCGATCTTGTTGAGGAGGTATTGGATGGTGGACGAGCAGTCGAGCCCGCCGGAATCGGGATCGTCGGCTCCGAAGACATAGCGGAGCTTTTTCGAAGCGAGCTGGTGGGCTTCCTCCCGAAGGCGGGTCAAAGTGGGGCCTTCCTTTGGGGCCGGTTTTGCCTCAGGTTTGGGATCGGCGGTCTTTGGCGACGGTGGCTGGTCCGCTTTGGGTAAATCCGTAGCCTTCTCCTCAATGGGGGCTGGCGTCTGATCCGCAGCCGTAGGGGCCGGTGCGACTAGTTCGGGATCGGCGGACTGTTTGAGGGGAGCCTCGGGGGCTTCCTTGATCTCTTCCGGAATCGGAGGAGGAGGGATGCTAACGCTGACGATCTGGCTTTTCTGGTGATCAAGACCGCCGCGGACGGACTGCTTGATCGGCACGACGGGCCGAAACGAACGCGCTTTCGGTGAAGGAGTCTCCGCATACAGGGAAGCGGGAGTTCCCAGGGCGATAATGAGCAGAGCAGAGGGCAATGGGAAGCAAAAGCCACGCATAGCCCGAAATTTAATATAAATTAATAAAAAATCGAGGGCTTTTTATAAATTTTAGCTTTGGATCATCGCACTAAAGAAATTGATGACTGGGACTGATGGGGTTCCGCTCGCCAGGACCTCAGGAGGTGGACATGGGTCCGGATCAAGCTGCGGGCCTGGCCGCGGCGTAATGGATCTCGATGGTTTCGATGAGGCCACTGTTGACGGATGATTTGTCTGGCGATCTCGGACATCATGGATTCACCGGTCGGGGGTTCGGGTCGGCCCCGCTCGTCGAGAAACTTGCTCCCGCCGGCTGTTTTGTGACGGGGAAGGGAATCGTTCTGGTGGGTGGCAGGCATCGGGGGCTTCGGGACCGTCAGGGGTGACGTGTGGGGACGGAAGATCAGGCGGAGAAAACCTCCGCGCCGCGATCATGCCGCCATGCGATCGCTGAAGTCATCGGTGTCCGCCCAATCTGGTCCAAGCGTCTGGCCGAGCGCCTGCTTGGCCCGGTGGATCAGGACCCATAGGTTGGCCTTGGAAATGTTCAGCTCGGCGGTGATTTCCTCGGTCGATCGACCATCGAGTTCGCGCAAACGGAAGGCCTCGCCCATTTTCCCGGGCAATTGGTCCACTGCCGCCTCGAGATCCGCGAGGAACTCGTGTTTCACTGTCTCCAGTTCCGGTCGATTGCTGCCGGATCGATCGGGTTGGCGGTCCAACCATGAGGGTGTTTCCGCGCCACCGAATTCAGCACCCGTCTGATCGAGGTCACTCGACATGACGGTGCGACGGCGGGAATTGCGTCGGTAGGAGTCGACGATCTTGTTCCTCAGGATGCCCGTCAACCAGGTCCGCTCCGAGCAATCTCCTCGGAACTGATGGCGCCCTTGCCAAGCTGAAACGAAGGTATCCTGCACCAGATCCTCGGCGGTGCCGTAGTCCGAGATGCGTTGTAGGGCAAAACGCAGCAGGGGTTCCCGGTGCTGCAGGTTCCATTGGTCGGGATTCAGAGTGTGCATGGAGGTCGAGCGGGTTACGTTGATCGATTACAGAATGGTCTGTCTGTTTTGAGGATAAAAAAAGGGATTCAAGTGGTGAAGTAGGCGAGGGCGGCGCGGCGAGCGACCGTGACAGGCCAGATTTCCTTCAAATTTTGAGCCTCGCTGGTTGCTCCTGAGTAGAGGAGGAAAATCCTGTCGCCCATTTCATCTGCAAGCGCGGGATCTGGCAAGGCCTGGGCGGCCAGGCGCTGAAAAAAACGGCGGATCGATTCCTTGTGCAGGCGGATCTGCGCGCAAATGCCGAGGCATTCACCGCCGGATGCCGCGCGGGTGTTGGAGTAAGGACAACCGCGGAACTGGCTGGCGATCAGGAACTGCTCCAGCTGTTCGAAGTAGCTCGCAAGTCGCTCGACCGCCGACGAATTGGCTTCCAGCAGGGAGGAGCGGTAGTTCTCCGATCTTGCATGGACCGCCTCAAGCCAGGCTTCGCAGAGGGCTTCCTTCGACGGGAAGTGCTGGTAAAAGCTCGCCTTCGCCGTGCCGGCTTTTTCGATGATCTCGTTGATGCCGACTTCGGAGTAGCCGCGCTGAAAGAACAGCTCTCCGGCAGTATCCAAAATGCGCTCGCGTGCGTTCGGCTTTTTCATCAACGCCGCCAGACTAAAACAGACAGACCTGTCTGTAAAGTGCTTTTTTCTTCGGATCTGAAAGAAGGCTCAGAACCGGTAGGCGGTGACCGACTTCGCGGTCCGGAGGTAGAGGGTGTTTCCGACCAGCGCCGGGGAGGCGCAGTAGAGCGCTCCAACCTTGGCCTTGCCCAGTGACTGGTAGTCGTCCTTGGCGGCGGCGATCAGGCTGACGAATCCACCGCGGTTTTCATAGACGATCAGTTTCCCGTCGGCGAGGAGCGGGGAGGAGATCGATGACTGGGCCTGCCGCTCCCACAGCACGTTCCCCGTTGCCAGATCGAGGCAAAGGTGACGGTCACTGCAAAGGTGGTAGACCGCTCCCTCGTGCACGATCGGGCTCGCACTGTAGCGTTGAGCGAGGAATCCGTATGACCACAGCTCGCGGGGTGCGTCTCCGGCCAAGTCGTAGGCGATGATGTTTTTGCCGTCCAGGGTGCTCGTGACCACGAGTCGGTCTCCGTCGATCACGGGGGTGGCATCGCCACCGCCGGGCACCGTCCAAGCCGTCTTGCCGTCCTCGCCTTTCACCGCGATGATCTTGCCTTGGGAATTGCACACGACGAGATCCCTCCATAACACCGGAGAGGAGTTGGCGCCTTTCACTTCCGGATTGTCCCAGACGACCGCGCCGCTCGTTGCATCGAAGGCGGTCAATGAGTTCTGCATCAGATAAACCTTTCCTCCCGCGACCAGAGGCGAGGAAGCCGGTCCCTTCTTGCCGGTCAGCGCGGCGGACCAGAGTTTTTCGCCCTTGACCGCATCGAGGCAATAAAGCGTCTCGCTCAGGGCCGCATAGACCCGGCCATCGTGGATCGCCGGAGTGCTGGAGGAGGCGCGCCCGCTGGGGAATCCAGGACTCTTGAAACGCCACAGCTCCGCACCCGTCTCCGCGTCGAGACAGAGCACCACGTCATCAGCCACCTTCATCGTGTTCGGGATCGCCTGGATGATTTGCGCCCGGATCGCCGGTTCGAAACCCTGCTCGTCCACCCAGGTCTCCACCTCGGCTTGGTTCGCGAACACCCGGTTCGAAACCGTCGTGAGCCGCTCGTAGACCGAGAGTGGGATGGCCGCGGGCCCCTTCTTGAAACGGCCGATGATCCATCCGCCCAACGAGAGTTTGGTTTTCGGATCAATGTTCGCGTCGACCCACTCCTGCGCCCACTGGTCGAGTGCCGCGCCACGGAGCCGGCGGCTCAGGCTGAGCCGGTCCGACTCCATCTTCTCCACCGTCTCCTTGGGCAGCGAGCCCGTGCCGCGGTAGTCGAGGGCGGAAAGCACGTCGCCATCGATGCGGCGCGTCTCGGTCGGTTCGTCCCGGTGCCAGACGATGGACAAGTAAACCCGGCCCTCGGAGATCGCGACACTGCCATGGCCGCCATAGTGGTCGCTCGGGATTTCTTCGCTCGTTTCCCAGAGCTTCCGAGGCGCGTTTTCCTCAGTCAACTGCTCCGGCAGATCGACAGATCCCGTCGCGATGCCATTTCGCAGGGGGCCCCGCCACTGCGGCCAATCATCGGCGAAAAAAGGCGTGGCCACCGAGAAAAGCAGGAGAGGGAAGAGCGACTTCATGCGTATCCGGAAAGTGTGCCGCGAAATCCTGCTCCGCGCGAGCCGGTTTCACTGGCGGAATGATGCCCTCGACCCGAAACTCCTCGCCATCGTGACCGGATGAATCGTCCACCCCGCATTGTCTACCTCACCGCCGGAGCGGGCGGCATGTACTGCGGCAGTTGCCTCCGCGACAACGCCCTCGCCGCCGGACTCTCGGCGCTGGGCTGGGATGTCACCCTGCTGCCGCTCTACACCCCGATCCGCGTCGATGAAGAAGACCGCTCCGTCGACCAGGTCTTTTTCGGCGGGATCAACGTCTACCTCCAGCAAAAGATCCCACTGTTCCGCTACCTTCCCGCCTTCCTGGACCGCTGGCTCGACAACCCGCGCCTCATCAAACGCGTCGCTTCGGGAGCCATGTCCGTCAGTGCGAAGGAGCTTGGGTCACTCACCCTTTCGATGGTGAAAGGCGAAGACGGCAATCAACGCAAGGAAGTGCGCCGGCTCGTCGAATGGCTCCGCGATGTCGCGAAGCCCGACCTCATCTGTCTGACCAACCTCCTTGTCGGCGGCTCCATCCCCGCGTTGAAACGCGAACTCGGCGTCCCCGTGCTCGTGACCCTGCAGGGCGACGACGTCTTCCTCGACGAACTCGAGGAGCCGTGGAAATCCGGTGTCCTCGCCGAGATGCGGAAGCTCGCGCAAACCGCCGATGGCTTTCTCACTTTCTCCGAACATTACCGGAACCACATGGGGGATTTGTTAGGCATCCCCGCGGGTAAATTCCATCTCACCCCGCTCGGCGTGACCGTGTCCGAATTCGACGAAGTCCGCACCGCCCGTCGTGCCCGTCCCGCCGGACAGACCCTCGGCTACTTCGCCCGCCTCTCGCCGGAAAAGGGCTTCGACCTCGCCGTGAGTGCCTTCCTCGAGCTCGCCCCGCGTTTCCCGGCGCTCCGCTTCCACGCCGGCGGCTGGCTTTCGCCAAAAGACTGCGTCTTTTACGAGACCCAGCTCGCCCGGATCGGGTCCGCCGGACTCTCCGATCGGTTCCGCCACATCGAGGCTCCCGATGCCGGCGCGAAGCTGGAGTTCCTCAAGGGCATCGACCTCTTCACCGTCCCGGCGCGGTTCGTCGAACCAAAAGGCATCTACGCCCTCGAGGCGATGGCCTGCGGGCTGCCCGTCGTCGTGCCCGATCGCGGGGCTTTTCCCGAGATGGTTGCCTCGGGAGGCGGCGGGCTGCTCTGTCGCTCCGATGACGCGGTTGACCTCGCCGCCAAACTTGCGGATCTCCTTGAACATCCTGACCAAGCCGCCGCACTCGGGAGCCAAGGACGCGCATGGGTCGAACGCTGCAACAGCCGCGAAGCGATGGCCCGGGCGACCGATGTGGTCTTCAAGAGGGTCTTATCGGGGACCTGAGAGGGTCGGGTCTCCTTCGGGCCGGATTCACTCGCGGGTTTCCGGAACGAGGACGAGCCGGAATCCATGGATGGGATCGCGTTGGGAAGGTTCGTTGCTGAGACGGTAGGAGGATCGAAGGTCCGGTTCGAGGGCGATCCGCCATGAGCCGCCACGACGGAGTCGGGCTGCGGGATGGTCAGTTGCCTGATCCTCCACCCATTCCCAAACATTTCCGCCGAGGTCATGAAGGCCGAACTCGTTCGCCGGAAAACTCATCACTGGCGCGGTCGTGGGATAGCCGTCGTCATAGCCTTCCAGATAATTCGCGGCGTAAGTTGCCGGAGCGTGACGTTTCCGGCTCTGATCGCTGTAGTTGCCCGCGCCCGCTGGTGGCGGCCATGCATCGCCCCACGGATAGCGCGTCCCGATCACGGAAGGCCCCCCGGGAAACGGACGGATCATGCCCGCAGCGAAACTCCATTCCTCATCAGTGGGGAGGCGATAGTTACGGCCTTCCTTCTTGCCGAGCCAGTCACAGAAGGCCTTCGCTTCCGACCAGATGACCCAGGTCACGGGGTGATCGCCGGATCGCTCGGTGATGACGAACCCATCCTCGGTCTGGGATCTCCATCGTTGATTGAGGCCGGGCTGGTCCAGGGCGAACCGCTCGTAGTCGCTGAATCGGGTTTCATGGACGCAGAAGAGGACCTGGGTTCCGGCAACGGGAACGAATTTCATTCCGAGGCTGTTTCGGAACGGGATGGATGGGGTGGCCTTGGCGGGATCTTCGATGGCTTGATCTGGAGTCGATTCAGCAAAAGGCACCTCGATGGCCACTTCGGTCACCGCGGCTTTGATGCGTTCGGTCACTCCGCTCCTGACGAGTTCACCGGTGAATTCACGATCCTGGTCGGGATTGCCCGTGCGGGATCGGATCTCCAACAGATTCAGGTTGTCCGTCAGATCCTGGGCTGACTTCGCAAACTGATAGGCAAAACTCCGGGCGGCGCTTTGGTCCAGTGCCGTCCAGCGATCCTTCTGGGAGAGTGCTTCCAGCCCCGCGAACGAGGCTCCCAGGCTGCGGGGATCTTGATCTCTCAGGAAAAAGAGCTCGAAAGACGGGAGCTTGGTCCCGCCGATCCTTTCCCGCCATTTCCGATCCTGATCGCGGCATTCCGCCAAGGCGTCCCGCAGCGGCTGGATCGAGCGGGATGCCGCCGATGGGATCGGCGGCTCTTGAACTTCAGCCGGACTCTGCGGTAGCGACACTGACAGCTTCACAGATTCGGCCTGAGGGCGTTTCAACAGAACGAGAAGTGTGGCGACCACTGCCATGCCGGCGACCCCGACCGTGATGCTCCGCCATCGAGCCCGGGACGCTGCAGGAGGTGGGCCGGCCCCCGCAGATGGCCCTGGTCCGGTATCACCCATGGACCCAGAGCGGATCCTTTCCACTTCCGAGCCGAGATCAGCGGCGCTCTGGTAGCGATCATCGGGATCCTGCTCCATCGCTTTGAAGACGATTCCATCGATCCTCACGTCGATCGCGCCGATCCGCTCGCTGGGAGCACGGAAGTTTCCCCTGGGAACGGTCCCCGTCAGCATCTCGTAAAACATGACGCCGAGACTGTAGATGTCAGCCCGGTGATCCACGAACGGATCGCCTCCAAGCTGCTCCGGGGCGCTATAATGCAGGGTTCCCATCACCATGTCGGACTGGGTCAGTGGGGCGGGATCGCCTTCTCCAAGCGTTCCCGTTCCGGCCAGCTTCGCCAGACCGAAGTCGCCGATCTTCAGCACCCCCTTGCGATTGATGAAGATGTTGGCCGGCTTGATGTCTCGGTGCACGAAGCCCTCGCCATGAGCGTATTCGAGCGCTCCGCAGATCTGCGTGACGGCATTCAGGGCGCTGGTCACATCGAGGCTGCCAGAGCGGATGAGTTGATGGAGATCCGTGCCATCGACGTACTCCATGACGATGTAATGATGGTCGCCGATGGTCTGTCCGTAGTCGTGGATCTGCACGATGTTCGGATGGTTAAGGCGCGCCAAAGCCATCGCCTCGCGTTTGAAACGGGCCTCGAATTCGGGTTCGGCGCCCAGTTCGGGTGGCAGCAACTTGATCGCCACCTCCCGGTTCAGAGATCGCTGGAGCCCATGATAGACGGCGCCCATCCCGCCCCGGCCGATCAGGCGGGAAATCGAGTACGCCGGCATCAGCAGGGCGAGTTCCTCCGGAGCAGGCGGATCCCAATGAGGCCTCGACGAGTGCGCGGCACCCGTGCCCGCTCCCAAGGCGGCCCGGAGGAGTTCGCTCGGGGGATTGCCGTGAAAGGGGTCTTCGTTCGCGGATTGAGGGAGCTTGGCCATCGATCACTGGGAACTCATCGACCCACCGCCCGGCCAATCAGCGCGACTTTCACGGGGCGGCCGCTGCTCCTGATGTAAGCCGCCGCCTTTCGGATCCCACGCTTCGTCGGCTTGAAGGTGACGGAGAACGTCGTTGCAGTTCCCACGGTGAGAGTCCTGAGGCGGGGCTGTCGGCAGCGAAAATCCTTCAGGTCCCTGCCGATCGTGAAGAGCCGGAGACCCCGCAACGTCCCGTTGCCTGCATTGGTGATGGTGATGAATTGCGGCAGGCTTTTTCTTCCCACTTTTGTGACCGGGAAGGAATCCGGCCTTTGCACCGATGGACGAAGCGACCGGCTCGATCCGCCGCTTTGCACTCCCGCCCGGATGATGTGGCTGGAGCCCTCGGAGACATAAACTCTCCCCGAGGCGGCGACCGCGATGCCGCGTGGGCCGAGGAAGTGGGCGGCGGTCCCGACTCCGTCGGAATGACCTCCCTCACCGGCGACGCCGCCGATGGTCGTGACTGCACCGGCAGGGGAGATTTTGCGGATCGTATGGTTGTCGGTGTCCGCGACATAGAGATTGCCGGAGGCATCGATTGCGATTCCCCCAGGACGATTGAATCGTGCATCGGTGCTGCTGCCGTCAGTGCTGCCCGATTGATTCGCTCTTCCGGCCAAGGTCGTGACGACTCCACCGGAGGTCACCTTGCGGATCGTGTGGTTCCCCGCATCCGCGATGTAGAGATTGCCAGAGCGATCGACGGCGATCCCGATTGGTTCGCTGAAACGCGCGGCCGAGCCGGTGCCGTCCGTGCCACCGAAAAGACCAGGGCTTCCCGCGAGGGTGGTCACCACCCCGCTTGGGGTTACCTTCCGGATCGTCGCGTTGCCCGTATCCGCCACGTAAAGGTTGCCCGAGCCGTCGAAGGCCAGACCAATTGGACCGTTGAAGTAAGCGCCCACGCCCGTGCCGTCTTGATCGCCGGAAGATGCTCCTCCGGGGCCGCCCCCCGCGAAAGTTGAGACTGAGCCCGCGGTCGTCACTTTGTCGATTCGGTGATTGCCAGTGTTGGCGACGAATAGATTGCCCGATCTGTCGATCGCAACTCCGCTGGGGCCGTTAAATGAAGTTGGATTCGGGAAACCGGGTGTACCCACATGGGTGGAGACGGCCCCTTCCGGCGTCACCTTCCGGATCGTTTGGTTCGCGCTGTCGGCGACAAAAACATTGCCCGACGCGTCCACCGCCAATCCGTAGGGCCAGTAGAAACGGGCCGCCGCTCCCGTGCCGTTGTTGGTGCCGGGCAGGTCCCCCGCATTGCCTGCGAGGGTGATCCAGCGGTAGCCGGCCTGGGCCTGGACAAAGGTGGGAAGAGAGAGCAGCGCTGCCGTGAGGAAGAGCCGGAGAATTTTGCAGAGATGGATTGGTTTCATAGGTTGGATGTAGGTGACTTCGCAATCCGCCGATTCCGGTTGCACAAATTCGGAAAAAATTTCATCCCCGGTATCCCATCAGTTCGGCCAGCTCGGACTCGATGTTTTCCGGCGTCGGATCATCCAGGGTTGCCGCGACCTTTTGCCGGATCAGTTGCTGGCACTTTACCCGCAGTCGCGAGATGTCGCTCTTCAGCGTGCCCTCCGGCCGCGCGAGCTTGGCCGAGAGTTCGCCGATCTTTTCCTCGCTGCTCCGGGTGATGAAGGGTGCGAGCGCGTCGAAGAGACCAGCCTGCCCGCGGGACTCGTAATCCGCCCGCAGGGTCGCCATCGCATTCGCCGCCAGCGCCTCCACCCAGCGACGCTGGTAGGCGATGAGCGGAGTGACTGGATCGACCGGCTCCGCCTGCATCGATTGCACCTCCTCCAGATCGCCGAAGCGGATCACCCGGCCCGCGCCCCGTTTCTGCGACGTGGCCCGGCGATGCTGGTCGATCAGGAAGCTCCGCAACTTCGTCAGCAAAAAGACCCGCAGTTTCACCCCCGACTCTTCCGCCGCCGCCAACGCCTCCTTTTCCAGCAAATGCGCGAAGAAACTTTGCTTCAGATCCTCCGCATCGACCGGGTCACAGCCCGAGCCCACGATGTAGGCCATCACTGGCCCCTCGTAGCACCGGCAGATTCGGTCCAGAGCCCGGTCCGCGTCGGGCAAGTGCTTCGCCACCGCCAGCCGCACCACCGTCCACATCGTCGATGGGAAAGGATCGGATCGCTCGGCAGTGGACTTCGTCATGCTTCGAACACGGGCACAGCCCGGCTGCAAAAAGATCCATATCGAAGCAGCAACCCCGTGTCGAAGGGAATCTGCCTCCGACCCGCATTCAAGAGGGTCAAGTTCGTGACCTGACAGGGTCTGGTTGGGCCTCGGCGAGGCGCTTGATCGCTGAATCTCTCTTTACACGGAAAAGGGCGATCCCTAATCTCCCGCGGCATGAGCGAATGGTCACTCGCCCCCAGCGCAGAGTTTCGTCCGAGAAACGGAGCGATACTCGCCACCGGCATCCTACTCGGCCTCAACGGACTGATGCTGGTCGGCATGGGATTCCTCACCGTCATCCAGACCTTCGCGATGCAGCAGCTCGCCAAGGCCGAACCCAGGCCGATGAGCGAATTGGCGGGCATGCAGGGGATGATGCGGACCGCCGCGGTCATCAACCTCGTCTTCTACGGGGGGCTCGGATTGGTCTTCCTTTCCGTCGCCTACGGCTGCATCGCCTGTCGCCGCTGGGCCCGCCCTCTCGCCCTGACCCTGGGATGGGGATGGATTTTCGTGGGGATCTCGATGTTGATCTCGCTCTCCGTGATGATGCGCGGGATCAAGGGCATGATGAGCCGGACGATGGAGAGGGCGACCCAGACCGCGGAGGGGGCCCCCGCGATGCCCGCGATGGACGGGATCTTCACGGTCATCATGGTCATCTATTTCGTGATGATCCTGATTTTCCTGGTCGCCCTCCCCGCCGTGATCCTTTGGCTGCAATGGGGTGGTGACGTGCGTCGCACCTACGAATCGCGCGACCCGAAGATGCGCTGGACCGACCGCCAGCCCGCTCCGCTCAACGGCATGACGATCGCCGCCGCCCTGTTTGCCGCGTGCTCCGTGCCTTATGTGTTCATGATGCGATCGCCCTTGATGAAGGCCTTCCTTCCTGACGGGCCGCTCCAGTATCTCTGGCTGCTCATCCCCTTCGTCTGGGCCTACGTCGCGTGGGGCAGCTATCGCCGTCAGATCGCCGCCTGGATCCTCGCCGTCATCGCGCTCGTGGCGGGGTGTTGGTTCGGCTTCAGCGCCATGAGTGGGATCGATTGGGAACTGTTTTTCAAACAGATGGGCCTACCCGAGAAAGACCTCGGCGATCTCGTGACGGTGTCGAAAGAAATGTCCACGCCCTCGCGCATGGGTGTGCTGATGATCGGGACGATGCTGCCGCTCTTCGGTTTCCTGTTCTGGGTGCTGCAGTACTTCCGGCGTGCGGAATCCTGAGGAATTCAGGAGGACTCACCGCGGCACCTCGAGGATCACGAATTGGCCGCGGTCGCTGAGGCCCGGCACCGAGCATCGGTCGCCGGGGCCCGCCAACCGGCCGCGCACCCAATCGGAACGCCCCAGATTCCGCTCCGCCAGAGTGCTCGCGTAGTCTACGGCATCCCGCGCGTTCAGAGGCACCTCGCACCGCACTTCGGTGAAGACCGCGCGGCCCCGCCAAGTGAAACGCCAGCCCTCGTTCAGCAGCGACTCGTCGACGCGATGGCGCGGTCGCTTGCCCCTCCACTCCGCCACGGCGTTTTTCCGCTGCTTCCCCCTTTCGCGAGCCGCGCGCTCGGTGGCGAAAAATGCCTCGACCCGGTAATCGATCTCATCCCCGCCCGCCTCGTGGCGGGACCACTCGCCGAAGGCCATCTCGGACTCCTCCGGGAGGTACGGCGTGTAGTTCACCCGCGTCCTCGGATCCGAGTGGGGCGGCCCGATCAGCAGCTGCACCTCCGCGCGAAACCGGGGGAACAAGATCATCCGACCGTCCTGCGAGAATGTCGGCGGAGCATCGACCATTCTCGTCCTCGCCAGCGAGCGCCACCCCTGCGACAGCGGTGCCACATGACCGCCGATCTCCAGAGAGAGCGTGGGATGCTCCGCATCCGGTCTCGGCTGGCCGTTCTGCGCCTCGCGCTCCAGCATCCAAGTCGGCACGAATCGGGTCTTTACCTCGATCCACGGTTCGGGACGCCACAACTCGAACTTCACTGTCAGCTCGCCGATGCCCACCGCCACCCAGTGCTGACCTTGGAACTCGAAGACTTCCTTTTTCATCCGGACGACTCGCCGATCGTGATCGAGTGCCGCGCCCCGGTGCGTCTGCCCGAGCTGTTGGCCACCTCGGTCCAGAGGTTTACCACATCACCCGCGACAAAAGCACGCAAAAGATTTCCCTGCGGCTCCAGCGGCATTTCGTGGGTCTCGCCACCGCCGGCGCGGCCGGCGAGAAATGGAATCGATCAGATTTCCACCCCCGCCACCCGATCCGAAGCCGGATCGAGCAGTAACTCACCCGACACATTCTTCGGCAGCGAGGTGAGCAACACAAAACTCGTCCCGGTCGCGGGATCGGCCCAGGCGAGGGTGCCGGTGGAGCCGGGGTGGCCGAAGGCGGCGGGGGAGCAGCCTTTGCCCAAAGCCGCGCCGAGCTGGAAGCCGAGGCCACGGTCGGTGCCGAGTCCGGCGGTGTGATTCCGGATCATCTCGCGCGCGGTCGCTTCTCGCAGGACCTTTCCGCCCGGGGCGAGGAACTCGCGGAGGAGGATGGCGACATTGTCGGCGGAGGCATGGGCTCCGCCCCACGGGGCGCCGAGCTGCCGCCAGTAGTCGCTGTTCCAGTCCCAGTCCTTCGCGGTCGGATCGCCGCCGCCGGCCTCGGGCGCGGCGCGGTCGGTCTGCATGGGGACGAGGTCGTCTTTCTGAAAGGCGCCGACGCCGAGAACGGAGCGTTTCATTCCGAGAGGAGCGAAGACGGTTTCGGCGAGAAAGGCTGGCAGGGGTCGTTTTGTCAGGCGCTCGACGATTTCGGCGGCGAGGAGGATCCCCATGCTCTGATATTGGTATCGGGTGCCGGGGGCGAAGGAGAGTGGCGTGCGCACGGTCGCGGCGACAAACTCGGACAGGGGCGCGTGCCGGGCACGCATGGCGTTGTTGTCAGGCAGTTGATCCGGCAGTCCCGAGGTGTGGGTGAGGAGGTGGGCGATCGTGACCTTGGCCCCGTCTCCCTCGGAAAACTCGGGCAGGTATCGCATGGCCGGATCGGAGAGCTTCAGCGCGCCACGGTCGGCGAGGATCATCACGGCGAGGGCGGTGAAGGGTTTGGTGATGGACCCGAGGAGGAACATGGAATCGGAGTCCGCCGTCCCGAAGGCGTGGCGGTGTCTTTCATCCCCCCGCTGCACGTGGAGGGTCGCGGCCTTCACCGCACCGGTCGCGACGGTTTCCTGGACGAGGGAGACGACGGCATCGACGGCGGAGGCGAGGGACATGGCGGACGGGGTTTGGGCGGAAGCGGTGGCGGCGGCGGTGCCGAGGAGGCAGGCGAGTGATTCGCGGCGGTTCATGGCGGGGGCAGTGTAGGGATCGACGACGCGGGGGGCAATGAATTCCCGAGGGGGCGGCGTCTTTGCCGGGGTACGCATCAACGGTGAAGGATTTCAGTCCCGTAATGATCCTGTAACAGTCGGGCAACCTCGATCGGTTTAGATGCTTTCGGACAGAAAACCTCCCCCGAACGCATGAATACCCGATCGACGCCCCGGACACCGGAATGCCTCAACGGCAAGCGACTCCATTCCCGGCGTCTCCCCGGGAGATTCCGGCCTGCCGCGCTCCTCTTCCTCGCGGCGGCCGCTCTCACCCCGCTGCTCCCGGTTTCTCCGCTCTCGGCGCACCCGCTCGAATCCCATGGGGCCTCGGAAAAGGAAACGTTGCGTGCGGAAGTCGCGGCGGATTTCATGGCAAGGTTCGGCTCCGTCGACGAGTTCATGAACCGGCGCATGGCCCTGGCAAAGAAGCCGTTGCCGCCCTTCCCGTCGCGTGAACTGCACGTCGCCTCCGGTCCCGGGCTGGATCTCACGACGATGCTCACCGCCGCGACGATTCCTCCGACCGGGAACGGACAGGCTCTGGCGAAGTCGTTCGACCTGATGAAACCGAACGTGCGGTATTACTGGGATGCCGGCTACTTCTACGTCGAGAGCGACAACATGCCCGACCGGACCCTGATGCCGGACCTGATGGTGGGCATCACCGCGTGGCAGCAGCAGGTCCCCATGCCGACCTCCTATTTCTTCTCGACGGTGAACCCGGAGAACAATCCCGGATCCCTCGGCTACCAGCAACGGAACGTGTGGAAGATCCCGCTGAATCCGGTGCCGGCGGCCTCACCGATCTCGCTGAACGGGAATTTCCTCCGGGGAGCGGTCGCGCTGGCGGCGAACGGCATCGCGATTTTCAATCCGCGCAACAACCGGGGCGAGTTCTCCTATGACATCGGCGAGCTCGACGTCTACGGCGGCCATTGCGGCCTCGCGGACGACTATCATTACCACATCGCGCCGGTCCATCTTCAGGGCGTCCTCGGAATCGACAAGCCGGTGGCGGTGGCGCTCGACGGTTACCCGATCTATGGCTTCAAGGAGCCGGACGGCTCGGCGATGCTGCCGCTGGATGCGGACGGCGGCCACGATCACGGATCGTGGGGCTATCACTACCATGCGCGAGGCAACGCGGCGACGGGTGTCCATACCGCTCCCTTCCTCATGGAGGCGATGCATGGCGCGGTGGTGAACTTCGGCGGACAGGTCGACCCGCAGCCGACCGTGCAGAACATGCGGCCTTCGCCCTCCGGCGGATACGAGGCGAAGGCGGTGGCGGGCGCGGCGATCACGGCCTTCCTGAATCCGGTGGCGTTCACTGTCGATGGCGGCGGCCATTTCTTGCACGACCCGGGCGGCCTGCCGTCGAACGACCAGTATCTGATGCGCTACACGATCGGATCGACCGTCTACGACATCTGCTGGCGCCTCAACCGCAACGCGAATCCGAAAAGCTACACGATGACCTTCCGTCATCCGGAGACCGGCACGACGACGACGACCTACACGAACACGGGCGCGACGGCCCGCATCAAGGCCTACGGCATGGCGGCGGCCAGCCTGCGCCACCTGCCGGACACCGGGGCGACCCAGGACGGCACGACGACCTTCGGTGAGGACAATGACTACTCCCGCTACGCACCCTCCTTCATCGACAACGGGGACGGCACCATCACCGACCAGGTGACGGGCCTGATGTGGCAAAAGGTGGACAATGGCGAATCGACCTGGGACACGGCGGTGGCGAACGCGGCCTCCGTGACCACGGGAGGCCACTCGGATTGGAGGCTGCCGACGCCGCGCGAAGCCTTCAGCATCCTCAACCACGCGAACAATCCCGCGGTGAACTCCACTTACTTTCCGAACCACCCTGCCGGGGCGGCCGGTTACTGGTGGACCAGCGACATCTTCGGCACCGACGCGACACGAGTCTGGTGCACGAACTCGGGCGGTGGTCTCGGGGCGCATCCGAAGACGGAAACGCTCAGCGCCGGAGGTTCCTTGCGCTTCCACGCCCGCTACGTGCGTGGCAAGCGCCCCACGAACGGCCACAATTACGTGAACAACGGCGATGGGACGATCACGGACACGGACACCGAGCTGATGTGGACGCAGGTGCCCTCGGCGGCGATGAACTGGACCTCCGCGATCGCCCATGCGGAGAATCTTACGACCGCCGGCTACACCGACTGGCGTCTCCCCAACATCAAGGAGCTGCAGACGCTGGTCGACATCACCCTGGCGACCTCGACGAGCGCCGCGGGTGTCCTGCCGTGCCTCCAGCGCACGCTCTTCCCCTCGGCGACGGCGACGGCCTACTGGTCCTCCACTCCCTTGCGCTCCGGAGGCGGTTCTCCCACGCAGGCGTGGCTGGCGGAATTCGGGGTGAACACGACATCGATTCCGGCGAGGAATTCGCAGGGGATCCTGAGCTACGAGCCCTTCGCCTCGACCTATCCCGTCTTCGCCGTGCGCAACGCGCCGTCACGCTCCGTTTCCCAGGGGCTCGCGACGCCGACCCTGACAAACCTCTTTCCGGCCGGCCAACGGGTCAGCGCGGTCGGCACGATCAACGCCACGGATGGCACCACCTGGACGGTGCCCGCGGCGACGCAGTTCACCACCGCAGCCAAGGCTCCAGATCTCTACAATGAAACGAGCGGGGTGACTCCCGCGAACATCAGCGCCGCGCAGGCCGCGATCGACGCCGCGCCCACCGTCGTCATCGACAGCGACGGCGAGGTCGTGACCGGATATCTCTTCGCGGACAATTACTTCGAACTCTACGTGAACGGCACCCTCGTCGCGGTGGACCCGGTTCCCTACACGCCCTTCAACTCCTGTTTCGTGAAGTTCAAGGCCAAGCGGCCAATCACCTATGCGATCAAGCTCGTCGACTGGGAGGAGAATCTCGGTGTGGGTTCCGAATTGAACGGTCCCAATCCCTTCCATGCGGGTGATGGCGGCCTCTTTGCGAGTTTCAGCGACGGCACCGTGACGAACGGAGATTGGAAGGCGCAGTCGTTCTACATCGCTCCGCTCAACGATCCCGAACTTGTCATCGAGCAGACTGACGGCACCCATGACTCATCCGCGGCCGGTCTCCAGACGCCGACGCTGAACGGGAACAGCTATGCGCTCCACTACGCGGTGCCCGAAAACTGGTTTGCCAAGACCTTCGACGATTCCGGATGGCCCGACGCGAGCACCTACACCGAGACCGAGGTCGGGGTGACCGGGAAGCCGGCCTTCACGAACTTCCCGGGGCAGTTCACCAACACCGGGGGCAGCTTCATTTGGTCGTCAAACCTCGTCCTCGACAACGAGGTCATCGTCCGCCACACCGGACTCGCCGCGCAGCCGAAAATCACGATCGAGCAGCCCGTGGGGATCCCACTGGTGGACGGCGGCAGCACCGTGAACTACGGGACGGTCAACACGGGGAGCGCGCTCTCGAAGACCTTCACGATCACAAACACCGACACGGTCGCGATGACGATCTCCGGGGTGACGATCGACGGGACGGATGCCTCGAGCTTTTCCGTGACGACGCCCCCCGCGACGTCGCTCCCGGCCGGGGGAAGCACAACGATGGTGGTGCGGTTCGAACCGGGCAGCGGGGGTGCGAAGACGGCGCAACTCCACGTCGCGAGCAGCGATGTGGTGGCCTCGCCCGCGTTTGACATCACCCTCGCGGGCACCGGGAACGTGCTCCCGCCCTCGATCTCCGAGATCACGGTCAATCCCATCTCGCCTACGAGCACGGATTCGGTAACGATCACGGCCCGCGTCACTCCGGGTGCCGGTGCGACGATCAACGGGGTGAGTCTCGCCTACGACCTCGGGGCCCAGGTGACGGCGGATGTGTTCCGCGAGACCTTCGCGATGCAATCGTCGAACAACTGGAACGGCACGACCCAAGCGGCCCTCAATCCCTGGTCGACGGTCGGGGCCGGGAACGTGCGGCAGGCGAACCTCACTTCGAACCGGACCGTTCCCATCACTCTCGCGAACTGCTCGACCACGGCTGGGAGCGCCACGGTGACCTGCCTGAGCACCGCCTCGATCTGGCCGAACATGAGCGTCACGGGCCCGAACCTTCCGGCCGGGGCGAAGGTCAGTTCGATCACGAACGGAACGACCTTCGTGTTGACGGCCAACGCGACCGCCACGGGAAGCGCCCTCACCCTGACCGGCGCCGGCATGGCCGTGCTGAACTGCACGACGACGACGGGAAGCGCCACGGTGAGCTGCGCGAGCACCGTTGGACTTCAGACAGGAATGGGTCTGGGGGGAACGGGTCTCGCCAACAACGCCACGGTCAGTTCCATCACCGATGGAACCACCTTCGTGATGAGTGCGAATGCCACCACGGGCGCGAGCGGGATCACGATCACCGCTTCGGGCAACGCCCTCGAATTCCAGGCCGGCACGGCGAATCTCACGGACACGATGGCGACGACGACGAACGCGATCAACGCCGCGGGCACTGCGGGCTTTGTGGAGTTTTACGCGCAGACCCGGGACCTCACGTCCGTGAACAACCATGGATGGGAGTTCCAGGTCTCGCCGGACGGTGGCACGACCTGGAATACGCGGCTCAGCGAACGCTGGAACGCCCACACCGTGAACCTGGGCAACGTGGTCACGAATTCGTCCGGAGCCGGAGCCGGCAGCACCACGGTGACCTGCGCGAGCACGACCGGGCTCACGTCGGGCCGTTCCGTCTCCACGTCTCCCGTTTATGTGACGGGCGGAACGACGAGCGGCAGTGCCGTCGTCACCTGCACGAACACCACGGGTCTCATGGTCGGCATGTTCGTGACGAGCACCGGCACGACGATCCCCAACAACGCACGGATCACCGCCATCACGCCGAACGTGGACTTCACGATGAGCGCGAACGCCACGGCGACCAACGCCGCGGCTCCCATCGCCGCAAATGTGTTCCCGGCAAACGCGACGGTGCAGAGTGTCACCAACGCAACCACCTTTCTCCTCAACACCGCCGCCTACGCGAACACGAGCGCCGTGCCAATCAGCGCCACCGCCACCACCCTGAACCACGGCTACACGACCAAGGCCGATGGTTCGGCCCAGCCCTATCGCTATGATCTGGCGGGAGCGGAACTTGGTCCCAACACGAAGTTCCGTTTTCAATATGCCGGTGCGACGGCCACCCAGCCGACCCGGGCCGCGCGGGTCAGCATCGACGATCTCCGGGTCAATACGACGACGGGAACGCCTCCGACAACGATCACGATGACCGATCTCGGCGGTGGACTGTGGAGCGCCACGATCCCGCCGCAAGCGAATGGATCCTCGGTGAACTTCAGCATCGCCGCGGCCGGGAGTGCCGGCGGCACCACGACATCGAGCGTGACCAGCTACACCGTGGCTCCGTCTCCGACGATCACGACGGCGTCGCCCCTGCCGAATGGCAGCACCGCCGGGGCCTACAACCAGCCCCTCACCGCCACGGGAGGGAGCGGCACAGGCTATGTGTGGAGCCTTTACTCGGGCCTCCTTCCGAACGGCATCTCGCTGAGCGGCAGTGGTCTTCTCGCGGGCACGCCGACGCAGGCCGGGACCTTTGCATTCACGGCCATGGTGACGGATTCGGCCAACCGCAGTGCGACGAAGGCATTTTCCCTCACCGTCACGACGGTCACTCCGCCGAACGTGGTCGTGATCATCACCGACGACCAGGGCTGGGGGGATGTCGGCTATCACACGGCACCGGGACAGATCCCGATCCAGACACCGACGATGGACAGCTTTGGCACGTCACGGCCGGGTTCGATCCGGCTGGAGCGATTCTACGCGACGACGGTCTGCTCGGTGACCCGGTCGAGCCTGCTCACCGGGCGCAATCCGATCCGGCACGCCACGAACAACACCCGGGGCACGGACCTGAGCGAACACCTCATGCCGCAGACCTTCAAGGCCGCGGGATACCAGACCTTCATGTGCGGCAAATGGCACATGGGTGGCAGTGACAAGAACACGAACCTTACCGTCGTGAACGGACGAAGCACCCGCATCATCCAAGAGGGCCTGCAATATGCGCCCTTCAACCGGGGCTTCGATTCCCACTATGGCCAGTATTCCGGTGCGATCGATTACTTCACGCACCGTAGCGCCGAGACGGACTCGCTCGACATTCCGGACTGGTGGCTCAACGGCGTGCAACAGGATGGACCGGCCGAGCACACGGATTCGCAGGGGACGGGGGGCTGGTCGCCCAACCTCTTGGCCGACAAGGCGATCGCGCACATCCAGAACCGCGACCCGGGCAAGCCGATGTATCTACATCTGGCCTTCAACTCGATCCACGGCCCCGTTTCGGCTCCTCCGGCGCTGATCACGAAGTATCAGAACCTCGGCGTCACCAACTCGAACCGCCGCCTCATCTCCGCGGCGGTGGACGGGATGGACCAGGCCATGGGCCGGGTTCTTGCCGCCCTCGACGCGGCCGGCATCTCGAACAACACCCTGGTGGTCTGGTTCGGTGACAATGGAGGCGACGAAACCAAGGGTTCGCTGAATGATCCGCTGCGCGGCGACAAAGGGGACAGCTACGAAGGCGGCTTGCGCGAGGTGGCGGGCATCGCTTATCCCGGGGTGCTGCCGGGCGGTGTCATCAGCCACCAATATGTGTGGGTGGGCGACCTCTTTCCGACGATCTGCGCCGCGGTCGGTGTCACCCCGCAAAACACGAAGCCCCTCGACGGGCTCAACGTCTGGCCGAACCTCCTCGCGGCGACGAACAGCACCACGACGACGCTGCGACCCGGCAATGCCACCCTCGTCACGGACGCGGCGGCTCCGATCGCGATCAACAAGTTCACGGACCCGGTCAATGGCGGGACGAAAGACTTCAAGCTGCGCCGCTCGCGAGTCGGATCGACCACAGTCACCGAGTTGTTTAATCTGACCGACGACGAATATGAAACGAACGATCTCGCCGCGAACCCGGCATACTCGGGCATCATCACGACCCTGACTGCGAGCATCACCGCGATCAACGCGGAGAATTTCAAGCCCTACGTCGGACCGGCCCTGATCGACAACAGCGTCCCCGACGGCGGCAGCATCGAACTCTACGCTCCCTTCACGAGTTATCCGAACGGAACCCTGACGGTGCAATGGAGAAAGAACGGACAGGCGATTCCCGGAGCGACCGGGTTCACCCAGGTCACGGATGGAGGGGGGACGGCGGTGCGGGGTGCCTACTTCACGAAGCTGGCGCTGACGAATGTGTCAGCCGCCGACGCGGCCGATTACGACGTCGTGATCACCAATTCCGCCGGTTCCACCACCAGTGGGTCCGGAACGCTCGTGGTCACCATGCCTGCCCCGTCCCTGAGCCCTCCGGCCTTCACCAAAGGCACGTCCATCACGCTGACCTGGCCCGCGGTGCCCGGGGCGACCGGCTACACCATCCAGCGGAGCACGACAAGTGACTTCGCCGTGGTCGCCTCGCAGTCCACGGCAGGCACGAGCGTGAGCTTTGCCGGATTGACCAGCGGGACCACCTACTACTATCGAGGCACCGCCACGGATGGGACGAATGTTTCCGCTTTCGGCACCACCGCCTCCTCCACCCAGGATGCCGGGTCACCGGTCGTAACCATCACCGCTCCCGCGAACAACACGGTCACGACCACGGACAGCGTCGTGGTGACCGGGACGGCGACGGATGCGATCTCGCCGCTGACCGGTCTGCTCGTGAACGGGGTTCCGGCATCCACGTCGAACAACTATGCCACCTGGACCGCCACCGTGCCTCTCGTCCCCGGACTGAACACGATCACCGCCACCACGAATGACAGCGCCGACCAAGGGGGGAACAGTGGCAGCGCGGCCATTGGCGTGACCTACAACGCGAGCGGACCGGCGATCGACGGAGTGACCACCGCGCCGACCGCACCCACTTATCTGGATCCGACCTACCTCGTGGCGCGTGTCACCCCGCGTCCGGGCACCACCGTTTCGAATGTCCAATTGCAATACGACACCGGCACACCGGTGAGCACGCCGGTCTGGAGGGAGACGTTCAACAACACGTCCACCAACAATTGGAACGGCACCGGCTCGATCAATGCCTGGACGACGGTCGGGGGAGGCGTGGTCCGCCAGGCGGTGGCCCAATCCAACCGCACTGCCCCCCTGAATCTCACCGCCGCCGCGACGACCAGCGGCAGCACCACGGTGACCTGCGCCAGCACCGCGGGACTCTGGCCCGGCATGCTGGTCGCCGGTCCGAACCTCCCCGGAAGCATCAATGGAACCGCCGCGGGCAATACAACCGTGGCCTCGATCACGAATGCGACGACCTTCGTTGTTTCGCAAGCGGCCACCGGAACGGGGAGCGGGCTCACTCTCACCGCGGCCGGAGTCACGATCACCAATGCCACGACCTCCGCCGGGGTCACCAGCGTCACCTGCGACAGCACCGCCGGTCTCTACAATGGGATGTCGCTGAGCGGCACCGGGCTGGCGAACAATGCGACGGTCGCCTCCGTCACCGGGGCGACCACCTTCACGATGAATGCCGTCCCCACGACGGCCGGCAGCGGGCTGACCCTGGTGGCTTCGGGGGCAGCGGCCGAGTTCAACGGCGGCACGGCCAATGCGGCGGACAGCATGTTCACCACCACCAACGCCATCAACACCAGCGGCACGGCGGGATACGTCGAGTTTTACGTGCAGACGCGGGATCTCGCCGCGAACAACAACTGCGGCTGGACGATGCAGGTGTCGTCCGACAATGGCGCGACCTGGAACACGCGGCTCGGCGAGGATTGGAACAGCAAGACGGTCAATCTCACCAGCGTCGTCATCAACGGTTCGGGAGCCGCCGCCGGCAGCACGACCGTGACCTGCGCCGACACGACCGGCCTGACGACCGGACGCGCCATCGCCGGGCCGACCGTCTACGTGACCTGTGGTCTCACGACCGGCCAATCCACGGTGACTTGTGCGAACACCACCGGATTGCTCGCCGGCATGTTCGTCACCGGCACGGGAATCCCGAACAACACCCGCATCGGCTCGATCACTCCGAACACCTCCTTCACCCTGGTCACCGGCACGACCTCGACTCCCGTGACCGCCACCGCGACGAACGCCAGCACCGCGGTGGCCGCGACCTATTTCCCCGCCGCGACCGTCAGCAGCATCACGAACGGCACCACCTTCGTCATCAACACGCCGGCCTACGTGAATACCAGCGCCGCGCCGGTCGCCGCCACGGCGACGACGGTGAATCACGGCTACCAGCTGTTCCATTACGACTTCACCGGACCCGAACTCGGAACGCAAACCAAGATCCGCTTCCAGGCGACGGGATACACGCCCACCTCTCCGACGCGTTCCCCGCGCATCAGCATCGATGACATGGTCGTCGCCACCACCGCTCCGCCGCCCACCGTGTCAATCACCATGTATGACGACGGGTTGCACGGGGACGGAGCCGCAAACGACGGGATCTGGGGAGCGGTGATTCCGCCCCAGACCGGAGGCACGACGATCAATTTCCGAGTCGTCGCCACCGACAGCAGCAACACGACCTCCTCCAGTCCCGGTTCGGGCAGCCATTCCTTCACGGTCAACGCGCTGCTCACCGACGCGACGATCAAGGGGGCCGAGTTTCTCGGGATGCCCACAGGAAACAGCGTCACCCTCAACGTCGTCGCCACTTCCGACCAGTATGCCTACATCGAATATGGAACCAGTCCCGGCAGCTATTCCTCGACGACTCCGGTGGCCCTCTATTCCATCGACCCTGCGAAACCGGAATACTACAATCCGATCGAGATCACCATCGGCGGCCTGCAGCCGGACACACGCTACTACTACCGCCTGCGCCACCGCGGCACCTCCGAAACGACCTTCAAGACGCGAGGGGAGAGAAGTTTCCGCACCGCGAGGCCGCGGGGGAATGCGTTTGTCTTCACGGTCACGGCCGATCCCCACCTCGACGTCAACACGGACACGAGCCTCTTCACCCGCACGATGGGCAACATCCGGGCCGACGCCCCGGACCTGCACGTCGATCTTGGAGATATCTTCATGACCGACAAATTGGCCGACGGGGTCACGGGAGTTCCCCCGGAATTCGGAGGGGGAGTGTTCCCGAACCAGGCGCGTCTCAACGACCGGGCCCTGATGCTCCGCGCGCTCTTCGAACAAAGCTGTCACTCAATTCCCTTCTTCCACACCCTCGGCAACCACGAGGCGGAATACGGTTATCTGTTCAATGCGGCGACGGACAAGCAGAACAACATCCCCGCATGGAACCTGAAGGCGAGAAAGGCGTTTTACCCGACTCCGGTTCCGAATTCCTTCTACTCGGGGAATTCCACTCCGAAGGATTATGCAGGAGGCACCCTCGGCCTGCTCGAGGATTATTACGCTTGGGAATGGGGCGACGCCCTCTTCATCGTCCTCGATCCGTTCTGGAACGTCACCACCAATCCCAATTCGGCGGACAACGCCTGGCATTGGACCCTCGGAAAACCCCAGTATGACTGGCTGACGGCGACGCTTCAAAACAGCACCGCGAAGTACAAGTTCGTCTTCACCCACCACCTGGTCGGAGGAAGCACCACGCTCGCGGACGGGACAACGCCGAATTTCGCCGCCCGCGGTGGTATCGAAGTGGCCACCCGGTATGAATGGGGTGGCAAGAACGCCGATGGGGTCACCGATGGGTTTGCCACGAACCGTCCGGGATGGGAACTGCCGATCCATCAACTGCTCGTCCGCCACAAGGTCAACGCGGTCTTCCACGGGCACGATCATTTCTATGCCTACCAGACCCTCGACGGACTCGTCTATCTGGAGTGCCCGCAACCGGGGACGGCGAACTTCACCACCCTTGGCAGCGCGGGCGACGGCAAATACACCAATGGGGTGCTCCTCCCGAACTCGGGTCACATCCGCGTCACCGTCAGCCCCACCGGTGCACTCGCCGAATATGTGCGGGCCTACCGTCCGGGCGACGAGAACTCCTCGCGGCGGAATGGCGACATCAGCCACCAGTTCACGATGGCACCGCTGCTCTCGGTGAATGCCGATCTCGCGGGGCTCTCGGTCGACACGGGCGAACTCGCGCCGGTCTTTTCCCCGGCGGAGACGGCCTACACCGTCGTGGTGCCTTTCGCGACAACGTCCATCCGCTTGACCCCGGTCAAGGCGGAGGCGAACGCCACGATCACGGTGAACGGCACTCCGGTGGTTTCAGGAAATGCCAGCGGACCGATCGCTCTCGCCGTTGGAGCCAACGCGATCGAAACGGTCGTGACCGCGGAGAATGGAACCACGCAGAAGACCTACACGGTGACGGTGACCCGTGACAAGGCCTCCCAGACCATCACCTTCGCGAATCCCGGTCCGCAGCTTGCCAACGCCACCGTGAACCTCTCGGCCACCGGCGGGGATTCGGGGAATCCCGTCGTTTTCACCGTCGAAGGCCCGGCCACGCTGGGCGTGGGAAATGTGCTGAGCTTCAATGGAGCCGGGAGCGTTACGGTCCGCGCCAATCAAGCGGGGAACTCGTCCTATTATCCCGCGTCTGAAGTGACGCGCACCTTCGCCGTGACGAAGGCGACGGCGACGCTGTCTCTCGGCGGTCTGATCCAGACCTACGATGGGTCACCGAAGACGGCGACCGCCACCACGGGCCCCACAGGCAAGACCGTGGTCTTCAGCTATGAGGGATCGCCGACCCCGCCGACGAACGCGGGCAGCTACGGAGTGGCCGCCACCATCGACGATCCCATCTACGAGGGAAGCGCCACTGGTACGCTCGTCATCGGCAAGGCCGCCCAAGCCATCGCTTTCGCGAGCATCACCGACAAACTGGCCACCGCCAGCGTGCCGCTCTCCGCCAGCGGGGGAGCATCCGGCAATCCCGTGACCTTTGCCGTCAGCGACGGACTCGCGAGCATCGGCGGTGGCAACGTGCTCACATTCTCCGGCGCGGGATCCGTGACCGTGACCGCTTCCCAGGCAGGGAACGCGAACTACGAAGCCGCCCCGCCGGTCGCCCGGACATTTACCGTCACGAAGGCCACGGCCGCGGTGGAGCTCTCCAACCTCGTCCAAACCTACAATGGCACCCCGCGTTCCGCCGGTGCGACGACAACTCCGTCCGGGAAAACGGTGACCTTCACCTACGAGGGCTCGCCCATCGCCCCAACGGACGCGGGCAGCTACGAGGTGGTGGGGACGATCGACGACCCGGTCTACCAGGGAAGTGCGAGTGGCACCCTCGTGGTTGCAAAGGCTGGGCAGACGATCTCCTTCCCGCCGATCGCCGACCAACTCGCCACCGCCACGGTGAACCTCGTGGCGACGGGCGGAGGCTCTGGCAACGCGGTGACCTTTGCCGTATCCGATGGACCGGGATCGATCGGTGGCGGCAACGTGCTCACCTTCTCCGGGGCGGGTTCGGTCACGATCACGGCCTCGCAGGCGGGCAACGCGAACTACGAAGCGGCGTCTCCCGTGGCACGGACCTTCACGGTGACCGAGGCCAACGCGACCGTGACCCTCTCTGAACTCCATCAGGTTTCGGACGGGACGCAGCGGGTCGTCACCGTCACGACCGCGCCACCCGGTCTCGAAGTGGCCGTGACCTACAATGGAAACTCCGGTGCACCGGGTGCGCCCGGAACCTTTGCCGTGGTTGCCACGATTACGGATCCGCTCTACAAGGGGAGCGCCAGCGGCACGCTCAACGTCGATGATCCCGCCGTGATGAACCTCATCAACGAGGGGCAGCTCCCCGCTGTATCCACGATCGGCGACCTCGATCTCGCGACCTTCCAGATTTCCCGTTACGAGGTGACCCTGGGGCTCTGGAACACGGTGCGCGATTGGGCGATCGGGCATGGTTACGATCTCAATGCGATCGGCGACGGATCGGCCGGCGACCATCCTGTTCATTCCCTCAACTGGCATGATGCGGTCAAGTGGTGCAACGCCCGCACCGAATGGGAGAATGCGACCTACGGGCGCTCCCTCGCTCCCGCCTATCGGGTTGGTGGCGACGTTTACCGGAGCGGTGAGCCGGATCCGGCGACGGTTCTTGCGAACGAATCCACGAGCGGTTACCGCCTGCCCACGGCCGCGGAATGGGAGTTTGCCGCCCGCGGTGGGACCCTGAGCGCGGGAAGATCGTATGCCGGTGGAAACGATCCCGACCTCGTCGCCTGGCATTCGGGCAATTCCGCCGGGGCGATCGTCGCCCTGGCTGGAGGACGCGGCACCTGGCCCGCCGGTCGCAAGGTCGCCAACGAACTCGGTCTTTACGACTTCAGCGGCAATCTCGCCGAGTGGGTTCAGGAGGCGAATCCCGCGAATGCCTCGACCCGATACCTCCTGGGAGGATCATGGAACGGGACCGTCGGTGAATGCGCCATCGGTGCGCTCGGTGCTCAAGCGCCAGCGAATCGGCTCAACACCGCCGGCTTGCGCGTTGCCCGTTCCGTTGCCACCGCCGTGGCCGCGGCGCTCGACAGCGAACTGGACTGGGATTCCGGTGGCGATGCACCATGGTTCGCCCAGACCGGAACGTCCCGAGATGCGATCGACGCGGCCGAGAGCGCTCCGTTGGGTGAAGGGGAGGCGGCGTGGATCGAAACCACCGTCACCGGACCCGGCAACCTGAGCTTCTGGTGGAAAGGTGCCTCGGTGCCCGATGCCGACGCGGTCCGGTTCTCGATCGGTGCCAGCGAGATGGCAAGCCTCACCGGCTCGGGCGACTGGCAGGAACAGACCTTCGAAATCCCCGAAGGCGACTCGGTCCTGCGTTGGAGTTTTGCTCGCACGTCTCCCGCGAGTGCCGGGACGAGCCGCGTCTGGCTCGATCAGGTTGTTTACAGTGTCGCCACCGAACCGGAGCTATCGACCGCGCCGGCCACCGACGTTTCCGAGACGGGCGCGACGCTCGGAGGGCAGGTCGTCAACGGGAACGGGCGCACCGTCACCGGCAGGGGAGTGGTCTATGCAACGACAGGCGCACCGACCCTGTCGGATTCGGTATCGAGCGCCGCGAGCGGAGGAACGGGTGGATTCACCGTGCCCGCGTCCGGTCTTGCCCCCGGCACGACTTATCACGCCCGCGCCTACGCCACCAATGCGATCGGCACGGGTTACGGACCGGAGATCACCTTCACGACCGGAACGAACGTGCTCTTCAACAACGGAGTGGCCACCTTCTCGCGAACGATGCTCGCCGGTGGACGGCACGTCTTCAACTTTACCATCACCGATCCGCGCATCGTCTCGCTCTCCACCTTGGGCGGAGCGGCCTTGCGCGCCGAACTCTACGATGGCGAGGGGAACCGGGTCATCTCCTCCACCGGGGATGCGGACTTCGATCTCGAGGAACTGTTGCTTTCCGGAGCCTACTCACTCCATGTCTTCCGCGAGGAGGACGGGGGTGGGGCCCAGACCTTGGACCTCACGATCGACGCCAGCGTCGTGGCCGCATCACGTCCCGATGTAGCGGTCGGGGCCAGATCCCGCACTTTGGCCGGAACAGGCCTCTATTCCCCGGCCACCCAGTTGGCGGTCCTGACCTCCCTGAAGCTGCGAATGGTGACCGGATACGCGACCTTCGCCAACCGTGGCAACCTGCCCGACCTCCTCGTCGGGCGCGCCACGGGTGGCAATGCCTACTTTGCCGTCACCTACTTCGGCCCCGGAGGCAACATCACCGCGGGCCTGCTCACGGGCACCTACCGCACGCCGGAGATGAAGCAAGGCGATAGCCCGGTCTCGATCCGGACGGTGATACAGCCCAACAAGAGGAAGTTGACGAAGAAGATTGGCACGAGAACGGCCATCATCAAGAAGACCCATACCCTGCGGCTCCAGGCGACTTCCACCTTTGATCCGGCGATCGGAGACGCGGCATCGATCCGCGTTCAGACAAAATGAACGGCGCCCGCGGAGCACGAGCGATCCTGCGGCGATTCAAGAAGTCCGGAATCCTGACAAACCCACCGAATCCCCCCATGAAGCACCGAGTCCTCTTCATTGCCCTGCTTTCCGTCCTGGCGGTGACGCCTGTCCGGGCCTCCGAGCCCATTGCGGCTCCGGCGGCTCCGGCGGCTCCGGCGGCTCCGGCGGCTCCGGCGGTCCCCGGATTCACGCTCGACGACCTCAAGGCGCAGATCCCCATGACGCCCGAAGGCCGGTTTCTCATGGAGGTTCCCCAGATTCTCAACACGTCCACCGACCGCGCGGTGCAGGCACTCCTGCTCGGTCAAGAGGTTGAAACCACGGGACAATTGATCGCCGGGACACCCGGGAACCCCGGAGGCGGGGTACGCATCTTCCGGGCGGAGCTTCTCTGTTGTTCGGCCCACACCCGGAAGTGTTCGGTCGCACTGGAATTCGAGGGAGCCGCACCCGATGCGACCGGCTCACCGTGGGTCGAATTGGCCGGGGTGCTCTCCTTCCGGACTGAAGACGGGGCGACCGCCCCCTGCATCCGGGTCAAAATGATCAAGAAAGCAGTACCGCCCGCCAAAGCGGTTCTCCGGTGACGAAAGATTACACGGGCGTAATGCGCCGGTAACGATCTTGTCAGGGCGGGATGGTTTCTTCAATGTGAAAGGAGTTCTTCCCCTCATGAAACGATCCCAACGACTGTTCTGCTTGCTTGCCTATCTCTGCCTTCCCGCTTTGTCGGGTGGCCTGTTGCAATCCCAGGATCCGTCGCGGCCTCCGCGCGCGGAAGGAAAGGAAAAGGGCGGAAAAGGCCCCAAAGGTGGACCGAAAGGCGGACCGGCCATCCAAAAGCCGAAAATCACCGATGCGGTCCGGGCGAATGTCTACGCGGACAACTGGTTCCAGCTCTACATCAACGGCCACCTCGTGGCGGTGGACTCGATCTCCTTCATTCCGCACAACGTGGTCTCGGTGGAGATTCTCCCGGAGTACCCCATGACCATCGCGGTGATGGCGCGCGACAACGCCGACCCGGTGACCGGGCTCGAATACAACAACACGCAGATCGGCGACGGCGGTTTCATCCTGAAATTCAGCGACGGCACCGTGACAAACGCCTCGTGGAAGGCTAAGAGCATTTTCCATGGACCCTTCGATGGCGATCTGAAGAATCCCAAGACGCGGCACGAGGCGATCCCGGCAGACTGGTTCGCGATCGACTTTGACGACAGCGTTTGGCCGAATGCGACCGAACACACCGAGGGAGCGGTCGATCCGAAGGAACCCTTCTACCAGCACGATTTCGAAGGGGCGAAGTGGATCTGGACCGGGGATCTGGCGCTCGACAACACCGTCCTCTTCCGGGCCCGAATCGCGAGCCCGCCGAACGGATCTCCCTTGCCTCCGAAGTGGCCCCGTGGTCACATCGACTCCTCCAAACCCTGACCCGACCCTATCATGTGCTCGATTCAACAGAGTCCAGTCTCTTCCGAATCAAAGACCGGCGGGACGCCGGTCCCACGTGCCTGGCTGGTGGCCGCGTGGCTCGCTGCGCCAGTTCTTGTTCCGTTCGCGGTCGCGGCGGTGGCGCCGAAACTCGCGCCGTTTGCCGCGGCCTTTCCCGGTGAGCGCACCTTCGAGCGTCCGGCCGGCGCGGTGCCGGTGGCACCTTCGGCATTCGCTCCCTTTCGCGAGCGGCTTGGCGTGTCCTGGGATGCGGATTACTTCTACATCGAGGGCAACGGACTGCCGGATCACAACATGATGGTCGGCATCACCGCCTGGCAGCAGCAGGTGCCGCTGCCGCAGCCTTACACGGGCGACAACGCGTGGCGGGTGCCCTTGAAGCCCGTCCCTGCGGAGGAGCCGGCGATGATCGAGGGGCGATTCCTCCGCGGGGCCATTGCCATCGCGGTGAACGGCATCCCGATCTTCAATCCCCAGAACAATCGCGGCGAGGTTTCCTACGAGATCGGCGAACTGGACCAGTGGGGTGGCCACTGCGGCCGGGCGGATGACTATCATTACCACATCGCTCCGGTCCATCTCGAGTCGCTCGTCGGGAAGGGCAAACCGGTCGCCTACGCCCTCGACGGCTACCCAGTCCTCGGTTTGACCGAGGCCAACGGATCGGCTCCGAAGGGGCTCGATGAATGCCACGGCCACGATCATGACGGACTCGGGTATCACTACCACGCGGCCGAAAAGTATCCCTACGTCCTCGGCGGATTCCACGGCGAAGTCGTCGAGGACGAGGGACAGGTCGATCCCCAGCCGCGCGCCCAAGGCGTGCGCGAGGCGCTGCAGGCGCTCCGTGGAGCGAAGATCACCGGATTCGAGAAGACGGGAGCGGATGCCTACCAGTTGAGCTACACCGTTGACGGTGATCCCCGGTCGGTGCGGTATCGGATCGGCGACGACGGGACCTTTCCCTTCGAATTCGACAACGGTCGCGAAGGCAAGACGAGTGAGGTCTACCGCGTCCGTGGTGGCGGTGGTGGAGAAGGCCGTCCTCCGCGTGACGGTGGCGGCGGGCGGGAAATGAGGCCTTCAGGCGGCGGGGGACGACCGCCAGGAGGTGGCGGCGGGGGAGGTCCGAGGCCCGATCCCTTGCTTTCGGTATTGGATACCAATGGAGATGGCTATCTCGACGCTGAAGAACTCAAGGATGCTGAGAACCGGTTGAAGACGCTCGACCGCAATGGGGATGGCCACCTGGACCGCGACGAAGCGACCGGGCGCCCGCCGGGAGGCGGCAATCGAGGCGGCGGTGGCGGAATGGAGCGCGGCCCGAGTCGGATGCCGGCTTCGAGCGCGGCTCCTTCGGGCGGAGCGGGAGAGTTGGTGAATGGATTTTTCCTGAGCAGTCCAAAGATCGGTGAAGACGGCCGATTGCCCGTCGAATTCACCGGCGATGGTGCCGGAGTTTCTCCTCCACTGGTCTGGCAGGGAGCACCCGCCGGAACGAAGAGCTTTGCGTTGATCATGGATCACCTCGCGCCGGGCAATGAGATGAAGAGCTATTGGGTGATGTGGGACATTCCCGCTGCCACGAGCAGTCTGCCGCAGGAAGCAACGGAGGTCGGGCAGATCGGGGTGGGATTCCGTGGCAAGACGGGGTATGAGCCTCCGCACTCGCAGGGGCCGGGCGACAAGACTTACGTGTTGCATCTTTACGCGCTCTCCGCCGTTCCGGAACCGCCGGGATTGGCGCAGCAAGTCAGTCGCGAAGCCCTGCTGGAGGCGATGAAGGGCAAGATCCTCGGCCGGGCGGATCTGAGTGTGGTCTATGCACGCCCGTCGGAGGGCAGTGACGGTCCCGAACGGGGAAAAGGGAATCCGAGGCCCTGATCGTGCAACTTTTCTGAAGGAATCGGGGTATTGGATGATACCGGGTGATTCTGGTTTCTGATTCATGCGTATCCTCGTCGTCGAAGACCAGCCGCAGATCGGCGGCTTCATCCGCTCCGGGCTGGAGGAGGCCGGCTTTGTCGTGGTCACCTGCCGCACGGGGGAGGAGGGGTATGAATTTGCCACGACCGAGTCCTTCGATGCCATGATTCTCGACATCATGCTGCCGGGACGCGATGGGCTCAGTGTGCTCCGCAGTCTCCGGCAGCGCCATGTCACCCTGCCCATCGTGATCCTCACGGCGCGGAACGAATTGAACGAGCGGGTCGAGGGGCTCAATCTCGGAGCCGATGATTACCTGACGAAACCGTTTTTTGTCGAGGAGCTGGTGGCCCGGCTCCAGGCCCTTCTGCGGCGTGCCTCGGGCGCGGCGTCGAACATCCTCCAGATCAGTGACCTCAGTCTCGATCTGATCACCCGCGAGGCGAAGCGGGGAGATCGGATCATCGAATTGAGCCAGCGCGAGTTCGCCCTCCTCGAATACCTGATGCGGTCGCCGGGGCGGGTCTTTTCGAGATCCCAGATCTCGGAGCACGTTTGGAACACCCATTTCGACACGGGCACCAACATGGTTGATGTCGCGATGACAAGGTTGCGGAAGAAGATCGAGGCAGCGCGCGAAAAGAAACTCATCGAAACGATCCGCGGGGTCGGTTACCGCCTTCGTCAGTCCTGACAAACACGCCATGCATTCCTTCCGCTGGCGTATCGCTCTCAGTTCGGCCCTGATCTCAGGTCTCGTCCTCGTCGTCTCCGGAGCGGTGGCCTGGTGGTCGCTCAATGGATCGCGCCTTGCCGACCTGGATGCGGAAATGAGGCATTTCGGATACCGGGTGACACTGAGATCAGGGAGAAACATTGACGCGACCCGTCTCGAAGGTTCGCTGACCGATGTCTTTGGTGCGGAGAAGGCGGGGCAAAGGTCCCTCGTGCTCCTCGACTCGCGCGGCGGCGAGTTGGTGCGTTCGTCAGGATGGCCGGAGGGGCTCGATCCGGTCCGTTTCGCACCTGGCGCGGAGCCGCTCGATCCCCAGCCGCGCGACGAGGAGAGTCGCAGTCCGGGCGATCGCCCCGCTCCGCCGCCGCGCGAGGTGCTGGGGCCGCGTTTTTACGAAGCGAGCGCGGGCGACCGGGCCTATCGCATCGGTGTGTTCGCGAATCGCGAGACCATCCTCGTCCTCGCCGCCGACCTTGAGCAGGTGGCGGGCGACATGCGCCAATTGCGCCGGGCCTTTCTCGTGGCCCTGCCCGGTGCCTTGCTCATCGTGGCGCTCGGCGCGGCCTTCGTCGCGTGGCGGGCGCTGCGTCCCGTCGTGGCCTTGGGCGAGGACATGCGCCGCGTCTCAGCGCGGGACCTGAACCAGCGGCTCGAGGTGCGGGGTGCGGACCGCGAGTTCGCGGCGATCATTGACAATTACAATGCGATGCTGGAGCGACTTGAACGCAGCTTTGCCCAAGCGACACGGTTCTCCGCGGATGCCTCGCACGAACTCAAGACACCCCTCGCGGTGATGCAGGCGACGCTGGAGCGGGCGATTCGCGACGGCGCAGACAACGAGCGCTCGCAGGCGGTCTTTTCCCAGATCCTCGAGCAGACCGGAAAGCAGCGCGCCATCCTCGAGAGCCTGCTTCTCCTTTCCCGGGCCGACGCGGGTCGCTTGGAAATCAGTGCCGAGACGATCGATCTCAGTGCCCTGCTGGAAACCTGGGTCGAGGACGCCAGCCTCCTCGCCGAGGAGAGGGACATCACGGTGAAAAGCGAGATCGAGCCAGGTCTCCGGACCGAAGGAGATCCGGTGCTACTGCAACGGGTCGCCCACAATCTTTTTGCCAATGCGGTCCACTATAATCGCGATGGCGGCGAGATCGTCTGCGGCCTGCGGCGCGACGGCAGCATGATCGAATGGACCGTCGCCAACACCGGTGAACCCGTGCCCGAATCGGAGCGGGAGCGGATTTTCGACCGTTTCTTTCGCGGGGCGTTGGCGAAAGACACCACCGCCGGCACCGGCCTCGGGCTCAGCCTCGCCCGCGAGATTGTGACCGCCCACGGCGGCGAGATCGGTTTTGGCCGGAATGCGGAGGGAAGGAATGCGGTGCGGGTGAGATTGAAGGCCGCAGCCGGGAAGATTTCAGGGATGTAATGCGGGCGAAACCCGCTCGAAAGGTTCGGGGAGTTCATTCGGTTGAGACCATGAAAACGTTCCCCTTTTTCCTGCCCATCCTTTGCCTTGCGATGTCTGCCACCGCCGCCCCGGTGGAAAGGCCGAACATCGTTTTCATCCTCTCCGATGACCAGGATTGGACCGGACTCTCCGTCCGGATGCATCCGGACCTGCCGAATTCGAAGAGCGATTTCTACCGTACCCCGAACCTCGAGAAGTTCGCGGCGCAAGGGATGCGCTTCAGCGCAGCCTACGCGCCGGCTCCGGTGTGTTCACCGACCCGGATCAGCCTGCAGACAGGCATGAGCCCGGCGAAACTGGGTTGGACCAAAGCCGCCCCTGCGGAGGAGGGGCACCGACTCATCGAGGGTGCGAACCGCAAGTCGATCCGCCCTGACGAAACCACCATCGGCGAAATGCTTCAGGGGGCTGGCTATGCCACGGCCCACTACGGGAAATGGCACCTTTCGGGTGGTGGACCTGAAGCGAACGGCTATGACGAGAGCGACGGTGACACGGGCAACCGCGACGCCGATGCCCATGTCGATCCGAATCCGGTGGACATCTTCGGGATGACGGAGCGGGCCACAGATTTCATGGAGAAGCAGAAGCAGGCCGGGAAACCCTTCTTCGTGCAGATGTCCTACTATGCGCTCCATCTCCCGCAGAACGCCCTGAAGTCGACCAAGGCCTTTTATGAATCGCAGCCGCCTGGAGCGATGCATTCCGACATCGATACGGCGGCGATCACGACCGACCTCGACACCGGTGTGGGGCGTCTGCTGGAGGCGATCGACCGGCTTGGACTAGGCAAGAACACCTACCTCATTTACATGTCCGACAACGGCGCGGGCGGCGGCGGTCGTGGCGGAGTGCGTCCCCTCTCGGCTGGCAAGGGAGGGGTGTGGGAAGGCGGCATCCGGGTGCCGCTGATCGTGCGCGGCCCGGGCATCGCGCCGGATTCGTGGTGTCATGAGCGGGTCGTGGGCTATGACTTTTTCCCCACCTTCTGCCACTGGGCAGGAGTGAAGGAACCGCTGCCACAGGGGCTCGAAGGGGGCGACCTGACACCGCTTTTGTTCGGTGGAGCGAGCGCCCCCGTGAAGCGGTCTCGCGACGAGTTGGTCTTTCACTTCCCCCATTACCAGGGCGACACGCCGCACTCGGCGATCCTGAAGGGGGACTACAAGTTGATCCAGTTCTACGAGACGGGGGAATCAAGGCTGTTTGATCTGAAAAATGACCTCGCTGAATCCAACGACCTCAGCGCGGCTCAGCCGAAGATCGCGGCGGACCTAAAGGGGCGCCTCGAAAGTTATCTGGCTGAGGTCGGGGCAGCGATGCCGGAGAGGAATTCGAACTTTGATCCGGCGAAGGAACCTGCGGGGAAGGGCGGTGGAAAAGGCGGTGGCAAAGGGGGAAAAGGCAAAGACCGCGCCGCGATGGAGAGTGGACCCAAGGTCGAGGAAGAACCACCAGCCTCTCCGATGACAGAGCCTGCACGTCCTCACACTGTCGCTGGAGGCGGCGGGCAGCCCAGTAACTTGCTCATGGCCCTCGATCAGGACGGGGATCGCGAGCTTTCCGCTGATGAAATGGACAAGGCCACCGTGACCCTGCTTTCCCTGGATGCCAATGAATCCGGACAGCTCGAGCCGGACGAAATCATCGCTGCGACAACGCGCCGGGCAGAACCCGCCGCTCCCACTGAAACGGCTTCCAAGTCCACGGCGGGATGGATCGCGGAACATGCCGGCGACCTCGACCTTAATGGCGATGGCAGTGTGGGACGGGCGGAACTGATGGATCAGGCCCGCACCGCCTTCGGCGCCTTCGATGCCAATGGCGACGGGGTCGTGAAGCCGGAAGAGTATGCGGGACGCCAACCCAAGTCTCCCGTCGCCGCCTACCTCACCGGAAATGCGGAGGCGATCGATGCCGACGGCAACCACTGGATCAGCGCGGGAGAATTTGTCGCCGCTCTCACCAAGGAACTCGCGGCGGTGAAAAAGGATGATGTCCCGGTGGGACCGGCGTCCCGCCGGTCTGCGGAGACTCTGAAAGAAATGCCAGGGAAAGACCGGCGGGACGCCGGTCCCACGAGGTCGCCAGCCACGAAACCCAACGTGGTACTCTTCCTCATCGACGACATGGGCTGGCGCGACGTTGGTTTTGCCGGCAATCCAGTTATCGATACGCCGAACTGCGACCGTCTCGCCCGCGAGGGCACCGTTTTCAACCAGGCCTATGCCAGCGCCCCGAATTGCGCGCCGACGCGGGCCTGTCTCATGAGCGGTCAATACACCCCGCGTCACGGGGTCTACACCGTGGTGGACGACCGGCACCTGCCTGGTTCGCCCCATCACAAGGTTCTCGCCACCGAGAGTAGCGCCGAGCTACCCACAGAGTCCGTGACGATCGCGGAATCGCTCCGGGCGGGAGGTTATGCCACCGGAATGATGGGAATGTGGAATCTCGGGCGCGGGAACAACGGTCCCTTCACCCCCACCGGGCAGGGTTTCGAGGTCTTCAAGGACCCGAAGACCCTCGGATTCGAAAAGGATGCCTACCATCGGGCCGACGGCGCCTATCTGACCGATGAGTTCACCACCGCGGGGCTCGAGTGGATCGAGGCCAACCGCGACCGCCCCTTCTTCCTCTACATGGCCTACCACGCGGTCCACGCTCCCTACGACCCGAAACCGGAACTCGCGGAGAAGTATCGCAGGAAAGCCGCCGAGACAGGCGAGGACATCGACGTCGATCATGCGGCCACGGTCGAGGCGCTCGACCAGAATGTCGGACGATTCCTCGCCTACCTCGACGAGAAGGGGCTCGCCGAAAACACCATCGTGATTTTCACCTCCGATAACGGTGGCACCCGCCAATACACCGCGCCGCTGAATTCCGGAAAGGGATCACTCTATGAGGGCGGCATCCGGGTGCCCTTCGTCGCCCGCGGTCCGGGCATCCGCGCCGGAGCGGCGAGTGCCGAGCCCATCCTGAGCATGGATCTGTATCCGACCCTGCTTGAGTTCGCCGGACTGGGGCAGCCCTCCGCGCACTCTCTGGATGGAGTCAGCCTCCGTTCGCTGCTTGCGGGTGAGACCAGCTCTTTGGGACGAGAGCGCGTCTTCTGGCATTTCCCTTGTTATGTCGGAGGCGGGAGCCCGAGCAGTGCGATGCGCCAAGGGAACTGGAAAGCGATCGAGTTTTTCGAAACCCAAACTGTCGAGATCTACGACCTGTCCAAGGACCCGGGTGAAACCACGGACCTCAGCGAAACGATGCCCGACCAAGCCCGCGAACTGACCGACGCCCTCCACGCTTGGCAGGAGGAAACCAGTGCCCCGCGGCCGACCGCGCCGAATCCGAAGTATGATCCCTCGGTGCAGCCCGATCGTGGCAAGGGCAAGGGCAAGGGTGGTGGAGGGAAGAAGCCGAGATGAACGACCGCAAGTTTCCCTAGGCCCGCGCCGGCGCGATGTTCGCGTTTCTCCGAAAGACATTCTCCGGATCATGGCGGCGCTTGAGTTCCAGAAGCCGCGCGTGATTGATGCCGAAGAGAGACGGGGATCCGGCCTGGGTCTCGTAGGTTTGGTAATTCGCGTAAAGCTGTTCTCCGACCTTCGGACGCAGTAGTCGCAGCCATTCCTCGCCCCAGGCAAAGCGTGTTTCGGTGTCGTTGGGATCGGTCCAGTTGTAGGCGGCCCGCAGGTGGATGGAATGGGCCTGGCGATGCGGAAACGCGGTCGCCTCGGGTGCCACCCGGCAGACCTGGCCGTGCATGTAGTGACTGAGGCCGAAGACCACATCCGGCGTCGCCTTCGCAAGCTGGTCCACGTAGACGTCAAGGATGTCGTCGCTGATGTGGTTGCGGTATACGGTTTGGATGGCTCGGTAGGCCGAGGCCGCGCCTTTACCAGGATTGGTCGCCGCGGCTTTCTCCGCGAGCACCGCATAAGGCTGACGCGACGCGATCTCCTTGGTCGGTGTGGCGAGGGAGCGGAAGGCTTGCAGGATCGTCTCGCCCTCGGACTCAGGGCCGCTGTGACAAAAGCTCAGGAAGATCCCGCGTTCGCTGTTGGTCAGGTTCAGCGTGGCCTGGAATCCGTCCGGTGCCCCGTGCATGATCTCGCGGAAGCCGCGCAAGACGGCGCGAGCGTCCCCGACCGCGAAGTGAAGATCCCCTCCGAGGACGGGTCCGATCGATTGCAGCCTCAGCTCGAGGGAAGTGGTGACCCCGAAGTTGGCACCGGCGCCGCGAAGGGCCCAGAAAAGATCCGGATCACTCTCGCCGTCGATCGCGACCGATCGGGCCTCGGCGTTGACGAGCCGGGCGGAAACGAGGTTGTCGCAACAGGCTCCAAAGAGGCCCGAGAGCCAACCGAGACCACCACCAAGAGTGACCCCGGTCGCTCCCACTCCCGGGCATTGGCCGAGGACGGGGACGAGTCCGTGGGCCCCGGCTGCCCGGGCGAGTTCTCCGCCCAAGACCCCTCCCTGGGCGCGGGCGATGCGACGTTCCGGATCGATCGTGATTTGTTTCAGCGCAGAAAGATCGATGACGATGCCATCCGAACTGCCCCACGCGAGATGGCTGTGGCCTCCGGAGCGGACCGCGACCTCGAGCCCGTGCTCGCGCGCGAAGGCGACGGCGCGAATCGCGTCTTCTTCGTGTCCGCATTGCACGACTGCCACCGGGTGTCGCTCGGTGCGCGGATTCCAGTAGAAGACTCGCTTCGCCGTTTCGTAGGATTCCTCGCCGGGCAGGATGAGGCGCCCCTTGAGACCGCGACGGAGTCTTTCGAGCGAGTCGTCGGTCCCGGCCTCCCCGACCAAGCCGAACCCTGCGGTGAGTGCGGCGCTGCTCTGGATGAATCGGCGGCGGTTGGTTTGTGACATCGGTGGCGGGTGATTCGGAGTGGACGATGACAAAAGAAGGACCGATCTGTCGAGCATGGCTTTTGCGATCCAGATCGTTTCCTACGAGGACAGCGTCCATCGCGAGCAAGTGATCGCGATCTGGTCGCGGGTCTTCGGCTACCAGACGGCCCACAACGAGCCCTCGCTAGCGATTGACCGGAAATGCGCGGTCGGCGACGACATGATCTATGTCGCGATGATCGAGGAGACGGTCATCGGCACGATCCTGGCCGGCTACGACGGGCACCGGGGCTGGCTTTATTCGCTGGCGGTGCTGCCGGAGCACCGGCATCACGGCGTTGGCTCGGCCCTGGTGCGACACGCGGAGGAGGCGCTGGCGCGCTGCGACTGCCTGAAAGTGAATCTGCAGATCGTCGAGTCGAACGCCGCCGTGGTGGCCTTTTACGAAAAGATGGGATATGAGGTCGAACCCCGGATCAGCATGGGGAAGCGACTGTGGCGCTGACTCTACCCCCGCTTCCGATACGCCGCCGGGGTCAGTCCCATGTGTCTCCGAAAATGCTGGGTGAAGGCGCTCTGGTCGCAGAAGCCGAAGTCGAGGGCGATTTCGGCGATAGGTTTGTCGCTCGTCCTCAGGGTCTCGCAGGCGGCCTGGATGCGGGTCTTGATGAGGAAGGTGCGCGGGTTCGTGCCGAAGACCTCGCGGAAGCGGCGGTTGAACTGCCGCACGGACATGCCGGTGCGTTTGGCGAGATCGGTGAGGTTGACCGGCTCGTGGAAGTGCTCGCGCAGGTAAGTGACGGCCCGGTCGATTTGCTGGTGGGGGACGAAAGCGGTCTTCCGTCCGGAATAGCTCTGCACCGTGCCCATCACTCCGATGACGGACCCATCGCGGCCCAGCACGGGGAACTTGTTCGTGAAATACCAGTCGGGGAGTCCCTGACGGTTAAAGAACAACTCCACGATCTTCAGCTTCGGTTTGCCCGTGGCGAGGATTTGCTCATCATCCGCGCGGAACTTGCGGGCGAGTTGCTCGGGAAAGAGTTCGAAGTCGTTTTTCCCGATCACCCCGGCCTCATCCTTTGCCCCGAGCCGCTCCCAGAAAGCCCGGTTGGCCGCGACGAGGCGGAAGTCACGATTCTTTGCGAAGAAGGAGACTCCGGGGAGATGGTCGAAGAGCACCTCGAAGTGGCTGGACGGCGAGATCTGGAGAAGGAACTCGGACTTGAGGGATTCCGCGGGAGTCATGGGAGTTCGAGAAACAAAGTAACAAAGAAGCAGAGTAGCAGAAAAAGGAGCCGTCGGGATACGATAGGAACTTCGTCCGGGGCATTCTCTGCTTCTTTGATTCTTTGCGACTCTACTTCTTCTCTCCTCACTTCTGCAGGATCACCTGCACCGCGTCGATGTGGACATTTCCGTCAGCACCGACATTGCTGACCTCGACGGCTCCGGGTTTGCCGGCCTCGAAACGGTAGACGCCGAGTCCGTAGAAGCCTTTCGCGAGTGGGGGGGCGATGCGCTGATTCACCGGAATGGTTTTCTCACCATCCGCGGAGCTCACGGTCACAGGAGTGTTTGAGGAGCGATTCTCGTGGGCCTGGTGGGAAATGCGCACCTCGTAATCGCCGCTTTCCGGCACGTTGATCTCAAAGCGAGCGGTGGCGACCTTGTCCGATCCTGCGGCGGCGGGACTGGCATAGTGGTAGCCGCTCTCGACATGGGGTTTCAACCCTTCACCGTGGGTCCAATTGCCGGCAAGTTTGGCTTCGGCGTCGTCGATGACCATGCCATCGAGTTGGGCCTTGGTGATCCACTCGGTCTCCGGCTCACCGAGATCGGGAAGGCTCGGATCGACGGCGAAGGGATCAATGAGGGAGGCCCGACGCATGTTGCCGGGGAGGCGCATGAGTTCGACGAGCTCGTCGAGGTGTTGGTAATAGACTTCACGCGGGCTGACGTTGTGTTTCGCGCAGATGGCGGCGGCCTTGCCGACAACGACGCCCATCATGCCGCAGGTCTTCATCACCCGGATCGTGCCGAGGGCTTCGTGGGTGACGCTGATGTTGCGCCCGGCCATGAAGAGGTTCTCGATGTTGCGCGAATAGAAACAGCGGTAGGGAACGGCATAACCCTTCTTGCGGTCGACGCCCTTGCCGTGGACCGCCACGGAGATAAAAGGGTTCTCAGGGAACTTTTTCTCGTATTGCTCGGCGGGGTAGTGGAGGTCGATGGACCAGGTCGTGAGGACGCAGCCATCCGGGAAAGGCTTTTTCTCGACGATGTCTTCTTCGGTCAGGACGATGTCGCCGAGCAATTGCAGGGTCTCGCGGGTGCCGCCGACGTAGGCCATCCAGGTGAGCCGGGCGTTCTGGTGGGCCTGCATCGCCGGGTCGTATTCCTTGTAGGCTCCCTTGTTCTTGATGGCATTCCAGGCACCGAAACCGGCGAGGTGGTTCCAGTCACGGATCTCCTCGAGGTCGAGGAGGGGGTGTTTGTCGTAGCCGCTCTCCCAGAACCATTCGGCGTGAAATTTCTTGGGGTAGGGGAAATCGCCTTCCTCCAGGTTCAGGGCCCAGGGGGTCTCGGGGAAGGTCTGCGGGCTGTCAGTGTTTTCCCAGGACCACATGTTCGACATGCCCATGCGCCCGCCGTCGATCATTTCGTGGTCGGCTCCGGCCATGAGTCCGATCGTGCCGTGCCCGGTGGCGTCGCAGAAGGTGCGGCCGGTGAAGCGGCGGATCGCTCCGCTGCGGGTGTCGAAGGCCACGACGGCCGCGATCTTCGTCTTGCCATCCATCTCGACCTTGTAGGCGTGATGATTGAGGTAAAGCCCGATGTTCTGCTCGGCGGTGACGATGTTGTGTTTTTTCTCATCCTCGAATTCCTCGTAGGTGCCGGGCGAAGCCTTGGCATCGTCCTCGAATTCACGGACGATGTCACCGACGGGATAGAGACCGGGAGGCGTGTTGCCCATCGCCCAGACGCGAACTTCGGAGGAGCCGTTGCCGCCCAGAACAGGGCGATTCTGGATTAGCGCGACTTTCAGTCCCATGCGGGCCGCGGAGATCGCGCCGCAAGCACCGGAATAACCACCGCCCACGAAGACGATGTCGAAGGGACCTTCGGTCGTGGCCTCCTCGGGGATTCCGAGCATGGTGCGGCGCCAGGCGGGGAGGACTTCGCTCGAGTTGTCGGGAACGAAAGCGGGATCTTTGGAAAACAAGATCGCGTCGCAGCGTCCGTTGAAACCGGTGAGGTCGGCGAGGGCGATCGTGGTTTTCGCCTCGGCGACGCTCACCGTGCCGCCGTCTTCCCAATGCCACTTCGCTCCGGTTTTGCCGAACTCGTGTGCGACGGCCTTGCCACCGACCTTCACCTGGAATCGACCCGGGGCGGCCTTCGCATCGACCGTGTCGGCGAATTTCTCGACCCAGTTCTTGGTTCGCACCCAGAGCTTGTATTCGCCGGTCGAGGGGAAGGTCACTTCGGTGGTGGCGTCCGCGACGGGATTTCCAAGGCCGTGGGCGAGCAGGTAGGGGGACCCCATCGTCTCGATGAACTGGGTATCCAGTTGCCAACCGCCCGGATTGGCGAAGGACTCGGCCTCGACAAGGACCTGTTGGGCGGAGAGCAGGGTGGGGAAGAATGCTGCCAAGAGCGCTAAAGCCGGGGATTTCATCGCGCTTACCGTCTCTGAATCTCCGGGAAATTCCAAGCGGAATCCGTCCGCGTGCTTGCGCGCAACTCAACCCTGTCCAATCCACTACCGAACCGTATCAACTCTCAAATTTGCAAGAAATCTCAAAATTAGTTTTCAGTTTTAATTTTTATATTATTTTTTAAAAGAATGCTGAGCCGCGCGTTTTTATCGCTATCCCTGATTTTTGGTCTGGGATTCGGAGGTTCCGCCCTACGAGGGCAGGGGCCGCCGATCTCATTGGCGGAGATCCGGGGTAGCGCGGTGGAGCTGCGTGCCGATGTCTCGATCAGTGTCCCCCGGATTACGCTGCGCTGGAATGCGAGCTTCTTTCCGGTGACTACGCTGCGGCTTTACCGGCGGGTTCGGGGTGAGAGTTCGTGGGGATCGGCGATCACTTTGGCGACGGATGCGGTGAGTTATGCCGACAACAGCGCGGCGACGGGAGTGCTTTACGAATATCGTCTGGTGCGCGAGCAGACCAGCGGTGCCACGCCCGTGGCGGAGAGTTTCCTCTGGTCGGGGGTGAACCTGCCGATGAGCGACAGGCGCGGTCGCCTGATCCTGGTGGTCGACGACACGATTGCTTCGCCGCTCGCGGTAGAGTTGGATCGGCTCATCGCGGGGTTCATCGGCGATGGATGGGAAGTCGTCCGCACCGATGTGAGTCGTAACGCATCGCCGTACCAGGTGAAAGACGCGATCCGCGGCTGGTATTTTGTCGACCCAACATCAACGAAGGCGGCGGTGTTGGTCGGACATGTGCCGGTGCCCTATTCCGGCATCGTGTGTCCGGACGGGCACTGGGATGATCCGCCGCTGCCGCATCACCGGGGAGCTTGGCCGACCGACGCCTACTACGGGGACATGGATGGCGAGTGGACCGACACGACCGTCAACCATGCGGTGGCCAATGTGAACGGGACGAACAATCACAACGTCCCCGCCGACGGGAAGTTCGACGTCTCGCTGCTGACCGGTGCGAACCTTCCGGAAATGGCCATCGGCCGCATCGATCTGGCGAACATGGGCGGAGTGGCCAACGGACTCACCGAGGTGGAACTGCTGCGCCGCTACTTGAACCGCCTCCACGCCTTCCGGCATCGGCAGGCCCCCTTCACGACACTGGGTGAGCGGATGTTGATCGACGATGACAAGTTCGGCCCTCTGTGGAATCTCCCTCTCGCCGGTCATGCCTGGGCTGGTGGAATGTCCCTCTACGGCAGTGCCGCGGTCTCCACGGGCGATTGGGTGGCGGGATTGCAGGCGCAGGATCACCTCGTCGCGGCCGGGTTCGGTCCGGGTTCCTTCACCGGCGCCGAGGGAGTCTCGGAAAGCGTCAATTTCCGCGATACCCGCTGCCGGGCGGTCGTGAACCTGCTTTTCGGCAGCTTTTTCGGCGATTGGAATACGGAGGACAACTTCTTGCGCGCGCCGCTGGTAGGGCGGAGCGACTCCCATGGTCTCGTCAGTCTCTGGTCGGGGGTGCCGCCCTGGCAACTGTTCCCTCTCGCCGCTGGTGGCAGCATGGCCGATGTGTATCAATTCACCTTGCGCGAGTTGAACTGGCCGGGCGGCCCCTTTCCGCCGACCAATGCATCGTGGTTGAGTCCCGATCAATCGCACGTCGCGATCATGGGGGACCCCGTGCTGCGGATTGCGCCGCCACGACCGGTTTCAAATTTGCAGGCCACGGCTGCCGGGGCCCAGGTGACCCTGCAATGGACGAACCCGGCGGGTGAATCGACTCCCCAGGGATGCCGGATCTACCGGGCGCGGGAGTGGAACGGGATTTACGAAAGGATCGGCACGCAGACGGCGGCGAATGCGACCAGCTATGTGGACACGGTGCCTGATAGCGGCACCTGGCACTACATGGTCCGGACGATCCGGCGGCAGACCAGTGCCTCGTCGAGTTACGACAATCCCGCGCAGGGGATCTTCACCAGCACCACGGTCACCATTCCGAGCTTCGCGACCTGGTCGGCCGGTCTCTCCAGCCCGGGGGAAACGGCGGATCCAAACCGTGACGGGATTCCCAACCTGCTCGCTTATGCCCTCGGTGTGGAAGACGGCCTCGTCTCCGCGGTCTCGCGTCTGCCACAGGCCTATGGGGCGCGAGGCATCCGGGTGCCCTATTCGGACAAGAACGATGTCGACTACCAGATGCAGTTCACCCCGAACTTGAGCACCTGGTACACCGTCGCCCACAAGCTGTCGGGCAGCTCTTGGTCCCTGAATCAGGGGTCGGGCTATGCTCAACAGAATCAGATCGCCCTCGGGCTCGACTCGGGGGTCACGATCACGCACGCCGGTTCGCCGACCCGGGGAGGTTGGCGGCTGAAGGTGACGCGCTAGGAACTGCGGAGGCAAGTTGGCGATTGACGCTGGGAAGGGCGGCGCGTATCCCATTCCCCTTTTCCCAACCCCTGCGCTATGTCTGATTCGCCACGTTTTTTCGCCGGTCTCGACATCGGCGGCACCACGGTCAAATCCGTCCTGCTGGATGCCTCCGGCGAGCAGGCAGGTGACATGGTCGAGGTGCGCAGCCTCGTGAAGGATGGCTACGAGGCCACCTTCCGCCAGCTCGAGTCCGCCCTCGATCAGTTGACCTCGGCCGCCGGCATCTCGCGGGAGCAGATCGGCGGCATCGGTCTCGATGTGCCCGCCCCTTCAAGCGAGGGCGTGATCTGGGCGCAGGCCAACCTCGGCTCGGACTGGGTGGGGACCAACGTCCGCGACCGCCTCTCGGAGCGGCTGGGATCCGTCCCCGTCTACATGACCAACGACGGCAACGCCGCGGCCCTCGGGGAATATGCGGTGCGCAAAAAACATTTCGGTAGCCTGCTGCTGGCTTCGCCGGGCACGGGACTCGGGGGCGGTTTTGTGTTGCCCGGTGGCCGGGCCTGGGAGGGTGCCAATGGACTCGCTCTCGAGGTGGGGCACATCTCCGTGCCGCATCGTGAGGAGGATGGCAGCCTGCCGGCTTGCAGTTGTCGGAAGCTCGGGTGTCTGGAGGCTTGGGTGTCGCTGGTGGCCCTTCGCCGGCGTGTCGCGGTCGAGCTTGCCAAGCCCGAACATGCCGCCCATCCCCTGAACGATGGTTCGCCGGTCGAGGAGAAAGCCTTCCGACTCCGCGATTTCGCGGAGCGGGGCGATGCGTTCGCGATTTCGATTTTCCGCCAGCAGGGGAACATTCTCGGTTACGGGCTCGCCGACCTCGTGCGTGTCTTCGATCCGGGGCTTGTCATCATCGGCGGTGGTCTCGCCGAGACTGGTTTCCGTGATCACTACATGCAGTGGATTCTCGAAGGCTTCCGCGAGCGGGCCTGGACGGTTTATTGCGAAAGCCCGATCGATCCTTCGGTCACCACCACGCGCTTCGAGTGGGCCGCGGGCGGAGACTCTGCTGCGGCGATCGGCGTGGCTTTTGCCGCGCTGGAACAGTTTGGTTGAGGCGGGGCCAGCTCAGCGCGAGTGCACCTCGAAGTCGACAATCTTGTAGGTGTTGCCCAGGTCCTGGAAAAAGACGCGGGCCCAGCCGCCACGGAACTGCAGCAGCATCTTGTCGTCGTAGTAGGGGATATTGCCCGCGTGGGACATGTTCCAGTTCAATTTGCTAACCGCCTCAGGCGTGGCGTAGTTCAGCGCCATGTTCCGGTCGAGTCGGATGAAGGCCGTCAGGAAACGCAGGGCCACATCATGCTTCGACAAGGCCTCGGTCTGGGGTGCGGCACTGCCAGACCCAACCCGGGCCGATGATCCGCTGGAACTGCCGGACAAACCCGAGGAAGTCTCCAGCTCGGTGCATCCGCTGAGGAGGAAGGCGAGACCGGCAAGAGCGGTGGGGATCAGCGGGTGGAGCTTCATGGGAAGGGGAGAAATCTCGGGCGACTCTAGCAGAGCCGGGCTCCGGCTTCCACTACTTAGCAGGGTGACTTGCTACACTAGCGCTCAATATCAGGCACAGTTTCTATTCAGTTCTTAGAAAATATCAAAATTTGAGAATAAAAGCTAAGAAATTTTAAAAATCCGCCTTTCGGTAAGGTGCCGCAGTGGTATTTTTCCCGATGCTGATCCTTCGCTCTTCCGGGGCCGTCGTTGCTCTCTCGACTTCCTTCCTGCTTTGCTCTTGTTTCACGAACAAGAACAAAGATGTCGTCGATGCACCACCTCCGCCTCCTTCGGCCTATCCCGATACTTCGGCGAATCTCGGCGGCACCGCCGGTCCGGTCCCGAGCGTGCCTTCCGCTTCGAATGCCGCCGTGGCTGCGACCAATTCGGGCGCTTCTCCTTCGGCGCCCGCTCCGTTCTCCCTGCGCGAGGGTGAGCAACTCGTGAACCACCAGATCCAGCCGGGCGAGTCGCTCTCCAGCATTGCCGCGAAATACAACTCCAGCGTTTCCCGGATCCAGTCGGCCAATGGTATCTCCGGAACGAAGATCATCGCCGGCAAGACCCTGCAGGTGCCCACTTCCGCCCCACCGATGAATCTCGCCGGCGGCGCGTCGGCCCCGATGGCTCCGACTCCGGCTCCTTCGGCCTCTCCATACCCCGCTGCTGGCGGCAGCTATCCTGCGGCATCGGGTGCTTCTCCGTATCCCGGAACCCTCAGCGCTCCCAGCTCTCCGGTGATCCCGCCCACGACGCCGAGCGCTCCGAGTTTTCCTTCGACCTCGGGCGGGGCTGGAGCCATCGCGGCGCCTCCGGTGCCCTCGACGGGCGGGACGACGCTGCCCGGCTACCCTTCCAGCACTTCGATTCCGCGCACGCAAACCGCGCCCTCCTATCCGACGCCGAGTTTCGAAGCCAGCCGCATTCAGTTCTCGAACTGAGGGGACCTTTTCATGAGCGACCGCATCCAGGTCGGGATCATCACCGTCTCGGATCGCGCCGCGGCGGGCGAGTATGAGGACGCCGGGGGGCCGCGTCTCCGGGCCGAATCCGAATCGAATGGCTGGGAGGTCCTCGCCGAAGCCATCGTGCCCGATGAGGTCGAGGCGATCCGGAAAACGGTCCGCGCCTTCTCCGCGCAGGGTTGCGGGCTCATCCTCACCACCGGTGGCACTGGGATCGCCCTGCGCGATGTGACGCCCGAAGCGATCCGGGGCATCGCCCGGGTCGAGATTCCCGGCTTCGGGGAAACGATGCGGATGCGTTCGCTCGAGATCACGCCCAACGCGATCCTTTCCCGCTCCCTCGCCGCGATCGTCGATCGCTCGCTGGTGATCGCGTTGCCCGGCAAGCCGAGCGGCGCCGCGGAATGCCTCGGATTTGTGCTGGGAGCGATTCCGCACACCGTCAAACTCGCTCAAGGGGTGCCGACTTCCTGCTAAGCCAGGCTTGGAGCGACTTCCTCCGGCCGACGCCTTCCCGCGAGGAACCACCAGCTCAACAGCAGCAGGGCGGCGAGCAAACCCATCCAGAGGGGGCGGCCGGGATCGTCGATGGTCTGACGCTCGCGGATTTCTGCCGGCACCGCGCCGAGCTCCGACACCGTGGCCGCTTTGGAAAAATCGGCTTCGCGCACATCGGCAAAGTGGGCGGCGGATTCGAACAGCACCCGGTATCCCTGCCGCAGGGTGAAGTAGCCCGGTTCGCCCGGAGCCCGCAGTTGCCTGGCCATCGCGAGGGGGATCATGGTTTTACCGCTTTCCGTTTCCAGTTCGAGCGGCCCGGCTCCAAGGTCGTAGGCGACTTTCAAGGCTTGGCGCAGTTCCGTGTTGCGGCTCTCGGCGGCTACCTTTTCGGCGCGGATCTGTTCGGCGAAGCGGTGGATCAGGATGACGAAGGCCGGGACTCGGTCAGCATTGGAAGCGGGGACCTCGAAGTTGAAAACCAACTGACGCCTTCCGTCCTGCTCGCGCAGAAAAATGAGGGCCCGATCCCCCTGCCAGAGCAACACTCGATCCGTCTCGGCGAGCGGAAGAGATGGCGAAAAGCGCGCGAGGAGGCCCTGCCATTCGAGGTCCTTCATCAGCGGATGATTCGCGGCGATCAGGGTGCCGGGGAAGAGTCGGGCCGGTGCCCCGCGTTGCGACACAAAAACGACGGCGGGATTGGGCGCCTCAGCCGGTTGGAGCGGATCGTAGGTGCTCAGCCAGAGATCGGGCGTCTCGTCCGCGCCGGGTTTGGCCGCACCGAGGCTGTCGATGAGGGAATTGATCAAGGCCTCTGCCGTGGCGGCACCGGCCCGCGAGATCAGCAGGTTTTTTGGTTTTGGCAGGATCAAGGGCATCAGGTCGTCCTGCGGAAACCGGTCCGGAGTCATCCGCAGGGCGACGCGGCTGACGCCTTCGGGAAAGGGCCCCTGGATCACTCGTGTTTCACCCGGTCCGAGATCGGCCCGGCGCAATTCGGACCGCTTGTCACCGGCGACGAGGAACCACTCCCGCGACTGGGGAGTCGTCGCATGGTTCCGGATGGTCGCCTTCCAGATCGGTCCGTTTTCGCTCTCCTCCACCGCGAGTCCGGCGAAGCCGACATTCTCGATGGGCGATCCTACCGCCAGGCGCAGGGCCCCGAACGGCAGCGATTCGCCACCGTGATCCGTCACCAGCACCACCGTGCCGACCGCGCCCGCGATGCCGCGACCGACGCGCAGGGCGTCGTCCGGTAGGTGGCTGCCGGCCCCGGGTTTCCAATCGGCGATGGCGGTGGTCAGTCCGTCCAGCGAGGTGCCGCGGAAAAGGGGCGCGCCCGATCCCGAGGTCTGGATCGCCGTGAACTCCGTGGTACCCGCCTCGCGGATGAGTGGGCCCAACTCGCGATCCAATGCGGTGGGCAGGTCAGCTTGGAAGGCCGCCATCGAGGCCGAGTTGTCGAGGACCAGCACGATGCGCTGCACCGACTGCTCGCGCGGCCAACGAGGCTCCACCAGCAGCCAGGTCAGGAGAAGCACCGAGAGCAGTTGCAGCCAGAGGGGTGCCGAACTGCGGAGGCGATCGATCCGGCGTCCTTGCTGGCTCTCGCGCTCGAGGATTTCCAATAGGAACAGGGTGCTCGTCGGAATGCGGCGCGAATGGCGTTGCAGCAGGTGGATCGCGAGGATCACCGGGATGCCGAGCAGCGCCCAGAAGCCGAGGGGATTGGAGAAAAAGACCGGCATCGTTTTTCAGGCGAGGACGATGGCGCGGCTGCCGAGGGCTTCGTGCTGCAAAGCGGATTCGATGCTGCCTCCGGCCGGGATCCGGGCGAAAGGGAAACGGAAGCGCTGTGCCGCGCTCCGCCATTGGGCGAAATGATCAAGGTAGGCGGCGCGGTAACGGCGTAGCAGAGCCGGATCGACCCGGCGCTGTTGCAGGGCTCCGCTCTCGGTATCCTCGAATTCGCAATTGCCCGACCAGTCCGGGTCGGCCTCGGCCATGGCGAAGGGGGCCAACACCAGCACCCGGCCGTTGCCCTGGCCGAGGGTGCGGAGGAGCGGCTCGGGGTTCGCTGGGAAAAGCAGGTCGCTCAGCAGGATCCGGAGCGACTTCCGCCGCAGTGGCAGCGAGGCGAGTGCCGGCACCGCCGAGGCCGAGGTGGCGGGTAATTTCGCCGCCTCCTCAAGCCAGCGGGCCCCGGCCAGCAAATCGCGCGGCACCAGTTGCCAGCGCGGGCCTTTCACCAGGTAGACGCTCAGGGCGGAACCCGACTTCTCCGCCGAGGCGATCGCGAACTGGGCGAGTTCGGCGACCCGGGTGCCTTTGTCAGGGCCAGAGAACATCGATTCGGACACGTCGCAGATCAGTTCGACGATTGGGCGGACCTCTTCGCGATAGAGTTTCAGGGAGTAATGCCCCGATCGGGCGTAGGCCTGCCAATTGATGTGTCGAGGATCATCGCCCGGCACGTAGGCCCGGTGATCCTGGAAATCGATTGAGCTGCCCACACCCGAGCCGGCGAACTCACCCGCCGCGCCCCGCCATTGCTGATCCCGCAGCGGCAGGGAGAATCGCTCCGCCAGCTTTCGCGAGCGGGCGGCGATGGCGGCGAGCGTTTCCGGAGGGGGCAAGGGCACGGCTCAGGGCTGGTGGAGTTGTTGGTCGAACAGCCGGACCACCCGACGCTGCCGGAGCAGGGGGAAAGCCACTCCCAGCAGCAGGGTCAGCAACGCGAGCGCGAGGTGGATCCATTCGAAACGTTGCGCGAGGCCGTTGTCACTGGCGGCGATCAGCAGCACCGAGGGGAGCGGGACACAACTGTAGATAATCCCCTCGTAGGTCCGCAGCGATCCTCCCACGATGCCCACCATCATCGTCACGAAGCCGAGGCAGGCTTGGATGAAACAATACACTCCGAAGGTGAAACTGCCCGAGGCGTGGCTCGGGAATAGCAGATGGATCAGGAGCAGTGGGAAAAGGACGACATTTGCCGACGAGATCAGGATGATGGCCAGCTTGATGTCGAAATCGCCCGGGTCGAAGGCGAGGACCGCTGCGATCGCCAGGATCAGGAAACAAAACAGGAAATAGAAAATCCCGCTGATCCAGCCCGGGGCCAGCAGCCACGCGAGCAGGCGTCGCAGTGTGCCGCCGCGGAAGGGCTCCAGCACCTTGGCGAAGATCGGCAGCGGTTCGGTGAGTGCGTCGATGCAGGCAAAGGTGAGGATCGCGATCGCCACCGAGGTCGCCGCCTCCTCGAGGCCGAAGAACGCGAATCCCAGCGTCGCCAGCGCCATGCTGAGAGCGACGAGACGTTTCCGCGTGGCCAGGTTCTCCGAGGGCGGAGCGATCCGGCTGGCGCCGAAGGAAAGGAAGAAAAAGCATCCGTAGACCAGCGTGGCCACCGAGAGCGCCACCGTCGCGAAGCCGCCCAGGCCGATCCCGAGACCGCCGGCGAACAAGGGCGACCGCAGCAAACTGTAGGTCGACATGAAGCCGAAGCCGAAGACCACCACGATGAACCCCCGCAGCAGGAAGTTCCGGAAGGCCGAACAGCCGATCGTGATTGCGCTGGCCAGGCCCGAGCCGAGCGTGAGGTAGAGCAGCCAGACGAGATCGCTGATGAAGTCGACGTTCCCGAGGAAATAGCGGATCGCCACATAGGGCAGCACCCCGGCCACGAAGAGCAGGGTCTGCGCGTTCAGCGCCGCCCATTTGCCCACGGTGATCCGCCAGGCGTCGAGACGGGTCAACTGGATCAGGTCCATCGTGTTGAGCAGGTATTCCGAACTCAGCGCACTGAACCCGCGGAGCGGTTGCACCAGGATCAGGGTGACGACCACGAAGAACCAGAAGAAGCCGCTCACCGCCGGCGAGCTGGGATCGGCGAGGCCCACCAGCAGGCTGAGCACCATCACCGATTGGAAAAGGATGAAGGCGGTGGTGAAGAGGTGGGTGCGCAGCCCCTGCCGCAGCTCCTTCACCAACATCGGGCTCAGCCGCGAGGAGAAATCCTGCATGCGGCTCGCCACGGCGAGGGCCTCGTTGGGGATGGGGGGAGGAGTCATTCCGGAAGAAGTCGGAGGTCAGGGGGCGGTGACTGAAGAGGGTCGAATCCGTGACTCAACAGGGTCAGGTCGTAGGCGGGGTTTCGAGCTGGTTGAGGATCTCGATGAAGGCATCTTCGAGTTTCCGTTCCTGCAAATGGAAGTCGACTACCGGCAAGCCGTCGGTGACCATGCGGCGCAGGACCGCGGCGATCACCTCGGGTTCGACCGAATCGATCTCGATGCGTCCGCCGTGGCGAGTGGCATCGCGGAAGCTGACCTGGGGTGACAGGGATGCCCATTCGGCAAGTTTCTCCGGGGGGCCGGCGACCTGCACCTCGACGATGGTGGAGGCCGAATGACCGCGGCGCAAGGTCTCGGCGCTGCCGTGGTGGATGATGCGTCCCTGGTTGATAAAGAGCAGGCTGTCGCACATTTCTCCGAGTTCCGAGAGGATGTGCGAGCTGATGAAAATGGTCTTTCCCTCGTCGGCGAGGATGCGGATCAAGTGCTTCAGCTCGACCCGGGCTTTCGGATCGAGGCCGGCGGCGGGCTCGTCGAGGATCAGCACCTCCGGATCGTGGAGCAAGGCGCGACCAAGGCAGAGCCGCTGGCCCATGCCCTTGCTCAACTTGTCCATCAGCCGGTCGGCGAGTGGAGTGAGATCGGTGAACTCGAGCACTTCGCTGATACGGGAGATCCTTTCCTCGCCTCGATAGCCGAGGGAACGTGCGAAGAAATCGAGGTATTCCAGCACCGTCATGTGCCCGTAGGTGCCGTAGTGGTCGGGCATCCAGCCGATGCAGCGTCGCGCCTCGGCCGGGTGGGTCACGACGTGGTGCCCGCAGATCCACGCGTCTCCCGAGCTGGGCCAGTCGAGGGTCGCGAGGATGCGCATCGTGGTGGTCTTGCCGGCGCCATTGGCCCCGACGAAACCAACCACCTGTCCGTGTTCGACGGTGAAGGAGACATCCTGCACCGCGTGGACGTTTGGAAACCAGCGCGAGAGATTCTGCACCACGATGGCCGGTGGGCGGGGCGGAACCGGGGCAGGGGACGTGGGAGTCGGATCGCTCATGGAGGGGTGGGATTCCCCGGGGCGGGATTGCCGGTCAGGAGCAGGTCCGTGCTCTGCCAGCGGATCGAGGGGTGGGTCGTCAGGGCATAGGCATCAGCCGTTTCGACCTGGGCGTAGAAGCGGTCCTTGGCTCCATGGTTGCCCCAGAACTCCTGGCGGCGCGTCTGGCTGAGCTGTTTGCGGAAGTCCTCCACCCACTCGGGTTTGCTGCGGCTCTCGCGTTTCACCAATGGAATGCGGGCTCCCGAGGCGACGCGGCTACCCTCGGCGAGGTCCCAGAACTGGTCCTGCGCATCGCGGTAGGTGAAACGCGTGATCGTCTCCGGCAGGTTCGAAACCAGAACCGGCACGCCGTTTTCCTCACCGCGGCTCTCGATCCGGGCCCGCGAGGGGATCGCCGCGCGGACGAGGTAACCCTGCTCGGAGCGGCTTCGGAACCAGGGACCGGTGTGGCGGCCTTCGACGATCGTGAAGCGGGTGCCGCGGGATCCGCTGTTCGCGAAGGGATTGAGGCGCGTCTCCGGCAGTCTCACCGGATTGATCTGGAGAGGATCGGTCGGCGCGAAGCCTGTACCGAGCATCACCCCGGTGCGGCTGGCCTGTTCCTGCACGACGCAGGTGCGGTTTTCCCCGCCACCCTGGATCTCGGCGAGCACGATGCGGTGGCCTTTTCCGCCAACGCCATCGATGAAAAAGATCATGACGAAAAGCACCGCACAGGTGCCGAGCGAGATCAACGGAGTGGTGATGAAAAGTCGGTGACGCCGACCGGCGCGGGCGAGCACGAAGAGATTGATCGGAGCCACCAGGATCGCAAAGGCCAGCAGCACCACGAAGATGAAAAGCGGCTGGAAATTGCCCGGCGACAGCCGGTTGTAGAGGTCCCACGCGGAGTTGAAATCGCGATCAAGTGCGTCCGAGAGTTGATCGAGCGACTCGTAGCGGCTGACCAGGCTGTTCGGCAGCGATTTTCCGTCCCATTCAAAGAGGCCCACCTCTCCCGAGCCCATCCGCGAGACGCCTCCCGCCACGAGATTGCCGGGCAGATCGGGCAGGGAGGCGTCAAAGGCCCCCGCACCGTAGAGATCGAGGCGCCCGCCCAGCCGCGCCCAGGCTACGATCGCCTGCCGCTGCGCCGTGGTGAGCGTGCGCCAGCTCGAGGCGTCAATGAGCAAGGCGTCGAGGCCCGAGTAAGCGATCCAGTCCACCGGCAACTCCGCCGGTTCGAATTCCTTCGCGAACCAGGGATTGTTCGTGTTTTTGCCGCTGACGACCCGATCGAGATCGCCGAGCCCCTCCCGCGCCATCGCACTGCTCATGGCGAGGATGGGCTGGGTCTCGGGAACGGTCTCGGTGTGGTGAAAGATTTCTGCCTCCAGTCCCGAGGCGTTGACCTGAAACTGGAGTTCGCGGTAATTGTAAGAGAGAAAGACCGGAGCAAACGGCAAAATCAGATCACGTGTCACCTCGCTGCCGTCCGGCACCCTCAGGTCGATCGCTGTCGCCATGCTGAGCTGGCGGCCGTAGTTGTCACCCTCGCTTGCGTTGACGACCCAGATCCGTTCCCGGCCGCTGTGGTTTCGGATTGTGATGCGGAATGGCAGCGCCCCTTGTTTGGCGCCGGCGCCAAGGACACTCCGGATCTCGATGAAGGTGTCTCCGGCGTTGTCGTAGGTGTGCCGGACGATCTGGTCGCCGGCCGTGGCGGTGGGGAGGCATGAAAGGAAGCCTCCGGTCAAAAGGATCAGCAGGAGTCGGGCAGGGGACATGCGCGGGACGGTGGCGAATACGAGGGCGTGGGCCGGCTTCTTTCCAGGGATCTCAGCCTTGCCGCAGGGTCGGAGCCACCTCGAGGGCTTGGCGAGGCACCTTGGCGAGCAGATCGGCGACGACGCTCGCCGGAGTCAGACCCTCGATCCTGGCCTCGTAGTGCAGCAGGATGCGATGCACCAGCACCGCCGGAGCGACCGCCTCGACGTCTTCGAAGCTCGCATTGATACGACCATGCAGGAGGGCCCGCGCCTTCGAGGCCGAGGCCAGGGCCAGGGCTGCGCGGGGGCTGGCACCGTAGCGGATCGCGCTGCCGCTGTGGCTCGCGTCGACGATGCGGGCGATGTAGTTCGCTACCACCGGCGGCAGGTAGATACGGCGGACCAGAGCAATGATCACGGCGAGCTCCGCGCAGTCCATCACCTTTTCCACCACCGGCTCGACCCCGATCTCCCGGTTCAGCACGATCTTCTCGAGGACCTCGACCGGGTTGCGGTGCACCTCCAGTTTGAAAAGAAAACGGTCGAGCTGCGCCTCGGGCAGCGGGTAGGTGCCCTCCAGCTCGATGGGGTTCTGCGTCGCCAGCACGAAAAAAGGCGAGGGCAGGGGATGGGTCGTGCCGAGCACGGTCACGCGCTGCTCCTGCATCGCCTCGAGCAGGGCCGACTGGGTCTTTGGCGAAGCGCGGTTGATCTCGTCCGCCAGCACGAGGTTTGCAAAGAGGGGACCCTTTTGAAAAACAAACTCACGCCCGGACGCGGTCTCCTGTAGCACCGGATTGCCCGTGATGTCGCCGGGCAGCAGGTCCGGGGTGAACTGGACCCGTTTCGTTTCCAAATCCAACGCCTTGGCGAGGGCCTTGACCAACTCCGTTTTGCCGAGGCCCGGCAGGCCCTCCAGCAGCAGGTGACCGCGTGCCAGCAGGCCCGTCACGACCAACTCGATGAGACGTTCCTGGCCGAAAAGCGCCCCGTTCAGCGCCGCGAGCAGCCCTTGTAGTTTTTCGGAATGAGGGACAAGATCACGGTCTTCGAGCGGCTGGGCCTGGGGCATGGCATATTCAATGCGATGCGCGGGGCATCTGCCAAGCGTTTTCCCGGTTCGGCGGGCGCGAAGATTGAGAAAAGAAAGCGGAAATCAGCGTTTGATTTTTCAGAATACGAAGGTATCAATCTCCCCTCCCGGCCCAAACCGGGGGATTTTCAATCTACGCTCAACTTTACGGCATATGGTCAAGATCAGAATGAGACGCGAGGGCACCAAGGATCGCCCCTTTTACCGCATCGTGGTGGCCGATGGCCGCGCGCGCCGCGAGGGTGCCTTCATCGAGCAGATCGGCACCTATGATCCGCTCCGCGACAAGTCGAACTTCCAGATCGACCTCGCCAAGGCTGATGAGTGGATTGGCAAGGGCGCCCAGCCCTCCGACACCGTCCGCAGCTTGATCAAGAAGGCCCGTCAGGCCGCTTCCTGATCCTTCGAAGCGAACCCTCTCACCCCCATCAAGGAAGGCTGTCCCCGGACAGCCTTTTTTTGTGCTCGTCAATCGCGGCAAGATCGTTAGAAAAAGGGGAACCTCATGGATGCCGGGCTCGCAGTACAGGATTTCCTCCAATACCTCGTCGATGGGCTGATGCCCCGGCCCGAGGAGGTCCGGATCGAGCACCAGGAAATCGAGGGCGTCCACCATTTCCGCATCCTCGTCCCGCACGGGGAATCCCTGCGCCTCGTGGGCAAAGGCGGCAAGACCTACGCGGCCATCAGCGGACTCGTCGACGCCTCCGCTGAAAAACACGGCATCCGCGCCCGGGTCGAGGTCGTCGAGGCCTGAGGACGCGACAATTTGCTTGTCCTCCCTCGCGACCTTGGCCATGCTCGCGGGATGAAACCCCGCTGCTATCCTGCCCTGGCCGCCCTGCTGCTTTCCGCCCTCGCCCCTCTCACCCAAGCCGCTCCCAACGACCGTGATCCCCGCGGACGTCTCCGTGAAACCGAGAAGGAGCTCGAGCATGCCCGCGAGGAACTCCATGAGGCGATGAAAGAACTCGCCGCGCAAAAGGAGAAGGTCGAGGAGCTCGAGAAACAACTCAAGGACCTCGACTCGCCCAAGCCGGAAGGAGATCGCGGAAAGAAAGACGGCAAGAAGGAATCCAAAAAGGCCAAACCCGAGGCCAAAAAGCCCGAAGCGAAGAAGCCCGAGTCCAAAAAGTCGGAGGCCTCCAAGAAACCCGAAGCCGCCAAGAAGCCCCAGCCGGCCCCGCGTCTTTTCTCCTTCACCTTCGAGGAAAAGAAAGCCGCCAATCTCGAAGGACGCGAGGACGCCCTCCAGTGGGTGCGCACCCAGCTCGAGCGCAACCCCGCCGTCCGCATCCGCATCACCGCGCAGGCCAACGACAGCGAATACGCCGAGACCAATCAGACCATCGCCGAGAACCGCGCCCGCTTCCTCGCCGATTACCTCGCCCTCAGCGGCATCGACCGCCAGGTCTTGGCCGAAGTGAAGGGCGAAGTCTCGCAGCAGAAAGGCGAAGCCGGCCGCCGGGTCCTCCTCGAAGTGGTCGGCGACGCCAAGAAAGGCTGAAGGATCGGCGCTTGCGCCGCGTCAACCCGCCCCGTAGTTTCCGCACCGCGCCTCCGCGCGCGATTTCGGGCCTGTAGCTCAGCGGTTAGAGCAGGGGACTCATAATCCCTTGGTCGTGGGTTCGAACCCCACCGGGCCCACCGTTAAATCAACGGGTTATGAGGGATTTTCAGAGTCGTCAAAGACGGGCTAGGCCAAAAATAGGCCAATCTGGGACTGGCTTACATTCGCGGGATTGGTGGACCGACGTGAATTCGAAAATCGCTACGGCTTGGGAATCTCAGTGAAGCACAAATTCGCCCGCGGTTCCTTCCGTAAGAGAGGGCAAAACGAGGATGATTTGCCCGGAACGTGGATCTGAGAACCTCCCGCTGACTCTGAGCCATCCGGCTGAGCGTCCTTTTCCCACCCGGCCAAGAACACATTCCTTACCATCTGTAAGGGCATTTCTTCCTCCTGAAAAAGAAGATTCCATTTCTGATCTTATGTAGAAAAGGTTGGAGGGGTGGATTTCGGAAGGGCAGCCTCCCGGATTTTGGCCGAGGCTGTGATTGTGGGAATTGGGTGAAACGGCACTGTGGCCCGACCTTTCAACGGGGCAGGGAAGTGTGGATGAGGCGGCCTATCTTTCAGCCCTTGCCAGTGAGGGCGAGGCAGCTTCAGTCGTCGTCCCATAAACGCCTAATGTAGGAGATTGCCAGCACTCCGCCTCCCATGCATGTTATTGCTAATGGCCGATGTCTTCAGCAAGGAAAAGCGGAGCGAAGTAATGTCGCTGATCCGCGGGCGGGGCAATCGAACAACGGAGGTGAGGATGGCGACCCTGTTCCGCGAATGCAAGATCAAGGGTTGGCGCCGCCACCCCGACCTGCCTGGCCGACCGGACTTCGCATTTCACAAGGAAAGGGTTGCGGTGTTCGTGGACGGCTGTTTCTGGCACGGATGTTCCCGATGCTTCCGGGCCCCCTCCGCCAACGCCGAGTTCTGGATGACCAAGATCGGGACGAACAGGCGGCGGGACCGCCGGGTTTCCAGGATGCTGAGGGAGCGCGGCTGGTCCGTGGTACGGATCCGGGAGTGCGCGCTGAAGCGGCGTGGTGATTCGGAAGTCCGGCGAATTGGCCGGATCCTCTTCCGGAGAAGCGAGGACGGTCAGCCGTGCTGAATTCCCCGGACCTCTTTCAAAAAATCTAGGAGGGTCACTTGGTTTGGAGCCACCGTCTCGTATCGTTCAAGGACGGGGCGAGGCATCACGACCGTGAAATTTTCGGACGCCATCAGTTCAAAGGTTGCCTTCGTGATGCCGTCGTCGCGCGTGATCCCGTGCTTCCGGGTGACCCGCTCCCCTTCGGCAAGGATCTGCCTCCATCGCTCCTTGATCGACGTCTTGGCTCCCAGCAGCCGGAGTTGTTCGGAAGGGAAGGCCGGGTCGGCATACTCGCGGGCGCTCGGAAATAGGAAGTCGGGCCGCCGGTTGCCGGCAAGCACCGGAGCCCAATCGTGCTTCAGGCGCCATTCTTGGAAGATCGAAACCAGAAAGAGCTCCAGCACACGTCCCGCACGGCTGACTCTCGACTGCCGGAACGCCATCCACTTCTGCGAGACCTTCCCGGCAAGATCCAGATCGCTGACGTTCCGGTCCCATCGGATCGGCGTCAGGTAGGATCCGAAGACTTCCTTTTCCCACGTCCGGTATGCCGCCTCTCCCAGCTCCAGCCAACGATTAAGGACAAGATCGGGATCGTCCAGCAGTCCGGGCGTCCCGAATCCTGCGTGGAGCCGGATCTGCTCCACGACCTCCTCCGAAGAGCCCAGTGCATGAGGCCATCGCTCAAGCATGACTTCTGCGAGTCGCGCGACCGCGTCGTCCATGGAAAAGTCGAGGGACGGTTGCGGAAGAGGAGGACGCGCGCCGGCGGGCGAGAATTCCGCGAAACTCAGGAGCAGTTGTTCGAGCGTCTCCGCACCGGTCAGGCCAACATCTTCGGGACTTGCCTCGATCCAACTGATATTTCCTCCACCCCTTTCTGGAACCCGGCCCAACCCGAGGAGGTTGCGCAACGCGGTCTCCGCCGAGCTTCCTTGCGAAACCAGCATGACGGAGAGGGTCTCGTCTTTTCGCAAGCCGATCACCATCAGGTCGCCTTCCCCACAACGACCTTGGATGCGCTCGACTTCAGCCGGGTAATAGAGCCGCCATTCAGCCGACCGTTTGGGGTCGTTGCGGCGCGAGTCGTACCAGCTTGCAGTGGATCTGATGACCTCGCGCACGGAAATCCGGCCCTCGTCATCATCCCCGAGAAGGTGGTAGTCCGTCGGAATGTTTTTCCGATCCTCCCTCCCGATGAGTTCGGCCAAACCGTTCACGCCCTGAAACTCATGTCCGTTGGAGACGTCAGGCCGGATTTCGTGGGGAGTGAGCCGCTTCCAGGCAAAGCCTTGGAATTCACTGTCGAGTCTGGCCCAGTTCATTGTTGGGGACTCTGTTCCGACAACCCCGCATGTTGCAAACCGATTTTCAGCGATTCTCCTTGTCAGGGGGAGTGTTTAGCGCCATTCTGTCGCAAAATGCTCCCTTGGCACATTTGAACAGTTGATGAAGAGCTTACCGGAAGATCCTTACGAGGCCCTGCAGGCGGCGAAGACCTTTCTGAAAATTGAGGAGCTTGCAAAGATTCTGGAGGTCTCGTGCCGGAGCGTGAACCGTTACCTCAATGGCGAAACCGCGCCGAGGAAGTCGATGATCGCCGCGCTGCGCACGCACCTTGCAGGAGGCGGCGGGAGCGGCGAGGAATCCCGCTTCCACTTCATCGACCTGTTCGCCGGAATCGGAGGAATGCGAAGGGCCTTCGAGGCTCAAGGAGGCCGCTGCGTCTGGACCAGCGAGTGGGACAGGTTTTCCCGGCAGACCTACTCGAAAAACTTCGAGGAGGACGAGCACGTGCTGGCCGGCGACATCACGAAGATCATCGACACTTCAGTGATCCCCCGCCACGATGTGCTCCTCGCCGGGTTCCCTTGCCAGCCGTTCTCGCTGGCGGGGGTCTCCAAGAAGAACAGCCTCGGACGCCTGCACGGCTTTGACGACCCCACCCAGGGGACGCTCTTTTTCGACGTGAAGCGGATCATTGCCGCCAAGCGGCCCAAGGCCTTCCTGCTCGAGAACGTCAAGAACCTGCAGAGCCATGACAGGGGAAGGACCTTCGAGGTGATCCGGAACACCCTGACAAAGCTTGGCTATAAGATCCACGTGAAGGTGGTCGATGGCATCCACTGGGTTCCGCAGCACCGAGAGCGCATCTTCATCGTCGGATTTGCCGAAGCGGTTCCCTTCAGCTGGGAGGATCTTCGATTCCCACCGACCTGCCAGAAGTTGCGGGACATCCTCCACTCGCCCGACGAGGAGCCCGAGGATCCCTACACCGAAAGGTATCGTGGAAGGACCCGGGTCAGCCCCCGATACACCCTGTCCGACCACCTCTGGAACTACCTCCAGAATTACGCGGCGAAGCACGCCGCCAAGGGCAACGGCTTCGGATGTTCGGTGGTGGGACCGGACGACACCACCCGCACGCTGTCCGCACGTTACCACAAGGACGGCAGCGAGATCCTCGTGTCTCAGGGCAGGGGGAGGAATCCCCGGCGCCTCACACCTCGCGAGTGCGCGAGGCTCATGGGATTCGACCGCCCCGGGGGGGAGCCTGTCAAGATTCCGGTGTCAGACACACAGGCCTACAGACAGTTTGGGAACGCCGTCGTGGTTCCCGCCGTGGAGGAGGTGGCCCGCATAATGGTCCCGCACCTCATGTCGATCGAAATGACCGGGGGAGCTGGCAGAAGTGAGGCTAGACCCCAGTATTTTCAGCCTGAACTCCTCGCCGTATAGTCAGCCTCGCTGAGCCCATGGCGGAATCAATTCCTCGAGTGTGCTGCAGTGGCCCCGAAACATGTTTGATATCGACATGAACATCCAACATGGTGTGGTCTACTTGGATGGGTTGTCGAGGACGTTCATGCCATCCTTCTGTAGCCCTAGCAACGGGATCGAAGCTAACGACCTTCAATAGCTCCCAGGTTGAATCCGAAGGGCTTGAGTCGAACGACCGCGCAGTAAGAATCCCATTCTCCCACCATCAGCCATGCCCGAACAAGCCATTACCTTCGATCCCGACTCACTCCGAAATCCTCCCGACGCAGAGCGCCTGGTGTTCGGCCTCCGCGACACTGGCTACGATTTCTACACCGCATCGGCAGACATCATCGACAACTCGATCGCAGCCGGCGCCACAGAGATCAAGATCGAGGTCGAACTCATGCAGGATGGACGGAAGTTCGTTTACTTTGGAGATAATGGATGCGGCATGACCCCCGGGGAACTGGTGAATGCCATGCGTTACGGTGCCCCGCGTCGCGAAAATTCAAAAAGTCTCGGAAAATTCGGTCTCGGTCTCAAAACGGCCTCGACCTCCTGCTGCAAGAAGTTCGCGGTCATCACGCGCAGCGACCCTTCCAAGCCCTTGGCGAAACTTGCTTGGGACATCGAAACGATTTCCAACGACTGGATGATGCTCACCGAGGACATCTCCGTCATCGAGGCCAAGAAATTCGAGCAGCTCTGCGGTGCGAAAGGCACCCTAGTCGTCTGGTCGAAATGCGACCGAATCCTTAACAAGCAGTATGACGAGCCCGGCGGAACCAAGGAGCAGGCGGCCCTGAAGAATCGACGGAAGATTCTCAACGACCACATCGGAAAGATCTTCCACAAGTATATCGATCCCAATGAGACTGATTATCCGAATGTGAACATCACACTCAACGGCGAGCCGGTCCCGCATTGGAATCCCTTCTTTCCGGAAAAGTCGGAACAGATGATATCGCAGAACGAATCTCTGCTCGTTATCGAATCCGAGGACGGAACCGAAGCCACCGCACTCATGCGGGCGTGGATTCTTCCCCATAGCAACGACCTAACCAAGGAGGAGAACGAGCGCTTCGCCAGAATCAGCAACAAGGCACAAGGCTTCTACGTTTACCGCGAAGGCCGGATGATTCACAACGGCGGGTGGCTCGATGTCTTCGGGTCGGTCGAGCCCCACTTTTCCCTGCTGCGCGTTGAGTTTTGCTTCGATCACGAACTGGACCATGCGTTCCAAATTGATGTGAAAAAGAGCCGGATCATCTTCGATCCCGCCTTGGAAGAAGCCCTCAAGGAACGACTCTCTCCCATCCGCACCGAGGCCAACAACCGCTACCGGCGCAGGACCTCGAAGGAGGCCGGCAAGGTCAATCTGGACCACACCGCGGCCAACAACAGCATCAAGGAAACCCCGATCTCCGATAAACCCGCTATCCAAGGAGCGAACCCCGCCAAACAGGAGGCGTCGATCCAGAACGCTACCGGCAAGAAGATCACGATCAAGACGACCGTTCGGAACAACATCGCGCCATCCGACCTTTACGTGACGGAAGCCGATGATGTTGAAGACGGGTTCCTCTGGGAGCCTTCCCTGCAAAGTTCCGGTTCGGATGGGCACGTGACAGCCGTGCGTCTCAACAAACGTCACGATTTCTACAAGAAGATTTACGTTCGTCTGGCCAGCAACGGCCAAGGGCTCCAAGGTCTCGACCTGATGTTATGGGCGCTCTCAAACGCCGAGTACAACAACACCGCCGAGGACCTGACACCGGTGTTCAAGGAGTTTCGGGAGCAGGTGTCCCGAAACCTCAAGAAGCTCTTGGACAAGATGCCGATGCCCGACGCATACGATCTGGACGAGGCGGCGGGAAACAGCCCGGTTGTTGAGTAGCCCGACCGCAAGCATCCGCCGCGGCCATGCGAGAAGAATGGGTGAGCCTGCTTCAATCAACATTGTCCCGGGAAACCGGGGCCGGGATTATCGTTGCCAGACTCGATCCTCCGCCGAATTCCAGAAGAGCGTCACTCGCGGCCCGGTTTGAAAACTACGACCCGGGCGAGGGCCCCGAATTCGTTCTCAAGCCCCACGCCATGACCGAGTGGCTGATCGAAATGAAAATGGGGAAATGGTCGCGGGAGTGTCTGGACATGATGATGAGAGCCGGACAGGAACAGTATGTCACGGCTAGGCAGATCCTAGCCACGCTGTCGGAAAAGCCCGCCACTCGCGTCGTGGTTGAGGGCCAGTCACTGGCAGACTGGACCGTCCCCCAATCCGGATTCAGCATCCGGATTCAGACGCGGACTCCTGAAGCACTGGCCGGAGCGAGGGATGACAGCGCGATCGACCATGCGGCGCGCGGTTTCATGGCACCGCTCATCGCGGCAGCCGCCGAGTTGATCGGCTATGAATCGGACGCTTCGGAAGCGGCCGAAGAAGAGGAAACGTTCGATGTGGAAGGTCGGCTCCTGCGGGCCGTTGTGAAACGACGCGAACGCAGCCCCCGGAACCGCATGCTCTGCCTCGCAATTCACGGCAACCGCTGCGGCGTCTGCGGAGTCATTCCCGACGAGAACTTCGAGGATGTCCTCGGCCTGATCGAGGTCCATCACATCGAGCCCGTCGCCAGACTCACGGCTCCGCGCCCCTACAATCCAAAGACCGATCTCATACCGCTTTGCCCGACCTGCCACCGCGCCGTCCACAAGACCGTGCCTCCCATGTTGCCCTCGGAACTCGAGAAACGGATAAGGCTCAAATGATCGGGGACGACACATGGCCGGCGAAGTTCGCGGAGGTGGAGAATTCGCCGCCAGCCGGATTCGAGTGCTATCCCGCCCTCCTCGACCCGTGCATCCGGATTCACAAAACGGAAACCGGATACCGCGCCACCTTAGCCGCATTCGGCAGCAATCGCGGCAAAAGGGTCTTCCATCCGCTGGCACGCGCAGATGCCGACTACGTCGTCGACGGAACCCTGCTTCAACCGATTCCCCGGGATTCCCATGCACTGTACAAAACCCGCCTAGGGAAGCATGACCCGGAGAATCTGACATATCCCGAGGTGCTCGCTCTTATGCGCGGGCCCAGGGATCTTCCGGCCTTTCCCGACGAAGAGGTGATCGCTTCCGCAAACACCGCCGCAGCAGCCGCAGGGACGGTCGATGTTCCCGGACTGCATGCGACACCGTACGCCTACCAAGCCAACGGAATCGCATGGATGCACCGGTGCCTGCGGCGCACCAACGGCCTGATCCTCGCCGACGAAATGGGACTCGGCAAAACCCTCCAGGTCATCGCGCTCCTCCTGCTGGACCCGCCGAGCGAAGGCAATCCCGCGCTGATCGTCTGTCCCACCTCACTGATCGCCAACTGGCAGCGTGAAATCCAGCGTTTCGCGCCGTCCCTGGACGCCTGCATCCATAGGGGGGCGGAGCGGACGGGATCATACCGAACCCTTGGGCAAAACCAGATCGTCATCGCCACATACGACACTGTGGTAAACGACATCTCCCTGATGCGGTCGGTTGATTGGAAATTCGTGATCTGCGACGAGGCGCAGGCCATAAAGAACCCCTACTCGGACCGCCGCAGGATGGTCGTCCAACTCCCGCGCACCTACAGCATCGCGGTCACGGGCACGCCCGTTGAGAACACCCTGACGGACCTCTGGTCGTTGTCCGACTTCGCCATCAAGGGAGTTCTGGGCGGGCTCGAGGAGTTCCAGATGCTTTATCCCGACGGAAACGGCGCGGCCCGTGATCTCGCCTTGGTCACGGAGCCCTACATCCTCAACCGCAAGGTCGCCGACGTTGCAAACGATCTTCCCGAACGGATCGACTCCGACCTGCCCATCGACCTCGGGGAAAAGCTGGCTGCGGAATACGAGCGAATCAGGCAGGAAACCCTCAAGGAATATGGCAAGGCCGGTGCCTTGGTCGCCACCGGCCGGCTCCAACTGTTCTGCGCACACCCATGGCTCGTTCACGATGACCACGCGAACGTCGATCAGGACGACGCAAACCTGAACGAGAACCCGGCCTTCCCTCTCGTCACCCCGAAGATGGAGGCGGCCTTGAACCTCCTCGAGACCGCGTTCCGTGAGGGAAGAAAGGTGCTGGTCTTCAGCATCTACAACCGGATCGGAGGTCTGCTGCTTCGTGCCGCGGACGATGTGCGAGACCTGCCGACAGCCTACTGGGGTGCGATCAACGGTTCGACCCCCCAGGCAAGCAGGCAGGAGATCGTCGACGAGTTCTCTAGCCATGACGGACCCGGTGTGCTTGTGCTCAACCCCAAGGCCGCCGGAGCGGGCCTCAACATTACGGCGGCCACCATCGTCATCCACTTCACCCAAGTCTGGAACCCTGCCATCGAGAAGCAGGCTTCAGCACGCGCATACAGGCGGGGCCAGGTCCAGCCGGTGCAAATCCACCGCCTCTTTTACGATAACACAATCGAACGGATCATGCTCAACCGTACGTTCGGGAAAACCATCCTCGCGAACGAGGCGGTCAAGAGGTCCGATATCGACAATGCCCTCCAAATCACCCCCGTCACCACATGAGCACCTACGAAAAGACGCTCAGCGCCAACGACACATCGGAAACAAAGGCTCATATGGGCGGGATCCTAGTCCCAAGGACGGCGCACGGCCTGATCGAGCTGTTTCCAAAACTCGATCCAAAGGAATACAACCCCTCGGTTTTCATTAATGTGGCCGGAGGCGGACAGACCTACAAACTGCGTTTCGTCCACTACAACAACAAGCTGCACGGGAAAGGCACTCGAAACGAATATCGTCTCACCCATCTGACCTCGTTTCTCCGCGGTTCGAACGCTGAAAGCGGCGACGCATTCCGCCTGACCAGAACACCTTCGGGGACCTACTGCATGGAAGTGGTCAAGAAGCCGGCCTCAGTTCACAAGGCCACGGGAGGACCAATCCGTCTCAAGGGGTGGGCGAAGATCTGCTGAGTTGGAAGGCGATGTATAGATTCCCACCCCTGTCGGAGGCCCTCGAAAATGCGGTTAGGACGATCGGCACATGCGCCGGCGGCGCCCACGACTTGCCCATCGAACACCTCCAGTTGCACAAGAGCACCGTCAAGGAGGTCCGCGCGCATGGACTGAGAACCATAGGCGAGTTGGCGGTGAGTCTGGCCGCCAAAGGCCGAACCTACGAATTTTTCCTTTGGAAGGACTGCTACCGGCAGGAGAATGCCCAAAGTCTCCTCAATCTGGCGAATGTCTGCGAGAATGGGAGATTCGAATGGCCGCAGTATTGGGAGTCCATCGATCACCGATTCAACTTCCCTGCTATGAAGCTTGACGACCTCGAAAAACTCCGCGGGGTGGATCTCGATTTCGACATAAGCCGCCTGAACCTCGGTAAGGCTGAGTTTCTGATTCGAAAGGCCGGCATCACAACCTTCGGAAGGTTGATAGATGCTCTGTCCAGAGATTTTCGCCCCCCGAAGGGATTCGGATCAAACAAGCTCGAGCAGCTCACGCGGCGGATAGTCGAGTTCCTTCGGGACGTTCCACCCGGCGACCAGCCTTCACGCTCGGAGAATACCCAGCACCCGGACCCGGGCAAAATGGTCCATCCCGTGAAACCGAGAATGTCCCCCGCCACTGCGAGACTCGGCCTCGAAGCAATCCACTTGGGAACCCAGATACGCAAGTTGAAATCGACGGGGATCAAAGATGTTGGAACCTTGCTCGAAGTATTGGGGACGAACCTTCCCCGCATCCGGTCTCTTGGGAGGAAATCATGGGGGGAAATCTACAAGGCAGCTGAGGCCTTGCAAAAGAGCCTCGATGGAAACGGTGATGTCGATTGGAACCGCTTCGCCTCGACTTGCGGGTATCCCGTTGTTCCCGAACCCTCCGTCGAGATACCCGACGGACACGCCTTCCTTTCGATTCTTCCAGATGTGACCGCAACCTTGGCGTGTGATTGTTTCGATGAAATCGAATCGGCCGCCCTACAGGAACGCCTGACCCGGCAGGATTCCACGACCCTCGACGCCCTCGGCCAGAAATTCGGCGTGACCCGCGAACGGATCAGGCAAAAGCAGATGAAGATCCTGAACTCGATCTCCTCCGCACTCCTCGACGGACATTACGCGGACATGCAATTCAGGTTCTCCGACCAGTTTTCCAGCTACTGGCGCAGGGCCGCCTGGCATTTCGGTGAGGCCGAGTCGCTCAGCTACCACGACTTTGTCAGTGGATTGGCCGCTGCGTGGGAGGTCAATTCGTCCGAATTGCTGCCACACCTTCCCCTGATCTACTGCGTCCTTACCAAAGACGGTCGATTACCCGCACATTATAAAGCACACGCAAAAATTCCACCGCGTGTTTTCAACATCGCGGGAAGCGATGCAGACCGTCCTATCAAATCGCTCCATCCTTCCGGAAGTCTTATCAGAAGCTGTGACAGCCGCGGGATAGCCACACTGATGGACTTAATCCAGAAACTTCGGGAAGTGGATGGATCCCTGCCCGATAGCACGCGGGAACGCGTCCAGACCGACATCCTCGAGCATCTCTTTGTTGACGAAAGCGATCGGGTCGACTGGGAAAAATATTATTCCAATAAGGGAATCAAAATTCTGCCCCAGCGTGACGTAGTTTCGGTCGAAGATTTTGCTGATTGCATGACCGATTCCATTCTCGAATTCTCATCGGACCTCAACTGGTCGATGGCCACAACAATCCTGCGCCTCCGGTGCATTCCGCAAGCCGAGGAGCGCAAGACCCTTCAGGAAACGTCCGAGGTTCTTGGCACGGTCGGTCCTACTGTCAAACGCACCGAAACCGAGGTTCTCGGAATGATCAACGACGCTATCTTCCACGATGACTACACAGATCGAAGGTGCCGCTTCAAGCCTGCCTTCGTGGCGTTCTTTAAAGAAGCGAAACACATCATAAGTGACGCAAACACCATCGGATACGCAGCCTCGCTGCTGCGGGATGCATGGAGGCTCGACTCAGTAAGTCTTGAGAAGATTGTTCCCCTTCTTTCCGCCATTATCAAACGCTACCCGCAAGGGCATCCTGGCAGACGCAGGCAATCGTTGTCCGGCAAAGGGGATTGGGTCCAAGCGGAATCACAACCGACGAAAACCTCCGTCGGAACCATTAAACTCCGTGGTTTCCGGTCGGTCTGCTAAACTCTTCACTCTGTTGTCGGTCAGAGCTGGCGCGCATTTCGATTTGGGTCGCACCTAAAGAAAACCCACCCCTTTCGAGCGGATGGATTTTCCCGGGCTTCCTTCACGCCTTCCCGGAATAGCCGGTCGAATACGAGTTGGTCAACTCGTGGCGGAGATCAGGAATTGTAATCATCCTCCTCCGAAGCAAAAAGCCCCGCATCGGTGAAGTCCCGCACCAGAGTCCGATATCTCGGATCGGGCGACTGGACCCGCTGGCCAAAGGACCAGTCCGATCCCACCGGGTTTTCGATGCGAACCCGCGAGCCGTCTTCCGCAATTCCGACGATGAGCGACGGGAACTTCAGGAACCCGAAGGTCGCTTCGTGTCCGGCCTCGTTGACGACGACAAGGATGACGCCGTGAAGAGGAAAGATGCCGCACTCTCCCAGCTCCCGGTCCTGCCGGTGCACGGCCGGATCGGACGAGAAGTCTACGGTTTTGAGGCGCTCGTCGCTCAAACAGGGGAGAACACAGATTCTTCGGGCGAAGTCGAGCTGATCGACCGAGCGAAAGACGCAGTCGATGGTGACGGCATTTGAAAAGCCCAGCTCGAGGGCGTGTTCTCCGACCTTGGCTAGGAAGGACTTGAGCTCGGCGACCGGCGTCGCTTCCGGGGCGCGGAACTCGTAATGGTAATTGAGTGACATGATTTGATGGGTTGATGGTGGATTCTCGGCCGGTTTGCAACTGTTTTGACAGACGAGGACGCTCGCCGGCAGTGACGACCGAGCCGGAGCCCGCGTTTGGGGGCTCAGTTTCTTATGCCGCAAAGAGTGGACCGGTTGCACCCGCTGACAACGAATGAGAATTCTGATGCTTTCCGCGAACGAGCCGTGATATAAGGAAGCGTTCCCGCATCTTCTCCTTCTGCAGCCATGACCATCCTCTCATCCGTCCAGCAAGGCTGG
>JAYRWX010000040.1:0-1727 GCA_041917795.1 Verrucomicrobiales bacterium
GGCCCTCCTCACGGCACGCAAAACCCTCAAGGGCGTGCGCCGCTCGCTCCATGCCGCCCGCACGCAGCGCAGCGAAGCCAAGCGCGAGCTGGGCGGTTTCCGCGGACTCCTCCGGAAACTGCAACGTGGCCGCAAGCACGAGGCCAAGAAGGCCTCCTGACCGACTCGCCCGAAGTCAGACGCTTGCCCCACCACCAACCGCGCCGCCCCCAGGCCCGGGTTCCCTGATCGACCGCCAGACAGAGAGCCCGGGCCTTCCCTTTCCCAAACCAAACCCAAACCCAATCATCCGAAATCCATGAACACCCAACAAGACCTCCTCGCCGTCCTCACCCGGGAAGGCGTCCTCATCAACGCGAGCGTGCGTTACCCCCGCTTCCACAAGAAGCTCGCCCCCGCCGATCTCGGCCTGTCCCCCGACCAGGTCAGCGAAAGGCTCGTCAGCCTCGGCCACAAGAAGCTCCTGCCCAAGGAAGCGCTCGCCGAACTCGCCCTCGTCGAAGGCCGCACCCATGCCATCATCGACCAGGGCACCTTCCCCTTCCTCGGGGGACTCGGCCACTTCCTGCCCAACGGCAAACTCGTCGACGTGCAGGAGCAGCTCAACGCCCAGCGCAGCCACTTCCACCGGGCCAAGGAGACCTTCCTCGCCGCCTACCGCGACCTGCGCAGCGAAGCCCTCGCTGAGTGGGAAATCGCGATCCGCCATATCGCCGGTTCCCGCGACGAAGCCGCCTGCCTCTACGCGCAGATCGCCGATTCGTTTCCTCCGCGCGAAAAGCTCGCCGATCGCTTCGCCTTCGAGGTGCATCTCTTCCAGATCGCCGTGCCCGAATTCCTCGGCATGGAGCTGGTCAGTTTCGCCGAGCAACAGGAGGTGCGCCGCGCCCGCCACGAAGCCGCCGAAACCGCCGCCCGCCAGATCCGTTCCGGCGTGGAGGGCTTCGTCGGCGAGTGCATCACCGAGCTGCGTCACCAGACCGCCCAGCTCTGCGACGAGATGCTCTCCGCGATGCGCACCGGCAAGACGGATGGCGTCCACCAGAAGACCCTCAACCGGCTCGTGAAGTTCATCGACGATTTCAAGTCGCTGAACTTCGCCGACGACGTCGAGATGGAACGCCAGCTCGATCGTGTCCGCAGCGAACTGCTCACCCGCAGTGCCGAGGACTACCGCAACAACCTCACCGCGACCCGCAATCTCGAAACCGGCCTCACCCAGCTCCGCGACCAGGCCCGTGAATTGGCGAGCCAGGACGCGCGCGAACTCGTCGAGCGCTTCGGCCAGATGGGCCGTCGGAAGTTGCAGTTGGCCGGGTGAGCCTCCTGACCAACCACCCACACCACAATAGACAGGGTTCGGTCCCATCCCGGACCCTGTTCTCTCGTCGCCTCAGTCCACTCCGGGGGCCGCCTTCAGTTCCCGCAGGAGGACTCGGAGGTCCTTCCCGGAATCGATCGCCGCCTCGAGCTGATCCACCAACGCCGCCGCATTTCGCACCCGCTGACTCGGTGAAGGGGCGGTTTCGCGCTCGGGTTCCGCGGTCTCCAGATGCCGGTCGATCTCCTCGCGCAGCCTCGCGGCGGTGTATTTGCCGTCACCATCCTCCACGGCGATCGTCTTCAGCACCTCAACCCTTTGCTCGGTGTCCGGCAGCCGTGAAAGCTCCCGCATCTGGGCTTCGTTGTCAGGAAGCGCCAGCCCCATTTTGGAAACAATTGGCACC
>JAYRWX010000041.1:0-1743 GCA_041917795.1 Verrucomicrobiales bacterium
GGCCCTCCTCACGGCACGCAAAACCCTCAAGGGCGTGCGCCGCTCGCTCCATGCCGCCCGCACGCAGCGCAGCGAAGCCAAGCGCGAGCTGGGCGGTTTCCGCGGACTCCTCCGGAAACTGCAACGTGGCCGCAAGCACGAAGCCAAGAAAGCCTCCTGACCGACCCGTCCCAAGTCAGACGCTTGCCCACCACCAACCGCGCCGCCCCCAGGCCCGGGTTCCCTGATCGACCGCTAGACAGGGAGCCCGGGCCTTCACTTTCCCCATGTTCAAACTCCCAACCCCAACACTGAAACCAGAACACCTGAAACCCATGAACTCATCCCAAGACCTCCTCGCCGTCCTCACCCGGGAAGGCGTCCTCATCAATGCCAGCGTTCGTTACCCCCGCTTCCACAAGAAGCTCGCCCCCGCCGACCTCGGTCTTTCCCCTGAACAGGTCAGCGAACGGCTCGTCAGCCTCGGCCACAAAAAACTCCTGCCCAAGGAAGCCTTGGCCGAACTCGCCCTCGTCGAAGGCCGCACCCATGCCATCATCGACCAGGGCACCTTTCCCTTCCTCGGGGGACTCGGCCACTTCCTGCCCAACGGCAAGCTCGTCGAGGTGCAGGAGCAGCTCAACGCCCAGCGCAGCCACTTCCACCGGGCCAAGGAGACCTTCCTCGCCGCCTACCGCGACCTGCGCAGCGAGGCCCTCAACGAGTGGGAAATCGCGATCCGCCACATCGCCGGATCGCGAGACGAAGCGTCCTGCCTCTACGCGCAGATCGCCGAGTCCTTCCCCGCCCGGGAAAAACTCGCCGACCGCTTCGCCTTCGAGGTGCATCTCTTCCAGATCGCCGTGCCTGAATCCCTCGGCATGGAGCTGGTGAGTTTCGCCGAGCAGCAGGAAGTCCGCCGCGCCCGTCGCGAGGCCGCCGAAACCGCCGCCCGCCAGATCCGCTCCGGCGTCGAGGGGTTCGTCGGCGAATGCATCACCGAGCTGCGTCACCAGACCGCCCAGCTCTGCGACGAGATGCTGTCCGCGATGCGTACGGGCAAGACCGACGGCGTCCACCAGAAGACCCTCAACCGGCTCGTGAAGTTCATCGACGATTTCAAGTCGCTGAACTTCGCCGGGGACGTCGAGATGGAACGCCAGCTCGACCGCGTCCGCAGCGAACTGCTCACCCGCAGCGCCGAGGACTACCGCAACAACCTCACCGCGACCCGCAATCTCGAAACCGGCCTCACCCAGCTCCGCGACCAGGCCCGCGAACTGGCGAGCCAGGATGCCCGTGAGCTGGTCGAGCGTTTCGGCCAGATGGGCCGGAGGAAGCTGCAGTTGGCCGGGTGAGCCTCCTGACCAACCACCCACACCACAATAGACAGGGTTCGGTCCCATCCCGGCCCCTGTTCACTCGTCGCCTCAATCCACTCCGAGGGCCGCCTTCAGTTCCCGCAGGAGGACTCGGAGGTCTTTCCCGGAATCGATCGCCGCCTCGAGCTGATCCACCAACGCCGCCGCATTCCGCACCCGCTGACTCGGTGAAGGGGCGATTTCGCGCTCGGGTTCCGCGGTCTCCAGATGCCGGTCGATCTCCTCGCGCAGCCTCGCGGCAGTGTATTTGCCGTCACCATCCTCCACGGCGATCGTCTTCAGCACCTCAACCCTTTGCTCGGTGTCCGGCAGCCGTGAAAGCTCCCGCATCTGGGCTTCGTTGTCAGGAAGCGCCAGCCCCATTTTGGAAACAATTGGCACC
>JAYRWX010000042.1:0-226596 GCA_041917795.1 Verrucomicrobiales bacterium
ACGTTGCAGTTTCCGGAGGAGTCCGCGGAAACCGCCCAGCTCGCGCTTGGCTTCGCTGCGCTGCGTGCGGGCGGCATGGAGCGAGCGGCGCACGCCCTTGAGGGTTTTGCGTGCCGTGAGGAGGGCCTCGTCGGCTTCGGCCACCTGCTTCCTCGCCTGGACGAGGGGATCGGCAGGTTTTGCCGGTGGGGTGGGTTTGGGTGCTTTGGCGGGTTGGTCGGGACCGGTCGGCTTCGATGGAGGCGGAGCGGGAACAACGGGCCTGGGCCGAATCGATGGAGCGAACTGCTCCACCGCTGGTACCAAGGCCGGACGTTCGATGCGATTCGGATCAATCGCCCGCACCGGCATGACGACCATGAGGTCGCCACCCCGACTGAACTGCACCGCGCTCATCTCATCGCTCATCGAGATCCGGTGCAATCCGAAGGCCCCGACCTTTTCGAGGTAATCGCGGTTGAGGAAGGCCGTGGCATCCGGTCCCTTCATCTCGCAGCGATCGATGGGGTGCAGGATCCACGGTTCGTCGTTCTCACCGCGGGCGAGCAGACCGATCCGGCCTTTCTCACAATGCAATCCGACGGGACGATTGGCGAGCTGCTTGCCGGGGAGTCGGGGGACAAGACGCGAGATCGCCTCGAGGGCGGCGTCACTCAGGGTGACTGTGGTCGTGAACTGGTCCGGATCCGGAATGACCTGCCGGTAGTTCGGATAAGGGCCGTCGAGGAGACGACCGGTCACCGACCACGCGTGCTCCTGCACCTGGCCTTCCATGCGGAAGACCTCGGCCTGGTGTTTGTCCTTGCCGAGACGCAGGGTCCACGGCCGGGCTTCAGCGAGCGGCTTCCACTTCCACAGGGGATGATCCGGGAGGATCACCGAGTGCTTCAGCGGCAGGTGCATGGAGTTGCTCGAGAAGAGGTGCCGACCGTTGGTGCCAACGATGCGGTGGGCGCGGCCCGCAGGGGCCTTTTCTCCCGCGACGCTCGTGTCGAGGCAGGCACTGCGCAGGACCGCTCGGGTGGGATCGTTCGAGGCACAGGCGAAGGCCCGCAACAGGCTAGTGACGACGGGCTCCGGCAAGGTCAGGCCCGGGGTATGGACCTGCGGGATCACGGGGAACTCGCCGACGGGTGGCGCCTTGATCGACGGACCGAGCGGGATCACTTCATCGGAGCGCAAGCCGGTGACCAGTTCTCGCAGGCGTGCCATCGGCAGGAGGAAGGGCGCGAAGCCCTTTTCCACGACAGCCGGCACGGTGACGCTGAGGGTGAAGTCGATGTCCGTGGTCGTGAGACGCACGGACTGCGGTCCCGCCGCCTCCACCTTCACGCAGCCGAGGACGGCGAGCGGAGGGGTGCGGGGGACGAGTTTGCCGAGTCCGGAGAGCGGCGCCTTGAGATCGGCGGCTCGCACGGAGACGGGATGGGTTTTCGTGATCATGGGATCGAGTGTGTTAATTTGTGGGGGTTCAGTTTTCAGTCGGACTATTGGTAGTAGTCCTCCTGCGGATAGCCGCCCCGGTGGGGCAGGCGCTTGCGACGGATGCGTCGGTAGATGACGAAGACGAGGTAGAGCACGCCGAGGCTGATGACGACGGGGGGCAGCCCGGTGATGAGCTGGAAGACCTCGCCAAGGATGGCGCCCAGCCAGTGGCTCGACCGGGCGAGCTGTTCCAGCACCTGCGCCACGGGGGGCAGCAGGAGCACTCCGGCGCTGGTGAGCACGATGGAGAGGAACAGGTTCAACCGCAGCCAGGCACGCAGCCAGCCGCTCGCACTGAGCCAGTGTTCGAGCCGCGCGAGCGACCAGCCGACGACCTCTGCCCCGCGCTCGACCCAGTGGTCGGGCGTGAGTTCGAGATCGGGCACGGGCGGGGAGACAGGCTCCTGTTTCCAGAGCTTGCGCAGGTCCTGGTAGTCGGGGAGTTCGGTGAAGGACTTCATGCGGTGAACCCTTCGAATACTTCGGGGGTGTCGGTGACGGGGTGTTCCGCGGCCGTCGCGGGGACGGTGGTCTGACGGAAACGCTCGCGGTCGCGTCGTGCTCTCGAGCCCAGGGCGGCTCCGCCCACGAGGGCGATACCGCTCAGGACGATGAAGAGCGCGGCGGTGGCCTGCCAGAAGGCGGCCCGGTCGGCGGCGGTCTTGCCGCCGGTGACGGTGGCCTTGAGATCCTGGAACTGGCCTTCGAGGGTCTCGTAGGCCTTTTCACAGGAGGACTTCTTTTCGCCGAAAGGCAGCCAGGAGTCGCGTTTGCCGCAGCTCGCGGTGCCGAGGAGGAGGGCCCCGACGAGCAGGGTGATGAGGGTTCGTTTGAGGTGGTGTTTCATGGGGTGGATCGGGATTGAGGGTGGGAACAAAGAAGGCCGGACGACTCGCGGGGGAGCCGGCCGGCCTTCGGTGGGGCGCCTGAGGCGCCAAGGTTGTTGGGGTGGTTATTGCAGGGGTTATTCACATGCCGGAGCGCTTCCGGCAGAGAGGGAGGTGGTCGCACCAGGCGCAGTGCTGGCCCGGGGATGGAACCCAGGCTTCGCGGGCGATGCCTTCGAGGTAGTCGTCGATGAGGAAGAACAGCTCGCTCTCCATCGCCGCCGACATGGGGCCGTAGGTGGAGATAATCACCTTCGGCACTTTGGTTTTGATGAGGTGGTGCAGCTCGAAGCCGGTTTCCCTTTCACCCGTGGCGCTGCGATAGAGCAATGCGTAGCAGGCGAGCTGGGTGGCGTGCTGGTGTTCCGCCATGCCTTCACTCGGGCTCCTCGCCGCCGACTTGTAGTCGACGATCCGCCCGCCCGGCCGCACCAGATCGATGATGCCGTAGAGCGGCGGGAGGCCGTCGCCAAGGCAACACTCAACCTCCACCTCGACGCCCTCGGGCGGTTCGTCCGGGGCGACGGGGCATTGGTCGAAGTAGGTCTCGAGCATGGCCCAGGATTGAGCCTTGGCCGCGGCTTCATCGTCGGGAGATTTCCAGGGGATGAACTCCTTGGCAGCGTCCGCTTCCCAGCGTTCCTCCAAGGCGGCGCGGAGCTGCTCGGGCGAGAGCAGCTCGTTCTTCCACTTGCCCCAGTTCCAGAGGCGCAGGACCTCGTGGATCTGTCGACCGATGAAGAGTGCCGGAGCCGTGGGCACGACGAGGCGCTCCACGTAGCGGTAATAGAACTGCAGCCGGCAAGTCTGCCAGCACTTCAGGCGCGAGGCGCTGAGGTAGCGGAGCAGGTCGGGCTCGGACGATTCAGATGGTTGACCCGTCGTCGTCCCTGGGGCGGGGAGCAGGCGGATCGCGGTCGGTTCGGACCCGGTGGTGCGAATTGTGGCGACGCTCATGCGGAACCTCCATTCCGGTGGGCGGGGATGGAATGGCCGTTGGATCGACCATTGCCGTTTCTGTTCCCATAGCCGTTGCCATTCCCATTGCGATGGGGCTGACCCTGGCTGGCTCCGGTGCCGTTGCGACCCTCGCGCTGACGCCGGGTCCCGGCCTCGGCGAGGAGGTCGCTGATGAGCCCGCTCGCACCGAGCTTGTTGAGCTGGTGAGCGGGTCGACGGAAGAGCCGTTCCGAACGCTTGTCCAGAGACGCATCATCGAGGTTGAGCTCGGTGGCGAGTCCGATGATGAGTTCGCGCTGGCGGTCGGAGCACTGCCAGACCGGATCTGTGTCAGGATGGTGACCGTTGTTCTGAACGGAGACCGCGGACTTGTCACCGTAGTCGTCGCCGGGGACGAACCCGGTTTGCTGGATCTCGCGATCGACGGAATCCTGGAGGAGGCCATAGAGGCGGGCGGCCTCTTCGTGAACTTGGTTGATGTCGGTCAGTTCGGTCTCGCAGGTGACGCTGAACTGGTGGGAGCTGTAGCCTGGAAGGCCCAGCCGCTTGGCGTAGTTGGCGATGAGTTTGATTGCCATGGGGTGGTGGGGTTGGTGTTTCGGGATCGATCGATCTCCCCGCCGCTGGACTGCCCATCGGACTGGGGGAGGGTGGAGTTCAGCTCGGGCCATTCATGAGCCGCCGTCTCCCATCCTGGCGTGCCACGGAGGCAGTCACGGAGGAGACCATCCAGCAGACGCGTCATCGGCAGGCGACGACGTTTGGCCTCGTGGAAGAGCGCGGCGATGAGGGCACGCGAGATGACCGGCTGGTAGCAGGTAGCCTTTGCCATCAGGGATTTATGCCGCGGGGAGGGGGGCTGTTGCATCGTTCCCGGCACTCGATGATCCCATTCCATCGCCAGTGACTGCATCTTCCTCGGAAGGCTCGCCCTCAAGACCCAATTCCCACTCCAGCTAACGCGGTTACAAAATTCTACTTGCAGCGTCGGTGTGTTGCCGTGACTTAGTTGTGTAAATATATCAATACCGATGACGCCCCCCGGAAACTTCGGACGCCCTCTCATCGGGGACCAGCGCCGCCACCGTTACAACGTGGTTCTGGATCCTGCGCTCCAGGAAGACGTGAAGGGAGCTGCCGATCTTGTCGGCGACTCGTTTTCGATGTGGATGGAGGAGGCTGCCAGGGATCGACTGAAAGTCGAGAAAACCGACCTCTCCACTCTAACGCTCCACGGCGTGGGGGAAATCCACATGCCCCGCATCGGCTACAACGGGGGCATGTCGTTCCACTTTCGCTGCGGCCAGAGGCCTCTCCTGCTTTTGGACGATCCCTCCTCATCGGATCTGGGGGCGGAAATGGGATCGGCCACGGGAATGCTCCATCTCGGAAATCAGAGTTGTCGCATTGAGTGCACCGACCTGTCATCCGTAGCCAGCATCAACCGTCGTCTCGAGCTTCATCCCTCTCCCTGGGCCGAGGTGATCCTGACGTTTGGCGAAGTCGCTCCATCGGACTCCTTCGCCATTTTCCTGAGCAACGTCCGCGTGGACCTCCCCTCATCCGCCAGGGTAGGTGAGACCGCGATCACCTTGGAGAGGGTCCACCACTCCCTCAGGGAGGCGCGCGTCGCCCGGCGCAGTGAACATCCGTCGATGGTCACCGCCATGTGCGCGCTCACATTCAAGCGACCACCTCGCGACTTCGTTGCAAATTGGGCGAAGCCGATCTCGAAATTCCTTCAGGTTTACGCTGGTGGACACGTAGACATCGTCGCTTGGGGACGCCTGAACAAAGCACGCGAGCTGGTCGAGCTGCACCTCCCGGCGGATGTCGTCCAGCCCTCCTCCAACAGCCCGTGCCTCGCCCGTCGTGAAGACGGCCCCGTCGACTGGGAGCCGTTTCTGCAAAAGGGCATCCCGAATTATCTCCGACACTATGAAGGGCTCAAACTGGGAGCCTTCTCGCAATATCTGGCCATGGCGAATGCCCCCTGCATGACGGTCAACGGCAAGTCTGCCCTGCTTCTCCCCGCAACCGAACTCATCGCCAACACGATCGGCAGCCGGCATGGATTGATCTTTCCAGAGGGGAGGAATTTGAACTCCAAGGTCAAGGCCATCCTGCACGCGACGGGTCTTTCCATGAGCAAGGCGAAAAGGCAGGCGCTCGACCAAATTGTCCGTGACCACTTGCGAAATCCACTCTTCCATGAAGGACTTCCTTCACCCAGTATTGGGACGCTGGACAACGCGAAGGTCAACGCGTTTCTGAAGGGCCTCGCGATCTCGCTTCACTCCACGCTGATCGGGATCGACGCCAGTCATTGTTTTACCCGTTGGGACACGCAGTGCTTCATGACTCCGGCTGAGTGGTTGGCGGACGGGCACACGGTGTAACCGCGCTAATAAGACTAGGACAATCGCTCTTAGTCCTCGGAGAAGCCTATACACGCCGCCTGCCCGGCGAACTGCTTCTGGTAATCGAAGGGGAGTGCTTAACTGGATGGCGGTGTTTGCGGTGAAGTGGGAGCGATTGCCGAAGGCGCGGAACAAAACCGAAAACTCGTGGGTCCCGATTGTGGTCGCCAAGCATTCCTGCGATCAACAGCAGGGCCGTCAGGAGCGATGGGTGACCTTTGATCACTGTCGGTCGGATTCCGTTCAACGAAGGCGCTAAGGGGGATGATTGCAAGCGTGGGACAGAAAAGGGCTGGAGCGTGCATTGGACAGAGTTGGTCCCGTTGAAAGCGAATTTTGATATGTTTCGGCGACCCCGATTCTTGCAAAATGGATGTAGAAGTTCGAATAAATTGGAATGCCTCAGATCCCCTTCGACTCACCGAGCTTTCGCAGCGACGATCTCGAGGAGTTCGTGGCGCGATTTCTCAGTGCCGGGATCTCGCTTGCCGTCGAAGGGCCGGAGGGGTTTGAGGAGCGGCGCGTGCTTCGCGCCTACCGAACGGACAAGACCGGTGGTGTTTCCGATGGCGGAGTCGATGTGATCGCCAAGGTCGAAGGTGGCGAAACCTGGGGGTTTCAATGCAAGCTCTACACCCGCGCACAGCTTCCGAAGTGGCAGCTAGCCGACAGCGAAAGGGCAAAACGTGAAGCCACCTACCCCGCCGACCGATACGTTCTGGTGGTCGTCACCCGGGACATCTCCCGGGAGGCTGTCGAATTCATCAACAACCAGGAGCGTTGGCAGTTCTGGGATGCGGACACGTTGAGCTCCCAGTTCCTCACCCGAGTCCCGTTCGAAAGAGGCATGGGAACCCTCGGCGAATTCTTCGATCCGGAGACCGCCGCGTCGTGTTACGGGCTGCCGCGGGACGAGGTTCTGGTGACCGGAGAAGAATTCTTCGCCTCCACCTCCAATCCGGACCGCCCTTTCAACCATCTCTCCCCGCTCGTCGGACGAAGAGAACTCCTCAAGGCAATTCACGACTTTGTGGAATCATCCCCCAAGAAAGTCCTGCTGATTTCGGCACGGGGTGGCGAGGGAAAGTCGCGGACCTTGGCGGGATTCGCCTCGGAGTTCGACGAACGTTTTCCGGGGAGGTCACTGCGTTTCGTGAACCCGGTCGCGCGTAATGGCGAAGTCGAGGGCTCGCTGGCCTTTCTGTTGAAACGGGGACTGGTGGTCGTCCATGAGGATGCTCACCGGATCGAAACCTTGCGGCGGAGCTTGCTGGGCGCCATCGGCGGCGAAGCGGGCGCGAAGCTGATCCTGACCACCAGACCCCAGGGCCTTCAGGCGATCCGCGAGATCCTTAAGGACGACTGCGGGATCACGGTCGACGACATTGAAGCCGCCCCCGCCCTCTCGCCGCTCGGCACGGAGGAAATGACCCGGCTAGCCGCCGAAGTGCTCGGGCCGAATCCCGGAGTGGAGCCGCATGTCCTCGCCGGATGGGCCGACCGGTCCCCTCTTGTTTGCGTGGTGGGCGGCAATCTGATCCGGACGAAAGAACTCATGCCCCATGAGATTTCCAGCTCGGCCTCCTTTTGCGAAGAAGTCTTCGACCGCTTCGAGCAGCAGAACCTGAAGAACCTGTCGAGCGGAGACAACCATCGTGGGGACGTTTTGAGGCGACTGCTCCGGGCCTTGGCCGTGCTGGCACCCTTCCCATCCGACAAGGAAGCCCTGGCGAAACTGGGTGAAGCCCTCGCCATCGATGTCCTGGACCTCGACGAACGGATGAGGGATCTCGGGGCGGCCGAACTGATTTCCAAAACCCGACAGGGATGGCGGGTCGGGCCGGACCTCTTCGCTGACCACCTAGTCTACTCTGCCTGCGTCGGAGAGAATGGCGAACCGACGGTCTTCTGTGATCGGATCATCCAACACTTTGGCACCGAAGACCTCCCTAGACTCCTCCGCAATTTGTCGGAAGCCGAATGGCGCGCCCGATGCGATGGGTGCGGGAGTTCCTCCTTGACGGAACCACTGTGGAGGCGATTCCTCGAACGCTTCGATCATGGTTCCTTCCGGGTCCGCGCCGAGATGCTGGAGGCCTGGAGCGCGTTCAGCTTCTTCCTCCCGGAAAAGTCGATCGAGTTGGCGAAGCACGCCATCGTTCAGGACTCGGCGCCCGACGACGAGGTCGTTTTCATATCCCTCCACATCGAACCCTCGAAGCATGGGGACGTGGTCAGGAAGCTGCCTGCGCTCCTCCAGCCGTTGGGGATCTATCATCTCGACCATCAGGACGAAGTCTTCGATCTTCTCGGTCCGCTTGGGCGCAACTGGTCTTCCCGCGCGGAAATCCGGATGCGCGAGGAGCAGCACCACCCCTGGGTCGTCATTGCAAAGGCCGCGTCGTTCTCGCTGGATCAGCCCCTGCACTCCGTGGAAGGCGTCATCCGCTGGATCGGCAGCCGTTGGAGACACGACTGGATGGCGGATCTGATCGATCAACGCGGGCCATTCCTGTCCCTCGTGCTCGAACCGGTCTTCAAGAGGATCATCGAACGAACCGTCTGGCGGGGACGCACCGCGCACTTTCAGACCATCGCATTATCCGTGAAGGAGTCCGCGCCCGCCCGTCAGGCTGTGTTTGATTTGATCGAAACCTCTGTTCTGCCGCGAAGTGAAATCGCCACCCTGAACGCGATCCCTGTTCTGAATGTGGCGACCGCGTTCTGGGAAGGGATTTCCGAACTGAAGCTCGACCGCTCCGCCTGGAGACCGGATCGACTTCGTGCGATCGGACTTCTGCGGGAGTGTTGTCGCAGGTGGGACACCGCCTTCGTGAAGTTCCTCGTCTGGCAATCGTTGGTCCATCGCGTGCTACATGAATCGGACGAAGAGATCGTGCAGGCGGCGAGAGAGGCATTGGCATCCATCGAGCGGGATACCACACTCCAGACTGCATTCTCCACCCTGGGAAACGACGGTGACCTGTTGCTGGATGATGAATTGACCAACGATACCGACTACGAAAAGTCGTGGCACCGCTGGCGGGCCTTCCATCCGGCTCTCGCCGAGAAGCTCCTCGAGGGGAACTCCAACCCCGACGCATGGATCGCGCGGATCGAGCACTTCGACCGACAGGCGCGCGAACGGGGATTCGATCCGAACTGGGGACCACTGGTCGGCGCACTGGCATCTCGGAGTGCGCCGTTTGTCGAGGCGGCGATCGAGAGATGTTTTGGAAACGAGATCACTCCGTTGGACCGCGTCTTTGCGGTCATCCTTCACGACCGTCCGAATTCGGACGAGAAGTTGAAGGACGAATGGTTTGCCCGGGCCGTCGGAAGCGCGAAGGAAGAACTGCGCTGCGCCGCCCTCGGCTCGCTTCGCTGGCAGGAGGAGCTACCCGGAGATCGCGCGGTGGACGCGATCCGGGCACTGCTGGGAGAAAATGGTGGTTCCACCCGAAATCAAGCCATCCATGCCCTTGGGGAAGCCCTGAGCCTGGGCAAGCTTTGGCCCTGGAAACTAATCGAGGGAATTCCATTCACCAAGATCGACGACGCAACGTTGAAGCACTTCGTAGCCAGCCTGGTGAGAGGTGCCCAATACCGAGGTCTGAAAATCGACATCGGAGATTTGCACCCCATCCTTGATCGGATGGTGATGCTGGACTCGATCTACGACGACCCGTATCAAGAGATGCTCCGCCTTGTTTCAGAACTCTCGTCGGATGTCAGCTACCAGTTCATCCGCAGGCGGATTCGGACTCTTGAAACCCACTTGCTGGACGAAGCGAGACCGCAGCACTACACCCCAACGCCTTCCTACTTCCTGCGAAGCCATTGGACCATTCCGAATCTACGAGAAGTTCCCGAATACCCTATTTATCTTCAGGAAATGGCTGAGGAAATCAAGAACCAGGATTCACCTTCCATCTACTACTGGCAGGTCCTCTTTCGGGCTGCAGTCCTGATTCCCGATGTCGAGGCGGGGGTTTCCACGCTGTCCCAGTGGCTGGACGAAAGTTCCGATGCGGAGAGCGTTTCTGCGATCGCGGAAATCTTCAATGTCAAGGGAACCGCCATTGTCTTTCGGCAAGCGGACTTCCTGAAGCGACTCCTCGAAAGGGCCGCCCGACTCGATCACAAGACCGAGCGCAGGATCAGAAACATCCTGATCCCGGATAGCAACGGCCGCGGATACTCCAACGGGGAACTCGACAAGGAATTTCATTGGGTGTTGGACGAGGCGCGGAAGGTGTCGTCAAAATTTGCTGACGACCCGGTCTTGATACCGTTCTTCGAGGAAGTGATCCGACGGGAAGAGCGGGACCGCGATCGGAACCGTGAGGAATATCAAAACGACATGCTCGCGACAGATTGACTTAACCGCTGCCGAAGACGTCACGGCCGGTGTAAGGAGAACTGTTCTGAGAGGGGGCACGCGGCGCTTCCACCATTAATCTCCGTCGCTCGTGTGCTTGCTGCCTCTCCCGCCGTCGGGCGAAACCTCTGCTACCCCGTTCGACCGACCCCCGGAACCATTCCGGTGATCCGGTTCGGCAGGGACGTCGCTCTTTCTCTCCAGGGTCAATGAGTTCAAGCGACATTCGATCCATTTACTAATCAGGCCACAGAAAGAGAGGATGAGCCAGGCACCGCCGATGGCCAGAGCCCAGAGGATCAGGTTGAGAGGAGTCATGATTGGAAGGTGCGGAAGGTTGGGCCGGATAGGTGTTGGTCGGAGGATCGTAAACGTCATGCGGATTCATTCGGGGCCGCGTCGAGGGGCGGTTCCATTCCCGACGGTAGCTGCCGACCATCCGTACTTTCCGAAGCCGCCCGGCTGTTGGCTCCGAGAGAAAAGATCTGGAGCACCGCTCCTTCGGCCAATGGGTCGAGTTCCCAGACGTCCCCGGCACCCCCCTCTACGTCGGCCACAGCCGAGTCTTCGATCTCCTCCAAATCGCCCCAGTCACCGGCAAGGGCTTCGTCGAGGAGGGCATCGGGATCGTCGGACACACCTGCTTCGACAAACTTCCGTCGAACTCGCCAAGCGGACATCCCATCTTTAGAAAGAGCGATCAGGTAGGGAGATTCCGACTCGGGGATCTCGCCCTCTCCGTCATAGAACGGGCAGTTGATTTCCTTTGCCCATCGTCGGGCCCGGGTGACCATGATCGAACGTATTTTCGCAGTTCTTCTTTTTGTGTTCATTCCGAGTTAGTGTTGTGTTTTCACTTGTTGATGCATCGGCCGGTTCAAGTCGCTGTCTTGAAAACGGCACCCTCCCGGATTTCCACCAAGTTTCTGGACACCAGATTCGACAAGAGACCGTCCCGCTCTTCCTTACTCATTCGGTTGAAGGAGCGACCGAGTTCCGTCTTCGTGAGGCCGTCGCGCTCCACGACCCGGAGAAACAACGCCCTCTCCCGGGAGGTGAGACCGCTCAGGTTCGGAGCCGTATTGGCTTTGTCTGCGGGGATCGCGGCGTTGAGGATCCGGTGCCGCCTGACCGCGAGTCGCTTGGCGAGTTCGAGCCCGAGCCGTGCCTCGAGGGTATCTGGCTGCCGCTTCTTCTCCAGCACGGTGAGCACCGACGTGAACTTCAGGCCGAGCTCGGCGATCATTCGTGGCGACAGGAACTGGGCATGCGGGTCTTCGGACCCGCATGCCTGAGCGTCCTCAAGGAAGTTCCGATAGGGATGGAAGGTTTTGTCGTCGGTGGTGATGCATCGTCCCACACCCCTGGCGGCATGCCTCTCTCCGACGAGCCTTTGGCATCGTTTGTGCAAATCCACCACACAGGGCAGTGACGTGTTGAGATGCGCCTGGCCCGGCTTCGCCGTTTCCAGGATGACAAAGGGGACGCCGGTGAGCCAGGGATTCTCCTTCAGGAGCGGGGCGAGGTCTTTCCTTGTGATCTGCCAGTAGAAGGCTGGCACGCCGCTGCTTCTCACCCCGTCGGGAGCGACGAGCCGCGTGCCGGTGCTGAGGGCATTCTCGAGGTGGAACTTCTGAAGCGGCTCAAGCTGGCGGAGGGCCTTCCGGAGCCCGACAGCCGGGGTGGTGAGAAGGACGTGATTGTCGATGAGCGACCGGGGGAACGGAAAGTGCACGGACCCCGTCGTGATGCGCTCGACCATTCCGTCCACATAGAGGCGGTCGGCCAGTTCGGCGGCGTTCTTGAGACTCGTGTCGGAGGGATCCTGTCCCTTTTTGCACCCCTCCATCCGCTTCTGGATCAGGTAGGCCTCGAGGCACTGGTGCATCGAGGCGTTGAACTCGGAGGTGAGGAAACGCACCGGAACCTCGGGCCAGACCGGATCGGATTCGGGCGTCACGATCAGGAGAGAGAACGGTGGCTCGATCGAGGCGAAGGTTGTCGAGGTCCGGACGAGACCGCCCATGGCATGGGCGAGGCCGGCGAGGACAGCGACCAAGGCCACTTCGAACTCGATGGCGAAATCCTTCGCGAACCTGGACGCGACTTTCCACACGCACGTCAGCTTGAAGGCGCTGAGGTGCCCGAAGTGTTTGTCGAGCTGCAGATGAACGGGAATGTCGGCGACTTCTGCCATGGTAAGGAAAGTCTTCCCCGACATCCTCGACACGCCACCAAAAAAGGTGTGTCGAGGAGTTCAGTCGGACTGACCTCGATGTCAGTTGGTCAGTCCGTCGGACAGTCGATCGGGTCAGTCGACAGCCGTCTCGACTGAGCGCTGTGTCGAGTCCCCGGGGGGTGGGGGGGGCTGTTGCATCAATCGACTGAAGTTCACCGCAGTTTGTCGCAAGTGTCGCATCGGGGGGGGTGTGTCCGACTGAGATGGACCAGTTTGGCCGATCAGTTGGCTCCGCACGACACGGTCCGAGGTTCTGTCGGTGACGGCGAAGAGGATCGGACAACCCGACATTGGCCTGCACCTCGGCTTTATACGACCGAGAGTCAGTCGCTGTCAGTGACGGGGACGAAGTCCCGGCAACAGAGCCTTACGCCGCGGTGCTCGTTCTGCCCGCCGAGGTCGTCAGCTCCGCCCGGGTCGAATCGGTCAGGCGGAGGTGATTGCTCTCGAGGCGTAGCACCTTGCCGGACTCGACGAGGTGGTTCAGGATCGGCTCGTGGACCTCGCGGCGCTGCACCGGATATTTGCGCATGAGCTCGCGGAAGGTGCAGGGCTCGACCTCGAAGAGCTTCCAGAGCATCTCGGCCGCCTTTCTCTCGACGCGGACGCTCTCCGCATCGCGGCGCAGCTCCCGGATCACCCCGAGGTGGTTTCGCATCGCCACTTCGGACAGAGCCAGTGCGGTAGATACCATCGTGCCGGTGATGTTCTTCGTCGGTTCTAGTTGCGCCAGGGTCCAGAGGAGGGTCACCGGAAGATTCGAGAATCCGGCGGCGAGGGACCGTGTTGCGGTGTCGACGGTCTCCAGCTGATGGATGAACTCCCGCTGTCCCTGATGAAGCTGGATCGCGACCTCGTCCTTCACGCCGATCCACCAGAGCCCGAGGGCGTCGAGGCGGCGAAGTCTCAACAGGTCCTTCACGGCGTCGCGATAGCGGCGATAACCTGCGGAGACCTCTTCCGGGTTCACTTCGCATGCCGTCGAGCCCTCCTCTGACGAAGTACCGGCGATAAGTAGCGAAGCGAGGAGACCGTCCATCTCCGGCTCCGAAAGAAGTCGGCGTCCCAACTCCTCCGTGACGACGGAGAAGAGTCTCGAGCATCCGCTCCTGTGACGATCCTTGCCCGGGGCGGCAGGATTGACAAAGGCACGCTCCCTCAGGATACGGTGGAGGGTCTCACGCCCTGAGGCGGATCGGCAGGCATCCTCCCAGAGCCGTCCGGATTCGTCGAGGATCAGGGGCGAGTCTCGATCCACTCCCTCCCAAGGCTTCTTCAGTGTGTCGGCACGCGGGTTGTCGAGAAAGACGACGGGCTCGTGGAGGCACCGGCCCTCGTGGCGTCCGACGGCGGATTGGGACAGCATCGGGTATCCCGGCAGATGGCGATGGATGCCGTCGACCGGGAGGAGAGTGGTGCGACCGATCGTGTCCATGAAAAGGTCCACATCCTCCCGTCTTCTCCACGGGCTTGTCAGGGACGAAACTTGGCTACTGAGTTCGGCGAGGTGAAACACGTCACTGCGGGCGATTCCCTCGACCCCTTCGGACCCGGGATCGACGGAGAGGTGCTCCTCGCTGCGTCGGCCGCCGACATACGCTCGGGTCATCGCGTCGAGTTGCTTTCCCGGAGCGAGACGGCTGTAGGCGAGGAGGTCCTCCTGCAGGTAGCGCAGCGGCTGGAACAACAGCTGGGTGAGGCGACGATGCCGGGCGGACTCTCCGCCGAGGTGGAGCAGGTGGAACCCGACCGGCTGGAACTCGTCGCCGAGGGTCATGAGGCCCGCGTGGGGACCGCCGATGGCGGCGAGGAGGGAGGCGACCTGGATCGTGACCTCCTCTGCGGGGACGCCGCTCAGGATGGAAAGGGACTCGATCGCCGTCGGGATGTTGGGTGTGTCGTTCATGGATACGATCAGGTTTCCAGACTGTTTTCGACACGCCACCATAAAAATCGGTGTGTTGGACTTAAGTCGAGGCGGATCAACTTAAGTTGGGCAGTCGGATCGGGAGCTGTCGAGGCCAGCGACTGGCCAGCATCTTCCCGATCGACGACGTCGGAAGCATCGTCAGAGTCACCGACACGGTAAGCCGTCGGCGCACCCCATACCTCGATCAGTTCAGTTTACGGTCTGATGGTCGTTTCAACGGATTCCGCTTCTCCCGGGGGCGCGCACAGTCCTGAAACGAGGACATCCAAACTCGCCCCACAAGCCGTGCAGTAGTCCAACGTCTCGAGGAAGTCGAGTCGCCGTTCTCCCGTCTCTGCTTTGGAAACGTAGCTCTGAGGTTTTCCAAGCTCTTTGGCCAACTGTTTCTGGGTGAACCCCGCGTCAGCCCGTACCTGCCGGAGCAGGTCGCGAAAGAGCTGGTGGCGGGCGGAGTAATCCATTGCGGACGAGTTTCGTCCGCGCCTTAGAATAACCCATATTGGGATATTTCGACTTTACCTGACCCGACTTCAGAGTTCATTGATCGCCTATCTGGATCGGATAAGATTGATGCCTGAGGCCTACTACTACGCCGACGTGAACTCCCAGCCCGTGGGGCCGCTCTCGCTCGACGAGATCCGTCGCTTCGTGGCCGCGGGTGTGATCACTCCGGACGTGCTCGTCTGCGAGGCCGACGGCGAGGTGTGGAGACCGATCACGGGATTTGGTGGACCGCCGCGCACGGGACCACCGCCGATGGCCAGACCGGTGTCATCGGCACCGGACCCGGGGCAGGTCGCGGGCCGGCTTGGCCTATATTTCAACGTTGCAGTACTGGCGCTGGCTGTGGGATTCATCCTCGAACTCGTGGCCCTCGAGACGGAACGACTCCATGGAGCCAACGCTCTCCACGCGGAGCGACTGTGGTCTCTGCTTGCATGGCTCGGGGTGCTCGCCTCCGAACTCTTCCTCATCTACCAGCTCTGCCGGTCTCTGCCCGCCCCACTACGTTTCGACACACCCGGCAAGGTGGCGGGGCTGCTCCTTGTCCCTGTCTTCCACCTCTATTGGGCCTTCCGCGTTTTCCCGGGTCTCGCAACTGGTGCGCTGCGGTGGAAGGAAAGGGAGAGCGGGGACAAGCTGACTTCGGGACTGGTTCCCTTCAGCTACATCGTCGCGGCGAGCCTCGCCATCGGCTCCGTTGTGGCGCTTCTGCAAGGCATTGAAGCGCTCCCGGTGGGCGCTTTCGGCCTTCTGCTGCTGGTGGCGGACTACGGCATTCGCTTCAGCTACTACGCCGTCCTGATCGGGCAGATCCAAGGCATCGCCTATCCGGGCGTGGAGAGCGGAGGCGGGGGCGCGACGCCCTGCCGTCCCCTTGTCCGATCCCTGCTCTGGCCTGTGCTCGCCGGCTTCACCTACCTGATCCTCAGGATGTTCGTCCCATCGTAGCCATACCATGTCCTGTTATTACCTCAACAGCGACAACCAACCCGTAGGCCCCATGGACCTCGCGGCCGTCCGCAAGCTGGTTGCGGTTGGGTTCCTTCCCCGCGACGTGCTCGTCTGCGAAGCGGGTGGCAGCGATTGGAGCCCGCTGTCGCGGATGCAGGGACCCACCGGGCAAGCGGAAAACCCGAAGCCGCCGAGAACGCCCCCGCCAGCACGGCACCCTCAACGGACGGCCGGAGCCCCCGAACCGGTCCGTAGTCCATCAGCGACAGATAACCCGGACTGGTTTCCCCTGGCCTCAATGGTCGCGGGGGTCGTGGCCCTAATCGCCCTCTGTGTTCCCCTCCTGTCCATCCTCCTCGGCGGCGGTGCGCTGACGCTGGGCATCCTCGGATACCGTTCGCCCCAGCAGAGGGGGCGCCCCTTCGCCATCGCAGGCATCGCCACCAGCTCGGTCGCGCTTGTCGCTTCGCTGGGCGTCGTTCTGTATGGTGTCGGAATGTTTGGGAACCCTGAGACCCGGTTTGTCGGGACTTGGCGGAACGACATGTCCATGCAGCTCATGAACATACAAGCCGACCACTCGGTCGTGGTCACGTTCCATGAAAACGGTCGCTTCACCGAGCTTTCCGGAGTCCAGACCAGTGGTGCGAATTACGATACCGGCCAGGCAATGAGGTTTGCTGGCGGCGGGGAGACGACTGGCTACTGGAAATGGGAACCCGCCCGCAAAGCCGTGGTCACGCGTCACGACGGACGAAACCAGACCGGTTACGTCGATGGTGCCACCAATGACGGTCGGAGTTTGAGCGTCGGTCCTTTTGACACGGGTTCCTCATCCATGAAAGCGCAGGAGGAGTTTTGGGTGTTCAAGCCCGATCCCGATGACAGCAATTTTTTGATCGGTGTTCACCCAACCATGTATCACAACAGGACGATGAGGTTCCACCGAGTTGACTGACGGATGCAGCTTTATCGGGGTCGCATGCCGACCTCGCCCTCACTCTCCTTGATTTGCGATAGGTTTATTGTCCTCCGGTTCCCCATGAACACCACGCGCTACTACTACGCCAACGAACTGAACCAGCCGGTCGGTCCCTTCACCGCGGCGGAGCTGTTGAAATTTCGTGAGTTGGCGATTGTCACTGACGACACCCTGATCTGTGTCGAGGACGGCAGCGACTGGGTCCCGCTGGCGACGCTCCATCGGTCGGTAGCCTCGCCATCGTCAGGGCCTCCTCCGATTCCCTCGTCCGCCTCCACCGCACAGCCCCTCCCTGCCACACCGGTAGGTGACAGTCGCAGCTCCTACCAGCGAACGGCCGAAACAGTTGGCATGGTCCCCGACCTGAGCGGAAAGCGCAATCTCCTGCAACTGAAGATCGCGATTCCTATCACCATGGCTTTCGCTCTGTTTGGCTTTCTGACCGGGGGGCTCGCTAATGGACTGATCTGGTGCTTCGGTGGCCTTCTCGTCGGAGTGCTTGTGTCTGGCACCGTTCTGATGGTGCTTGGGTGGAAGAATGGTTAGCGGGCCCCTCCCATCGGCTCCTCGCGCCTCACCCTTCTTCTCGCCTGCCTGAGCTGGCTTTGCTGAGGGCATTCACATGGTACCTGCTCGAGCCTGTTACTGCTCCAATCTCGTGCTCGTGTGCGCCCGATCTAAAACTTACTTTTGGGGCGGATGGTGACTCTCACCGTACCGGGATCGATGCGGCCTGTTCGGGAGCCGGCCAGCTTGAAGATCTTCTTTCGGTGTTCCTGGTCACCGGGGTTAGCGGCACACCCGAAGCGGCCGTCGGGGAAGATGATGAGGTGCTCGCCCTTGTTGTCGTTGCCCGTCTCGGCGCAGGCCGGACAGCGGGCGGTGAGGCTGCCATCCGGCCTTTGGTTCACGTTTGTCAGCTTGTCGGTGTTGAGGGGCATGGCTGTGGGGGTTGCTGGGGGGACACTGATCACACGGATATCCCGCAGGTCCCGGTTTCGTTGTCGTTGGGTCCACGTGCCGTTTCTTTGCTCAAAGTCATCCAAGGTTGTGAAATTATCCGTGTGATCCGTGTGAAACTCAGGGGCCTGGTGGCAGCACCCCCACCCCACGATAGCCGCGACAGCGCACGCCGTTGTGGATGAGGTTCTCAGTTGCCTGGACATGTCCTCCCCAACGCGCCTCCATTACCCCCCTGATCTGGGTGAGGAAAACTCTCTCCACCACCGCTGCGAAGCCACGTTCACGGCAAAAGCTGAGATAGGCCTCCCAGAGAGTCTGGCTCGCCACTCCCCCCTCCGGGAGGACGCTGAGACGCTCTTCAACGAACACGCCGACCGTGTCGGACGCACGCACCCGGTCTTCCACCCGGCGCGATTGTTCCGGAGTCGTCCTGATCGTTCCGGTTTCCCGGATGTCGGCCCAGGCAGCGAGGGCGCCACGAAGCATCCAGTTAAGGATCCCCGGACCCTCCTCGCGAATCAGCACGTCTTCAAACCGGGGGATACGCTTGGTCAGCACTCCGGCCGGAGGGTGGAAGGGGATAATGACGAGGCGACGACGCCAGGCGCTGGCATCCGCCTCGACACGGACAAGAAGGGGCGCATTGCTCGTGATGAAGACGTGGAGGCGCCCGTTCAGATCGGCGGTGCCGTTCGACCCCTTCGCCTCCGTCGACACGGAGTCGCCCCCGGTAAGCGCCTTCAGGAGGGAGGCGCTCTTTGTGTTCAGGAAATCCGCCTGCACGTCGTGGCCGAGGAGCAGGCGCTTGCCCAAGAAGCGCGACGTTTCGAACCGACCTTCGAGATGCCGTGTCCGCAGTTCCGTAGTCAGTGTGCCTCCCATCACCTTCTGGATCACGCGAACGAGCACCCCCTTGCCAAGGTCGCCCTTTCCCTCAAGCAGAAGGAACTTCTGCACATCGTTCTCGCCGACAAGCGCGAGGCCGACCATCTTCTGTAGGAGCAGGATGTCGTCGGGCTGAAGAACGGGACACAGAAGCTCGCCGAGGAAGCGGGGACAACCCACCCCGGCGACGAAGTCCACCTCCGACTTTGCCACAAAGCGGTAGGACGGTTCGAACTGAATCGCAGCGAGGTTCTCCGGAACCTCGGAGGAGGCAGGGATCACCGCCACGACGGTATTGTTCGCAGGGAAGGCGATCCATCCATCAGCTCTGAACGGGACGAAGAATGCCTGGGACGACAACGCCGCGAGCTGGTTACGGATCGATGCGGCGATGCCACTCCGGTTCTGAAAGTGAACGCGATCCAATTCGTTCTCTGAGGCCAGCCGGGCGATGTAGTCATGGATGAGACGATCCACTTCACGAGCGGACCGGACGGGCCAAATACCGGCCGCTTCGTCATACATGTAGAATCGCTCGTCCTCCTTCGCGAAGGCAAGGTGGTTCTCCTTGCGGATCCACGCTCCAATGAAAGCCTCGTTCAGTTGTACCGTGCCCCTCTCGCCAACAAGCATGGGCGGTCCGTGTTTTCTGGTCAGTTCATCAAACGGATCGACCTTTTCAGTAATACCACTCCAATCCGCCGGCCAGCGGATGTCCTCAAAGGAGATGATCCGGAGGAGGAACTGTGTGTCGATACGGTATTCCATACCTTTGGGATGCTTCCCGTCGACTACGGTGATGCAATCGCCCGCGCGCAACTCTCCGACCGGGGAGTCTCTACGCCCCCAGAGTTTTTTTATCCCCTTCGGATATTCCCCCGAGATGCGGTACCAGAGGTTGCACCCCCTGGCTCCTATGGTTCGGCGGGTCTCGCAGAGATGTGGATTCAGAATGCGAAACTCTTCGTAGGCCCCATCATCGTCGAAATCGATCGAGATCAGATTGCCGGACGCGGATCCCGTGAGAATCGCGATGTTGCTCTTCTCCAGAAGGGCGAGATGTTCGGGGTCGGACATCTTCTCGATGCCGAAACCTGGGTAGCCCTTCTGGAAGGGCTCCTTCGTACCAGGCCGGGTCGGGATCAGGATGGTGTCGTATCCGAAGGTCGTGCGGACACGCTCGACGCGGGGGAAAGGCGGTTGCTGAAAGCCGCCTTGAATTGTATTGTTGATCATCTTGTTGAACGATGACCCGGTCGGCGGAGAGGTGGAACTTTAAGCCGGCCGGGTCTGTTGTTGCTTGGGTTCGCTTCCGGGAGGTCACTCTCGAAAAATCAGAAGGGCGAAAGAGCAGAGTGAGTTGGGTCGGGAATTGTGGCTATCATGACCGTTGTTCCACTCGAACCGCTCGGGGGAGGAAGCTCGGTGCTCGGGGATCGGCTTCGGGCGAATCAGTTCCCGGGACGACAATTTTGGAGATGTTGACCGGGGTTAATCACGAGCTTTCGTCTCGCCCGACTTCGAACCGCTTCGGACAAAGCGATCCAGTTCGTCCGGATCGAAGCGTACGACCTGTTCGGAGATGCGGATCGGCTTGAGCCATCCGAGCTTCACGTAGCGCCCGATCGTACGGGTACTGACATTGAGTTTGCCAGCTACGTCCTTCTTCTTGAGTAGATTTCCAGCCATGGGGAACCATAGGGGGGTATGGCCACCTTTGACAAAGGCTCAACGGTGTACTGAGTTGGGGTGGTTAGTACACCGCCGCCGCCTCGTCCCCGACCGCCTTCCCTTGGCCCAGGGAAACGAGCCTCACCTATTACTCGCTCTCCCGCCTTGAAGGCGGCGGCGGAAGCATCGGAGGAAGCGAAGCGCGAAGACGGTTTCGTTTGAGGGATGCCGACACCTTCGACAGCCCCTCCACCGACGATACCGCGTTGGAATGGGCTCGAAATACTTCCTTCAGGAAATCTGCGACATGCCGGGGCCGCTCTTGATTAAACCTATCGCGAAGCTCCTCCGGCTTCTCCGGGGTGCCGTTCAGTGATGCGCCCTCGACAGCACAGTCGATGATGAGGTCCTCGAATATTTTTTGGTGCCTGCTCTCGGCCGCGCGTATTTTCCTTCTGGTGTTCTTCAGTGCATTCCGGAAACTTTCCGTCTCTGCTGTCAATGAGATTCTCAGATTATAGCTCCTTTCGAAGAACTCCTGGAACTTCACACTTCCCCAGTAGACCCCACGAGCGTTGCGATCGGATTTTGTCAGGATCAATGACCAGAGCTCGATTCCGGAAGAGTCTGAGTTCTCTGCAATGACATCGACCTTCCGAGAGAACCAATGCTCTTTCTCATTCAGGGTTTCAGCCGCGATTTCCAGAGACGTATCGTAGTACCTGTCAAATGAGTTGAGAGCATCTCGCTTTGACCGCTCATTGCGTCGATTCGGAAACGCAGTGTAGTCGCAGACGGCGAGGCCGTACGTGAACAGCCGAAGGCATTCGAGGGGAGATTGCTTATCAGGGAACTTCTCCAACACGCGGGGCCAGAGCTCAAAAAACAGGAACGCCGAGATGCGATGAAATTGCGGGGGAGAGAACTCGGGATCGCTGCTCATTTTGGCGAGAGACTGAGACTTGGTGTCACTCGACGCTTCTTGTCAACATACACCTGGCTCGTGATCCGGATATCCGAATGACGCAGGAAGCGGCTCGCCTCGAAGATCCCGTATTCGGCGGCGACGAGCGAACCCGCCTCTTTGCGAAGTTCGTGGAGCGGCCTCTTGCTGTCCCCGCCCTTGTCTTTGAGCCATTCGCCGAGCTTCTTGAAAACGAGGTTGCTGCGGTAGTAGCGTGTCCCCGATTCGCTCTTTTTGGGTTCGTGGTCGGACTTGATGACGAAGACACTCTTTGCCCGCTTGTGCTGTGCCTTGAAGTAGGCGTTCATCTCGTCGCTGAGGTCGATCTCCCCGGCACTGTCCTCACTCTTCAACTCGTGATACTGGGAGTTCTGGACTCGCAACACCTTCCGTCCAAAGTCAAAGGCGTCCCAAAGCAGGTTGTCGATCTCGCCGCGGCGGAGACCGCAGACGAGGGCGAGCAGCAGGGCCTTGAACTGCTCCGGCTCTTTGGACTTCAGCTCCTTCCCGGCTTTGCGGAGGATCTCATGAGCATCGATCTTGCTGTGGTAGCGCATGGACGGAGGCTTCAGAAGCTGGATCCCCGCGAACGGCAAAGGGTCGGGCAGTCGCATCCGGTCTGAGAGGAACGAGAGATACTTCTTCGCCATGAGCCCCCGGCTGTTCCGGATCAGGGTATTGACCGTGTGGATCCGGCTGCGCTTGACGGTGGGATCCTCGTCCTCGCCGCCGAGGAACTGGTTGCGCCAGCGCAGCACCTGCTCCGGGGTTAGCTGATCGAGATAGACCTGATCCACGCGTGCCTGCCACTCCTTCGCCCCACCCTTGCGGCCATCGTACTTTGCTCCGCGCGGTACACCCTGAGTCTCGCTGTAGATTTTGCGAAGAGCCTTCACGTAGCCGTGGAAGGTCGATTTCCGTGCCGTGGTCAACTCGGCGGCCACCCGCACCAGATCACCCACGGAGGGCCGCTCGAGGTACATCCGTTCGTCTTCATCCTGATTCGGCGCCTTCCGGGCGCTCTTGTGTTCCTTGAGCGCCTTGTCCCAGCCAAACTTCAGGATGTCGAGGTAGATCTCGGCCGCCTTGTCCGCCGCCGACGCTTTGTTCCCGGTCTCCAGCGCGAAACGGGTCCTTCGCCCCTGGTGCTGGATCTGGACGGTGTAGTGTCGTCCCTGCGACAACTTACCGTCGACAACACGTCCCCGCTGGCTCACCTTCTCGAGCCAATAGCGTTGACTCGTCTTCGGATGGATCACCTTTTTTTGGCTCGTTTTGGACTCACTTTTTCTGTCCATGGCTCACTTAGGAAAACACGGGATGTCACACGTCGCAAGTCCATAAACCATTAATTTGCAATTAGTTGAGTAGGAAAAAGATGGACATTGGTAGAAGCTTTTAGAGAGCCCGAGACACTGTTTTTTCACTCTGTAAATCTGCTGGCTATGCCTTCGAAGGTTCGAATCCTTCTCTGCCCACTCTTCAAAAACCCCAGCCCGGCTCGTCCGGGCGGGGTTTTTGAATATCGTGGCAAAGGTTCGAACGCCGTTCGATTCATAGCGAGCGAACGCGAGCGGAGAAAGCCGGAGCGGAGCAGAGGCAATCCTGCCCGCCCCAAGCTCAACCCACCGCCACGCGTTCGACGAAAAAGAGCTTCTGCATCGCCTCGACTCCGGGCACGAAAGGATACACGTCGGGTTGGCCCATGCTGCGGCTGAGTTCGTTGGCGGTGAGGATGGTGTCGAGCCAGCGCGAGGATTCGAGGACGAACGCGCGGGCCTCGCGGCGTTTGGCTCCCGCGATGCCGAGAAAGGCGGACTCGTCCATCACGGGGGTGATGCGACCCTTGGCCACGCCCCGGTCGCGCGCGGTTTCGAGGGTGTCGTAGCGGTGCATGAAATGTGCCCAGGTCTCGGCCCAGTCCTCCCAGGGATGCATGGAAGCATAGGCGGAGATGTGGTGCAGCGGCCATTCGGCAGGGGCACCCTCCTGATAATGAAGCGACATCGCGGCTGCGTAATCGGCGCGCTCGTCGCCGAAGCGGGCGCGGAACTCTTCGAGAGGGTGACGATCCATGATCAAGGCATCCCAGAAGTAGTGGCCGATCTCGTGGCGGAAATGTCCGAGCAAGGTGCGGTAGGGTTCGCCGAGATGTTCGCGGAGCATTTCACGCTGCACTTCGTCCGCTTCATTCGCATTGAGGATGATGTGCCCCCCGCTATGTCCGGTGGTGATGGCGGCTTGTCCCGGGAGCGGGAGCAGGATCTCGAAGCTAAGGGGGGGGAAGCCCGGAGCGGGCGGTGCCCCGGGAGTCCAGAGTCGCATCGAAACGAGGGTGCGGAGCATGCGGCGCTTGGCGGTCTCGGCGGCGGCGAGACGAGCAACATTCCGCGGATCATCGAGAGGCGGCACGGTGACGGTCAGGGAACAGGAGGCGCAGAGGGAAGGGGCCTCGCCCGCCAGGCCCGACCAGTTGCAGGCGATTGCTTCGCGCTGGAGGCAGGGCTGCGCCGGCGGGTCGCCGAAACCGAGGGGCAGGAAACGGTCGGTGCCGGGCTCGTAGACCACCGCGGCTCCGCAGGCGAGGCAGAGGGTGTTTTCGAAGTGGAGGCGGTTGCCGCATTCGCAGAGAAAGGTGCGCATGTCAGGATGGTTCAGAGAAAGGAGTCGAAGAGGCGCGCGAAGTTCTGGAGGTAACGCCTGTGACGCGGGCGGCGGATCCATTCCTCGAGTTGGATCTCGCGGCATTCGCCGAGATAACGGCCTTCGATCGCCTCGAGTCCGGCGACGACCTCCTCATCATAGACGAGCATGGAAATCTCGCGGTTGAGGTCGAGGGAGCGGATGTCCATGTTGGCGGAGCCGATCATGCCGATCGTGCCATCCACGGTGATGAGCTTGGTGTGGAGGAAACAGGGTTGGAAGGTGTGGACGTGGACGCCGGCGAGGAGGAGTTGTTCGAAGAAGGACTCCTGCGCGAGCGTGGTGAACGGATTGTCGGTGTCGGCCGGCACGATGATGCGGACCTCGACCCCGCGCAACGCGGCGGATTGGAAGGCATTGATGTAGGAAGAATCCGGCACGAAGTAGGGCGTGGTGATGGTGACGCGGCGTCTCGCGTTGTGGACGAGGGTGGTGACGGTCTTGCGGGTGTGGCTGAAGTCGAAGACCGGACCGCTCGGCAACACCTGGGCGTGCACCGATCCTGGGGTGCCGGGTTCGGGAAAGAGGGCGGGACTCTCGATCTTCGTTTCGAGCTCGAGGTATCGGTCGCTGAGGAAGACGACCTGGAGCTGGGCGACGACCGGGCCGCGGACGCGCGCGACGATCTCTTCGGCCTTGCGCGAGCGACGGCGGACCGGCTCGATGATGTTGGCCGAGCCGATGTGCCCGATCCGTCCGTCGAAGACGGCGATCTTGCGGTGGTTGCGGAGATCAAAGCGGGCCGACTTTTTCCGGAAGAATCCCACGGGCAACATTTCGACGACTTCGATTCCGGCCTCGCGCATCGCGGGGGCGAGGAGGCGGAGTCCGCTCTTGCCCCCGACGGCATCGATGAGGACGCGGCAACGCACGCCCCGCCGCACGGCGCGGGCACAGGCCTCGGCGATGCGTTTTCCGGCGGCATCGGCTTCAAAGATGAAATAGAGCAGGTGGACATGGTCCTCGGCGGCATCGATGTCGGCGACGAGCACGTCCTCGCTCTCGGGATGGGTATCGAGGATCTCGATCTCGTTTCCTTTGACCACCGCGCAACCGCCGAGGCTCTCGACGAGTGCCGAGATCCCCTGAAGGTGGTCGGGGAGCGGGGGCCGCTCCACTTTGCTGCGATCGGTCCATTGCTCGATGGCCCGGTTGAGCCGCGTGGTGATGCGTTCGCGGAGCAGGGCGAGTCGGCGCGGCTGATAGGCGCGTCCGAAGAGATGATAGGCGATCAATCCGGGGACGGGGAACAGCAGAATGAAAAACAGCCAGGCGCGTGCCTGCGCCGGTGGCCGTCGGTCCGGCACGATCAGGATCATGACGATGCGGATGACCCAGGCCACGATCTTCCAGAGGACAAGGAAGGTGGTCATGGGTGGAGGCGGGGCGCCAGCCTCAGGCTTCCGGATCCATCGAAAGAATGAGGAAGGAATAGCCGGCGACGCCGATGCAGATCCCGGGTTCGCCGCCCTCACCCATCGCGAAGCTTTCACAATCGTGGGCGGGATGGTCGCCGAAGTCCGGGGAGTAAAAGAGGCTGTCGCTGTTCAGGCGGACCCGCCAGAGCCCTTGGCAGGGAACCCGCACGGCGAGGTCATCGACGGCGAGATGGTGCAGATTCGCGATGATGACGGTGTCGTCGCCGGGACCACCTTCGCGCCAGCGACGATAGGCGAGGGTGTTCATACCGTGGTCGAGGTGAAGGATCTCGATGTGATGCCCGGATAGTCCAGCGGTGTTTCCCTGCTGGTTCAGACGCAGAGCAATGAGGTCACGGTAGATTGCGGCGATCCCGGGGAAGCGGTCGAGTTTGCTCCAGTCGAGCGGCACCGAGTCGCGGAACCATTCGTCCTCGAGGAACTCCTGGCCTTGGAAAAGCATGGGCACGCCGGGAGCCGTCATCACGAAGCCGGCCGCGAGGGTGGAGCGTTTGCGCGCGGCGAGGCTATCAGCTTCCCCGGGTTCGATCTCGCTGGGAAGACGGGCCTTGCCATTGGCGACCTCATCATGCGATTCGGAATAGATGACACGCTTGAAGGCATCGCCATCGTAGCACTGCTGGAGCGCGGCGACGATCCTGGTGAGGTCCCGGCTTTCGTCCGCGGGCTGGATCATGACCTCGCGCACCGGATGGACGAAAGCGGCATCCCACTGAGAGGTGAAGCCGGCTCCGCCGACCTCGACCCCTTTTACGAGCCATTCACTGTTCTGGAGATCCTCGGCGATGAGGATGGCATGGGGGAACTCTTCGCGCACCTCCGAGTTGACCCATTGGAGCAGCGACCAACCTTCCTCGATCTCGTCTCCCGTGTCGCCGGGACAGCCGCGAAAGGTGCGGACAAAGACCGTCATGTCGAAGCGCAGGCCGTCGACACCATATTCGTGAAACCACATCAGCGCGTTGTCGCGGATGTAGCTTCGCACCTCGCCGCGACCGTAGTCTGGCCGGGTTTCGCCCCAAGGTGTGGAGGCGCGCCAATCGTTGTAGAAATAGATGCCGCCGAGATCGTTCTCGCTCCAGCCGTCGAATTGCCAGAGCCCGAGATCGCTCGGACCGAAGTGATTGTAGACGACGTCGAGGATCACGGCGATGCCATGACGGTGGGCGGCGTCGATGAACTCGAGAAAGCCGCCCGGTCCACCGTAAGCCGCCTCGATCGCATAGGGATGAGCGGGATTGTAGCCCCAGGAGAGATCGCCGGCGAACTCGGCGATGGGCATCACCTCGACGGCGTTGACCCCAAGGGATCGCAGGTAGGGGAGCTGGGCGACCGCGCTCTCGAACGTGCCGTGCGGAGATCCCTCCGCGACGTGGAAGGATCCGATGTGCAACTCGTAGATGACGAGACCATCCGCGGTGGGCGGGGTGAAATCCGGACCGGCGAGCTCGCGGCGCGGTTTCCAGAGAATCGTATTCCCCACCGAGTTCTCCATGGAACGACCATGGGGATCGGGACGGGTGAAACTCTCCTCGCCGCGGCGGAGGTGGTAGCGGTAGGCGTCGCCCTCTTTCGCCTCGGGCACGAAGGCCGACCAGGTTCCACCCTCCTCACGAGCCAAGGGTGTTTTGTCAGGGTCCCAGTCGTTGAAAACGCCGATCACCGACACGGCGTCGGCATTCGGCGCCCAAACCCGGAAGGCACAACCCTCTTCGAGGACGATTCCTCCCATTCCGGCAACGACGGATGGGGCGGTATGGCGGAGGGAGGAGGCGGTGGTCATGCACGGCCGCGAGGGCTCGACGCTGGAGGCCTTACTTTCGGGTTCCGACTCAATTGCCACGGCCCCGGAGGAAAGAGCCGAGCACGGCCCCGACCGCCACGCCGACGAGGATCGACGTGAGAGGGTTGGCTCTCACATAAGAGAGGGTTCGGTCGTACTCGTCGTGGAGCACTTCGCGGCTGCGACCGACCATTTCGCGGGTGTGATCGGCGATTTCGTGCGACTTTTCGACGACGGTTTCGAGAGTTTCTTCGGCTTTGCCTTTCATGTTGTTGGCGATTCGGTTGGCTTCTTGTCGGGCGAGGGCCCCGGCATCATGGCCGAGGGTGGCGGCATCTCCGGCGAGGACGCGGACGTCCTTGCGGAGGGTGTCGGTGGAGAGGGCAGGCTTGCGCGAACGTGTCGCGGAGGCGGTGCCATTGTCGCTATCGGTGCTCATGGTTGGTTTTTCTTTCTTGGTACAAGGGGATACGTCCCGGATCAGGCGGCGTAAACGGGGCGCGGCAAATGACGCCGGCGACGTTCGGCCAACTCGTCGACGATGAAGTCGAGCGAGGCGCGGATGCGACCGTGGAGGGTGTTCCCTCCGCGCTTGGCGGGATCGTAGGAGCGGTCGCGGGAAATTTCGACGAGACAACAGGCCTGGATGAAGACGGAGAGGAGAAACTCATATTCTTCGTCGAGAGATTCGAGTTCGAGATGGTCCGACACCATCGTCAACACCGAGGCCCAACCCATGGCGCGATCCCCGATGGGAGCCTCGTCGCGAAGGTCACTACCGACTTCGTCAAGGAAGGTGGCGAGCCGGTTCCATTTTGCCGTCCGGGCTTCATCGATGATGCCGGCGGCAGCGTGAATACGAGCGTAAATCGAGAGGCAGGTGGCGGCTGCCAACAGCCCGTCGCGATACTCCTCCTGGGGATCGGATTTGGCGTGCGGATTCATTTGGCTGGCGGGGGTGAGCATGCGGAACCTCGGTGCGTGGGTGTAGTTCATGGAGGTTGCTGGAGTGGGGAGGATTGAGTGAGAGGAATGAGGAGCAATTCGGAGGGAGTTGGCCCCCCGCCCGGTCGGGCCGGACGGGGGACCGGAGGAGGAGGGTTTCAGAGATCTGCGATGATCTTCCGGATGTTGTCCTTGGTTTCGCCGAGTCTTTTCTGGAGACGGCCAATCAGCTCGTCTTCCTTGCCCTCGGTGAAGGCCAGGTCATCATCGGTGAGTTCACCGTAGCGTTGTTTCAGTTTTCCCTTGGTTTCGTTCCAAGTGCCTTTGAACCGGAGGGTGTTCATGGTGTTGTGAGATCGGAGGGTTTCCTGAAAATCAGCGTTTGGTTGCGTCTTCGACTGCGTCGCGGACACCTTCGGCGGGCCGGCTGTTGGTGGCGTCGTCGAGGGCTTCACCAAATTCTTCGGCGGGTCCCTCCTTGCGTTCGCAGGAGGAGCTCACCGTGAAAAGGAAGGCTGCCAGGGGGAGCAGCATCAGCAATGTGGAGAGTTTTTTCATGAGGCGGACTGGTTTGGGTTTCCAGTGCGACTCCCCTTAGAGCAGATCACGGGCCTAAATCGTAACTCTCTGATAATCAAATCGAAAGGTTTTGAGCAAGGGTTCCTTGCCGATGGATTCCCGTGCAAAACGCATGTTGCAATGTGCGTTTTGTCCGGGGGCAATTTAGACCCTTTGGCAGAGTCTCACGAGGCCTGTGCGGCCTCGTCATTGATGCCCGGAGTGAACCAGCCGCCTTGGGCGATCCGGGTCAGCTTGCTATCTGATGTCGCGGCGATTTTGACAAGTCGACGGAAGACGGCCTCGAGATCTTTTAGCTTCAAAGTGTGGGCGAATGCCGCAGCGGTGCCGAATCCGGCAATGGAATAATGGGTGACGCGCTGGGCGTTGGCGATGATGGCCGCGTCGCGCGTGGCGGACTCATCCCAGACCTGGGTGGTGTCCTTGCATTCGCGGACGAGCCCTTTCATCGCTTCGCAGACGAGGCCTTCCGGAGAGACGCCGAGTTTTTCGCAGGCACCGGCGATCTCGGTGGAGAAGCCGAGGTATTCGGACCAGAGTTCTTTCAAAACCTCGACCAGCTCGGGTGAAACGGCGGCATCAAGAAGCTCTTCGATCTCGGATCTGAAATGCCCGGAGGCATCGTAGAGGTCGCGCAATTGCTCGCAAAGCAGGTCGCGCAAACCGTAAGAACCACCCGCCGTCCCGTCTTCGCCTTCCCCGTTTGCCATGCGGGGGATTAAGCGCGGGGAAAAAATCGAATCAAACGCTTTTTGCGCGTCTGGTGATTTTGCGCTCTTTCTGAGGGCCTCTTGTGCGATAGGTTCGTCTTCGCTCTCACCCCCTCCTCCTTCGAGATGCCTGACCGTCCTCCCAGTACCAAGCCGATCCTGGTGTTCTTCGCCGGTGTCATGGCTTTGGTGGCAATCCTGCTGAACGGCGTCACCTGGTCGCGGGTGATGACGAGCATCAACGACTTCAACGAAGCCCGGCTGACGAGGAATCTCTGGAGTGACCTGCTCTCGTCCTTGAAGGATGCGGAGACCGGGCAACGGGGATACATCCTCAGCGGCAAGCGCGAATTCGCCCAACCCTACGATGAGGCGCTGCCGAAAATCGAGAATCTGCTCTACGAGCTTTCCCTGCGGGCGCAGGACGAACGGACTCGCGCTGCCGAAGTGGAATTGATCCGCGAGACGGTCAATATGCGCCTGAGCTTGCTGCAAAAGGTCGCCCTGATCCGCGAGCGCGATGGGATCGAGGCGGCGGTGGCGGATCCTGCTTTCAACAACGGCAAGCTGGTGATGGATCGTCTCCGCGAATTGATCGCGCGTCGTGTCGCCGATCGGCAGGCACAGGTGGACCGGGCCTCGGCGAAGATGAGCAATGACCTGCGTTGGGGTTATGGCAGCGCTCTCGGCGCGGGCGTGGCGGCGCTGGGCGCGGGAGTGATCGCCTTCGTGCTGCTGCGCGATGCCTTGATCCAGGCGAAACGCGAACAACGTCTCGCCGAGGAGAAACGACGTGCGGAGCGCTCCGATCGCGAGAAGAGCAGCTTCCTGGCGACGATGAGCCACGAGATCCGCACGCCGATGAACGCGATCCTCGGTTTCGCCGAGCTGCTGCGCGACCGGCTCAGCGACGAGCGCGACATCCGCTATGTCGATTCGATCCTGGCCGGCGGGCAATCGCTGCTGCAACTGATCAATGACATCCTCGATCTTTCAAAGGTCGAGGCGGGCATGCTGGAGCTGAATCCCGAGCCAACCGACTTGCGCGCGACGGCGCAATTCATCAGGCAGCTGTTCTCGCAGCTCGCGGTGCAGCGCGGGCTCGAATTCCGCGTCGAAGTCGAGGACGAGGTGCCTTCCTCGCTGCTTTTCGACCATTTGCGACTGAGGCAGGTGCTGATCAATGTGGTCGGCAATGCGATGAAGTTCACGGAATCCGGTCGTGTCGCCTTGCGGGTGCGTTCTGTCGCCAAGGAAGGGGATCCGAGCACGGTAACGGTGCTCGTCGAGGTCGAGGACAGCGGTCGGGGAATTCCAAAGGACCAGATCGAAAGCATCTTCCGCCCCTTCGTGCAGATCGATGAGAACGCTCGCATCCCGGGCACCGGCCTTGGCCTTGCGATCGTGCAGCGCCTCGTGCGCCTGATGAAGGGAGAGATCTCGGTGGAGAGCGAAGTCGGTCGCGGCACGCTTTTCCGTTTCACCTTCCCCGGAGTCCGCGTCACCTCGCGGCTCGCCCAACCGCTTTCCGGCTCGGCGCTCGAAGGTCTCGACTTCAATGATTTCCGGCCCTCGCGGATCCTGGTCGCGGATGACAATCCCACCAATCTCGAGCTGATGACGGGGATCTTTGAAGACACGCACCACACCATCGTGCAGGTGGCCGACGGGAAGTCCGCGGTCGAGGCGACGCTGAGCCAAGCCCCCGACCTGATCCTGATGGATGTCCGGATGCCGCGGATGGACGGCTTCGCCGCGCTCGAGGCGATCCGTTCGGAGGGGCGTTTCCGTTTGTTGCCGGTGATCGCGGTGACCGCCTCCAGCCTCGGCGGCGAGGACCTACGGGCCCGCCGCCTTTTCGACGGCTACATCCAGAAGCCCTTTTCGCGGAGCGATCTTTACAGCCAGATGGCGCAGTTCATTCCCCGGCACGATGCGGAGCAAGGGAAAGCTTCCTCCCCGGACCAAGATCTGGAAACCATGGCACCATCGCCCGCGATCGCCGCGAAATGGACGAGGCTCGTCGAGGAACTCGAACCGATGTTGGCGAAGGATTGGGAGCCGCTCGTGCGCACCCTGGCGATCTCCGAGATCGAGGTGTTTGCCAAGCGCCTGCAAGAACTGGGGGCGGCCGCGGAGTGTCCCTTGCTGGGTCGCTTTGCCCGCGATCTGCAGCACGATGCGAGATCCTTTTCGCCCGATCTCCTCGTCCGCACCCTGAACCGATACCCCGACGTCATCGGGATGATCCGGCAAGCTTCCGCCATACCCTCGTGAACCCTACCCCATGACCCAAACGGACACTTCCCAGACGCTCCTCATCGTGGATGATCAAGAGCAGAACCTCCAGGTGGTGGGAACCTTGCTGACGGCAATGGGCTACACCGTATCGCCGGCCACGAGCGGTTCGCAGGCCCTCGAGCGACTGCAGAGCTTCCAGCCTGATCTGATCCTGCTCGACATGGTGATGCCCGACATGGACGGGCTCCAGGTCTGCCGGGAAATCCTCGCGAATCCCGCGTGGCGGGAGATCCCGATCATTTTCCTATCCGCCGCGGGAGACAAAGATCTGATCGTTCGCGCGCTCGAGGCGGGCGGGGTGGATTACGTGACGAAACCTTTCAACAAGGCGGAACTGCTCTCGCGGGTCCGCACCCATCTTGCCCTGAAGGAAGCGCGCGATCATCTCCGCATGCTCGCCGAGGACAAGGACGAACTGCTCGGGATCCTCGCACATGACTTGAAGAATCACCTCGCCGGGATGCGCCTGAGCGCTGGCCTGCTCGCGGAGCGTTCCGCCGACCTCGCCCCGCGTTCCGCGGCGCTCGTGGAGAACATCGTTCAGTCGACCGACCGGATGATCGCCTTCGTCCGGGAATTCCTCGCCAACCAGAGTGCCGAGCGTCTCCACATCGAGCCGCGTCCCCTCTCGCTGGTCGACGAGATCCGGGCTGCGACGAACCGGCTGCGTGACGCCGCCGCGGTGAAGTCGATCGAGATCAAGCTCGTCGAAGAGGCCACTCCGATCGTGCAGGCGGATGGTGAGGCGCTCGCCCAGGTGCTCGACAACCTCATCGGTAACGCAGTGAAGTTCTCGCCATCGGGATCGTCCGTCACCGTCACGATTCCCGAACCCGGCTTCCGCAACGCCAGCTTCGTTGTCTCGGACGAGGGGCCCGGCTTCACCGCGGGAGATCGCGGCAAGCTTTTCCGTCGCTATGGGCGCCTCTCTGCCCGACCCACCGGGGGTGAGCCTTCCACCGGTCTCGGCCTTTCCATCGTCAAGCGTCTCGTCACCTCCATGGATGGCCGCATCGACCTCGAGGAGCGGCCGACACCCGGAGCGCATTTTCAAGTACGGCTGCCCTTGCCACTTCCGGGTGATGAGGCGTAACCTGAACTCAACGTATCCCGGCTCGCCGGGGTGTGGCTCCCTCCCTCCTCCCTCCCAATGGATATCCTGATCATCGATGACGAAAAGATCATCCGTGACGCGACGATGCAAATCGTCGAAGACGCCGGCCACTATGCCGAAGTCGCGGCTGATGCAGCTTCCGCCCTTGAGGCGGTCAGTAGTACTGATTTCGACATGGCGCTCCTCGACCTGAATCTCGGCAACGAGAACGGTCTGGACGTGCTCTCCGAAATCCTGAAAAAACGCCCCGGTCTGCCCGTGGTTGTCTTTACCGCCGCAGCCACCATCACCGCCGCGGTCGAGGCGATGCGCCTGGGTGCGCTGGACTTCCTCGAGAAACCCTTCTCGACGGAGCAACTCGCCATCGTGTTGGCGCGGGTTCAAAAGCACCGCCGGCTCGCGCAGCAGGTCGTCGAACTGCAGACTCAGGTCGCGAGTCACACCCCCGAACCGGTCTTCCAATCGCAGGATCCGGTGATGGGCGCGGTCTTCGATGTGCTCTTCCGCGCCGCACCGACCCCGGCTTCCATTCTCATCCTCGGTGAAAGCGGCACCGGCAAGAGCGTGGTGGCACGCGCCGTCCACCAGCGCAGCGACCGGGCCGCGAAACCTTTCGTCACGGTGAACTGCCCGAGCCTTTCCAAGGAGTTGCTCGAGAGCGAACTCTTCGGACACGTGAAGGGCTCCTTCACCGGCGCGGTGCGCGATCACTGGGGCAAGGTGAAGGCCGCGGAAGGCGGCACCCTTTTCCTCGATGAAATCGGCGAATTGCCGCTCGAGATCCAGCCCAAGTTGCTGCGCCTGCTCCAGGACCGCGAGTACGAGCGGTTGGGGGAAAACACCACGCGCACATCCCAGGTGCGGATCATCGCCGCGACGAACCGCGACCTCGCGGCATGCGTGGCCGAGGGGAGCTTCCGCGAGGATCTCTACTACCGGCTCAACGTGATCGGGGTTCGGATCCCCTCGTTGCGCGAGCGGCCGGAGGATTTGGTGCTGCTCGCCGAGCAATACCTGCAATTTTTCACCAAGCAATTCGGCAGGAAAATCAAGGGCTTCTCACCCGCCGCCCGCAAGTTGCTGGTCACTTGTCCCTGGCAGGGGAACCTGCGCGAATTGCGCAATGTGATCGAACGAGCCGTGATTCTCTGCCGCGACACCATGCTGCAGCCCGAGGATTTTCCGGCAAGCGTCAGCGGCCGGCGGGTGCCAGGCGGAGCGGCCATGCCCGCCGCCGGGGGGCAGGTCCAAGTAGGAGATCCGGTCTCGATCGAACTCCTCGAGCGACAGCACATCCACGAGATCGTGAGGCGTTCGCCGAGTCTGGCCGCTGCGGCGGAGGTGCTCGGCATCGACCAAGCGACCCTCTACCGCAAGCGGAAGAAATACGAGAGCGAGGACGCGGCCGCCCAAAATTCGGTGGAGTGATCCACCCAAGGGCCACCTCACACCGCGGGACGGCGTCCGGTGATCAGCGAGATCACGAAGAGGATCAGGAAGACGGCGAAACAGACTTTCGCGATCGTGGCGGCGACTCCGGCCAGCGCGGCAAAGCCGAGCACGGCGGCGATGACGGCGACGATGAGGAAGATGATGGTCCAGGTGAGCATGGGTTGGGATAGGTTGGGGATGGAGGTGAGCCCGCTCCGGCATCCGCCGGATTTGGGTGCTGCGTTAGGGTGCAGGGCTCGTGCCACAACGCGTCGAGGGCGCTTCGGTCCAGCCGGGACGGGGACTGGCAGTTTTGGCAGCTTTGTCAGGCAGGGTTGGCCGCGCCTTCAATCCGGGCGAACTGCATCACCCGGACTTGCAGTTTGAGCGGAGCCCGCCGGCTGGTCGGCGGCTCTCGCATCTCGCCAGGCGTGGACCCGGTCTCCGAGCCAACGGGTCATTTCGGTTTCGACAAAATGGCGGATCGCCGGCATCGACATCGCCATGAGGCGGTTGCCGGCGAAAGCGAGTGCACCCATCAGGAGCGGGCGCGTCGGTTCGATGCCATCGTCGATTTCTTCAGCAGACCGGCGCTTGGAACGATGCCGGGTGCCGCGGCGCTTTTCGCCAACCTTGAGAATGGAAGAAACGGCGACCCCGGCGGCGAGGCTGCCAGCGAGCCAGGTGAAGGGATGCTCCGCGAAGGAGTGACGGAAGCGGCGCGGCAGGTTCGCCTTGTCGCCCAGCTCGGCGAGATGGTCAGAAAGCTGGCCGCGGGTGCTGGCGAGGCGGGCGACAATGGCTTGTTTTTCGAGTGAATCTTTCATGCTCCGGCCTCCGGTTTGCCGCCACGGCGGAGCCGCTCGCGGTCTTGATGCAGCTCGGAGAGGCTGGCTTCAAAGGGTTTCCCGCTGAAAGGTCGACGCGTCGCGATCCAGCAGGCGAAGGCGATGAGAAGGTGGAAACCCGCGGCCATCAGCGCGATGTGGAACCAACCCATCCCGGAAGCGCGTGCGATCCAACCGATCAGACCGATCCAAAACAGGAGGTAGGCGAATGCCACGCTCATGACCGCGACGAGGGCGGCGATGACACGACGCAGCAGCCAGGTCCGCGCCTCGGCGGCTTCAAGCCTCAGGAGATCGAGCCGGGCCTCGAGATGGTCGATGAAGGCTCCAAGTGATTCGGAGATGAGCGTGCCGAAACCCGGATGGGGCGGGGCGGAATCAGCCGCCGCGGCGTCGGTTTCGGCCGGTTCGGGCTGGCTCATCGGAACATCCGGCCAACCACGAATCCCACGCTCGCGGCGATCACCACGGCTGCGGCCGGATGCTCCCGCACAAAGGTCTCGGCATCCTTGCAGACCTGCTTCCAGTCGATCGGCTCGAGGGAGGCGGATTCATCGGGCAGGATGGCCTCGGATTCGCCCTGACCCGCGGAAGCGGAGGCGATGGGTTGGTCGGACTTCTTTTTCATCGGCAGCAGGGGGCGGGAGGGTTTGATCTTCTCATCGGCACGGGGAAACCGCAAGGTCCGGGCGCGCGCTTCCGGTTGACCCGGTCTCCGGCGGGAAATAGATTCCCCCGGCATGCTTCTGGTCATCGACAACTACGATTCTTTCACCTACAACCTCGTGCAGTACTTCGGAGAGCTGGGCGCGGAGATGGAGGTGCATCGCAATGACCAAATCACTCTTGATGAGATACGAGGCCTGGCACCGGAACGGATTTGTATTTCTCCGGGACCCTGCACGCCGGCCGAAGCCGGGATCAGTTGCGACGTGATTCGCGAGTTCGGGCCCGAGCTTCCCATTTTCGGGGTTTGCCTCGGGCACCAGTGCATGGGCGAGGTCTTTGGTGGCGACGTGGTGCGGGCCGATCGGCTGATGCACGGCAAGACGTCGCCCATTCTCCACAATGGCGAGGATTTGTTTGAAGGTCTCGAGTCTCCCTTCGAGGCGACCCGTTATCATTCCCTGATCGTGAAACGCGCCACCCTGCCAGCCTGCCTGGAGATTACCGCCGAGACCGCCGAAGGCGAGATCATGGGCCTGCGTCATCGCGAGCACGTCATCCACGGCGTGCAATTCCACCCCGAGTCGATCCTGACCACCTCGGGCAAGGCGATCCTGCGCAACTTTCTGAACTTGCCGGCCAAGGCGCGGGTTTAACGCAACGGGTTCTCGTACCAGACCACGTTGGCGCTCGCGCGGCCGGCGTTGAGCAGGTCGAGGTCCTCGTCGCCATCCATGTCGATGGAGCGGAGGTCGTAGGACTCCTGATCGTCGTCGAGCACGTGTTTGGTGAAGGCACCCTTGCCGTCGTTTTCATACCAAGCCAGCACCTTGCTCTCGTATCCGCAGGAGGCCCCGTCGAGATCGCCGTCGCCGTCCAGATCGGCAAGCACGAGGCTATGGGGCGATTTCAAGCCCGGATCAATCTCGTGGATTTTCCAATCGGGTGCCTCGAACCAAAGCAGTCCCGCACTGTGCCCGCGCGAGGCAAGGAAGTCGGGCCGACCATCGCCATTGAGATCGCCCGGCAGGATGTTGGTCGCGGCGAGCTGGTTTTCCGCAAGGATGGTTTTTGCCCAGGGTTTCGTGATCGCCCCGGGTCCAGGATGTTTCCAATAGGCAAACCAGTTGCCATCGGCGAAGGGCGCTCCCTTTGCCCCCACCGCAATCTCGCCCCAGCCGTCGCCGTCGATGTCACCGAATCCGAAGTAATGGCTGCCGCCCCGCGCATCCCCATCGGCGAAGAGGTGCCGTTCCCAGGGGCCGGGTTCCTTGGGATTTTCCGGGACCCGGTACCAGGCGATGGAATCGGCGAGGGGACCCTCCGGCTCGAAGTTGTTGATGATGACCTCGAACGTTCCGTCCCGGTCGATGTCGGCTTTCAGCAGGCAATGGATGCCGCGGATCTCGCGGTCGATGACCCGGGCGGTCCAATTACCTGTCCCTGCCGTCTCTGCGCCGGGATTTTCCAGCCAGAAGGGTTCGCCGGTGGCGAGGCTGCCGATCCAATCGATGTCGCCGTCAGCATCGATGTCCCAGGTCTCGCTGTGGATGCAGGCTCCGCGCAGGTTGGGGAGGCGGTGCAGCACCACCGGCCGCCAATCGGGCGCGAGATAAAGAGACACGACCCCGCCCGAGGAGGAGATGACGTCCTTGATCCCGTCTCCGTCGTAATCGGCCGCAACCGCCGAGGTGGTATGTCCGCCGCTGGTGATGAGGTGTTTCGTCCATTCTCCAGCGGGGGAGGGGAAGGCGAGAAGTGTTGGGAAAAAGGCAAGGACGGGCAAGATTCTCATTTTTCCTTCTGGAGATCGGGGGACGCGTGCGTTTGAATTCAAACACCCGCCGCCGATCTTGTCACTCCCTGCAACGCGTCCCATGAAGCCCAACCGAATCGTCAGCCCCCTTTTTGCCGCCTGCCTCGCCGCGGTCCCGCTCCATTCCGAAGAACCGGCCAAGGCCGTGATCTGGAAAATCAACGATGACAACTCGACGGTGTATCTGGCGGGATCCGTCCATCTCCTCCGGCCCGAGGATCTGCCGATCCCCGAGACTTTTGACAAGGTCTACGCCGAGGCCGAGGAGATCATCTTCGAGATCGACATGAAGGAAATGTCCGATCCGGCCGCAGCCGCGAAGATGCAGAAGCTCACGAGCCTTCCCGAGGGCGAGGAACTCGCCGACCTGCTCACCGGACGGACGATGAAGCGGCTTCGCAGTTATCTGGAGGAGAGCGGCAAGCCGGGCAACCTCTTCGACCGCAGCCGGCCCACCGCGGTGCTCTTGCTGATGTCCGCGCTCGAAGCCGAGCGGCACGGGGCGCGACCCGAACTGGGGCTCGAGTCCACCTTTTTCAAACGAAGTGTCGCGGACAAGAAGCCGAGCCAGGGCCTCGAGACGATCGAGTTCCAGATTTCACTTCTCGATTCCTTCGAGAACCACGAGATCGAAAAGATGCTGAACGAGGAGCTCGACCGTGTCGGCGAGAGCGGGAAGAACTATGACGAAATCGTGACCGCTTGGAAAAGCGGAGATGGAGGGAAACTGGCCGCATTGCTCGAGCAAGAGCCGACCTTCACTCCGGAACTCCGGGAGCTTCTCCTGACCCGCCGCAACCGGAACTGGATCCCGAAGATCGAGACGGCGCTGGCGCAGAGTCACGATTTCCTCTTTCTGGTCGGTTCCGCACATCTCGTCGGGGAGGGCAGTGTCGTATCCTTGCTGAAAGAAAAAGGTCTCGAAGTGACCCAAATCGAAAATCAGTCCATTACCCCGGAAGCCAAACCAAATGAGTGAAGAACCTGAGATGGTGGTCTACATCAAGCCGGGCTGTCCCTGGTGCATCGACGTGGTGGCCTGGCTGAAGCGCGAGGGTTACACCTTCCGCACCATCGATGTCTACGCCGATCCCGACAAATACGAGGAGATGCGCGAACTCTCCGGTCAGAGCAGCGCGCCCACGATGACCTACGGCGACCTCCTTCTCGCCGATTTCGGGGTCGACGAGCTCGAGGACTTCGTCGAAAAGCACGGCATCGTTCCCTGATCGGCGCCGCGGCCGTTCAGCGCATGCCCACGGCCACGCCGGCCTCTTCGGCTTGCTTCAGGAACTCCTCGATCTTCGCATCGCGGGGGACGCCCAGATCGAGGGCGCGGAGGTAGTGTTTGCCAGCTTCCTGTGGATTCGGCTCGTCCTTTGTCGCGTGCAGCAGGGCGAGATTGAAATGGGCGTCGCCGTACTCGGGATCGATCGAGACGGCGCTGGTGAAGGCTCGCTCGGCCCGGGCAACCCAACCCTTGCGGGTCGAGATCACGCCGACGCAGTTGTGGGCCTTCGCGTTCTGCGGGTCGTAGTTGATGGCGACTTCAAGGCGCTCCAGGGCGGTGTCCAGCTTGTCCTGCAAAAACAGGGCGCGACCGAGAAGGTAGTTGGCCAGTCCGGACTTGGCATCGATCGCGAGAGCCTTCTCGAGGAAATACTCGGCCTCCGAGTAGTTCTTCATCGTGATCTTGAGAACGCCGAGGTTGCAAAGGCAGGGCACGCTCTGCGGCATGTAGCGGAGGTACTCGAGGAACCCGGCTTCGGCCTCGCTGAATCGACCCTCTTTGAAATCGAGTCTCGCCGACTTGTCGATCTGGGAGAGTTCAACGCTGAGCTTCTGGTTCTCGACGAGGCTGTTGGGATCGGCGCTGGCTGGTTTTCCGGTGCCCGCGGCGACCAAGGTCGCGGACATCACCGCCGCGCCGGCGGCATCTTTCTTCTCCTCCGGCGCGGTCTCGTCGGCTGCGGTGGGGGAGGCTGATTCAGCCCCGGCCAGGATCGCTTCAAACTGCGGGGCCTTGAACAAGGCCTTTTCCTCGTCGCTCAACTGCGATCCACGGGCCATGTCCTCCACCAGACCGATCAGGGTGTCGGAGCGGGCGCCGACCTTGTCGAGTTGCTCGACGAGCAGATCCTTGGCCTGCTTCATCTGTGCTTGTCGGCGGAGCTGTTTCAGCACGATGGAGCGGAGCAACTCGTTCTCCTGTCGCTCCACCGGGCTGGCGCTCGCGAGCGCCTTCTTGTCCTCGGGCGAGAGACCGTCCGAGAGCATTTGGAGCTTTTGCTGCAACTCCTCGATGCTTTGCTGGTGCCTTTGATTTTCGGTGAGCAGTTGGTCGCGTTCCACCTTGATGCGGGTGATCTCGTTCTTCAGTAGGGCGATGTCGTTGTCCTTCTCCTTGTTCAGCTCCGAGAGGCTCGCAGCAAGTTGTTCCGCCCGATTGAGGCGTTCGGTGAGGGTCCGGTTGCGGTCCATCAGCTCCTTGAGGGCTTTGCCGCTGTTGCCCTCGCCACGCAGGACCTCGGCGAGATTGTCGCGCTCGCGCTCGAGCTCTTCCATGCGGACCTTCATTTTTTCCATCTCCTTCTGCGATTCCTCCATCGCGGAGACGAGCTTCTCGTTGCGTTCGGTGGCCTCCTCGAGTTGGCGGGTCGCCTCGGCGAGGAGTTGCTTGAGGTTTCCGATTTTCTCCTGGGCGTCGACCCCGCCGCCGCCGGCTTCGAGTGCCGCCTTTTGACGGAGCAATTCATCCTGACTCGACTTGGCTCGCACGAGTTGTTGGTTGATCTGCTGTAGCAAAACCTCGCGCTGCTTGACCTGATCGCGCAGTTTCTGGTTTTCGTCGGTGAGCCAGCGGATCAATTCATCTTTCGAGGTGAGGTCTTCATAGAGACTGCCAGCCACCGCGCCCACCGCCCCGCCGGCCTGGACCCGGGGGGTGCCGGGGGTGTGGGTTGGGGAAAGTCGGGGCAACGCCTGGCTGCCGCCCTCATCCCAGGTGGGCAGGTTGAACTCCCCCTCACCTTCGACCACGAGGGTTCTATGCTGCGTGCCGCCTTGGGCTGGTCCGGATCCGGGAATGGGTGGTGGGGCGATCGTCGCCGCCGGGGGAGCGGCGGGGGGTGTCGTGAAAGGAATCACCGGAGTTGCGGAGGCCGTGGCGGGATTCCGCATCCTGGTCTTCAGGTCCGCCCGTTTCTCGGCAATGATCTGCCGCCGTTCCTTGACGATCTCCGGATAAAAGTCGGGATAGTTCTGCGCGAGATGATCGTAGAGCGGTTGCGCTTCAGTCAGTTTGTTCAGCGAGTCGAGCAGCTTGCCTTGCGCCTCGTCATCCTGCGAGGTCTGCCAGAGGAGGAAACCTCGCTGCCAGATTTCCATCGGCGAAAGCTGGGGAGCGGGATCCTGAGCCCACGACCGGGTCGGCGTCAGGCACAGCCCAAGGAGAATCGACGCGAGCAGGCTCGCGCACGGTCTTTGGAAAAGGCCGCTCGTCAATCTCATGTAACTCTCTTGTGTCGCGTGGGTTTTGAGGGACCAAAACCGCGGCAAAGATGCCGCCAAACCCGCTTTCCGCCAAGGGGAAAAATTCCGATTCGTCCTATCCTGGCCTGGTGCGGCTTCCATCCCTCCAATCTCCCCGGATCCGTCCTCGCCGGAGCCCAGGGACGCGGTTTGTAACAGAAAATGCCGTTTGATGCACTCTTTTTTCTCCGTAAAATCCTGACGCGATGTCCAGCTTGGAGAATTCCGTGCTCGTGCTCAATCGGCTCTGGCAGCCGGTGCACGTTTGCGGAGTGCGAAGGGCGCTGGGGCTTCTTTTCCTCGATCACGCCCACGTCGTCGACGCCGACGAAGATTCGGGCTACGCCGCGCACGACCTGCGCTCCTGGATGGACCATTCCAGCCGCTATGACGGCCCCGACGTGATCCACACCGTCTCCCACCGTTTTCGCACGCCCGCGGTGATCGTGCTGCGCCATTACGACCGGCTGCCGGTGAAGGAAATCCGTTTTTCGCGGCAGAGCATCTTCGAGCGCGACGCCTTCACCTGTCAATATTGTGGAAAGCGCTTCGAGGTGCGCGAGCTGAACCTCGACCACGTTATCCCTCGGGACAAAGGCGGCCCCACGACCTGGGAAAACGTGGTTTGCTCCTGCATCCGCTGCAACACCCGCAAGGCCAACAAGCTTCCGGCCCAGGCCGGCATGTTCCCATTGAATGAGCCGAAGCGTCCCCGCTGGCGCCCCTTCTTCGACCCCCGGACCACCAATGGTCGCGGTCCTGCGAGCTGGAAGCCCTTCATCGGCAGCCTGACCGGCGAGGTGGCGATTTCGGGGTGAAATTACTTCCCCGGCAGCGTCCAAACTGGATCAAATCCCTCGGGCTCGATTGCGGCGGCCTCGATCCGGCTCCGCAACATCCTCGCGGGGCCGTCCGAGGGAGCATGGCTCTGGAAGGCGTCGAGATGACCTTGGGCACCGGCGAAGTCGCGGGCCTCAAAGGCGTCGAGAGCGGATTCGTAGAGGGCGGCGAGCAATTTCCAGTTCGAGGAATCACTGATCCGTGGCTCGTGGAGATCGACGGGCTGGTCGATGTTCTGAACCCGCACCCGGCAGAGGCGGCGCGAGTCGAAGGCGGAACGCACCCGTCGGGCGGTTTCGCCGGTGAGAAGGAGCGAGGTGCCCAGATACTTGGTGGCTCCCTGGACCCGGCTGGCGAGATTCACCGCGGTGCCGAGCGGACCGTATTTGAATTTTCGATGGGTGCCGACGTTGCCGACGAGGGCGTCGCCGGAGTTCACCCCGATGCCGACCTGGGTCTCGCCGTTGACGAAGGGTCGCCACTGGGCGCTGATCGCGGGGAGACGATCGAGGATTTCCAGCGCGGCCCGGCAGGCGAGTTCGGCATGGTCGGGCTGCTCGTTGGGCGCGCCCCACATCGCCAGCAATTCGTCGCCGGTGTAGTCGACGAGCACGCCGCCATGATCGATGACGATGGAGGAAAACTCGCCCATCACTCCGCCGAGCCAGGCGATCGTTTGGGTGGGCCCGAGCTTTTCGCTCACCGAGGAAAAACCGCGGATGTCGCAGAACATCACCGAGACTTCGGCGTGGCGCGCCTGCATCTTCATCGGGTCGGGATTGCGGGCCAGCTCGCGGGCGAGTTCGGGCGTGAAGTGCTGGGCGAATACCTTTTCGCGGAGCCTCTTTTTTTCAAGGCTGGCATTGAGCCGGGCCATGAGCAGGGCGGGGCGGATCGGCCGGGAAAGGAAATCCTCGGCTCCGTTTTCAATGCAGCGCACGGCATCCTGCTCCTCCTGCAGGCCGGTGACGACGATGACGGGAGTGTTGCCGAGCCGGCCGCTTTCACGCAGGCGCGAGAGCACCTCGAAGCCATCCATCTCGGGCATCTGGATGTCGAGGAGAACGGCGTCGAAATCCTCGCGCTCCATCAGGGCGATGGTCTCGGTGCCGGTCATGGCAAAAGCGAGGCGGAATCCGGAAGGTTCGAGCAGGCGTCGGAGCAGGTCCCGGTTTTCCGCATTGTCGTCGGCAATCAGGAGATGGCCGGCATCCGTGGCGGTGACCCGGATGGTGTCCGGCAGGGCCCTGGTAGTTTTGTCAGGAGCCGGATCGGGATCTCGCAAAGCCTTGACACAGCCTTCGAGGAAGGGCATCGCCTCGTCCAACAAAACCGGAAGCTGACCGGGCGGCGCGGCGAGGCGCATCAGTTGAACGAGGCCGAACAGTTGGTTGAGCCGGTTGCGCGCGTCGTGGCGGAAGATGCGCCACTCGCCCGGCTCCGCCTCGTGGGCGCGCTCGCGCCAGATCGCCAACTCTTCTCCGAGCAGGGCGGCAGTCTTGGCGAAGGTGGCGAGGTCTCGGACAATCCCCTCGGGCAGTCCGTCGGCCGCGAGCGATTCCATCCGCGGCAGCAGGGGGCGCAGGTCGGCGAGAGACCTGGCCATGGCGGCACAGGTCTCCTGCTGGAACGGGGAATGGGAGATGGGGGTCGACACCCGCGCAGTTTCGCCGCGGGAAGCCGCGCTGGCGAAACAAAAAGTGCGTCTCCGACTCACTCGAGAGGCCGGATCATGACGTGATCGTCCATCACGAAACCTGAGCCGATGTCGCGGCAGTCGTCGGACTCGATGGTGAAGCCGTGTTTTTGGTAGAACTGGACCGCGGGGTTCTGGCGGTTGACGCGAAGGCGGCAGAGCCGGATTCCGGCGGCCCGCATTTCCGCGAGCAGGGCGGACATAGCGGCGCTGCCGATGCCGCGACCCTGGCAGTCGGGCAAGAGGTAAAATTTATGGAGCGGGCAACTCCCGTCCGCCTCCATCGGACCGTAAGCGAGGAAACCGACGCGGGTGTTTTCCCATTCGATCCAGCGAAAAGAGACTCCCTGTCGCATCTCTTCAGCAAGGCGCGCCGGATCATACATCCAGGCGAGCATGTATTCGATCTGGCCCGGCGGGAGGATGGATCCGTAGGCGGAGGGCCAAATCCCGGCGGCGAAGGCGGCAATGGCGGGTGCCTCCGCGGGCAGCACCGGAGCGAGCTCGGCCAAGGCGACCCAACAGGGTTCACTGCCGCGTTGCACCCTCTTCACTCCGTCTTCCATTTCCGCATCAGGAGCATGGAATTGTGGCCGCCGAAGGCGAAGGCGGCGGAGAGGGCGATGTCGACCTCGGCAGGGCGGGCGACGTTGGGGACAAAGTCGAGATCGCAGTCGGGATCGGGCGTTTCGAGATTGATGGTCGGCGGCAACACGCTGTCGTGCATGGCCCGGATGCACCAGATCGCCTCGACCGCTCCGGCGGCGCCGAGCAGGTGGCCGGTGACCGACTTGGTCGAGGAAACCGGGATGCGGTAGGCGGCCTCGCCAAGAGAGCGTTTCAGGGCCCGCACCTCGGAGACGTCGCCGATGCTTGTGGAAGTGGCGTGGGCGTTGATGTAGGAGAGTTGATCGGGTCGCACCCCGGCCTTTTCAAGTACGAGGCTGATGGCTCGGGAGGCCTGCTTCGCGTCGCGGTCGGGATCGGTGAGATGGACGGCGTCGGAAGTGGCGGCGCAGGAAAGGATTTCGGCCAAGGGCGTGGCACCACGGGCGAGCGCTGAATCGAGTGACTCGAGCACAAGGATGCCGGCGCCCTCGCTGAGCACGAAGCCGTCGCGGTCGCGGTCAAAGGGGCGCGAGGCCCTGGTGGGATCGTCGTTGCGTCGGGAGAGCGCGCGCAGTTGGGAAAATCCAGTCAGGCCGAGGTGGGTCACGGCGGCTTCGGCACCGCCGGTGATCATGGCGCGGGCATCGCCGCGTTGGATCGTGTAAAAGGCTTGGGAGATGGCATCGTTGCCCGTCGAGCAGGCGGCGGCGACGCCGAAGGTGACGCCGTGGGCACCGGTCTGGATGCTGACCTGGACGGAGGCGGAGTCGGCCGTGATCATCGGGATCATCAGCGGATTGAGGCGACCGGCCCCCCGTTGGTCCATGGCGTGCTGGTTATCCGTGTAAGTCTGGATGCCGCCGGCTCCGGAGCCGATGATGACGCCGATGTCATTGTGGTTGGAATCGTCAATGACCAGCCCCGCGTGCGCGACGGCTTCGCGGGCGGCGGCGACGGCGAAGTGCGAAAACCGGTCGGCGCGGCGCGCTTCCTTTGGCTCCATCACGGTGGTCGGATCGAAGCCCTTCACTTCGCCGGCGATGCGAGCGGGCAGGTGATCGACGGGAACGAGGGTGACCGGGCCAATGCCTGAACGACCCTCCACGACCGCCCGCCAAGAGGTCTCGACATCAAGCCCGACCGGCGTCACCGCTCCGAATCCGGTGACGACGACACGCTGCGGGAAGTAGGGGGTGGAGGAGCTGAAGTTCAATCGGCGGAGAGGAAAAAGGTCTGCCGCAAGAAGCGGGACCCTCTCCTATAAGCGAGGCGTTGCGTGGCCGACAACCCGAATTTGCCCGAACCGATTACTTCCGCAGCGTTCCCGATGTGACCGAAGAGGCCCAAAGCACATTGCCGACCTGACGGTTCAGCAGAAAGCGGTCGGTGCGCTCCATCCTGAAACGGGCACGGCGTCCCTCGCCGCGCTTGGTGATTTTAAGGACCCGGGAGCCGGTGTTTGTCATCACCTCCTGAAAATAGGAATCGTAGGCGATTTCGGAGTAAATGCCGACCACGCGGACCCGCCGAGAATTGCCCACGGCAGCGCGGATGCTCAAAGGAAAGGTGCTGGCACCGGTAGGAGAGAGGACGGGGATCTCGCTCTTCAGAGGGATCCGCTCCGACCCGCTCATGCTGATCGGAGTCGGCGGATCAAAGGTGGCTGCCAGCTTGTTGTAGAGGACGCTCTGGCCGCTGACGGTGCCGCGGTAGGTGCCCGCGAAGCCGAGTTTGCGCAGGTCCTTTGAAGTCAGTGGTTTGGCCGCCCCGGGGACAGGTACCAAAAGGGTGGTGGCAAGGGCCGCGGCGAGAAGGTACGGGGATGGTTTTGCAGAAGGGACAGAGAGACAGCGGATCATGGTTGAGGTGATGCGTTGTAACCATTCAAAAATACACAAAAATCATAATATAGTCAAAAGGGAGGAGGCGAAAAAAAGGCAGGACGAGCCTTGTCGTCCTGCCTTGAAACAACGGGGCCGAGCTTCGATTATTTCGTCAAAGTGCCGCCGATGCGCCAGAAGGCGCGCAGCACATTGCCGGACTGGCGCCGCACATCGAGGTTGTTCGAATAGCGCATCGTAAAACGCGCATTCCGGCCCTCGCCCCGCTTGGTGATGGTGAGGGTTTTCGCTCCCGATCCGACCATGACCGCGCCGAAGAAGGTATCGGCGGAGGCACCGGAGTAGCGGGCGATGATGCGGACACGGCGGTCGTTGCCGGTCGCGGGTTGGGAGGTCAGGGCGAAGGAACTGGCGTTGGTAGGCCCGAGCACTTGGACGGATCTCCGTGCGGGGACGGGTTCGGTGATGTTCGTGCTGATTGCATAGGGTGCGTTGAAGGTGCCGGTGCCAAGGTTGAAAATTTGACCTTGTCCGCTAACGACGCCGCGGTAAGCGCCGGTAAACCCGGATCTGCGTAATTCGCGGGTGCTGAGTTGTTTTGCCGAAAGTTCGGCGGGAACAAAGGAGCCACCGATGAGGGCGGCCATGAGCATGGGGATGGTGAATCGATGGATCTGGGATGTGTTCATGTGGATTGCGAGAGGTGACGAAGACTCATGATACTACAAAATCTGCAAAAGGGCGTCAAAGCGAATGGTTGGTTTCGAGGGCAACCAATTGCCTCATTTTTTCAGGTTCCCGCGGACATCCCAGTAGGCCCCAAGTGCATTTCCGGAGGTGCTCCGGACATCGAGTCTGTCGGAATAGGACATGAAGAATCGAGCGCGACGACCTTCGCCCCGTTTGGTGATCGATAGAATCCTCGAGCCGGAACCCGCGACGAGCACGTTGTTGAGCACCACGTCGATATCAGTGCCTGAGTAGGTCGAGATGATGCGGACACGCCGATCGTTACCTTTTGTACTCCCGGTACTTAGGAAAAAGGCGCTCCCGGTGCTGGGACCCACGACCGTATCGAGCAAGGGCACCGGAATCTTTTCGGTGTGGCGGGAACTGAATATGACAGGAATGAACGTCAAGCTTTCGGTGTCCAACACCGCTCCGCGATAGTTCACCGCCCCGAGGTAGGTGCCCGTGAAGCCCGCTTTGCGCAGATCGCGCATTGAATACGGTTTTGCCTCGACGAACCCAGCGATCAGGCAGAAGCAGATGAGCACCAGAAAACAGAATGGCTTCGAATTCTGGAAGGAAAGCCGGGTCATGCGATTGCCGCAGACTAGCTGTGGTTAGGGCTCCCCGTCAAAGCAATTGCGGATGAATTCGGAGCGGTTGCGCTCAATCCCGTGAAAATTGCAATTGGTAGAGTTGCGAGTATTCGGGACAACGTTCCAGAAGGGTGGCATGCGGTGCCCGGTCGATTACTTTGCCGCGGGCCATCATGATGATCTCATCGGAATCGAGGACGGTGGAGAGGCGGTGGGCGATGGCGATGACGGTCTTGCCCCTCGATAGCTCGGCCAGGGCCGACTGGATCGCCTTTTCGGATTCGGAGTCGAGGGCCGAGGTGGCTTCGTCGAGGAAAAGGATGGGGGCGTCGCGCAAGAGGGCGCGGGCGATGGAGAGCCGCTGCTGCTGGCCGCCGGAGAGGGTGCAGCCCTTGTCCCCGAGGATGGTCTCGTAGCCCTGGGGCTGGGCGAGGATGAAGTCGTGGGCGTGGGCCAACCGGGCGGCGTGCTCGATTTCGGCATCCGATGCTTCAAGATGGCCGAAGCGCAGGTTGTTGCGGATGGTGTCGTGGAAAAGGAAGGTCTCCTGACTGACCAGGCCGATGTTGTCGCGCAAGGAACTCTGGGTGTAGTCGCGGACATCGCGTCCATCGACGAGGATACGGCCCTGCTCGATTTCGTAGAATCGCAAGATAAGGGACAGCAGGGTGGACTTGCCCGATCCGCTCTGCCCGACGAGGGCATACTTCTTGCCTGGTTCGAACTTCAGCGAGATGCCCTCGACCGCGGCGGTTTCGCCGGTGTAGGAGAAGGTGACCTCTTTCAGCTCGATTTCGCCGCGACAATCGGAGAGGACGACGGCGTCGTCGCGGTCTCGCACGTCCGGCACGGCGTCGATGTATCCGAAGACCTTGAGCGCGGCGACATAGCATTTCTGCATCTGCACCTGCATGCGGCTGAGCATCTTCGCGTGCGGATAAATGCTGATGAGGCCCAGGTTGAGGGTGACGAAGGTCTCCGGTTTGATCTGGAAATACCAGGCGTAGACCATCCCGATGGCGATACCGAGGGCGCCGACGATCTCGACCATGGGACTGGCCATTTCCATGGCCTTGCGCCAGCGCATCACGAACTTGTTGATGCGGTAGCTGCCCTCATTGAAGCGATCACGCTGGAACTCCTCGCGTCCGTGGGCTTTAACGAGACGGATGCCGGAGAAACTTTCGTGCAGGGTCACCATCAACCCCTCGGATTCCTTCTCCTCGCGGCCACCGGCCTTGCGGACCTTCCGGCTGATCATGGCGACGGGCACGATGCAAAGGGGGAATACAAAAAGCGCCCCGAAGGTGTAAAGCGGATCCATCATCACCACCATCGTGATGATCGAAAGGATGGCGACGGGGTGCTGGATCAGGGCACTGAGGAGCTGGCTGCCGGCATCGGCGGTGGTCTTGGTCTGGTTGGCGACGGTCTGGATCAGCTCGCCTTGCTTCACCGTGTTGTAGAAGGAAAGCGATTGCCGCATCAGGCTCGAGAAACTCTCATCGCGGAGGCGGTAGAGCACCTTCATGTTGATCCAGATCATGCAATACTGGTGCAGGAAGTAGAACACGCCGCGCACCAGCATGAGGACGGGGATGCTCAGGCAGACGACGAGGACGAAGATCCATTCCTTATCCGCAGGCAGTTCCGGAGTGGGGATGGAAACATTGGCGAGGGCGGGTAGGTGGAGGTCCTTGAAGGGGTAATAGACCTCCTGAATCTCGTGCCCCTGCGAGGCTGGCAGCACAATGGTGAAGACCGATTTGAGGACGAGCAGCAGGAAGCCGTTGAAGGCACCGGCCAGGATGCCGAAGACGATCCCCCAGATGAGACGGGCTTTGAGGGGTTTGACGTAGCCGAGGAGCCGCCGGAAAACCGCGCGGCGGTCTTCCGCGAGATCGTCGGACGAGGCCGTGGCGAGATCGAGGGCACGGGTGGCCGCGGTGGGAGGGGGCTGGGACATTCGCTCTTGGGGGAGGGGACACCTAAGGGAAGATCGGCCCTTTCGCAAGGTCGGGACGGCTCTCCGGACTTCGCCCTTTCCCGTCGCGCCGGGAGAGGTTAGCGTCGTCAAACCCGAAATGTCCGAGTCCGAATCCGCACCTGATGCCGGCTGGTATTGCGTCCGCGCCCGCCCCAAGAGCGAGCACATCGCGGCCCGCAATCTCCAGCACTACGCGAACCTCGACGAGGTCTTTTGTCCGCGGATCCGCTTCGAAAAGCCGACGCGGCGGGGCAAAGTCTGGTTCATTGAGGCGCTGTTCCCCGGTTACTTTTTCGCCCGCTTCGACCTGACCACAGAACTGAGGACGATCAACGCCTCTCCCGGTGTTTCGGGGGTGCTTCATTTCGCGGACCAGTATCCCCGCCTCCACGATCGACTCGTGAGCGAACTGAAGGCGGAGTTCCCGGCGGAGGATGCCGCGATCCGCGAGATCCGCCCCGAGATCGCTCCGGGAGACGAGGTGGTGATCACCGAGGGGCCGATGAAGGGCCTGCAGACCATCGTGACCCGGTTGACGGTCGGAGCCGACCGCGTCTCGGTGTTGCTGGAATGGCTCGGTCAGGAGCGCGAGGCCGAGGTCTCGATGCGAGCGGTGATGCGTCCAGGAGACATCCGGAGAGATCTCAGGTGAAACGAGGGAATGCTGGCGAGTGACTTTGATTACGAACTGCCCGAGGAGCTGATCGCCCAGCATCCGCCGGAGCATCGCGGCGAGTCGCGGATGATGGTGATCGACCGCGCCTCGGGCACGATCCGACACGCTTCGTTTCGCGATTTTCCAACCTTCCTGCAGCCAGAGGATCTTCTCGTGTTGAACAACACGCGGGTGGTTGCGGCCCGCTTTTTCACCGATGACGGACGCGGTGAGATCCTGCGGGTCGAGGCGCTTGATGAACACCGCTGGAAGTGCCTCGTGCGACCGGGAAAGCGCTTCCGTCCCGGGGCCGGCATCGTAATCGGGGGCTGCACCGGCCAAGTGGAATCGATCTGCGAGGAGGGCGGCGAGCGGATCATCGCGTTCGACCGTCCGCCCGATGAGGAGCAGTGCGGCCACCTCGCCCTACCGCCCTACATCCGTCGTCCCGATGAGGTGAGGGATCGCGAGCGCTATCAGACCGTCTTCGCCAAGTCCGCCGGTGCCATCGCCGCACCGACCGCGGGATTGCACTTCTCCGAGGAGATGCTGGCCGCCCTGCCCCATGCCTTCGTCACCCTGCATGTCGGGATCGGAACCTTCCGTCCGGTCTCGGTGGAAAACATCGCCGATCACCACATGCACTCGGAGCGTTACGAGCTGACCCAGGCGACTGTGGAGGCGATCCGGGCAAGTCGGCGCACGATTGCCGTGGGCACGACCGTGGTCCGGGTGCTCGAGTCCTGCGCCCGTGATGGGGAATTGAAGGCTGGATCCGGTGAAACCGACATTTTCATCCATCCTCCGTATCAATTCCGGGTCGTCGAGGGCCTGCTCACGAATTTTCACCTGCCCAAATCCACCCTGCTCATGCTGGTCAGTGCTTTGGCAGGTCGCGAATTGATCCTCGAGGCCTACCACGCGGCCGTCCGGGATCGTTATCGATTCTTCAGCTACGGGGACTGCATGTTGATCACGTGAACAAGGCTCGTCCGGGATTCCACTTGTTTCCGCTCCGAACTGCGGGAAACTAGGCGACACGAAACACCTGATCCGCACCCCCGTCGGATCCCCGGGAGAATTCCCATGTTCCATTTCCTCTCGCAGAAGCGACTCCAAAGCCGTGGGTTCTCCAGTGGCCAGAAGCGCCGCAAGATCACGTCGACCGCCTGGACCGAACTGCTCCGGGCCGGGTGGCAGACGACCACGCTGCTGTTCATCTTTTTCGCGCTGCTGGTGACGCTTTGGATCATCTTTTCCGCCAGCGATGATTCGATTTTCGTTGGGAATCCGCTGCAGGTCCTCGTGGTGGCGTCGGTCGTGTCGGCGACGCTGGTGGTGCATTGGCACGTGTCGCTGCCCCACACCTTCCGCCAGAATTCGCGCATCGCGCTGATGTTGCTCGTGATCGTCAGCCAGCTCATGCTGGTGAAGCTCAGCGAATACATCGCCTCGACCTTCGCGCCCGAGGGCGGCTTCCGCTTCCTCGTCGAACCCTATATTTTCGCGCCCGTCATGATCTCGCTGTTGGTGGGGCGCCGGCACGGCACCTTCGCGGTGATCTACTCGAGCCTTTTCGGTGCGATGGCGGTGCCCCGGGTGGAAGCTTTCCACTTCGTGATTTTCTCGATGATCTGCGGCTTCGTCGCAATTTACCTGACGAACAAGGTGCGCCGTCGCAGCCGCCTCGTCATGGCGGGCATCTACTCGGGCATCGCCTGTGTGTTGCTGGCGACGACGCTGGGCCAGATCAGTTGGCCCTCGATCCCGTCGCCGGCCACGGAGTGGGAACTGGTCGCGAAACAGGTGCTCTCGGCCGTGCTCGTCTCGGGCCTGACCGCCGTGCTCGTGAGCGGGTTGCTGCCGGTGGTCGAGAGTGCCTTCCGCATCACCACCGACGTGTCCTGGCTCGAGCTGGCCGATCTGAATCATCCGCTCCTGAAGCAGATGACGATCGAGGCGCCCGGCACCTACCACCACAGCCTCGTCGTTGCGACCCTGGCCGAGACCGCCGCCGAGGCGATCGGGGCGAGCGCGGTGATGTGCCGCGTCTGTTCCTATTTTCACGACATCGGGAAGATGAAGAAGCCCGCTTACTTCATCGAGAACATCGGCGACGGGAACAACCCGCATGATGACCTCACCCCGAACATGAGCGCGCTCGTCGTGATGGCCCATGTCAAGGATGGCGTCGACCTGGCGCTCAAGCACAAGCTCAACTCCGAGATCGTGAACGTGATCATGGAGCACCACGGCACCACCCTGATCCGATATTTTTACCATCGCGCCCTGAAGCAGCGCGAGGAGGTCCAGAAACAGGTCGATGGGGGCAATGCACACGAAGAGGACATCCCCGAGGTGAAGGAAGAGAGCTTCCGCTACGCCGGACCGAAGCCGCGCACTCGCGAAAGCGCGATCATCAGCCTCGCCGATTCGGTCGAGAGCGCTTCGCGCAGCCTCCAGAAGCCGACTCCGAAGAAGATCGATGAACTCATTGATGAGATCTTCAAGGAGCGTCTCAACGACGGTCAACTCGACGATGCCGCGCTGACTTTGGCGGATCTCGCCACCATCAAGGCGAGTTTCAACTCGACCCTGCGGAGCATGATGCACACCCGCATCGTCTATCCGAAGCTGGATGACTCCTCCACGGGAGGCTCCGAGAAGTCGAAAAGCAAGACGCGCAAGCTGGTGCCTCCGCCGACCGGGACTGGCGGCAAGGGAAGCACCGAAAACGCCACGACCACTCCATGAGCGGTCCCTCCCTGCCGCGGATCGGGCTTTATCCGCATGATGATGGAGGGAATCTCGATTTCGAACGGCTCCAGACCTTGGTGAATCTGGCTCTGCCTTGGTGCCTGGCCTCGCCAGGGGCCGGTGAGCAGGGCTTGGCCGAACTGGAAGAGGTGGAAATCAACTTCGTCTCCGACGCGACGATTGCGGTGGTCCACGCCGATTTCATGGACGATCCCACGCCAACGGACGTGATCACTTTCCATCACGGCGAGATTTTCGTGAGCTGCGAGACCGCCCGCCGCGAAGGTCCGGGACATGGTCACGACGAGGAGGGTGAAGTGCTGCTCTACATGATTCACGGATTGCTCCACCTCAATGGACACACCGATGCCGGAGATGCCGAGCGCGAGCTGATGCACGGGATTCAGGAGACCATCCTCGCCCGCGTCCTTTCTCAGGGAGAGCCCGGGGTCTGAAGGGCCCGTAAAGCCGCCCCGAGGTGCTCCGCCACCAGGGTCGAGGTCAAGGACTCGGAAGCGATCCCGCGCTCGCGGACCGCGATCTCCGCGGAGCGTCCCAGCAGCCAACTGCCGAGGCACGCGGCATCGTGCAGATCCAATCCTTGGGCGATCCAGGCCGCGCAGAGGCCGGACAGCACATCCCCCATGCCACCCGAGGCCATCCCGGGATGGCCCGTGCTGTTGAACTCGAGGGGACGTCCCGGCGAAGCGATGATCGTGCGCGCGCCTTTCAGGAGCAGGGTCAATCCGTGATCGTCGGAAAAGCGACGTGCCTGGGTGGCCCGGTCGAGGGCGCGCGATCCCTCCCACAGCCGAGCCATTTCCCCGGGATGTGGGGTCAACAGTCGGTTCGGGGGCAGTTCGGCGAGGCCGCCAGGCTCCGCGGCGAGGGCGTTGAGCGCGTCGGCATCGATCACAAGCGGCTGCGGTTGATGGATCAGGAAATCGAGCAAGCCTGGCAGAGGTTTCGGGCCCAAGCCCGGGCCGACGGCAAAAACATCGCCGTTCAGCGCCGCGACTTCGTCAAAATGATCAACACTCCGCACCATCACCTCGGGCGGGGCTTTTGTGGCGGTGAGGTCGTGGATTTCCGCGGGCACACAGAGCGTCACCAGGCCGGCTCCACCGTGAGAGGCGCCCAGCGCCGTGAGAATCGCAGCTCCGGTGTAGCCCCTTGATCCTGCCACGATCACGACGCGGCCCGCCTTCCCCTTGTGGGTGTCGAAATCCCGTCGCGGCAGGCGTGGGCGTAGGTTCGAGGGAAAAAGGACGCCCCGCGTGGCATCGACTTCCGCGACCGGAATGTCGAGCGGGATCTCGACAAGCCGCCCCACCGCATTGGCCGCGGCATCCGAGACAAACCCCCGCTTTGGCAGAGTGATGCTGAGGGTGAAATCGGCCACGATCGCATCGGGACCGGCGAGGCCACTGTCGGCGTCGAAGCCCGAAGGCAGGTCGATCGCGAAGGTCGTGCCGTGCTCCCGCAAGCGCAGCGCATTCGCCTCCCGCGCGAGATCGCGGACCCGGCCCCTTAGTTCTCCTTTGGCCCCGATCCCGACGAGCCCATCGACGATCACGAGCGGCCGAGGGACAGGTCCCTGAGAAATCGGGACAGCCTCCGCCTCGAGCTCCCGCCATTTTTGGGCCGGCAATCCTCCGAGCTCCTCCATCGAAACGGCCGAGTGGAGGGACAAGTCCCAGCCGCCCCGGCGCAGCCACCGCGCGACCACGAGGGCGTCGCCTCCGTTGTTGCCTTTGCCCACGAAGATCGCGGCGCGGCCAGGTTGCGGAAAAAAATCAAGAATGGCTGCGGCGCAGAGCCGGCCCGCCTCGTCCATCCAGGGCTCGGCAGAGCGTCCGGCGAAAAAGGCCCGCTCCGCACTCGCGATGGCGTCGCAGCTCGCGAGCATGGCGGAACCGGCCTCAGCGGCAGTATTGCACCACCGCCCGCGCGATGCTGTCGGCGACGATTTGGCGGTAGAGTGGGTCGCACATCGCGCTGCGCTCTTCCTTGTTGCTCACGAATCCTCCCTCGACGAGCACCGCGGGATGTTTCGTGTTGCGGAGCACCGCGAAGTTCGCGGTCTTGACCCCGCGGTCGGTGGCTTTCGTGTTTTTGATCAACTCCTTCTGCACGAAGTTGGCGAGCTTTTCACTCTCGGAACTGCGGAAGAAGGTCTCGATGCCGAGAGCAGCGGTGCGGTAACTCGAGTTGAAATGGACGCTGACAAAAATGGCGTTGCGGGCGCGGTTGGCGATCACGGACCGCTCGGAGAGGGCGATGAACTCGTCCTTCGTCCGGGTCATGATGGTCTTGAAGCCCGCTTCCTGCAGGCTGCGTTCGAGACGTCGGGCGACATCGAGGTTGATGTGTTTCTCGTAAACGTAGGAGTCGGCCGCACCCAGGTCGGCGCCGCCGTGGCCGGGATCGATGACGATGGTCTGGATCGCTCCCGCACTGCTTGCTCCCAGAAGGAAAGCCGTCAGCAACAGGGTCTTGAAACGAGGAAAACGCGCGGCGTTCATGCGATGGGATCACGAAAGGTAGGGTCCGGGCAAAAACTTTCCACTAAAATTGAAAGAAATTTTAAATTTTTACCGTAATTAAAGGTTTTGACGGTCAAAATTTTGAGAAATGTGGACAAATTTGACCTTCGCAGCGGTTCCGGTCCGCAGTTCTGAACGAAGAAGGCGTCGCTTTCTTAGAGGTCCTTCACCTTGACCGCTTGGGGAAGGGGCTTAGTGTCCCGGGCCGGGTCCGATCCGGTGCTATCGAATCCACCCCTTGCCCATGCAAACCCCTACCCGTTTCCAGATCGCGTGTGTCCTTCTCGCGCTCTCCCCGCTGACGATGACCACCGCGACCCAGGCCCAGGATGCCAAAAAGCCCGAATCCCTCACCGAGCGCATCAGCTATTCCTATGGCCTGATGATTGCCCGCCAGCTCACCGATCGGGGCATCGAGGTCGATCTCGCTCAGTTCACCGAGGCTTTCCGTTCCGTGCTCGAAAAGCGCGAGCCCGTCCTGAGCGAGGACGAGGTGACCGCCGCGTTCTCCGAAAACCAGAAAAACCTGGCGGAGAAGAATGCGACCGGTCCAGACCGGGTCAATCTGGATGCCGGCAAGGCGTTTCTCGCCGAGAATGGCAAGAAGGAAGGAATCACCACCACCGCCAGCGGTCTGCAATACGAAGTGATCAAGGCCGCCGAGGGACCCAAACCCAAAGCCACCGACGAGGTCACGGTGCACTACCACGGTACCCTCATCGACGGCAAGGTCTTCGATAGCAGCGTCGAGCGCGGCGAGCCCGCCACCTTCCCGCTCAACGGCGTCATCCCCGGTTGGACCGAAGGCGTCCAACTGATGCCGACCGGTTCGAAGTATCGTTTCTTCATCCCCTACGACCTCGCCTATGGTGAACGCGGCGCCGGTGCCGACATCAAGCCCTACAGCACGCTGGTCTTCGAGGTCGAGCTGCTGAAGATCGGCGAGTGATTCAAATCTCCACCATCGCGGGGATCGCGCTCTCCAGCAGGGCGAAGAGTTCCCGCGATGCGGATCGACCGACTTCCATCACCTCCTCGTGACTGAGCGGGGTGGGGGAGAGACCGGCTCCGTAGTTCGTCAGGCAGGAAAGAGCCACCACCCGCATGCCGAGGGCGCGGGCCTGGATGGCTTCGGGCACCGTCGACATGCCGACGGCGTCAGCCCCGAGGGTGCGCAGCATGCGGACCTCTGCCGGGGTCTCGTATTCGGGGCCGTTCACCCAGGCATAGACGCCTTCGGGAATGCGTTTTCCGCACACTTCGAGAGCCTCGGCCCGGATCAGATCTCGGAGTGCCCGGGAATACACCTCGCTCTGGTCGATGAAATCCGGGCCGCCGGTCAGGGGCGATTGCCGCGCGAAATTGAGGTGATCCGAAACCAGCATCCAGCCGCCTGGCCGCAGGTTCGCGTTCACGATCCCGGCGGCATTGGTCAGCACCACCGTGCCCACCGCCATCTCGCAGAAAAGTCGGATCAGCGCTGCCGCTTCGCGGGCGGTGCGGCCCTCGTAGACATGGACGCGGCCCTGGGCAACGACGATCTCGACTCCGCCGATCTTTCCCACGTGCAAGATCCCGGCGTGGCCCGGCACTCCGCTGACCGGCAGCCCGGGAATCTCCACGTAGGGCACGGATCGAGCGCCTTCCAACAGATCAGCAAATCCTCCCAAGCCCGAGCCCAACACCAGTCCGATCCGGGGACGAAGCTTGCCCAAGGAGGCCGGGAGCGTGAATTCGGACATGCCTCAGTGTGGAACCGATCCGGTCACCGCGCAAATCTCGCGATGGAGCCGCTCCAGCTCCGGTGCCGCCACCTCGGTCGCTCGAGCCGCCCGCAACGGAGCCCCCCAGATCGCCTCAATCTCGACGGCCCGTCCCGCGAGGTGATCGACGAGGCTGGAAGGTTGGTAGGGTCCCATCTCGCGGGTGCCCGAGAGGTTCGCCTCGGCGAAGGAATCGGGGATCACGTGTCCCAGCGCCGCCGCGATTCGGATCACCTCGGCCATGAGGGCGCGGGTTCGTTCCACCAAAGCCGGGTCGTCAAGGATCTGCCGCGTGTCGAGCCCACCGGCGGCGATGGCGAGCCCGTTGAAGGGCACGTTCCAGACCAGCTTGCGCCAGCGCGCCAGGCCGAGGTCGGGCAGCACGCGGCAATCGAGGCCCGCCCGCAGAAACAGCTCCGACACCGGTCCGAGGACTTCGGGACGATTCCACGACCCCATCTCGACCTTGCCGTGGGCGAGGTGATGAATCACGCCCGGTGCCCCGCGGTTGATGCAAACAAAACAAAGGCCGCCGAGGATACCATGCCCAGGGAATTGCGATTCCAAATAGGCCTCGTTGCCGAGACCATTTTGCAGGGTCAGCAGCACCGTGCCGGGCTTCAGCAAGGGAGGCAACAGGTCGGGCAGATCGGCATTCGAAGTCGTCTTGATCGCGATCACGACCAGATCGACCGCCCCGATTTCCTCCGTCGTGGCAAAGGCCGAAACCGGCGCGAGGTGGAAGTCGCCCGCGACCGAGCGGACTTCGAGCCCGCGTTCGCGCACCGCCGCGAGATCGCGGCGCATCAGGAACGACACCTCCGCGACCCGGGCGAGGCGGGCACCGTAATAGGCACCGACCGAGCCGGATCCCACGATGGCGATGCGTCGGGGACTCCACATTTTCCTCTCTGATACGCCCGGCGCGCGCCCCGGGCAAACGCCATTGCCTCAGCCCCCGGAATGGAGCAGACTCAAGAGGGTCTGGTCGCGGACCTGACCCTCTTCACTACTGCCTTCACCGTGCCACTCCGCCCCAAAATCCTCGCCTCCGCCGGGCTTGTCTTGCTGTTATCTTCCTCGGCGGACGGTCAGGCCATGAAATCCGGGAAACTCGAAGCCATCGATCGCGAGATCCTCGCGGCCATCGCGCGCCAGGAAATCCCGGGGGCGGTGCTTTGGATCGAGTCGAAAGGAGAGTCCTATCACCGGGCTTACGGCGATCGCATGATCTCGCCCCAGCGCGAGCCGATGACGGAAGACACGATCTTCGACCTCGCCAGCCTGACGAAGGTGATGGCGACGACGCCGGCGATTCTGAAGTTGGTCGGCGAGGGCAAGATCTCCCTCGACGACCGGGTGGTCGATCGTCTGCCGGAGTTTGGCAAAGGCGGGGTGCGGCCGGAGGCCGGCGATCCGAAGCCAATCGTCGCCGATCGCGAAACGATCACGGTGGCGCATCTCCTGACCCATCGCAGCGGGCTGCCACCGGGCATTTTCCTCAGTGAAGGAGACCTCTACGGCTACACGAGTGGTGTGGAACGGGCCGCTACGGTGGGCCTGCTGGAAAAGCCCGATCACCATTTCCGTTACAGCGATGTGAACTTCATCCTGCTCGGCGAGATCGTGCGAAGGGCGTCCGGAATGCCGCTCGATCGCTACGTCGGGGAGCACTTCTACGGGCCTCTGGGGATGAGCGACACCGGTTTTCGCCCCGATGATTCACTGCGGCCCCGGATCGCCCCGACGACCATGATTCCCGAATACGGTCTGCTCCGGGGCGAGGTCCACGATCCCACGGCCCGTCGCATGGGAGGCGTGGCCGGACACGCCGGCCTGTTCGGAACCGCGAAGGATGTCGCGGCTTACGTCCGCTTCTTCCTCTATCCTGACAAACAGCCAAGCCCCCTGCTCCCCGCCGATCTGATGCGCGAGGCGACCCGCAACCAACTCGCGGAGTCTTTCGGCATCGCCCGCGGGCTGGGTTGGGACATCAGCTCGTCCTTCTCCCACGAGCGTGGGGAAAAGTTCCCGATGGAGGGTTATGGACACACCGGCTGGACCGGCACCTCGATCTGGGTCGATCCGGGCACGGAGACCTTCGTGATCCTGCTGACGAACCGCAACCATCCCACCGAGGCGGGACTGGTGAAACCCTTGCGCTTCCGTGTCGGCACCCTCGCCGCCGAGGCGGTCGGCTATACGAAGGTGATCCCGAATCCGGTCGTGCCCGCACCCGCGCCGTCGATCACGCCCACCGCCGCGGGTGATCCGGGCAGTGTCCGCAACGGCATCGACGTGCTCGAGCGCGAACGTTTCGCAGCTCTCGCCGGGCTCAAGGTCGGTCTGATCACCAACCAGACCGGCATCAACCGCCTGCGGCGATCCACCATCGATCTGTTTGCCGAGTCGGCGGAGGTGGATCTGAGGGTGCTTTTCTCTCCCGAGCATGGTATCCGGGGCATGCTGGATCAGGAGGCGATCGATGACGAAGTCGACGCTGCGACCGGTCTGCCGGTTTACAGCCTCTACCAATCCGAAAAACGCAAGCCGACTCCGGAGCAGCTCGCGGGTCTCGACGCGCTCGTCTTCGACATCCAGGACATCGGTTGCCGCTTTTACACCTACGTCTCGACGATGGGTCTGGCGATGGAGGCCGCCAAGGAAGCAGGGATCCGCTTCATCGTGCTCGACCGGGTCAATCCCATCGGCGGGGTCGTCGTGGATGGCCCGATCCGCGAGGGCGAGGGGAACGACTTCGTCGCTTTTCACGACATCCCGGTCCAGCACGGCATGACCGCAGGGGAGTTGGCGACGATGTTCAACGCGGAGAGGAAAATCGGCGCCGATCTCACCGTGGTCCGCGTCGAGGGCTGGGATCCATCGATGCGTTTCGACGAGACCGGACTGCCTTGGGTCAATCCCTCGCCGAACATGCGCAGCCTGACCCAGGCGCTGCTCTATCCGGGCGTCGGGCTGATCGAGTTCACCAACGTCTCGGTCGGTCGCGGCACGCCGATGCCCTTTGAGCAGATTGGGGCACCGTGGATCAACGACGGCCGTCTCGCCCGCTTGCTGCGCGAGGCGAACCTGCCGGGTCTCGCGGTGGTGCCGACGCGATTCACGCCTGACGCCAGCGTCTATGCCGGCGAGGATTGCGCCGGAGTCCGTTTCCTGATCAGCGATCGCGACCGCTTCCGGCCACTCGATCTCGGGATCGCGCTGATGCGGGCGATCCAGGAGCTGAATCCCGATACCTTCGATCTCGGTGAAAAGGGCAACGTGCTGCTCCGGCACCCCGGCACGATCGGTGCGGTGGTGGAGGGCATCTCGATCGAGGAAATCCGAGCGGCCTGGCAGCCGGGGCTGGAGGCCTTCTTGAAACGTCGCGAAGCTTATCTATTGTATCCCCGGCCATGAGCGAAGCATCGCCCTACTCCGTCGACCAATACGAGCGCCCCGTTCTGGATACCCCGAACGGAGCGAAGCGCATCCTCATGCACAGCTGCTGCGCGCCCTGCGCCGCCGAGGTGATGGATGCCCTTGCCGCTTCGAAGATTGAAACCACGATCTTTTTTTACAATCCCAACATCCATCCGCGCGACGAGTATGAGATCCGCAAGCAGGAGAACATCCGCTACGCGGAGAAGCTGGGGATGGCCTTCATCGACTGGGACTACAACGCAAAGGACTGGTTCGACCGCACCCAGGGCATGGAGCACGAGCCGGAGCGGGGGATCCGCTGCACCGCCTGTTTCGACATGCGCTTCGAGGTGACCGCCGACTACGCCGCCGAGCACGGTTTTGACCTGATCTCCAGCACCCTTGGCATCTCGCGCTGGAAGAACATGGACCAGATCAACGGCTGCGGCGAGCGGGCCGCGGCCCGGCATCCGGGCATGACCTACTGGACCTTCAACTGGAGGAAGCAGGGCGGTGCCCAGCGCATGATCGAGATCTCCAAGCGCGAGGAATTTTATCAGCAGGAGTATTGCGGCTGCGTCTACAGCCTGCGCGACACCAATGCCTGGCGGGAATCGCACAATCGCCCGAAGATCACGCGCAAGGTCAAGTTCTACGGTCGCGACGCGGTCGTGGGCGGGGACGAAGGAGCGGAGACGGCCTGAAAATTCCGCCTTGAAAAGGCCCGGGCCGTGGCGACATTACCCGCCCTGCCCGCATCGTCTACCGGACTCGTCGATGGGGGCGCGACTCCTGAAGCCCAATCGCCGAGCGATCGCAAAAAGGAGGGATGGCTGAGCCCGGTTTAAGGCGCTCGATTCGAAATCGAGTGTAGGGAAACCTACCGTGGGTTCGAATCCCACTCCCTCCGCCATTGGATTGGGCGAGGCCCAGCGAAGCGGGCCTCGCCCAATCCAATTTCGGTGGAAAGGGTTCGAACGCCGTTCGATTCGAAGCGAGCGGATGCGAGCGGAGGTGAGCAAAGCGAACCGGCGTCCGTAGGACGAGCGAAGCGTCCAACGGCGGAGCGAAGCGCAGGCAATCCCACTCCCTCCTCGCCTCGTGAGGGGCCTGCCCGAGCCTTTCCGGTTGCGCGGGGGAGTTTTCTTGGAAAGACTGCGCGGTTCGATCGTTCCAGTTTTCACAGCCACGCCAGGGTGCCTGATATGCGGTTCACGACCTTGATCCTTTTCTCTCTATTGCTTTCGCCAGCGCCCCAGCTCGGGGCGGTGGAGTCGGCGAAGAAGGCTCCCGGGAAACGGCCGAACATCGTCCTGGTGATGTCCGACGACCAGGGCTGGGGCGATGTGGGTTACAACGGGCATCCCCATCTGAAAACCCCGCACCTCGACGAGGCGGCGGCGGCGGGGCTGCGGTTCGACCACTTTTACGCGGCGGCGCCTTCATGCTCGCCGACCCGGGCGAGTGTGCTGACGGGGCGTCACCCGAACCGCATGGGAGTCTTCAGCTGGGGCCATCCGATCCGCCCGCAGGAGCTGACGATCGCCGAAATGCTGAAACAGGCCGGTTACGCCACCGCTCACTTCGGCAAGTGGCACCTCGGCTCCATCCGTGGCGACAGCCCGGTCAATCCGGGCGCGAACGGTTTTGATCGCTGGATCAGCGCTACGAATTTCTTCGACATCGATCCCGAACTCAGCGATCAGGGCCGCGACAAAAAATTCACCGGCGAGGGCAGCATCGTGACGGCGGATCTGGCGATCGGGTGGATGCGGGAGAGGGCGGCGGAGCAGTTGCCCTTCCTCGCCGTCGTCTGGTTCGGATCGCCCCATTTCCCCCATCATGCCGCGCCCGAGTTCGAGGCGCTCTACCCGGACGCGCCGAAGAAGGAACGCGAATACTATGGGGAGATTTCCGGCCTGGACCAGGCCTTCGGCAACATCCGTGCCGCCCTCGGAGAAATGGGGGTACGCGAGAATACCGTGCTCTGGTTCTGTAGCGACAATGGAGCGATGCCGGTGGGCGACGTCGGTGATGCGCGGGGCGGGAAGCATGTGCTCTACGAGGGCGGTCTGCGCGTTCCGGCCTTTTTGGAGTGGCCCGCGGCGATCCCGACGGCGCGGACGACGCCGGTGCGGTGCGTGACTTCCGACATCTTCCCCACGGTGCTGGAAGTGGCGGGCGTGGCCGTCCCGACCGACCGGGCTCTCGATGGGATCAGCCTGATTCCTCTGTTCAAGGGCGGCATGGATCTGCGACCGGCTCCCCTGGGATTCTGGAACGCGGGTGTGCCGGGGCATTTCACGAATCCGGCCGGGATCATGACCAAGGTCCTGCCGACGGACAACAATTGGAGCGAACGCAAGGTCGAGCGTGTCACCCGGAAAGTGGAAAAGATCCCGAAGCAGCGCTTCATCTCCGATGCCTATCAGGGGCACTCGGCCTGGATCTCGGGGGACTGGAAACTGCACCGCATCTCCGGGGTGGAGGGCGAGAAGGCGCGCTACAGCCTCTACAACCTGACCACCGATCCGCGTGAGCAGCGGGATGTGGCGAAGGAATATCCGGAGATCACCACGGATCTCTCCGCCGAGCTGGAGCGCTGGCTCGAGAGCGTCGCGGCGAGCTATCGCGGGGCGGATTACTGATCCGGTGCCTCCACCGAGACGCAGGCGAGTTGCCCGGCGGCGTTGCGGCAATAGATGCGTCCGTTCGCCAGGGTCGGAGCGGTCCAGCATTTGCCGTCCATGATCTGTTGGCGGAGGCGCGGTTTGAATCCCGCGGGATCGGCGTCGAAGAGGGTCAGCATGCCATTGTCGAAAACGATCACCGTCTTGCCGGCGGCGATGAGCCCGCCGCTGCCGAAGCCGGGTTCGCTCCAGACGATCTTGCCGGTGGCGGCATCGACGCAGGTGAGCTCGGTGGGGCGGTGGGTGGTGCCATGGAGGGAATAAACGTGGCCGCCGACGAGGACGCCGGGATTGAAATACCACTTCAGGTCCTTTTGTTCCCAGATCACCTCGGGCTTTTCACCGCGGGGCTCGATCAACACCGCGCCGCTGGCCGAGGAAAGGAGGATGCGGTTGCGGACCAACACCGGGTCGGCGGCATTGACGTCGCGGCTCGAGGTCCAGGGGAACTCGAAGGCCGCCTTTCCCGTGGCGCCATCGAAGCCGATGAGGCTCTTTGCGGTGAAAAAGAGCCGGTTCGCGGTCGGCCCGCCCGCCTCGTAGGGCACGATGGTGGCGTATCCCGGGGTGTCGGGATGGGAGATCCAAAGGGTTTCGCCGGTATTGATGTCGAGCGCCATGCCGCCGCGGCCAACACTGAGCAGCAGCCGTTCGCCATCGACGAAGGGAGAACCGGCAAAGCTCCACTCGGGGAGCTTCACCTGATGATCGGTCACGAGATCGCGGCTCCATTCCACCTTTCCCGATTTCAGGTGGATGCGATGGACATGGCCCTTTTTGCTCAGGGTGAATACCGCATCGCCCGAAACGGTGGGCGTGGCGCCGGGGCCACCTTCGTAATAGAGCGGGTCGAGCGGGCAGGGATAGGATCGCGACCAGCGTTCCCGGCCCCGGTCGACCGAGAGGCACCAGACCGTGTCCTGTTCGGCACCTGACAGGGTTCGGTTGCCCATGGTGAGGACACGATCATCGGCGACGACGACGCTGCTGAAGCCGGTGCCGACCTCGGCGCGCCACAGCACGGGCAGCTCGGCGGGCAGATTGGCCGGAATCGTCTCGCTGCTGATGCCGTCGTAGGCCGGGCCACGCCATTGCGGCCAGTCCGCGGCCTTTAGAAACGGTGAAAGGAAGAGCAAGGCGATGAAGAGGGGTTTCATGCGAGCCGTGATTCTCGCCCGGAAGCTCCCCGGCTTCAACGCCCGCTTTCCGGTGTCGGATCAGACCGGTCGCAGCCGGAAGTAGACCGTGGCCAGCGGCGGCACATCGACCTGGATCGAGTGCGGGCGACCGTGGGCATCCTGCTCGCGGGCGGGGATGCCGCCGGCCGAGCCGACGTTGGAACCGCCGTAGAGCGAGGAATCGGTGTTGAGGATCTCCTCGTAAAAACCGCCGTTCGGGACACCGAGGCGGAAGCCGGGACGCGGCACGGGAGTGGCGTTGACGATGACGACGATGGTCTCTCCCCCGCGGCTGCGCCGGATGAAGGAAAAGAGGCTGTGCTTCGCGTCGTTGTGATCGATCCACTCGAATCCACCGGGCTCGTGGTCGAGTTCGTAGAGGGAGGCTTCGCTGGTGTAGAGCCGGTTCAGGTCGCGGACGAGGCGCTGGATCCCCTGGTGCTCGGGGAACTCCAGCAGGTGCCAGGGCAGGGAATGGCCATGGGCCCACTCCTCGGACTGCCCGAAATCGAGACCTTGGAACAGCAGCTTCTTGCCGGGATGCGCGAACATCCACGCGAAGAACATCCGCACGTTCGCCATCTGCTGCCAGCGGTCGCCGGGCATCTTCTGCACGATCGAGCCTTTGCCATGGACGACCTCGTCGTGGCTCAGCACGAGGATGTAGCTCTCGTGATAGGCATAGATCATCGAGAAGGTCGCCTTGCCGTGGTGGTACTTCCGGTGGACCGGCTCCTGGCTCATGTAGGAGAGCGAGTCGTTCATCCAGCCCATGTTCCACTTGAAGCCGAAACCGAGACCACCCGTGTCGACCGGCTTGGAGACGCCGGGGAAGGCGGTCGATTCCTCGGCGATCACCATGATGCCCGGATTCTCCTCGTAGCAGATCTGGTTGAGCTGTTTCAGAAAGGCGATGGCCTCCAGGTTCTCGCGGCCGCCATATTGGTTCGGGATCCACTGCCCGTGCTGCCGCGAATAGTCGAGGTAGAGCATCGAGGCCACCGCATCGACGCGGAGCCCGTCGATGTGGTATTCCTGCAGCCAGAACATCGCGTTGCTGATCAGGAAATTCCGCACCTCGTTGCGGCCGTAGTTGAAAATCAGGGTGCCCCAGTCGGCGTGCTCGCCCTGGCGGGGGTCGGCGTGTTCATAAAGGGCGGTGCCGTCGAAGCGGGCGAGACCGTGCGCATCCTTGGGAAAGTGGGCCGGCACCCAGTCGAGGATGATGCCGATGCCGCGCTGGTGGCAGCGATCGACAAAGGTGCGGAATTCGTCGGGCGTGCCGAATCGGCTCGTCGGCGCGAAATAACCACAGCCCTGGTAGCCCCAGGATCCGTCGAAGGGATACTCCGCCACCGGCATCAGCTCGATGTGCGTGTAGCCCATGTCGGCGACGTATTCCACCAGGTCCTCGGCGAGCTCAAGGTAGCTGAAAAAGCGCCCGTCCTCCTCGTAATGGCGTTTCCACGAGCCGAGATGCACCTCGTAGATCGACATGGGGCGGTGATAGAGGTCGCAGGCGGCGCGCTTTTGCATCCACTCTCCGTCGTTCCACTGATAGCGGCCGATGTCGTAGATGATGCTGGCGGTGGCAGTGCCGTGCTGGGAGAAAAAGGCGAAGGGATCGCTCTTCACGAAGAGGTTCCCGTCCGCACCCACGATCTCGAATTTGTAGTGGTCGCCGGTGTGGAGATGCGGCAGGAAGATCTCCCAGATCCCGTTGTGGTTGCGCATCGGGTGGACCCGCCCATCCCAGCCGTTGAAGTCACCGACCACGCTGACCCGGCGCGCGTTCGGCGCCCAGACCGCGAAGGTCACGCCGTCGATCCCGCCGCATTGTTTGGGATGCGCCCCCATCGCCTTCCAGAGCCGGCGGTGGGTGCCCTCGCCGACAAAATAGACGTCCTGCTCGCCCAACACCGGGCCGAAGGAATAGGGATCGACCAGCGGCTCGGTCACCGTCTCGCCGAATTGGAAAATCAAGCGGTAGCCGAAGGGACCGTCCCGGTCGGGCAGCACGAGCTCGTAGAAACCATCGCGGTGGAGCTCGGACATCTCCAGCGTCTCACCGCCCTCGACCTGCACCTTCACGCCCGCGCTGTAGGGGCGGAAGACCCGCAGCACCATGCCCGGCCCGCCGGGATTCCGGTGCAGTCCGAGGAAGGAAAAAGGATCGCGATGAGAGGCCGAAACGATCTGGGTGACCTCCTGGGGGTTGGAGGTGCAAGTGCTTGGGGATGATGCCATCGCGGAGGAGTCTAGAGCAAAAAGTGAGATTTCGAAAGCGGGGTTCCGCGAATCGGGTAGCTTGGCTTAGCATGTTCAGTGCCATGTCCCGGATTCCCCCCCGCTTTCATCCCGTCCCCTTCGCTTACCATCAGGAAGTTGAACTCGAAATCGAGTCGCTAACCAACCTCGGAAAGGGCGTCGGTCGACACGGCGACTGGGTCGTTTTCGTTTCGCATGCCCTGCCCGGCGAGCGCGTCGTCGCCCGCATTTTCCGCAACAGCCCCACCTACTCCGAGGCCGACCTCGCCGCCGTGATCCGGCCCTCCGAAAACCGGGTCGAGCCCCACTGCCCGCTCTTCGGCGAATGCGGCGGCTGCCAGTACCAGAACCTCGCCTACCCCGCCCAACTCGAGTGGAAACAGCGCCAGGTCGCCGAGCTGCTCCAGCGCATGGCCGGGATCGAGCATCCCGTCGCGCCGGTCATCCCCTCGCCCGTGCTCTACGGCTACCGGTCGAAGATCACCCCCCATTTCCAGAAGCCCGAAGGGGGAAAGATCGGCCCCATCGGCTTTCTCCGCGAAGGCCGCCGCCAGGAGATCCTCGACGTGCCGCGCTGCCCCATCGCCTCGGACTCCATCAACACCGAACTCGAAAAAGTCCGCCGCGAGGTCCGGGCCAACGCCCGCGCCTACAAGAAAGGCGCCACCCTGCTGCTGCGCGACTCGCGCGACGGCCGCGTCCGCACCGACCCCACCGAGATGTGCGAGGAGCAGGTCGGCGACCTCGTCTTTTCCTTCCACGCCGGCGAGTTCTTCCAGAACAATCCCCACATCCTGCCCGCCTTCGCCGGCCATGTCACCACCGAGGCCCGCGCCGGCGGTGCCCGCTACCTCGTCGACGCCTATTGCGGGTCCGGACTTTTTTGTCTCAGCGCCGCCTCCGACTTCACCGAGACCCTCGGCATCGAGATCAGCGCCTCCTCCGTCGACTGGGCGAATCGCAACGCCAGGGACAACGGCATTGCAAATTGTCGATTCCTCCAGGGCGATGCCGCCGACCTCTTCGCCGGAGTCACCTTCCCCGCCTCCGAGACCGCGGTCGTCATCGATCCGCCGCGAAAGGGGAGCAGTCCCGATTTCCTGCGGCAGCTCGTCGCCTTCCGACCGCAGCGCATCGTCTATGTCAGCTGCGATCCCGCCACCCAGATCCGGGATTTGGAACACCTCCGCGACGACTACGAGATCCTGACCATCCAACCCTTCGACCTCTTTCCGCAAACCCGGCATTTGGAGGTGGTGGTGACCTTGGGGGCGAAGGCCGCGGTGGCGTGAGACACCAGTGGCCCCGGAGGGGCCCGAGAAGGTAGTGTTGGAGCGTAGCGGAACCACCGGACCACCGGACCACCACCCGGAAACGAATACCCGCCCCGGAGGGGCGGAAGAATCGGCCCGCATCACCAGAGGCCCCGGAGGGGCCCGAGAAGGTAGCCGGTGGTGAAGCGCAGCGGAACCACCGGACCACCGGACCACCACCCGGAAACGAATACCCCGCCCCGGAGGGGCGGAAGAATCGGCCCGCATCACCAGAGGCCCCGGAGGGGCCAAAGAAGGTAGCCGGTGGTGAAGCGTCGCGGAACCACCGGACCACCGCCCGGAAACGAATACCCGCCCCGGAGGGGCGGAAGAATCGGCCCACATCACCAGAGGCCCCGGAGGGGCCCGAGAAGGTAGCCGGTGGTGAAGCGCAGCGGAACCACCGGACCACCGGACCACCACCCGGAAACGAACACCCCGCCCCGGAGGGGCGGAAGAATCGGCCCGCATCACCAGAGCCACTTCTCCTCGAACTCCACCATCCCGCGCTTCAGAAACTCCAAATACTCCTCCTGAAAAGTTTTTGTCCGATGATGCGCCTCCTGAGTCAGGATGTAGGCCCTCGCGCTTTCAATTCCGGACGCTCCGAGGGTGAAGGCGCCGTAGCCCTCCTGCCACGCGAATCCCTGCCAGCCGAGCTCTCTCCGGACCCAGGCCGATGATTCGCTCTTCAACTCCCGCAAGACTTTCGCGAGACGATGGGTCGGCTTCAATCCTGCGAGCACATGGACGTGGTCGCCGGTTCCGCCGACGGCGTGGGCAAGTCCGTCCAGTCCGCGAATCGTGCCTCCGAGATATTCATGAACCCGCGAACGGGTTTCGGGTCCCAGCCAGGGCTCGCGATGTTTCGTGGAGAATACCAGATGGTAGTGCAGCGAGGTGTGCGTTGACGGCATTCGGGACGCTTCTCGCGCCCCTTCCGGGGCGCAACCGCTTCTTTGTGGCGTGGACCGGTGGTTCCGCTGCGCTCCACCACCGGCTACCTTCTTTCGTCCCTCCGGGACGGTTCGCTGCGATGCCAGCATCCGCATGGAGTCTGGACATTTCCAACTCCTGCGGATCGAGCAGGGTTACCGTGTTGAATGACGATTTTGTCCCGCACCCATCGACGACGGTCTGCCAGGAAAATCCTTGTCAGGACGCGGGTTTTTTACGATTCTCCGGGGAAGTTCCTTCGGTGATGTTGTTTGGCGGAGGGATTTGGAGCAAGAACTTTTGGAGCAAACAAATACGGAAAATGCCCGAGAACGGAATTCGAAGCACATACTCTCAAAGCCCGTTCCAAATTCACATGTGTGATGATGAAGGTGTGATATCGACAGGTTCGGCCTTCTTATACGATTTTGAAGGCGACACGTTCATCATTACGAATTGGCACAATTTTAGTGGACGGCACTTCTTGACCCGAGAGCCACTTTGTAAATCTCGCAGAACTTTTCCGCTCTTCATCAACGCAAAACTCGCCTCATTCATATTTAAAGGCGAGACTTTGGCAAACGGATCGTTCACCACTGCTGCAACACGTGTGGAAATATTCTGCGACCGCGAACCACTTTGGTATGAGCATCCGATTTTAGGATCTAAGTGCGACCTGGTAGCGCTCCCCTTTCAGCGCCCAGATACGTGCCCGGAATTCATGAATACTCCGGTCAACAAAATTAGCAGAGATAGAATACCAATTGAGCCGGGGGGTGTGGTGTTCATAATTGGATTTCCAAAGTCGATAAGTGTTGGGATAGGACTTCCAATTTGGAAGTCTGGTTATATCGCTTCTGAGCCGCATTTTGGAGTCACAATTGATGGTGAAATTTGCTCATACGGAGGGCTCGCCGGCGGAACGAATTTACCGGCATTTTTCATCGATTCGCTAACACGCGAGGGAATGTCGGGATCCCCCGTATTTGCTAAATATACCGGGGCTTGGGACCAGAGTGATCCGTACGCGGGGCTTGATTTCGATTCACCAGAGTTTTGGAAACGAAATGACGTTGTTCTTGGCGGCTCGGGAATGGAATTTATTGGGTGTTACAGCGGTCGAATAGGAGCTCGCGAAGAGGGAGCTGCCCTCGGTTTGTGTTGGCCTGTAAGCGTAATAAATGAGATATGTTCATCGAAATCACGGGCAAGCAACCCTCACTAACAACTCTAACAGGTTGCGTCATGAAGGGGCTTGCACCCCTGATTCGCCGCGACATCCACCGTCCTCCCTACCCAACAGGGTCAGATCGAACATTCAACCCTGTTGAATCCCGTCCTTGGCCCGGTGTTGCGCCAAATTTCCACCGGAGTCGGGCGCCATCACCCCGCCCCTCCCGCCCTCCCATCCCGACATCTAGCTAGTCCGCCTCTAAAGAATCCCAAGAAAAGCTTCCTATCGTCGGGGGATTTTGCTAGACGCGTTTCCATGCCGACGCCGTTGAAATGGAACTCGGGAGTGAAGTGGAATTCGTCCGCACCGGGTGCTGTATGGAATGGCACGGTCAACCCAATACAAAAAACCATGACCCAAGACCTGATCACCCTCGACATCTCCGCGGCCGACTGGACCGCCATCGACGCCGCCCTGACCGTGCTGGAGGAAAAACTCGCCCCCAAGCTGCTCGACCTGACCATCGACCAGCGCAAGGAGCTCACCAAGATGGGGAACAAGAGCGAGGCTTTCGCCCGCCAGACCCTGATCACCGCCCGGACCAATGTCGGCAAGCTGCCCGCCGATGCCGCCGCCGATCTGACCACCGAGGAGGCCGACCTGGCCGCGCTCGAGGCGCTGCGTCCCCGGCTTGCCCGCCTGACGGCGCTCGCCGAAAAATCCGACGACACCGAGCTGGCGCTCGGCAGCGACATCATGGTGTTTGCCCTGACCGTCTACCGCATCCTCAAGGCGGTGGGGGCCGGCGGCGCCCTCGACGAACTGAAAGCCCAGATGGGTGCCCGTTTCCAACGCCGCGCCCAGCGCGACCCCGCCCCACCCTCCGCCTGATTCCGCGAAGGGGCGTCCGGAGCTCCGGTTCGTGCAAAATGCATTAAACGCAAGCCTCCGGCCCTTGCGCGCAAAGCCAAAAGCCACGCCAACGGAGCTCGGAGCCTTGCGCGCAAAGCCAAAGATTCTCTGACTTCCGAGTTGCCTCCGATTCTCTCCGGCGATCTCCGCTGCGCCCCGATTCCGACTCCTGACTCCTACCCCCCATCTCCGACCATGTCCTTCGACCCCAATCTGCCCCAGGAAGGCACCGACCTCGATGCCGCCGAAATGCGGAGCCAACTGAACGGCCTCCGCGAACTGATCGACGCCGTCCCCGGCGAGGTGACCAACGCCCAACTCGCCGCGGCGATCTTCGGGACGAGCAACAACAGCAATAGCGTCGCCACCCTCGACACCGCCCCGAACAATCCGCCGACGGTGGATGATTTCGAGATGATGCGCGGCAAGCTGAACGAACTGATCCTCGCGCTGCGGAGGAATCCTTAGCGCGCGCGGTCTGGGGCGGTTGGTGCTTGGTGCTTCGTCCTTCCACCGGCGGTCGGGGCTCGGTGGAGCGATGAGATCACCGGCTGGGTCGGCTCCAACGAGACTTTCGGCTTGATGGTGGTAGCGGGAGCGGGCAGGATTCGATTCGCCCACACTTTGGTGTGACTAAACAACGTTAGGCTGAATACTTAAATCATTATGAGTCTTAATCCTCTCACCCTTCTCGAAAAGGCTATCAACGAACACGGTAGTTCCGTCATCCTTAAGGAACGCCTCGGTCTTGCTGCCGATCAGTTCAAGCAACTCGAGAAGGAAAATGGGGAACTTAAGAAGGAGAATGATGACCTTCGTGCAAAACTGGCCGAACTTACAGCCAAGCTTGAAGCCCAAACGATTCCCGAAAATTACATTAAGAAGAGGGGAGTCCTTTTCCTGCGGAACCCTGACGGGAAGATTGATCCTGACGCTTACTGTCCTACCTGCAAGTCTTCCATGTTCAGCCTCATGGGGGCGACACCGTTGAAATGTAAAAAATGCGGCGAGGTCGCTGGGATCACGGGGGCCGAAATTCCTGACATCATTGCTGCCATCCAATGACCCCGCCGAACAAGACGGCGGACTCAAGGGCTTACAGCCCTGAGTCGCTCGACGTTAACTGAAAACACTTTCCTGAAGCTGTATGATTGAAGAGATTACGATTGATTCGTGGGAAGCCCTCAATTCCGCATTGTTTGCTGACACTGAGAATAAGCGCACTCATAGGTTCAGATCGAACTTCGCGTATCGAGGCGTGTCAAATAAAGACTACACTCTAAAGCCTGGAATTGCTCGACTTGTGCCTCCCTACCCAGGGATGGAAGAGAATCTTTTGAAGCAGTTCAAGAAGTATGCTGCACGGGACGTTGTTGAGCGAGACACTGATTGGCACTGGTTGACAGTTGCCCAGCATCACGGTCTGCCAACTCGACTTTTGGACTGGTCATACTCTCCGTTGATCGCAACGCATTTTGCCACGGCGAATCTTGTATCCAGAACCACGCCCGATGCTGCAATTTGGAAGGTGAATTTTGCCCAAGTTCATGAACTTCTGCAGGCCAAAGAAACAAAGGTTTTGAAGGAGTTTGGCTCAAAGATCTTCTCAATTGATGCCTTATGCGTCGGGATTCCTAGCCTCGATGCTCTAAACGGCCATTCCTCCTCATCGAGCGAAGTCGCTGTGTTCTTTGAACCCCCCTCGATTGATGACCGAATAATCAACCAATTCGCGTATTTTTCGGCGTTGAGTGACCCCTTTTTGGCTTTTGATGATTGGCTAGCTCTACCGAGTGTTAGCGCCAAGGTTGATGCGAAGAAGATCATTATTCCATCGGCACTCAAATGGGAGTTCCGAGACAAGCTTGATCAGTGCAATATTAATGAAAGAGTATTGATGCCGGGTCTAGATGGGCTTTGCGCATGGCTGAAGCGCCATTATACGCCGTTAGCAAAACCATAACGCAGGTTCCAGACCGAAGTGCAAGGTCACCTGATTTTCGAAGAGTCCTGCCTGAGTCCTGAATCCTTGTCGCCTCCGGTGTCGGTGCTCAGGCATCCGGCCGCTCACAACGCCTGAACCGATCGACCGGGATCCCCGCCAGTCCCATCCCCGCCGCCACCCGCGCCAGCCAAGTTACCGCTTGCGTCGCCGCCGGTTCCGCAGCACTCTTGCCACGTTCTTCCGGACATCCGCGGGTGTCGTTCAATGGTAGGACGCGAGCTTCCCAAGCTTGAGACCGGGGTTCGATTCCCCGTACCCGCATGCCTTCGATCCCGCATTCGTATTCCTTCGATCCGACTTACGGGTACACGCTCGATCAGCTGCTCGCGGTCGACGCGCCGGAGCCTCCTCCGGGGTTCGAGGACTTCTGGAGAGCCCGCTACGATGCTGCGCTGGCGGTCGACCCGGCTCCGGCCCTGCGTGAGATCCCCGGGGGCACGCCGCGCTGGCGGGTGGCGGAACTGGGCTACCGCACCACCGACGGCCAGCCGATCCGGGGTTGGGCCCTGCTGCCGCGCGAGGGCGAGGTGAAGCGGGGTTTCATCTGGGGCCACGGCTACGGGGGGATGGACGGGCCCTGGTTCGACCTGCCCTTCGCCGATGCGGTGATTTTTTTCCCCTGCATGCGGGGCATCTCGCAAAGCCGGCGTCCGGGGGTGGCGGCGGATCCGCTCGGGCACGTGCTCCATGGGATCGAGGACCGCGACCGCTACATCCACGGGGCCTGCGTCGAGGATCTCTGGCTGGCGGTGACGTCCCTGATCCAACTCTTTCCGCAGACGGCGGGGCGCATCGGTCTGCTCGGGATCAGCTTCGGCGGTGGCATCGGCATGCTGGCGCTGCCCTGGGATGATCGGATCGCGCGGGGCCACTTCGAGGTGCCGAGCTTCGGCCACCATCCCCTGCGTCTCACCCTGCCGACCCACGGCAGCGGTGCGGCGGTGGCGGTCTACGAAAAGCGCAAGGGAGGCGCGATGGAGACGCTGCGCTATCACGATGCGGCGACGGCGGCACGCTTCACCCGGCAAGCGGTGCACATCGCTGCGGCGCTTTTCGATCCCTTCGTGGCTCCGCCGGGGCAATTCGCGATCTACAACGCGCTGCCCGGAGAGCGGAAGCTGTATCTGCTCGAGGCGGGACACCATGACTATCCGGCGGCGGCCCGGCAACGGGCGGAGGTCCTCGCGGAAGTTGACGATTTTTTTTCTGGCATGTGACGTTCCGGAGGCTCTGGTGGTCCGGAACTCGCTAAGGTCAGCCACCTTCTGTTGGTCCATGCACTACGAGAACCACCTCTGGTACAGCCCGAATGTCGGCCGCGATATGGGCCTGCGGGTGATCGGCTATGGGGGTGAGAAGGTGCTGGTCTTTCCCACCCGCGACGGGAACTGCCGGGAATACGAAAACCTGAGGATGCACCACTGGCTTTCGGAAAAAATCGAGTCGGGTCAGCTCCAGCTGTTCTGCGTGGACAGCCTCGCCAGCGACAGCCTCTATGCCGACTGGATGCGGCCGGCCGACCGGATCCTGCGCCACATCTGCTACGAACGCTACATCCTCGACGAGGTGATGCCGCTGATGGAGTATCGCAATCCGCTCGGGATGACGACGGCCCACGGTCTGTCCCTCGGCGCCTACCATGCGGTCAACACGGCTTTCCGGCATCCGCATCGCTTCCAGAAGCTGCGTGCTTTTTCGGGGCGCTACGACCTGACTTTGCGGACGGAGGATTTCCGCGATCTTTTCGACGGTTATTACGACGACACGATCCGATCACACAATCCCTCCCACTTCCTGCCCGTGTTGGATGATCCGGAACGGATCGAGGCCCTGCGGAAGATCGACATGATTTTCACGATCGGCCGCGAGGACCCCTTCCTCGAGGACAACCGGCACCTGAGCCGGGTGCTGTCGGAGAAGGGCATCCCGCATTCCCTGATCGAATGGGATGGACGGGCCCACGAGGGATACTCGTGGCGGAGGATGGCACCGCTTTACATCTGAATCTCCATCCGCCACCTTCGCTCCGCCGTGGATCTGCCCGCCCTCGACTCTCCGCTTTACCTGATCGATGCGATCGGCCCGTTTTTTCCGGGCTACGACCGCTTCCGCATCAACTGGTCGAAGCTGCCGTGGATGCGATACCAGGAGATGGGCGCTTCCGAGCTGAGGGAAGCCTTCGGGCAGGTCCGTGAGGACATGCGCACGTTCTGCCGCAGTGTCGCCGCGATCGGATACAACGGGGTGACTCTCGACGACGTGCCGCATCTGGCGCGGCTCCGCTACTACGAGGAGCCCGTGCGGCTGCGGATCGAACTCTACCGCGCCGAATTCCGCGATCTGTTCCGCATCGTGCGGGAGGAAGGGCTCAATGTCTATCTGACGATGGACATCCTGACGATGACGCCCGAACTCGGGCGTCGTCTCGGCAAGAGCGAAAAACGGCAACGCGAATTCCTCGTCGAACTGCTGGACGATTTCTTCACCGACTTCCCCGAGGTCGCCGGCGTGGTGCTGCGCATCGGGGAAAGCGACGGGCTCGACATCAAGGAGGATTTCCGGAGCGAACTCGTCCTGAAAAGTCCGGCGATGGTGAACCGCTGTCTCGCGGCGATCCTGCCGGTCTTCGAGAAACACCGCCGTCGATGCATCTTCCGCACCTGGACGGTGGGCGCGCACGAGGTCGGCGATCTCATCTGGCACCACGCCACCCTTGAGCGCACGGTCGCGGGTCTGACGAGCCCGGCCCTCGTCCTGTCGATGAAGTACGGCGAGTCCGACTTCTTCCGCTACCTTTCGCTGAATCGGAATTTCTTTGTCACCGGTCTGCCGAAGATCGTGGAGCTACAGACGAGGCGCGAATATGAGGGTTGCGGCGAATACCCCAGTTTCGTGGGGGGAGACTACGAGCAGATCGCCATCGAACTGCGCGATGCGCCGAACGTCGTCGGCATCTCGGTCTGGTGCCAGACGGGTGGATGGACGCCCTTCCGCCGGCTCGCCTTCATCGATGACAAAGCCGTGTGGACCGAGATCAACACCTTCGTGACCCTGCGGCTTTTCAAGCACGGCGAACTCGTCGAGGAGGCGGTCTCGCGCCTGCCGCAAGCCCGAGACACCGCTGCATTGCTGGAACTGCTCCGTCTCTCCGAGGAGGTGGTGATCCAGTTGCTCTACCTGCCCGAATTTGCGAGGCAACGTTTCTTTTTCCGGCGCGTCCGCATCCCTCCGCTGCTCGGAGTTTACTGGCACCACATCTTCGTGGCCCACTCGCTGAAGCGCATGCTCGAGCACCTCGTCCCGGATGGGGAAGCCGTGATCCGCACGGGACACGCGGCCATGACGAAGATCCGACGCATGCGGTCGCTGGCACTGCGCTGCGACCTGCCCGAGGAGGACATCGAATACATGGAGTACACCTTCGGACTGATCGCTCTGGCCCGGGAGTATTTTTTCCGGCCCGACGACGACGAGATCCGCGAGCGGCTCCGCAAGGCCAAGAAAGCCTACAAGAAACGTTACCCGCGCGGCAGCCGCTTCCGGTATTCGGTGAAGTATGATTTCAACCGCTTCAAGCTCGGTCCGCGTTCGATCGGTTTGCTGATGAAATACCTGGTTCGTCAGACGCCCGACTACCGGTTCATCGACCGCATCATCGGCATGCGCCTGCTTTCGCTGGTCTATTTTTTCCTGAAACGGTCGCGTCCGAAAATGGTGCCGAAAATCGCACGGAAGAGCGCGATGGGACTGGATGCGATTTTCAAGTGAAAAACGAAACCCCACCCCGGCCGGGAGGCAATGATCGGCGGGATGGGGCTCGAATCGGGAAGGAGATCCCGAAAGTCAGCTGCGTTGCCCGGGGGCCAGATCAAATCGGTCGGCGTCCATGATCTTGACCCAGGCGGCGACGAAATCGTCGACGAACTTCCGTCCGGCGTCGGCGCTGCCGTAGACTTCGGCAATGGCGCGGAGCTGGGAGTTCGATCCGAAGACGAGATCGACGGAGGTGGCGGTCCATTTCAGATCGCCGGTCTTGCGGTCGCGGCCTTCGTAGAAGTGCTCGCACACGGGCGAGACCTTCCACTCGGTGCCCATGTCGAGCAGATTCACGAAGAAATCGTTCGTGAGATGGCCGCGGCGGGCGGTGAAGACACCGAGATCGGGATGTCCGACGTTGGTGCCGAGGACACGCATGCCGCCGACGAGCACGGTCATCTCCGGCGCGGTGAGCCCGAGGAGCTGGGCCCGGTCGACGAGGGTCTCGGGGGCGGGGCGGTCGAGCTCCTTGCCGAGGTAGTTGCGGAAGCCGTCCTGCTTTGGCTCGAGCACGGCGAAGGAGGCGGTGTCGGTCATCTCCGGGGTGGCGTCGGTGCGGCCGGGGGTGAAGGGCACCTTCACCACGTGGCCGGCGCGCTTGGCGGCCTCTTCGATCGCGGCGACTCCGCCGAGGACGATGAGGTCGGCGAGGGAGACTTTCTTGCCACCACTCTGCGCGGCGTTGAAGTCGGCTTGGACCTTGCCGATCGCATCGAGGGCTTTGCCGAGTTTGTCAGGCTGATTGACTTCCCAATCCTTCTGCGGGGCGAGGCGGACGCGGGCTCCATTGGCTCCGCCACGGAGGTCGGAACTGCGGAAGGTCGAGGCCGAGGCCCACGCGGTGGCGACGAGGTCGGAGACAGAGAGGCCCGAGGCGAGGAGCTGCTGTTTCAACGTGGCGATGTCGGCGTCGTTGATCAGGTCATGATCAACTGCGGGCACGGGATCCTGCCAGAGGAGCGGCTCCTTGGGCACTTCGGGGCCGAGGTAGCGGGCCATCGGGCCCATGTCGCGGTGGGTCAGCTTGTACCAAGCCTTGGCGAAGGCCTGTTCGAATTCCTTGGGGTTCTCGTAGAAGCGCTTCGAGATTTTCGCGTATTCGGGATCCATCTTCAAAGCAAGATCCGTCGTGAACATGATGGGCTGATGGGTCTTGGATGGATCGTGCGCGTCGGGCACGGTGCCTTTGCCGGCTCCGTTTTTGGGCACCCACTGTTTGGCTCCGGCGGGGCTGGTGGTCAGCTCCCAATCGAAGGACCAGAGGTTGGTGAGATACATGTGCGTCCACCGCGCGGGGGCACTGGTCCAGGCACCTTCGAGACCGCTCGTGATGGTGTCGGCTCCGTTGCCTTCGCCGTATTTGTTTTTCCAACCAAGGCCCTGCTGCTCGAGCGAGGCACCCTCGGGCTCGGCTCCGACGTTGTCCGCGCTGGCGGCACCGTGGGCCTTACCAAAGGTGTGACCACCGGCGATGAGGGCGACGGTTTCCTCGTCGTTCATGGCCATGCGCCCGAAGGTCTCGCGGATGTCATGGGCGGCGGCGAGGGGATCGGGATTGCCGTTGGGACCCTCGGGATTGACGTAGATGAGACCCATCTGCACGGCGGCGAGGGGGCTCTCGAGCTTGCGTCCCTCGCTGTAGCGTTTGTCACCGAGCCATTTGGTTTCGGCACCCCAATAGATGTCCTGTTGAGGCTCCCAGACGTCCTCGCGGCCGCCAGCAAAGCCGTAGGTTTTGAAGCCCATCGACTCGAGGGCGACGTTTCCGGTCAGGACCATGAGGTCGGCCCAGGAGATCTTCTGGCCATACTTTTGTTTGATCGGCCAGAGGAGGCGGCGGGCCTTGTCGAGGTTCGCGTTGTCCGGCCAACTGTTGAGGGGGGCGAAACGCTGGGTGCCGTCGGAGGCGCCGCCGCGACCGTCGGTGACGCGGTAGGTCCCGGCGCTGTGCCAGGCCATGCGAATGAAGAGCGGGCCGTAGTGCCCGTAGTCTGCCGGCCACCAATCCTGCGAACTGGTCATCAGCGCTTCGAGATCCTTTTTGAGAGCCGCGAGATCAAGCTTCTTGAACTCCTCTGCGTAGTTGAAAGATGCTCCCACCGGATTGGCCTTGGCCGAATTCTGATGGAGCATGGACAGGTTGAGTTGCTCGGGCCACCAATCGCTGTTCGACATCGCTCCGGCGGCGGTGTGTCGGTTCGCGGGAGCGGGCTGCGGGCTCATCACGGGGCATTTGCCGGGTTCCGGGGCAGACCCGCCGGACGGGCTGGCGGGCTGCTCCTGGGCCGCAACCCAAGCCATGGGTGCGAGGGCGAACAGGCTGAGCAACGAATTCCTGGAGGACGTTTTCATGTTCGGTTAGGGGGTTGGGATGATGAATGCGAGAAACGCGTAACCTCCTACGCGTGGCGGGATTACGCATCCAATGCATAGTTGGAATCCTTGCAATGCGTCCGCTGCATTGTAGTAGTGGATCGTGAGGACGGAGGTCGAGCTGCAGCAACTTGAGCAATTCGTGGTGGTGGCCCGGGTGCGCAATTTCACCCGCGCCGCGACGGAGTTGAACCTTTCGCAATCGGCCCTGAGCCGGTCGATCCAGAAGCTGGAGGAACAGATCGGTCAGCCGCTCTTCGAGCGGAAGCCGCGCGAGGTGGTGCTGACGGACGTGGGAGAGATCCTCCACGAGCGTGCCAAGGAGATCCTTTCGCTGGTCGAAGACACGTTTTCGCTGCTATCGGAGGCGGGTCGGCATGGGCGGATCCGTCTGGGTGCCATTCCCACCATCGCACCTTACTTTCTGCCGGTGTTGCTGCGTGATTTTGCCGCGGCTCATCCCGAGATCTCGGTGATGGTGATGGAGGATACCACCGACAACCTGCTGAAGCGATGCAGCCATGGTGAGATCGATCTGGCCATCCTCGCCGCTCCCGTCAGCGCGCGGTTCCTCGAGGTGGAGGCGCTGTTTGACGAGGAACTGCTGCTGGTGGTCCCGGAAGGGCACGAACTGGCAACACGGCAGCAGATCACGCCTGAAGTGGTCGAGGAGTTTCCCTTCGTCATGCTCAACGAGGCCCATTGTCTCGCGGAGAACATTGCCGTGTTCTGCCGCCAGCAATCCGTCCAGCCCGTCACCGTGGAGAGGATCAGCCAACTCGCCATGGTGCAGGAACTGGTCTCGCTGGGACACGGGATCTCCATCATTCCGGCGATGGCGCACCGTCTCGACACGAGCGAACGCCGCGTCTATCGCTCCTTCACCGGCGCGGTGCCCCACCGAACGATTGCGTTGGCGTGGAATCCGCACCGTTACCATAGCAAGTGGCTGCGGGCGCTGCTGGCGCACCTCAGGGAGTTCCGGGGCGCTGCGGGCGATGCCACGCTCTCGGTCAACGTGCCAGGCCGCCGTGGAAATCGGCGGGGCTCTTGATGATCTCGCGGATGTCGTCACCGAGCGGCGAAGGCGCCGCCGCCGTCTTCCAGGGATTTCCCTCCGCCTCGCAGAAACTCCGATCGCCGAACGCGAAAAAGTAGGAGGTCTGGTCGATCGCCCCATCCCGGAAACACCGGATCTGGAGCACCGCGCAGCCCTTTTCCGAGCGGAGTTCGGCGGGAGTGGTAATGGCGGCGAGTTCGCCATCGTGGGTCAAGGCGAGGAGTTTGTCTCCAGCCTCAAGTCTGAGGATGCGTTGCTCAAAGCGGTAATGACGGTGGACCTGGTGCCAGCAGGGCACCGAGTTCCATTCCAGCGTCGACAACTCGACATGGGAAATGGCCCCGGTGCAGGTGTCTTCGATCGAATCGAGATCTTGGCGAAGCATCACGTCGTGGGATTCCTGATAGGGAGCCGCCAGGATCAAGGTGTCGGCGAGGCGAGCCGCGGTGAGACGTCCGGAGCGTGTTGCGAGATTCCTGACTTGCTCGATCCGCTCGTCCAGGTTGGCGTCAACCGAGCCGTCAGGGATCCAATCGAGTGGGAGGGGTGGCAAGTGATGAATGGAGGAAGAAGATGAAGCCATGGGAGATGGACGCGTCAGGCCTGCCGACCATTCAAGTTGCGCCGACAAACTATCACATCGGGTTCATCCGAGCGCAAAAAAAAGGCCCCCGTCTCCGGGGACCTTTCCTTACCTTGGTGAAATGGGATGTGGTGCGATGTTGCTCAGTAGTCCAGAGCCACCGAACCGGAGGCGTCGGGAATGAGCTGCCCGTTGCCGGCCGCAAGGGCCTGGGAAGCGCGTTCCAGCCACTGGGTCACCTGCACTTCGGCGAAGCGGGGCAACGAGGTGGGGTTGTTGAGCGCCTCGGGCATCTCGATGCCGGAATTGTCGAGGGCGGTATGCAATTCGCCGGAAATACCCGGGAAATCGATCTCTGTCGCCCCGAGGTAGCGGATCGCTTTCTCGGCCGGGCTGCCTTTCCACTTCACCTCATTGCGCTTGTCGCCGGGCAGGTGGACGATAAGATAGTTGGCGAGGTCGGCGAAAATTTCCGCGAGGTCGGTGATCTCTTCATTGCAACGTTCGCTGCGGGTGTCGGGAATCACGAGGACCATTTCCGCATCGATCTCGGCGAGGAGATTCTCAAGGTCTTCGGATTCGAAGAAGTCGCCCCAGTTGCGCGCGGCGCCCGTGTGGACGTCGAGCACCACTGCATCGTGCCGGTCGATGGCCGAGATGAGCTGGGAAACTTCGAATTGATCCTCCAGATCCCAGAACTCGCCCGGGAAGGAGTCCGTCATATCCATCTCGTTCGAGGTCACAAGCAGGTGCCGGACTTCTTCGGTCTGGAGGTGGTGGGAGAGGGCCCGGGCCAGGGTGGACTTGCCAGAGCGCTCCAGGTCATTGACGACAACAATTAATTTTTTCATGGCGAAATCAGACTCTCGGGTCGAGTATAAAAGCTATAAATATCAGCGCAAGACAAAATTTAAGAAATCCTAAGTTTTCGAGATTTTGAGCAAGGAGCGCCGACGGAGAGGGGTAGGGGAGGTTTTTTTGGGGTGAGAGGGGGTGAGTGTCAGTCAGGACCCCGGGGGGGCAGGTGACTGGTCTTGTCGGGAGAGACCTCCCGCTGATGAGGATGTTCAAAAATGAACCTCGGATCTCCGGGTCGGGGTTTTTTACGCGCGCCACGCCCCGCTGGTTGTTTCTTGCGCAAGTCGCGCAGGCTCTGAGCCCAAAACGGACCCCGAGACCCTCTCGGCCGGTCTCGGGGCCAACCTGTGGAGTGATGTGTCCGCCTTTTCTTTTGACCTCGGGGCAATCCTCTCTAGCTTAGCGCCGGTCGCCCCAAGACAGCGGGGCGATTCCGCTCCGGATCGCAAGTCTGCCTTCCGGTTTTTTGAGAAACACGATCTAATCTATCATTATGGCCTCCTACGGAATCAATGGTTTCGGACGGATCGGACGCATGGTGCTTCGCGCCATGTCCGATGAACAGCTCAGGAAAGTTGTCGCGATCAACGATCTGACCGACAACAAGACCCTCGCACACCTCTTGAAGTACGACTCCACCGCGGGTCGATACCATGGCACGGTCGAGTATGACGACGAGTCCATCACCGTGAACGGCCACCGCATCCTTGCGACCGCCGAAAAAGACCCCGCCAATCTCGATTGGGGTGGCAAGGGAGTTTCCGTCGTCCTCGAGTCGACCGGTTTCTTCCTCGACAAGGCCGGTGCCGGCAAGCACATCGCGGCAGGTGCGAAGAAGGTCATCATCTCCGCTCCGGCGAAGGATCCCGACCTGACCTTCTGTATCGGGATCAATTCCGATCTCTACGACGCCGACAAACACCACATCATCTCCAACGCGTCCTGCACCACCAACTGCCTCGCGCCGATGGTGAAGGTCCTCAACGATTCCTTCGGCATCGAAAAGGGCTTCATGAGCACGATCCACTCCTACACCGGCGACCAGCGCCTCCTTGATACGCCCCACAGCGATCTCCGCCGGGCCCGCTCCGCTGCCGAAAACATCGTGCCTTCCAGCACCGGTGCCGCCTCGGCGATCGGCCTCGTCATCCCCGAACTGAATGGCAAGCTCCAGGGTGGCGCGTTCCGCGTGCCCACGCCGACCGGTTCGGTCACGGATTTCAGCGCCGTCCTCTCGAAGGATGTCACCGCGTCCGACATCAACGCTGCTTACAAAGCCGCCGCTGAAGGTCCGCTGAAGGGCATCCTCTACTACACGGAAGACCCGATCGTCCTCAAGGACATCGTCGGCGACGCCCACTCCTGCATCCTCGATTCCAAGCTCACCATGGCTCAGGGCAACTTCATCAAAGTGGTCGGCTGGTACGACAACGAGTGGGGTTACTCCAACCGCGCCGTTGATGCCATGGAACTCGTCGGCAAGGGACTCTGATCCCCGCCAGTTCTCTGTTGGTAATTTTCAGCAAAGGAGCGCCCCCGACCGCCCGGTTGGCGGGCGCTTTTTTCTGCCCCTCCCCGGACCCTGCACCTCTCATTTTTCACTTCCCAACGTTTCCTTCGAAGATGTCCAAGCTCTCCATCCGCGACCTGCAACCCGCCGGCAAACGCGTCCTCATGCGCGTCGATTTCAACGTGCCGCTCGACGACCAACTCCAGATCACCGACGACACCCGCATCACCGCCGCGGTGCCCTCGATCGAACACCTTTCCAAGGCCGGTGCCAAGGTCATCCTCATGTCCCACCTCGGTCGCCCCAAGGCCGCGCCGAATCCGAAGTATTCGCTGAAGCCCGCCGCCGACCGACTTGGCGAACTGATCGACGCACCGGTCCACTTCGTCGAGGACTGCATCGGTGAGAAGGCCGAAGCCGCCGTCGCCGCGATGAAGGACGGCGAGGTCCTCCTCCTCGAAAATGTGCGCTTTTATCCCGGCGAGGAGGCCAACGACGCCGATTTCTCCAAGCAGCTCGCCGCCCTCGGCGACATCTACGTGAACGACGCCTTCGGCACCGCCCACCGTGCCCACGCCTCCACCGCCGGCGTGACCGAATTTCTCAGCCCCTGCGCCATGGGCTTCCTTGTCGAGAAGGAGCTCGAATACCTTGTCGACAAGCTTGAGAACCCCGCCCGCCCCTTCGTCGTGATCATGGGCGGAGCCAAAGTCTCCGACAAGATCGAGGTCCTCAACCGTCTCATGGGCAAAGCCGACGCCTTCATCATCGGAGGGGCCATGGCCAATACCTTTCGCCTCGCCCAGGGTTACCAGATCGGCAACAGCCTCGCCGAGCCTGACAAGACCGACCTCGCCCTCCAGATTCTCGACAAGGCCGAAAAGAGCGGCATCGAATTTCTCCTGCCCGTTGACACCCGCCACACCGCCGAGTTCGCCGACGACGCCCCGACCGAATGCACCGCCCCCTGGGGCGAGGGCGGGACGATCCCGCAGGGTCGCGAGGGCATTGATATCGGCGACAAGGCCATCGAGCAGTTTTCCAAAAAGATCTCCGAGGCCGGTACCATCGTCTGGAACGGCCCTATGGGTGTCTTTGAAAAACGCGGTTTCGACATCGGCACCCGTGCCGTTGGCAAGGCGATTGCTGACAACACCAAGGCGGTCAAAATCGTCGGCGGCGGAGACTCCGTCACCGCGGCCAATCAATTCGGTTTCGGCGAGAAAATGGATCACATGTCCACTGGTGGCGGCGCCTCCCTCGAGCTCCTCGAGGGCAAGGAACTCCCCGGCATCGCCGCCCTCGATGAGAAGTGATTCGATCCACCCGTGACTCCTGACTCCTGACCCGTGACCCATTCCATGAGCCGTAAAAACATCATCGCCGCCAACTGGAAGATGAACATGACGCCCTCCGAGACGGCGTCCTTCCTCGACACCTTCCTCCAGGCCTTCAACGAAGCGACCTCGGTCGACATCGTCCTCGCCCCGCCCTTCGTTTCCCTGGCCAAGGCCCACGAGCGGATGGCCTCCCATCCGGCGGTCTGCCTCTCCGCACAAAACATGTCGCATGAGGCTTCCGGTGCCTTCACCGGCGAAATCAACGCGGCGATGCTGAAGGAAGTGGGCTGCCAGTTCGTCATCCTCGGCCACAGCGAGCGTCGCTCGCTTTACGGTGAAGACGACGTCGTCATCAACAAAAAGGTCCACGCCGCCCTCGCCGCTGGACTGCTGCCCATCCTCTGCATCGGCGAGTCGCTCGAGGAGCGCGACGGCGGCCAGCTCGAGTTCGTGCTCTCGCAACAGCTCGAGGGCAGCCTCGCCAATGTCGACGCCTCTCAGATGGGATCGATCGTGATTGCTTACGAACCCGTCTGGGCCATCGGCACCGGCCGCACCGCGTCTCCGGAGCAGGCTCAGGAAACGCAGGCCTACGTCCGCAGTGTCATTGAGCGCCTCTATGGTGCCGGCGTCGCCGAGGCCATCCGCATCCAATACGGTGGCAGCGTCAAACCCGGCAACGCCGCCGAGCTGATCGCCCAACCCGACATCGACGGTTTCCTCGTCGGTGGTGCCAGCCTCGATCCGAACAGCTTTGCCGACATCGTCCGCGCGGCCCTCTGACCGGCTCGCACGTCCCCTCCAGCGGACTCACGGTTTGCGGTTTACCGAAATCCCCGGCATAGTGGGCCACCCCTCTCGGGGAACCCCCTCGACATGATCGGCAAACCCGTGGTGCAAGTGGAAGTAAAGAGCGTGCTCGCGACCAGCGCGGGCTCGGCCATCTTCCTTGGAAACGATGAAAAGGTCTTCGTCATCTACGTCGACCATTCCGTCGGTTCGGCCATCAACATGTTCCTCCAAGGCACGCCGAAGCCTCGCCCGCAGACCCACGATCTCTTCGCCGACGTCCTCACCGCACTCGGCGCCCACGTCGAGCGGGTCGTGATCAACGACTTCACCGACACCGTCTTTTTCGCCCGCCTCATCATCGTCGCCGAAAACGAGCTCGAGGAGCGCAAGATCGTCGAAATCGACGCCCGTCCCAGCGACAGCATCGCCCTCGCGGTCCAGGCTGACGCGCCCATTTACGTCGCCGCCCACGTCTGGGACTCGGTCGAGGACATGTCCATCGTCCTCAAGAAGATGCAGGATGCCAACGGCGAGACGGGAGAGGGTTTCCCCGAGATCTGAACCCTCTTGGGTCGCGCACCCGACCCTCTTCAGTCCAGCGTGTGGACGAAAAGACCGGAGCGCAGCTTCGGCTCGAACCAGGTCGACTTAGGCGGCATGATTTCGCCTGCGTCGGCGATGTCGATGAGCTGCTGAACCGTGGTCGGATACATTGAAAAAGCCACCGCCCAATCGCCGCTGTCGACGCGTTTCTCGAGCTCCGCGGTGCCGCGGATGCCACCGATGAAATCGATGCGCTCGTCGGTACGCGGATCGCCGATCCCGAGCATCGGCACGAGCACATGGTCCTGGAGGAAGGACACGTCGAGCCGGTCGATCGGATTCGAGGATTCGACTGGTTCCCACATCAGGGTGTGCCAGTGGCCGTCGATGTAGATGCAGACCGACTCGGGCCCGTCCGGCACCTTCGCGCCGTTCGAATCGAGGCGGAACTCGTCAGCGAGCCGTTTCAGGAAACCGTCGGAGGACATGCCGTTGAGATCCTTCACGACCCGGTTGTAAGGCAGGATCTTGAGCTGGCTCGCCGGGAACATCACTGCCATGAACCAGTTGTAGCTCTCGGTGCCCTGATGATCCGGATTGGCATCGCGGCGCTCCTTGCCGACGCGGGCGGCGCTGGCGCTGCGGTGATGCCCGTCGGCGACGTAGGAGAGCGGTACCTGCGCGAGTGCCTCAAGCACCGGCCCGGCGTCCTTTTCCGCGACGCGCCAGACGGTGTGATGGACCTTCACGTCATCCGTGAAGTCGATCGTCGGCTCGTGCTGGCGGGTCCAGTCGGTCACGAAAGCGTCGATGACCGCTTCGTCCTTGTAGGTCAGGAAAACCGGACCAGTGTTCGCACTAAGCACGTCGGTGAGGCGGGTGCGGTCGTCCTCCTTCACCTTCCGGGTTTTCTCGTGCTTGCGGATCAGGTCGTTCTCGTAGTCCTCGATGTGGCAGCAGAGCGTGATCCCGGTCTGGGCTCGGCCCTCCATGATCTGGCGATAGAGATAGATGCAGGGCTCCGGCTCGCGGAGGAAGCTGCCCTCGCGCTGCATCTTCTCGAAGTTCACCTTGGCGTGGGCGTAAACCTCCTCGCTGTAGGGATTGACATCGACGGGCAGTTCCAGCTCGGCGCGCTCGACGCGGAGGAAGCTGTGCGGTTTCCCCTCGGCGAGGGCGCGGGCCTCCTCGGTGTTGATGACGTCGTAGGGCACCGAGGCCAGTTCGGCGGCAACAGCGGGTGCGGGGACGAGGGCGGGAAAGGCTTTGACTCTCATGGGGAGGGTGATCTGGAATTGAGCCGAAACTGCTACACGCGGAGTCCGGGAGCACAAGGGGAGAATCGGGAAGCTAGGAGCTGGAATGTAGAATCTCGAGGACAACACCGGACTCCACCTCGGTCAGAGAATCCACGATCCGGGCGGCGCCCATGCCATCGAAGCTCTCGCGCGGATGGGTGGTGGTGACGACGAGGACCCGCATCCCGGCAGCGAGGGCGGCTTCGACCCCGACGTGGGCGTCCTCGATGACGAGACAGCGCGACGGATTGCGGTCGATCTTGCGGGCGGCCTCAAGGAAGACATCGGGGGCCGGCTTGCCGCGGGTGACATCCTCGGCGCCGGTGAGTTTGTCACCAAAAAAGCGGTCGAGACCGGTGGCGGCGAAGCAGACCTCGATGTTCTTGCGAGAGGTGGAGGAGCCGAGCGAAATCGGAATGCCGGCCTTGGCGAGAGATTCGAGGAGGGATACGACGCCAGGGAGCGGCTCGATTCCGTCCACGGCGATGAGTTCGCGGTAGAGTTGCTCCTTTCTCTCACCGAGGGCGTGGATCGTGGCATGATCGTCGGGCTCGGCCCAATGGAAGACATGGGGGATACACATGACGTTGCGCATGCCGAAGGACTCCTTGAACTGCTCCTTGGTGAGTGGCTTGCCGACCTCGGCGGCGAGCTGGAACCAGCTCCGCTCGTGTTGGTCGTGCGAATCGATGAGGACACCGTCGAGGTCGAAGACGACGCCGAGATCAGAGGCGGCAAGGGGTGAGGGCATGGCGGTCGGAAAGGTCCGCCATGGGAGGCCGCGTGCAAGGCAATCTCATCTCGCCTGCAAACGCAGCCTCACCTGGTCGCGCTTGGTGGGATCGGATTCCGCGCGTCCTTGGAGATTCGCGTTGAGGGCGGTGCCGCGACCGGTGCGGCGCGACCGGATCTCGATGCGTCCGTCGGCGGGTGTGGCGGGATCCGGTATGCTCGCGTGGCCGGTGATGAGGTCGGCCGAGAGGTTGCCAAGGATGCGGTTGAAGTAAGTGATGCGAAAATCGCTGTTGCTTCCCGTTGCCCGCAGGAGCAATGGTCCGCGGCCGCCATCGTTTTCGACGAGCGCCCAATCCTTTGCCGCCCGACCGGGGCGCAGGGATCGGTTGATGGATTGGCCGGGACCATAATCGTCGTCGCCGACCAACTCGCGCAGGGAGGGTCCGATGCTGAGATCGGGTTGAACGGGACCGGTCGGAGCCACGAGATGACGCAGCGGCGCACTCGCTTCGCTCTCGCCCGAATCGTTGATTCCGACGATCCAATAGGAGGCTGTCGTCCGGGCGGGAGATTCGTCCAAGAACCGCGGCTGCGTCGAAGTGCCGATCACGACTGCGAGGCTGAAATCGTTCGATGCCGATCGATGGATGCGGTACGAGAGGGTGCCCGGTGCATCAGTCCATTCGAGCAGAAGGCCCGATCCTGACCGGCTCAGGCGGAGGTCCCGGGGGCTCGCGGGTGGAGCGTTTTCCAAGCCCGAAAGCGGACTGCCGTCGAGCTGGAGGAGGAAGGCGGAAAGCTGGACGCGCTCGGCGGAGCCGAGGGCCGCGATCCGTCGGTGGGGCGCGGCGGCCGCGAGCTTTTCCGGGGTGGAGACCTGGATCTCGTCGATCCCGATGCCGAGCCAACTCGGAGAGGTGGCGGTGAGCTGGACGGTATTGTTGGCTCCCGCCCGCAGGGGGACCTGGTCGATCCTGACAAACTGCCAGTTCACCTGTCGCCAGTCGGGCACGGTCTGCGCCACGGGCACGAAGTGGTCGGCTCCGTTGACCCGGACGCGGAGGATGCCACTGGAGTAACCCAGGCTGTAGCGGACCGCGATCGATCCCAACCCGCCGGATCCGCCGTCGATGTCGGCGAGGGTCAGGGTGCCGCCATTCCAGATCTGCGCGAAGGCTTCTCCGCGGACGGTTTCGTCGGTATTGTAATAAGTCCACTCGGTCACGCGTTCGCCCTCACCATTGATGCTGCCACCCTCGGCGGGGATCTGGCGTCCGCCAGCTGCAGTGAAGACTTCGGCAAGGCCCGCCGCGCTGCCGTCGTGGAGGTAGGGCGCGGATTCCCAGAGTCCGCGCAGGGTCGGGGTCTCGATGCCGGTGAGAAGCCCGCCGATGCGGGAGCCGGAGGTGGTACCCGTGGTACCGACATCGTGGAGGAGACCATCGGTCATCTCGGTGCCGGTGTGGCAGGTGGCGCAGGCCTCGCGCTCGAAGATGGCGGCACCGGCGATCGCGTCGTCGGTCATTGCGCCACCGGCGCGGCGGTACGGACTGCGTGGGATGGTGGAATGATCGAGGCTGCCGAGATAGGCGGCGAGGGCGTCGAGATCGGTGCTGAGCCCGCCCTTGGGCGCGCCCAAGGGGCTCGTTGCCGCGAATTGTGGATCGGTTAGGAAACCGGTCCCGCCGAAGTGGTGGCGGATGTCATGCTCGAAATCCTGGATCTCGTCGAAGTTGGCGGTCCAGTGGACGCGGCCCTGCCGGATGCCGGCCCGTCCGGTGAGCGAGGTGGTGTTGCGGAGCCCTTCGCCGCGGCCGGTGAAGTCCCAGGTGCGGCCATCGATTCCTCCGTCGGCATGGCAGGTCGCGCAAGAAAGGTAGCCCTCGGCGCTCATGCGTGGGTCGCCGGCATGGTGGAAGATTCGCTTGCCGCGCAGGATCGGTTCAGACAGCACTTCCCGTCCGGTGGTAGCGATGGATTGACGTGGAAAATCGGCGCGACCGGCTGCGAAGAATTCGTCGAGTTCGAAGACGCTGAGGTCGCGACCGAGATCGTTTTTCACGAAAAGGCGGCTCGTCACCGGGTCGAAAGCGAGGCCGCGGGGTGCGCTGCCGACCCGTTGTCGCGAGGCGAACCCACCGAAACCGGCGGAGCGCTCCACCTCGTAGCGGTCGAAGATGGCGAGGTCGTTGTTGCCTTGGAGGGTGACAAAGAAGTAGTCGTCGAGCGGACTGAAAACCACCGCGCTGGCCGAGTCGCTGTTGTCGAGGTCAATGGAGTCGATGGTCTGCCGGGTGGTGGTGTCGACGATGGTCAGCAGGTTTCGCACGGTGTTGTCCTGGTCGAGATCGGCGCCAACGAGAGGACCCTTGTCGCTGTTCATCTTGTTCGAGGTGATCAGCAGTCGCGTGCCGTCTTTGCTGACGGCGAGGCCGGAGAGGTAATTGGGAGTGCCCTTGCCCTCGGCGGTGGAGTCGCGGTGGGCATTGTTGCCGAGCTTGTCGAGGCGGATGGTGGCGGTGAGGCTCATCGAGGAGGTGTCGACCTGCCAGACCTCACCGTGATGCGCCGCGGAGATGAATCTCGTGACGTAGAGGGTGCGGCCGTCGGGCGAGAGTGCCAGAGCGCGGGCCGACGGCCCGAGGGCGAGGCGCCCGGTGATCGAGCCCGTGAGCGTGTCGATACGGATGACCTCGCCGGTCCCTGACAAAGATACAAAAGCCGAGGGGCCGTCGATGACGAGACCATGGGGTGCATCGCCGTAATCGAGCGGAATCGGGGCAAGAGTGGAGCCATCGGGTCGCACCCGGGCGATGCGGTCGTCTCCGCGGCAGGCGATCCAGACCTGGCCATCGGCATCGATCGCGAGGCTGCGGGGATCCTTCCCAACGGCCACCTCGAAGCGCCGCGCGAGGGTGTCGGTATGGATCGCGGTGACGGTGCCGTGATCGGGATTTACGGTCCAGACCGTTCGGCGGGCCTCGTCGCAGTCGACCTCGCTGCTGCGTGGGGGAGTGCGGGTGGCGATCTCGTTGGTGACGGTGATGGTCATCACGGAGGTCGCGGTGAGGCCGGCCGAGTTGCGCACGTGGGCCTTTGCGAGAAAGCGTCCGCTCTGCGTGTAGGTATGGCTGGCCGAAGCCGAGGTGCTCCATGCGCTGCCCTCCCCGCCATCGCCGAAGTCGTAGCGATACTCCAGCGGGCCATGATCCGGATCGGAGGCGATGGTGCCGAGGGTGAGGTTTTGGTTGGGGCGGGCGGGATGGGCGGCGCTGGTGAAGCTTTGGATCTGCGGAGGCCGGTTACCGGAGACGGTGTCGCCGGTGGAGAAGAGAAAGCGGTATTCCTCCATCGCGTTGCCCGCCGCGTCCTTGATCCCGGCTCCGGTGAGGAGGACCTCGTAGGTGGTGTCGGCCAGCAGGTCCTGATCCGGAGTGAAAGTGAGGATGTCGTCGAAGGAAAAGACCGCGCGCCCCGCGACCGGTGCCCCGCCCAAGGGACGCACCACCAGATTCGTCCCGGGACGAATCGTGGTGGTGTCGAGGGTCTCGTGGATCAAGAGTGAGATCGATGCCCCGCGCGGATAGCGGGTTTGCCCGGGACGAGGCAGATGATAGCCGACGAAAGGTGGTCGTGTATCCGGTGCCGCCTGATGTGCCCAGATCGCGAGGCCCTGATGTTCGCCGATTCCGCCGGTGGCGAGCAAATTGCCGATGGGGAGCAGGAATTGGCTGGTGTCCACGTTTTTTCCCTCGGCGTCGAGCCGCAGGACGGAGCGGTGGGTGCGCATGTCGACCTTGTGGCTGCCGAGGAAGGCGTATTCGTCCTGGAACTGCACATACATCGTCTCGGCTCCTGGCAGGGGAACGTCGCTGACGAGGCGCAGGTTCTCCGGGTCGGTGACCTCGACCACCCGCATGCCGGTGGTGGGCTCCTGATAGGGGAAGACAACGAAGAGCCGTCCTTCGCCACCCCAGAGTTCCGGCCAATAGCCGCCGGGCCCGCCGCTCTTCAGCACGTCAAGGAGGCGCGGCTGGCGCGGATCGCTGATGTCGTAGGTGGCGACACCGGTGCGGCTCTGATCGGAGGCGAAGATGAGAAGGTTCCCGACGATGAAAGGGTGTCCGATCACGCCCGTCTCGCCAATGTGGTTCCAACTCGCGAGTACCTCGCCGTTTTTCCGGAGCACCGCCGGGTTCGCGATCTCGCCGGGATTGTAACTCCAATACGTGTTGATGTGCCAAGGCTGGAAGAGGTCGCCCCGATCGTAGGGACCGCTCAGTCCGGGAGCCGTCGTGCGCTGGTTCACCCCCGGGGAGACCGCCCGGAAGGAAAAAGGGGAGTTCGAAGGCCAGTTGTCGCCGAGGCAGAGGTAATCCCCCATCGACAGGTAACCGTGGGCCATCACGGGGTGCTCGGTTTCGCCGTAGGTCTCGGCCACGGTGACGTTGGAAAGGTTCGAGAGATTCCAGCGGCGCACCAGAAAGTCCGAGCCAGGCTGGCTCGAGGGCATCTCGGGCACCGTGTAAAGCCAGCCGTTATGGTAGGCGATCACCGCTGTGCGACCCTGCTGGGGAGCGAGCAGGGGCGTCAGGAGGGCTCCCGCGGTCTGCGGGACATTGGGAAAACCCTGTCCGAGGAGCGGGGCCAGGGACGCGAGGAATTTCCCCGCCAGCACCAGCCAGGCCGCTCGATTAATTCTCATAATTATGATTTTTATCTTAAATATCGAATTTGTCCAATGGTCTCCTCGGATGACCTGTCCCCGAGAGGAAGAAGACGAGGATTAGGGGACAAAACGAATCTTTAAGAAAATTTAGATTTCAGAATTTCTGAAATTACTGCATAGTTCGCGAGACTTTCTGTCTGCTTGAACCGATGGCCATTTGGCGACTCATGCTGATTATGATTTTTCTGGCCGCCTTGGTGCTGGCCGGAGTGATCGGCACATCAGCCGCCTCCGTATTCGTTTGGCCGGCTTACGCGCTTTTCGGGGCGGCGGGTTTGCTATCCGCGGTCCTGCTCTTCCGCGAATCGGGATTTCGGCTCCCCGCTTGGGGAACCATCGCGGTGTTCGCCTTGGTGGGATACCTCCTCGTCCGTGCCGCCCAATCTCCGGTCATCTATTTTGCTCGCGAGGACGCGGCACTAGCGGTCGGAGGCTTCCTCGTCTACGGCCTGTTCCTGCGTCTTTTTGATTCAACGCTTTCCCGTCGCCGCCTCTTCGATCTGCTCGCCGTGCTGGTCGTCCTAAATTTCGTGTATGCGGTGCTGCAGGCCACCGCAGGCCCGACTCTTTGGGTGCTGCCGGGTTACGAGCGGACCTTTCCCGAGCGGGTCGGTGGGCTATTCAATCATCCCGATCACTTTGCGGGATTCGTCGCGATCCTGACTCCGCTCTGGTTCGCCGTGGCTTGCTTCTCGCGCCGCTCGAAAACGCAGCGGATCGCGGCGACGCTTCTTGGCGTCCTGTCCGCCGTCGTGGTTCTCGGCACCGGCAGCGGTGGCGGCATCCTCGCTCTTTTCGCGGGATGCGGGGTCTTTCTCGTGATCCTCGTCGGTCTCGGCTACCGCAAGCTGTCTCCGTCGGGGAAACAGTTGTGCCGCCGCACTCTGCTGATCGCCTCGGGATTGTTCCTCCTCATCTCGGTGGTGGCGTACCGGCCGCTGACCCGATTCGCGGATCGCGCGATCCTCTCGAAGGCCGGCGACCTTTACCTCCCTTCGGTCTGGGAATCGGGATGGCGCCAATTCCTCAATGCCCCGGCGATGGGAACGGGCAGCCGATCCTCGATCATCTATGGCCGCCTCTACCGTGATGAATCGCTCGATGCCGCCGCCGCCGAACCGGAATTCATTCACAACGAGTACCTGCAGGCTCTCGCCGACTATGGGATCGCCGGCCTCGCCCTTTTGTTGCTCGTGATCCTCACCCACCTCACAACCGGTGGCCGTTTTGTCAGGGCCTACGCTGGCTTCGCCCCTCCCCCGGGTTCGCTGCTGCCGAAGTCGGACCATCTCGCCCATGCCATCGGTGCTCTCGGGGCCATGGCGGGACTGGCGGCACTCTCCTCCATTGATTTTGTCATGCATCTCCCGGTGTTCGTGGTGGTTGCCGCGGTGATGCTCGGCGTTTTGGCCGCTCCCGATCCGATGGCGACGGCGCTCCGCGCCCCGGAAAAGTCCCTCCTGCTCCCCTCGGGCGGACTGCACTTCGCGAGCCGGGCCTTCGTGACCGGGTTCGGACTCGCGCTGGCCGTGTTGGGTTCGATTTTTTCGCGCAGCGAGTATCATTACGAACTGGCCCGTCTTGCCTTCGAGGCCGACCGGGGCGGCTACCAGCACCTCACCCATCTCAAGAAGGCCCGGGAGCTGGATCCGGTGAACCCCTTCGCCCTCACTTTGAGCGCACATGCCCAGGTGGCCGGAATCCAACCCGACATGCCCGACCCGGCCCGCAAGCAAGCGCTCGCCCAGGCGGACAACTATTTCGCGAGGGCCCGCGAACTGTATCCCGAGGATGTCTTCGCGGCGATCGGACATGCCGCGGTCCTCGAGGAACTCGGGCGCGGCAGCGATGCCCTGACCCGGCTCCGCGAGGCGATGAGTGTCGCCCCTCTCTATGGAAACCTGATGCTCGCCGAAGCGGAGCACCACCTGCGGAACGGTGACATCGGACACGCCGAGCAGATGTTCCGCAAGGCGTCCAACGCCGGAGCCTTTCGCGACACCTCCGCGGCACAGCGCGGGCTGTTGACCGTGACCGAGTGGAAACTGATCGCGGAAAAGGAAGGCATCGACTGGAAACCTTCGCCGGACATCCTCGAAGCGGCTCCCGTGCTCGCGGGCCCTGGAGGGTACCGATCCATGCCCGAGGTCAAGGTCGAGGAGCGTGAGGTCGCCGGGAAGTCCGATCCCGCTGCGCCATCGTCGGTGCCCGCGAAGGCGGAGAAGGTCGAAGAGAAGGTTCCCGTCGCCCCCTGAGCCTTCACACGTCGCGCGAGGACAGAAGCAATTGTTCGCCCTCGCGCGGGGCGATCACCCGCTTGGTGAGATCGAGGGCGTTTACCGCCTGGAGCAGGCGCTGGAGAGGTTCATCGCGATGCTCGTTGCTGAGCGGGAATGTGGCATGGTGCATTGGCACCATGCGATGGGCTTTCAAATCAAAGAAGGCCCGTAGCGCCTCCTCGGGATTCATGTGCACCTCGCGGCCGCTGGGGCAGTCGTAGGCGCCGATGGGCAGCAGGGCGGTGTGAATGTCGTAGCGCTCGCCGATTTCGGTGAATCCGTCAAAGTAGGCCGAGTCGCCCGAGTGGTAGACGGTATGTTCCGGCAGCTTCAGCACGTAGCCGCCGAATTCCTTGTGGTTGTCGTGGATGTAGCGCGCGCCCCAGTGGTGGGCGGGGGTGAAGTGGATGTCCGCATCGCGGAAACGGTAGTGCTCCCAATCCGTCATCTCGACGATCTCCCGGAGCGGGAGCTTTTTCAGCACGCTGGCGACGCCACGTGGCACCACCACGGTCTGACTGCCGTTGGCGATCCGTTTCAGGGTCATCCGGCAAAGGTGGTCGAAATGGGCGTGGGTGATCAGGACGAGGTCGATCGGCGGCAGGTGCTCGATGTCGATGCCCGGATCGCGATGGCGTTTCACCGGTCCCATCCATTTCGCCCAGACCGGATCGATCAGCGCGTTGAACTGCGGCGTGCGCACCAAAAAGCTGGCGTGGCCGATCCAGACGACCTCGATTTCGTGGGGAGCCAGCCCGGGAAAGACCGGGGGAAGACCGTGCCCGTTGCGTTCGCGTCTCCGGACCATCGCCGGCAGCAGGCTGCCGCTCAGGTAGCGGTAATTGCGCATCGCCCACCCTTTTTGCGGGAGGATGCCGACCCGGCGACCGTCGCTCAGGAAACGGGGCTTCTGCCGATGATTCGCGGAGGGCGGGGTCGGCGCTGAAGGGTCGGGCTCGGCCATTTTCGGAAAAGACAGCTCTCTAGTGTAGCGAAGTCCCGGCCTTCGGGCAAGTGAAGCGCCGCCCGCGACCCCGGAAAACCGCTTTTCCCGGCTCCGATCCGTGGTTTGGTGTGCGCTTCGCCCGCGAGGGCCCTGCCTGAATGGAACTCGAAGAACTGGAACGATGCACGCGGGAGAACCTGCCCGACTGGAAAGACGCCGACCTCGAAGCCATCGTCATCGAAAAGGGCGGCTCGGGTCGGCTTTTCGTGCGCTACCTCGAGCGGAGCGGCGGCCGCAGCCTGATCGCGATGCAGTACACCAACGAGCGGGCCGACAATCCCCGCTTCGCCGCGATCACCGACTTCCTGCTCCGGCACGACATCCCCGCCCCGGCGATCGCCGCGCGACGCGAGGACCTGGGATTGTTGTGGGTCGAGGATCTCGGCGAGATTGATCTTGGTTCACTCGCCGGCAGTGATTGGAAAAGCTCGCGGCTGCCGGCCTACGAGCTCGCCCTGCGCGCCGTCTTTCCGCTGCATTGTTTGAACGAGGCTGAAGCCCCCGCCGACCTGCCCGAACTCGAGCTCTGTTTCGACCGCAAGCTCTACGAGTGGGAGCAGAATTATTTCCTGACCCACTTCGTCGAGCGATACCATCCTGCCACAGTCGCCGCGCATTTGCGGGCTCACTCCGCGTTGCCCGCACTCGCCGATGAACTCGGCGGGCTGCCCCGTGCCCTCGTCCATCGCGACTTTCAAAGCACCAACGTGATGCTGCGCGGTGGCAAGTGTTACCTGATCGATTACCAAGGGCTGCGCTGGGGCCTTCCCGAGTATGACCTTGCCTCGATGATCTACGATCCCTACAGCGCCTTTACCGCCGCGGAGACGGCTGATCTGATCGACTGCTACTTCACCCTGAAGCGCGAGGCCGGGCACGGCGAGTCGCGCGAATCCTTCGAACGCCGCCTCACCCAGTGCGCCATGCAGCGTCTGATGCAGGCGCTCGGAGCCTACGGATTCCTCGGTGAAGTGAAGGGCAAGCGCGAGTTCCTCACCCACATTCCGGTGGCGCGGCAGCGGCTCCTCGATCTCGCGATGAAAGAGGGCGGACTCGGCGTGCTGGTGGAATGTTTGGCGGAAAGTTAGGCCGATTCCGCCTGGGCCAGCACTTCGAGAAAAGGCACCTCGGCGAGGCTGCCGAAGCGGTCGTCGCGGGTGAGCCGGGCCCTGGTCGTCGCCGGACTGGAAAGCCCGCAGAAGAATCGCGCGAGTTGGCGCGGCTGGCGCAGAGCAGGATGGTTCTCCTTGCGCGCCTCGCGCAGCATCGCGGCATCGTCGAGGGAGAGCGTGGCCCGTTTCGCCGCGGGCAGACGGCCGCCGGTTTCCCCGAGGCAACTGCCGCAGGAACCGCACGGCGCGATCGCTTCTCCGAAGTGAGCGATCAGGGCTTGCGGCAGGCAGGTGCTCGTCTCGCAATAATCCACGACGAGATGGAGCCGGTCGATCTCGGCGGCCTCGCGCGACTCGAAGCGATCGATGAGGCGGGTGCTGACCGCGGCCACCGATCCTGCCTCGGCCTCGCCGCGTCGGTAGACCTGGACGAGCCCATGCGGACGCATCACCGCATCGCCCTGGTCGGCGAGGTCGGAAAGCGCGTCGCGCACTTCCGCCTCGGCGGACTCAGCCGCGGCCGCGGCAGCCTCGTAGGTGATCCGGTGCCAGAGTCGGCCCTTTTCAGCGCTTTCAAAGACGCGGTTCAGGAGTGTTTTCCGGCCCGGGGAAAATCCGGCAAGCGCCTCGGCGAGCGGTCGCAGCAGGCGCACTTCGCAGCCCTGGTAGCGCGATCCTAACGGAACCAGAATCCCGTCCCGCTCTAGGTAGGTCAGGGCGGTTTCGACCACGGTCTGGCGGATGTCGCGCGATTGTGAGAGTTCGTAGCGCGACACCGCGAAGGTCTCACCGCGCATCAGGACGTGCTCGACGAGCGACTTGAGCGCGCTCGCGGTGGGTGTGTCGCCGTAGACAAAGTTCTCCAGCACGGTGAGATCGTCGCCGCAGGCGAGGATGATGCACTCGGCGGGTCGGCCATCGCGGCCCGCCCGCCCGGACTCCTGCACGTAGTTCTCCAGCGATTTGGGCAGATTGTAGTGGATCACCCGTCGCACATCGGCTTTGTCCACGCCCATCCCGAAGGCGATCGTGGCGACGACGACGGGCAATTCGCCGCGCATGAAGGACTCCTGCACCTCGCTGCGGTCTTCGTCGCGCATCCCCGCATGGTAGGCCCGGGCCCGGATGCCAGCTCGCTGCAAGACTCCCGCAACCCGCTCGGAACTCTCCTGGAGCGTCACGTAGACAATCGCAGCTCCCGGATTTTCACCTAACAATTCCACCAATTCCCGATCACGTTTGGCCGCCTCGCAGCGTTTCACCTGGAAGCGCAGGTTCGGTCGAAAGAACGGCGTCTGGACCTGATCTTCGTCGGCGATTCCGAAGCGGTGGCGAATGTCGGCGGCCACCTGCGGCGTCGCGGTGGCGGTGAGAGCGAGGACACGCTCGGCTTTCAACTGCCGGGCGAGGTCGGGCAGACGCAGGTAATCGGGGCGGAAGTTGTGACCCCATTCCGAGAGGCAGTGCGCCTCGTCCACGGCGAAGAGCGCGATCCGGAGCGACTCGAGGCGGCGGCGGAAGGCCTCGTTCGCGAGCCGCTCGGGCGAGACGAAAAGCAGGCGGACCGAACCCTCTTGCATGCCCGAGTGCACCCTCTTCACTTCCTCGGGTGAGAGGGTCGAGTCGAGTCTCTCGGCGGGCAGACCGGCGGCGCGCAGCGTTTCGACCTGATCCTTCATCAGGGCGATCAGCGGCGAGACCACGAGGGTCAGCCCGTCGAGCAGCAACGCGGGCAATTGATAACAAAGGCTCTTGCCCGCGCCGGTCGGGAAGAGGGCCAAAACGGAGCGTCCCGAGAGGAGCCGGTCGATGACCGCTTCCTGCCCGGGACGGAATGCCGAATGACCGAAATGGGATTCGAGCTCCTGCCGGAGGTTCATTCGCGGATCAGCCCGCGTCGGCGAAGCGGGCCGAGGCCCGATCCCAGTTCACCACATTCCACCAGGCAGAGATGTATTCGGGACGGCGGTTTTGATAGTGCAGGTAGTAGGCGTGTTCCCAGACGTCGAGACCGAGGATGGGTGTGCCGAGTTCGGCATCGGGGACGAGACCGGTCATGAGCGGGTTGTCCTGGTTCGGGGTGCTGGTCACGGCGAGCTTGCCGTCTTTTTTGATCAGCCAGGCCCAGCCGGATCCGAAGCGTTTTGTGGCGGCTTCGCCGAACAGCTTCTTGAAATCATCCATCGATCCGAAGGCGGCGTCGATGGCCTTGGCCAGATCGCCCGAGGGTTTGCCCGCCTTGTCGGCCGGGGCGAGGGTTTCCCAGAAGAAGGTGTGGTTCCAATGGCCGCCGCCGTTGTTGCGGACCGTGGTTTGGAGCGCCTTGTCCTCGATCTTGGGAAGGCTGGCGATGAGGTCCTCGATGGACATCGCGGCGAGGTCGGCCTTCCCTTCCAGCGCGGTGTTGACGTTCTTGATGTAGGCCGCGTGGTGTTTGCCGTGGTGGATCTCCATCGTCATGGCATCGATGTGCGGCGCGAGCGCGTCGTAGGCGTAGGGCAACGGAGCCTGCTCGAAGGGCGCGGCGCGGAGGATGCGTCCGGGCATGAGCGCGGCCCCGACGGCGAGGGCTCCGGTGACGGCGAATTGGCGGCGGGAGAGGTGGTTTTCGGGAGTCATGGGCATGGAAGGTTGGTTGGTTTTGCCAGGTGGACAGACCTGCGACAAACGCTGGCATGTTACGTTCGATTTCCCGGCACAGGAAAGCGAAATCGCGCTTTGGCAAAGCGGGCGGCTCTGGTCTAGGATCGGGCGAATGTTCTGGCTGCGTTGGATCGTCTTTTCGGCGCCTCTCTGGTTGGGATTCGGCGGCGCCTGGTTGTTTGGCAGGGTCGCGGACTTCCAGTTGATGCGGGAGTCGGACGCGATCGTGCACGCGATCCACGAGCCGGTCGGTCCTCTCGCACCATTCGGCCCGGTCGATCCGGTGACCGACGAGATCGCCGATCTGATCTTCGAACCCCTGCTGCGCCGCGACGAAAAGCTGCGGCTCCAGCCGAGCCTGCTGACCCGTTGGACCATCCGCACGGCGATCACGATCCGCTGCGAGAGCGAGGAGGCGGCGGGCGAAGCGGAGGCGCGCATCCGCGCGGGCGAGGCGCCGGCAAGAGGTCCGCGCCCCGTTGCGATCGAGCGGACCAGTGCCGCACTTTTTGTGGTCTACGACAGCGCCGCGGCGGATCTGGAGGAAATGCTGCTCTCGGCCCTACCCTCGGGTTTGCTCGGCGATCACCTCCTCATCCGGGTGCGGGCGAGGCATTCGGCAGAGCGCTTGATTGATTCCTGGCTGGAAGGTTCGATCGAAAAGGCGGCAGTGGCGATGATCGAGGCGGTCGACGCCGGAGAAGTGCGGCTTTTTGTGACGGGCGATCCGGAGCGCTTGCTGAAGGAGCTGCGGCTCTTCCTCGAGGCGAACCCGGCGACCGATCCCCGGCTCGAGATCGTCGGCAAACAATCGCACACGAGCGAGCGGGAACTGCTGCTCGATTTCCGCGATGGGGTGCGCTGGCACGATGGGACGGCTTTCACCGCGACGGATGTGGCTTTTTCTTGGAACGAGGCGATGCGGCCGGACTCGCCCCTGCCTCTGGCGCAGTCCTTCGATTACGTCGAATCGCTCGAGGTGATCTCGCCGCATCGGATCCGGCTCCGTTGCCGTGACATCCCGGGATCGATGCTGGAGAGTTGGGAGCGTCTGCCTTTGCTGGCGGAACATCTTTGGCGCGGGCCGCTCGATGAGAACCGGCGCGCGGAGCTGCTGCTGCGACCGGTGGGGCTGGGGCCCTACCGGCTCGAACGCCGGAGGAAGGATGGCGGTGTCGAACTGGTCGCGAACGAGGATTCCTTCCGCGGGATTCCAGAGGAAAAGCGACTCCGCTGGCGGCAGTTCGCCTCGCTCGAGTCGACCCTTGATGCTTTGCGCGCGAAGGGGCTCGATGTGATGGAGCCCGAGGAGCGTTTCCTCGAATGGGCCGCACGCAATCCGGGTGCGATGGAGGCCCTCCGTGATCGGCCGCGCTATCAGCAGGTGGTCATGTGGAATCTCGACCGCGAGCCGCTCAAACGCGTCCAGGTGCGCCAGGCGCTGGCGCGGGCGGTCGATCTCGCGGCGATCCTGCGTGATACGGAGACCACCTTCGAGACGCCGGTGACCGGTCTCTTTCCGCCTGGGCTGCCTCTTGTCGCCGAGGAGATGCTCCTGCCTCTCCATGACCCCCGCGGGGCGGAGCGTCTGTTGGAAGGGGACGGTTTCCCGCTCGATCCGGCAAGCGGTTGGCACGTCGATGCGGAGGGCCGGTCGCTCGGTTTCGCGTTGGCGGTGGCGGAGGAGAACGGGGAGCATCACCGTCTCGCCCAAGCCCTGGCGGAGCAATGGTCAGCGGTGGGGGTCGAGGTGCGCGTCGAACGTATGGCGTGGACCGAACTGGTTGCGCGATTGGCGCGGCGTGAGTTTGACGCGGCGATGGTGAGTTGGGAACTCTCTCCTTCGCGGGACCTGCGAGGGCTTTGGCATTCCAAGTCAGCCGAGCCCGGGGGAGGCAATCTCACCGGCCTGCGCGACGCGAAGGTGGACCGTCTCGTGGAATCTCTCCGCAATGAAAGTGATGCGGCCAAGCTGCCCGGGCTCGTCGCGGACCTGCAGAAGGCGATCGCCGCGACGCAGCCCTGCCTGTTTGTCTGCAACAGCGGCCGCATCGTGAATCTGCGGAAAGACGCGCTGGTCTTCGCACCGCCCGGCGTGGAGCCGGCCCCGATCCCGGTCGAGGCCGGCGGTCTCGAAGTCTCGCGTCCCTGGTGGCTGCGCCGGGCGACCCTGCCACCCGCCCAACCATGATCGTCCACCTCTTACAACGGGCGCTCGTGGCGCTGATCCGGGTGGCGGTGGCCGCCCTGCTGATCCTCGTTCTGATCGAGTTGGGCGGCGGAGTGTTCGGTCAGGCGGATCGCCATGTGTGGGAAATCGATCTTGGTGCGCCCGTGCCGGAGGAGTTGGCTCCTTCGTCGCTTCCCTGGTCGGATTTGCTCGCGGCGCGGGTGGCGGCTTCAGCCAGGGTGATGCTGCTGGCTTCCGGTGCGGCGATCCTGACCGGTCTGAGCTGGGGGCTGCTGGGTGCGCGCTGGCGCCGCTTCGGCGGGGCCCGGTTGCTCGCGTCGCCCTTTGCTGCTTTCGCCTGTGTGCCGGGGTTCTGGTGGGTGATCGCGGTGGCGGTCTATTCCTATTTCCACTGGGGACGGCCCGGCTTCGCGAACGATCTCGTCGTCGAGGAGGGGCCCGATCTGCTGACCTGGTGGCATGCCGTGGTGCTCGCCCTGCCGGTGTTCGCGGTGGGCGCGGCCTGGCAGATCCGCGTGGTCGCGACGGTGATCGAGGGCGAAGCGGCGCGGCCCTGGGTGCGGACCTGGTTCGTGGAAGGTCGCAACGACGAGGAGATTTTTTATGGGCATTTGTTAGGGCAATCCTGGCGGACGGCCCTGGCGAAAACCGCGTCGGTGTGGCCGGCGATGCTGGGATCGCTGGTGGTGCTGGAGGCAGCCTTCCGTTTCGACGGGGTTGGTTCGCTGCTGGTGGAGTCGGTCCGTTTGTCCAGTCATCCGGGCATGATCCTCGCGGCCCTGACCCTGACCGTGGCCGCCGCGGTCGGCGCTTTTTTTGCCGAGGCGGTTACGCCACCCCTGGAATCACGATGAACCGACGCCATTCCAGAATCGGGGCGGGATTCGAGTCGCTGCGGGCGCGGCTCTGGCAGATGCGGCGGGTGCTGCTGCTGGCAGTGCCCTATGTGATCCTGTTAGGCTGGCTCTACGGGGCGGAGAGCGATGGCGACGTGCGTCCGGTCGAGCTCTACGAGTCCCGGGAGACCCCGCTCTGGGATGCGCCGAGCCGCGCACATTGGTTTGGCACCGCGGCGAACGGCGCCGATCTCTTCGAACTGAGCCGCCTGGCGATGGCCTCCTCGGTCTCCATCGCGGTGGTGACGGTGGGTGTCGGGATCGGGGTGGCTTTGCTTTTGGTGTCGCTCTTTCTTTTCGATGAAAGATCGAATCGCTTTACCTGGGTCGAAAGCGCCTCGCGGACTCTGGGCGTGTTGCCGGTGATGGTGGGACTGGTGCTGTTCCTCGGCACGGCGCAGGGCGGGGTGTTCCTCGAGATGGTCGCGCTCTCGATGGCGGTGGGCTTTCACCTCGCTCCGCTGCTGGCGGTCTGGTTCCGCGAGGAGGAAAGCGGGTTCCACATCCTCGCCTCGCGCCTCGCCGGACAGACGCGCGGCGAACTGGTGCGCAGACGCACCTTCCCGAAGGTGCTGCGGCGCTTGCCGGGGATCTTTGCGCTGTTGGTGCCCCAGGTTTTGCTGGTGGAGATGGCGCTCTCTTTCCTTGGTTTGACCGGCGAGCGGCTCGGGGTCGGAGCGATGGTGGCGCGGGGTCAGGATTACCTGATCGAGGCTCCGTGGATGACGATCTATCCGGGCGTTTTCGCGACGTCGATCGTGCTGATTTTTTCCCTGCTGGGCTGGCGCATTGCCGATGCCTTGAAAACGGGTCTGCTGCCCCGATTCGCCTGATATGAGCAACGACCCCGGATTCCTCAGCGTCGAAAACCTCACTCTCGAGGTGCCTGGCTTGCCCTCGGAGCGCCGGATCGGTCTGCGCCGGATCGAGCTTTCCCTCGCGCCCGGCGAGATCCTCGCCTTGGCGGGAGAGGCCGGAAGCGGTGCGTCTTTGCTGCTGCAAATGATCGCCGGCATCGCCGATCCGCGGGTGAAGGTGTTGACGGGCGAACTTCGTTTCGAGGGTCGCACGCTGCTGAGCCGCCGCCGCGACGGAGTCGCGCTGCGGCGTGGACCGATCACGATCCTGTGCTCCATGGCGGCGGCCCCGGCCGATCCAGAGCGGCGGGTGCGCGATTGGTTGCGCGATCTCCGGCCAATGCGGCGCCCGGGCGGACAGGGATGGAGCGAGGCCTTTCTCGAGGTGGGTCTGTTGGAGCCCGAGACTCTCGTGAAACGCCGCCTCGTCGATCTGCCCTTGCTTGACCGGCACCGGCTCGGCTTGGCCCGGGCGCTGATCCTTGGCTCGCGCCTGCTGCTTTGTGAAGAGGTGGAGAAAGACCTCGACCCGCTCGCATCGCAGCATTTCGGCGAGATCCTCCGGCGCATCCGCGACACGCATGGCATCGGCATCCTCGTGGCGGGCGGATCCATGCGCCGCCTCGCGCGCTACGCCGACCGGCTTGGCGTGTTGTTCGAGGGAGCCCTGCTCGAATTGGGCGAGGCCGCCGCAGTTCTTTCTGAGCCGCTGCATCGCTACACCGCGGAGTTCCGGGACTGTGAGGTGCCTCCACTCGGGGTGCTGCCGGATTTTCCTCCCATCAGTCGCCGTGCGATCCGCGAAGCGGAGGAAGCGATGCCTCATCACCTCGGCGACGCCGCGGAACCGGCCGGGTAGTCGAGCAGTGTAGCGGGGAGGGGAGATAACTCCGCGGGCAGCTCGCCGCCACGATGGAGGAGCGCCGCGAAGCCACCCACGCCGAGATCGACCTGTGGGAAAAGCCGATAGGCTGGCAGCGGGCTGAGCCGGGTGCGGTTCGGCTCGAGATGGGGCACGACGACCGCGGACCAGCCGGGCTCGGTTTTCAGAAAGCGCTCCACGACTCCTTCGTTTTCCCTCGGACTGAAGGTGCAGGTCGTGTAGAGCAGGAAACCGCCAGGGCAGATCAGCTTTGCGGCCTCGGCAAGGATGCGCGACTGGCGGCGGGCATTGCCTTTCACCGTGCCGGGGAAAAAGCAGCCGGGGTTTTCGATGCCCTTGGCGAGCAGGGATTGTCCGGAGCAGGGTGCGTCGACCAACGCGAGGTGGAAGGATTCCGCGGCGAGCGAAGCGAGCGCGCCGGGCTCCATCCGCTGGGTGAACACGCGATCGACCTGGCAGCGTGCGAGGTTGTGACGCAGCATGCCGAGCCTTTTCCCTTCGATCTCGTTCGCGAGCAGCAGGTCGGGGCGGAGCCAAACCGAGGCGAGCAGCGATTTTCCTCCCGGAGCCGCGCAGAGGTCGAGCACCCGCGGTGCTTCCGGCAAGGAGGCGCGGATGGTCAGCATCGCCGAGGCGGTGGCCACCGAGGAAAGATCCAGCGGATAGACCGATCCGGCGGCGTAGGCGGCACTGTGTCCAACCTTGGTGCCGGCAGGCACGAGATCGATGCTTTCGGGCACCCAGGCAGGCAGGGCAGAGCGCGGCAGGGTCTCGATCGCGGAGGGATCGCGGGGACCGGTCCAGAGGATCGCGCCGGTTCGGGCGGCGGGGGCGACCAGGGCGCGGAGGAAACGCTCCTGCTCTCCGGCGTCTTCGGGGAACAGGCCTTCGGCCGCGCGAGACATCAGCGGGGTCGCGTCCTTCATCGCGACGCCTCCGCACTGGACATCGCGCCGTATTCGCCTATCGGAAACGCCCTTTTTGCACGGTTCATGATCACGGAAGACTCAGTTCGGGAAAAGCTCAGGAAAGTCAACTACCCCGGCTTCAGCCGCGACATCGTTTCCTTCGGCCTGATCAAGCAGGTCATCGTCAGCGGCGCCGATATCACCGTGCTGGTCGGCCTCGCCACCCGCGATCCGAACATTCCCCGCCAGATCCACCAAGGCATCGAGACTGCTCTCGCCGAGCTCGGCGGGTCGGGGAAAATCACGATCGACTTCGACATCAAGGATCCGCCGGAAGCCGCCGCCGCCAATCCGGCCTCGGCCCAGACTTCGATCCCGGGGATCAGGAAAGTCATCGCCGTGGCGAGTGGAAAAGGAGGTGTCGGCAAATCGACCATCGCGACGAATCTCGCGATCGCCCTTTCCCGCACCGGTGCCCGGGTCGGGCTCTGCGACTGCGACCTCTACGGTCCCAGCGTCGCCTTGATGCTCGGCGCGACCGACCAGCAGCCGATGGCCACGGAGCAAAACGAGATCATTCCGATCGAGGCCCAGGGGATCAAGGCGATCTCGATGGGTTTCCTGCTTTCCGAGGATTCGCCGGTGATCGTGCGCGGTCCGCTCGCGACCCGCTACACCCAGCAATTCCTGCGGCAATGCCTCTGGGGAGAGCTCGATTACCTCGTCCTCGATCTGCCTCCGGGCACCGGAGACATCCAGCTCACCATCGTCCAGACCGTCGCGATCAGTGGCAGCGTCATCGTCACGACCCCGCAGGAAGTCGCCCTGATCGACGCCCGCAAGGCCGCCTCGATGTTCCAGAAGGTGAAAGTGCCCATCACGGGCATCATCGAGAACATGGCCTGGTTCGAATGCGATCACGGAACCCGTTACCCCATCTTCGGCGAGGGTGGTGGAGCGGCGGAGGCGGCTCGGCTCGGCGTGCCCTTGCTCGCCCAGATCCCTCTCGACATCGCCACCCGCGAGCGCGCCGATGCCGGGCGACCGGTGGCTGCTCTCGATCCGGCCGAAAATGCCATCTCCGCGGCCTTCGCGCGGTTGGCCGAGACCCTGATCCAAACCCTCGCCTGATCCGCGTGGCAGCGGGGGCTTGACGAAGACCGTCGCGAAGTGCAAAAAGGGGCAGCAATGAAACGCTCCATCCAACTCGTCGTCCTCCTGTCCCTGCTCGGGTCTTTCCTCGCCTCTTGTGCATCGACCCGGGGTCCGCGGGCGATGGGACGTCCCTACGCCTCCAGCCCGCTCGATGACCCGACCGGTGATTGGAATGTGATCAAGGCCAGCGGCGGCACCCGCATCAAATACGGCCAGTGATGAGGTCGGGCTCCAGCATCGCCGCTGTCCGAGCCCTCCCGCGAATCCGTCAGCTTTTTCAAACTTGCGCGCCCGAAATTAATGGGATTAGGTCCCATTATCCGCTCGGGGACGTATTTGCTCCGAATTATGAAAGGAAATCCAGAAGTCATCAACGCCCTCAATGCCGGGCTCACCATCGAGCTCACGGCCATCAACCAGTACTTCATCTGCTCGAAGATGTGCAAGGATTGGGGGCTCAACGGTCTCGCCGCCCACTTTTACGAGGAGTCGATCGAGGAAATGAAGCATGCCGAGGAGGTCATCGACCGCATTCTCTTCCTCGAGGGAGTGCCGGAGATCGCGCGCTACGACAAGATCCTCGTCGGCACCGATCCGAAGCAGCAGATCCAGGACAGTCTGACGCTCGAGACCAAGGGGGTCGCGACCTACAACGAGGGCATCCGTCTCTGTCTCGAGGTCGGCGATGCCGGCAGCCGAGACCTGATGGAGCGGATGGTCGTCGAGTCAGAGCACAGCATCGACTGGGCCGAAACGCAGCTCGACCTGATCGAGCGCATCAGCTTGGAGCGCTATCTCGCCCAGCAGCTCGGCGAGTCGAAGGAGGATTGAAGCCGCATGTCGCCGGATCCGGCCATCACCCTGCCCACCTGTCGCTTTCGCCAGCCTGGCGCGGAGGAGGGGCCGCTCTGCCACTGCACCGGGGTCACCGAGGCCACGGTGCAGGCGGCGGTGATGAGCGGAGTCGATTCCCTGATCGGCGTGATGACCGAGACGGGGGCCGGCACCGGTTGCCGAGCCTGTCATTGCCGGATCAACCGGGTCCTCCAAGGCCTGCCAGCCAAGTGCGGTGGCCGTTTCGATCTCTGCCACCAGTGCGGCTGCATTGGGGCGATCTGTCGCTGCGAGGCGGCGTGAACTTTTCTCCCTCATGCGCCTGCTGCTGATCGCCGGCCTGCTCGCGGGCGGCGCGCTGCGCGCCCAGGACCCGTTCGAGGCGAGCTACACGCCCCCCGAGGAGTTCGCGGATGATCTGGGCGACTTCCGCCCCGTGCTGCGCTTCGACGACGGCAGTCCGGTCAAAACGAAGGAAGACTGGGCTCGTCGCCGCGAGGAGATCCGCGCCTATTGGATGGAAAAGATGGGGGCTTGGCCCGACCTGATCGAGCATCCCGAGGTGGAGATCCTTGCGACCGAGCGTGTGGAGAGCCTCACCCGCCACCGGGTCCGCTTCCTCTGGACGCCGACGGAAAAGACGACCGCTTATTTGCTGATCCCTGACAAAACTACCACGGAGAAGAGTCCGGCCGTGCTGACCGTCTATTACGAGCCCGAGACCGCCGTCGGGCTCGGCACGGAAGACCGCGACTTCGCGATCGCGCTGGCCCGCCGCGGCTTCGTCACCCTCTCGATTGGCACGACAGAGGCGAGTGCGGCGAAGACCTATTCGATTTACTGGCCTTCGCTCGAAGCGGCCGACGTCCAGCCGCTCTCGATGCTGGCCTACGCCGCGGCGAATGCGTGGCACGTCCTCGCCGCCCGTCCCGAGGTCGATTCCGCGCGCATCGGCGTGGTCGGCCATTCGTTCGGGGGGAAATGGGCGATGTTCGCTTCCTGCCTTTTCGACCGTTTCGCCTGCGCCGTCTGGAGCGATCCGGGGATCGTCTTCGACACGCGGCCGAGTGTGAACTACTGGGAGCCGTGGTACCTCGGCTATTACCCGCAGCCGTGGCAGCGTCGCGGTATTCCCGATGCGGAAAACCCGGCCCGCGGCCTTTATCCCGAACTCCTCGCTGAGGGCCGCGACCTGCATGAACTGCACGCGCTGATGGCACCGCGGCCCTTCCTCGTTTCGGGTGGCAGCGAGGATTCTCCGTCGCGGTGGCGCGCGCTCAACCACAGCGTCGCGGTCAACCGTCTGCTTGGATTTGACAAGCGCGTCGCGATGCACAACCGACCCGATCACTCCCCCAATCCGCAGTCCAACGAGGTGATATACCGCTTCTTCGAAACGGCGCTGAGGCCCTGAATCCCTCAGGCCAGATAGGGATTGTGCCGCTTTTCCTCACCGATCGTCGTGGCCGGTCCATGACCGGGCAGCACCAGGGTTTCATCCGGCAGCGGCCACAATTTTTCACGGATGCCCGAGATCAATTGCGCGTGATTGCCGTTGGGGAAATCGGTCCTCCCGATGCTGCCCTGGAAAAGCACGTCGCCGCCGATCAGCAGGTTTTCCTCCGCAATGTAAAAACACACGCTGTCGGGAGAGTGCCCCGGTACGTGGTGGATCCGCAACTGCAATTCGCCGAGGTCGATCTTGTCGATGTCGGCGAAACATTCGGAGACCGTGTAGGCGTCGATCGGGCAGGGCATGCCCATCATCTGCTCAAGCCGCTTCGCGAGGGTCAGGTCCTCGCTCGTCTGGGAATGCGCGTAGATCGGGCATCCGAAGGTCTCGTGGAGCCGGGCTGCATCGAGGACGTGGTCGTGGTGGTGGTGGGTCAGCAGCAGCGCGTTGGGTCTCACGCCGAGACCGAGGATCCAATCGGTGATGCCTTCCGGCGCGTCGAAGACGAAAACCTGCCCACGGCATTGCACGAGGTAACTGTTGGTCTGGAAAAGGCCGCCGCAGTAGGCGTCGAGGGTAATGTTTTCCATGTCCTTCTCCCTTAAGGCGATTTCGGGGCAGGTTCAACTTTTCCCCTGCAAAGCGGTACGCGACGCGCTATAAAAAACGTCCCCTTCCCGCCATGCCACTCCGATTCGAATGCCCGCACTGTTCCTCGCGACTCTCCGCGGGGAAGGAACTGTTCCACACCATCCTCGACTGTCCCGATTGCGGGAAGGAGTTCATGGTGCCGACGCCCGAGGACATCAAGCTGCCGACCCACAAGCTGAAGTTCATCTGCCCGCATTGCCGTCGCAAACTCTCCGCCACGCCGGATCAGTTCGGCACCGAGATGCCCTGCCCCTTCACCAACTGCGGCAAACCCATCCTCGTGCCGAACCCGGATTGGAAACCCTTGGGCGACGCGTGATCGATCCGATGATCGATCCAAGAGGGTGGGGTGTGCGACCAGACCCTCTTCGGTCCGCTTCCAACCCCGATGAAATCGAAGCTGCTGCGGTTGTTGTTGGTTCTCGGAGTCGCCGCCGGGATTGAAGCCGCGCCGAGGCCGAACGTGCTGCTGATCATGGCAGACGACCTCGGCTACTCGGACCTGGGCTGCTATGGCGGCGAGATCGCCACACCGAACCTCGACGCGCTCGCGGCAGGCGGGCTGCGCTTCAGCCAGTTTTATAACACGGCGCGTTGTTGGCCGACCCGCGGGGCCCTGTTGACCGGTTATTATCCCCAACAGATCCGCCGCGATGCCATGCCGGGTTTTCCCGGCGGGGGAGGGGACAAGAACCGCCGCCCCGACTGGGCCACGCTCGTGCCGGAGCGACTTCGCGAAGCCGGCTACCGCACCTACCATACCGGGAAATGGCACATCGATGGCAAACCCTGCGAGAGTGGCTTCGATCGATCCTATTATTTGCAGGATCAGGGGAGATTCTTCAATCCGCGGAAACATTTCCGGGACGACCAGCCCTTGCCGCCTGTTGAAAAAGACTCCGGCTATTACGGAACGATTGCTCTCGCCGATCATGTCGTCGAGACGCTGCGGGAGCACGCGGAGGAGCATGCCGGGGCGCCCTTTTTCCACTACCTCGCCTTCGCGGCGCCCCACTTCCCGCTGCAGGCTTTGCCCGGTGACATTGCGGCCTATGCCTCGAGCTACGCCCTGGGCTGGGAAGCGATCCGCTTGCAGCGCTGGGACCGGATCGGAAAACTCGGTTTTCTCAAGGGAAGTCTCTCGGAGCCCGAGCGCGACCTGGGCCCGCCCTATCCTTTCCCCGAAGACCTCGCGTTGCTCGGACCGGACGAGGTCAACCGTCCACTGCCTTGGGACACCCTGACAGAGACCCAAAAATCGTTTCAGGCGGCGAAAATGTCGATCCACGCGGCGATGATCCATCGCATGGACCTCGAGATCGGCCGGGTCTTCGCCCAGATCAAGGAAATGGGTGCGTGGGACGACACCCTCGTGATGTTTCTCTCGGACAATGGAGCGAGCGCGGAGATCATGGTGCGCGACGATGGGCACGACCCGGCGGCGGCTCCGGGCTCGGCGGGCAGTTACCTCTGCCTTGGACCAGGCTGGTCGACGGTGGCGAACACGCCTTTCCGCCGGCACAAGACCTGGACCCACGAGGGCGGGATCTCCACGCCCTTTCTCGCGGCTTGGCCGAAGGGCATCACCGCTCACGGCGAATGGCGGACCGCGCCGGCGCATGTGATCGACGTGGTGCCGACCTTGCTGGAGTTGGCCGGTCTGGCGGCTTCGGCGGAGGCGCCATCAATGCCCGGTCGCAGTCTGGTGCCGGTCTTTGAGAAAGACGGCGCGCCGCTCCATGAGTCGATCTGGTGGTTGCACGAGGACAACCGCGCGATCCGACAGGGCGACTGGAAGGCGGTCGCGGCGAAGGGCGATCCTTGGGAACTCTACGACCTTTCCCAAGACCGGGCCGAGTCCCGGGATCTGGCCACCGCACACCCGGAGCAGCTGGAAAAACTCACCGGCGAATGGGAAAGGATCCTCGCCACTTTTCAGGAGCAGGCGCGGCGTGACGCGGATCGCTGAACGCCGTCGCTCAGCGTTGTTCCATCGCCAGCAATTGGGTGACGGTGGCGAACTGGAGGCCCTTGGCTTTGATCTGGTCGATCGTCGCAGGCATCGCGTCGATGGAACCGCCATGGATGTCGTGGACGAGCAGGATCCCGCCCGGAGCGGCCCCCGAAACGAGGCGCGAGGTCACCGCGGTCGAACCAGGCTTTTTCCAATCCTCGGGGTCGACGGACCAGAGAATCGTGGGGTAGCCGAATTCTTTTCGGATCCACGATTTCTGGGTCGCGGTGATGGCGCCATAGGGCGGGCGCATCGTGCGGGGCGGCATGCCCGTGGCGGCGACGATGGCCTCGTGGGTGCCGCGGAGTTCCTTGCGGACACCGTCGTCCGACATTTTCGAGAGGTTCGGGTGGTTGACGGTGTGGTTCCCGATTTCGTGCCCCTCGGCGATGATGCGGCGCATGATCTCGGGGTAACGACGGGCATTGGTCCCGACCACATAGAAGGTGGCCTTCACATTCTTCGCCTTGAGGATGTCGAGGAGGCGCGGAGTGTAGGTGGGGTGCGGACCGTCGTCGAAGGTCAGGGCGACGTAGGGCAGGGACGTCGCGACGCGGGAATAGGAATCCTGCGTGCCTGCCGAGGTCGGGAGCGGGACCGGCGCCCCGGTCGGGGCGGCCTGTGGGGAGGGTTGATTCTTCTTGCCGGTGGTGGAGCAAGAAGTGCCGGTGAGCCCCGCAACGACGACGAGGAGTGCGAGGTGGAAGGATGCGATTTTCAAGCAGATCGGGGAAGCAGGTTCAAATCAGCCCGCGGGCCGAGAAGAAGGTAATGACTTTTTAAAAATCTTGCAACTCAGATCTTGGAACATTCTTAAATATTTAAAAACCTTTCAAGAATGGGAAAGAGCGTTTCCTTGGTTTTCTCCGGCCAAAGACTGTGGTCGGTGAAAAGCGCGGCATCGAGCGCGCGGTGTTCGGGCCAGTCCGCGGTTTCGGGAATGTGGGGGATCACGGCGCGGATGACGGCTTTGGCCGTGGAGGAATTCGCATGGACGTGTTCGATCACCGAATGGGCGGAGACGGCGTCCTCCTCGACCTTCCAGCAATCGTAATCGGTGACCATGGCGAGGGTGGCGAGGGCGATCTCGGCTTCGCGGGCCAGTTTGGCCTCGGGCAGGTTGGTCATGCCGATCAGGTCGAAGCCCAGTTTCCGGTTGGTTTCCGATTCGGCCCGCGTCGAAAAGGCGGGACCATCCATGCAGACGTAGGTGCCGCCGTCATGGACGCGGTGCCCGAGCCCGCTCGCAGCCTCGCGGAGCAGGCCCCGGAGTCCGGCCGAGATGGGATCGGCGAAGCCGACGTGGGCGACGATGCCTTTGCCGAAAAAGGTGTGGTGCTCGCGGCGGCTGGTGCGGTCGAAGAACTGGTCGGGCAGCACGATGTCGCGCGGCGCGTACTCCTCACGCAGCGAGCCGACTGCGGTCACGGCGATGATCCAGCGGACCCCGAGTGAACGCAGGGCCCAAAGGTTTGCCCGGTGGTTGAGTTCGGTCGGCAGGATGCGGTGCCCGCGGCCGTGGCGCGGAAGAAAGCAGACAGTGCGTCCGGCGAAAACACCACGGACGATGGCATCCGAAGGCGGGCCGAAGGGAGTTTCGACGACGACTTCCACGACGTCGGCGAGGCCTTCGATTTCATAAAGACCGGAGCCGCCGATGACTCCGATGGCGGGTAGGGGCGAGGGGTCGCTCTGCATCGCGCGGAGGGTAGGAGGGAATCCCGGCTTTTGAAAGGGGCATTTGAGTCAGCCACGGCGGCAGAATTCATTTCGGAAAGCTTGATTTTTATAAAAACTAAGGAGATTATTTAAAAAATGTCCCTGAAGCGTGCGTTCATCCTTTTTTTCGTTGGTGTAGGGATCGGTGCGCCTTGGCTCGTCCGCGACTGCTTGGATGGAAAAAGAGAACCAGGAGTCGCTTCGGGCTGGATGGAGTGGCTCAAGAAAAGGGGCGATCGCTCGGTTGATTCGGCACCGCCCCCGGTGGAGCGCCATGACCAGGTCGAGTCCTATCCCTTGGCCAACCAGACCCGCAGGCTTGTCGGCAGTTTGTTGGGAAATGGAACCGCTGATTTCGGAATCTCCTGGTCGGGCTCGGAGGTAACCGAGACGCCGCGCTCGAAATCGCTCTGTGCCGCCGCCGAGGCGCGGCTCGCCCCCCAGCTCCGCGGTTCGGGGTTCGCGATGGGGGACGCTGTTGTGCTGCGGGCTTTCAAGGAGGAGGCCGAACTCGAGGTTTGGCTGAAACCCGGGCATGAAGAGCTCTTTTCGCTTTTCAAGATTTACCGGATCACCGTCTCAGCCGGCCGCCCCGGGCCGAAGCTACGGGAGGGGGACGGTCAGGCGCCCGAGGGGTTTTACCAGGTCGGACCCGAGGCCCTGCGGCCGGAAACCCGGCACCATCTCGGGATCGATTTGGGATATCCGAACGATTTCGACCGCTACCACGGCCGCAGCGGCAGCGAAATGCTCCTTCATGGGGGCACCTCGGCGGCAGGGTCCTACGCCCTCTCGCAGGAGGCGGTCGAAGAGGTCTACGCACTCGCTGCGGCGGCTTTCCGGGCGGGGCAGCAAGAGCTCCAGATCCATCTTTTCCCCTTCCGCCTCAGCGACAAGCGCATGGACCGGGTGCTGGCGGAGCGATCACGCTGGAGCGAGGAGTGGATCGGGCTGAAGGAGGGCTTCGATTTCTTTGAAAATGTGAAATTGCCGCCACTCGTCGAGGTCCGCAGCGGTGCCTACGCCTTCCATTTGGCGGCACCGGAAAGCTGAACGCGTGTTTTTTTGCTTCACGCCGGAGCGATTTCCTATTATACCTAGCGCCCCCTGTCGTTCTGCCCGGTCGTGGCCCGCCCGGTCGGAATGAACCCCGGAGTCTTCGTGACCCGGGATTGATTTCAACGCCAACTCTTCCGACGTTTTGTACACCAACGAATCCTATTTGCTGGAGCTGCTCCAGGAATCCCAGGCAGTCACCGCCGCGGCGCTCGAAGACGTCCGCCATAAGAAGAAGTCTCAGGAGTCGACGATCGAAGCGCTGCTCTCGCTCAACCTCCTCACGGACGAAACCATCGCGCAGACTCTCGCGGAGAATGCGGTGATGGAATACATCGACCTGAAGCGGCTCGACCTCGATCCCGCCGTCGCCGCGAAGGTGCCCGCCGATGTGGCGGTGCGCTTCCGGGCGGTGCCGGTGTTCGACCACGGCGGCAGCCTCGTCGTCGCGGTGACCGACCCGCTCGACTTTGATGGCCTGGATTCGCTGCGCCACGTGCTCTCGGTCGAGCCAGAGTTCGTGGTGGCTTCCGACAGCGCCATCAAACAGCGCCAGCTCGACTTTTATGCATCGCAGCTCGACGCGGATCAGATCAAGAAGCTCGATGCCAATGCCATCAACGTGGCCGAGACAGCCGCCGAGGGCGGCGACGCGCCCATCATCAAGATGGTCTACCAGATCCTTCAGGAGGCTTATCAAAACCGCGCATCGGACATCCACATCGAGCCGACCGAGACCGAGATGCGGGTCCGCTACCGCATCGATGGGGCGCTCCACAAGGTGCAGAGCCACCCGCTCCGGCTCCTGTCCTCGGTGGTCAGCCGGATCAAAATCATGACCGGGACCATGGCGATTTCGGAAAAGCGCCTGCCCCAGGACGGCCGGATCCAGGCGAAGTTCGGCTCCGGTGATCTCGACCTGCGGGTCTCGACGATTCCCACGAACTCCGGAGAGAGCGTCGTGATGCGGATTCTCGACAAGAGCTCGCTCTCGATCGGCCTGCCCCAGCTCGGTTTCTTCAGCGATGACCAGGCGAATTTCGAGGAGCTCATCCGTCTCCCCGACGGCATCATTCTCGTGACCGGTCCGACCGGATCCGGGAAGACGACGACCCTTTACGCCTGTCTCAACACGATCAACAAACCCGACCGCAAGATCATCACGGTCGAGGACCCGGTCGAGTACCTCCTGTCGGGCATCAACCAGGTCCAGGTAAAGGAATCCATCGGCATGTCCTTCGCGGCGGCGCTTCGGGCCATTCTCCGTCAAGCGCCGAACATCATCATGATCGGAGAGATCCGGGACCTCGAGACCGCCTCGATCGCGATCAATGCGTCGCTCACCGGTCACTTGGTGTTCTCGACGCTCCACACCAACGATGCGCCCTCCGCGGTGGCCCGTCTCGCCGACATCGGGGTGAAAAAATTCCTCATCGCCTCGGCGGTGCGCTCCATCATGGCCCAACGTCTTGTCCGCGGCATTTGCAAGGATTGCACAAAGCCGGGCGAGATGACGATGAAGGAGATCCGCTCGCTCCGTCTCACCGAGGAACAGGTCGCGAAAGCCGAGATCCGCATGGGTGCCGGCTGCCGCACCTGCCGGATGACCGGGTTCAAAGGCCGGATGGGTTGCTTCGAGATCTTCAACATCAACGAGGAGGTCCGCCTGCTCATCAACGGTGACGAATCCACCAGCAGCCTGCGTCGCCGCGCCCGCGAACTCGGCATGCGCACCCTCCGCGAGGACGGCATCCGCAAGGTCCTCGGTGGCAAAACAACCGCGTCGGAAGTGATCCGCGTGACCATGGCCGACGACTGATCAGGCCGCGAAACTCCATTCCATTTTTTTGACAATTCCATGACGGTTGAAAGCGTAATCGACCTCCTCATTTCACGGGGGCTCATCGACGACTCGCAGCGGGACGAATACATCGCCGCGGCTTACGGCAGCGAACACGACATCACCTTTGCCGTGGAGGAGCTCGGTCTCCTCCAGCGCGACCAGTTGTTCCAGTTGGTCGCCCAGGACATCGGGGGTGAATACTATGACCTGACCGGTTTCGAGCCGGCTCCTCAGGTCCTCAAGGCTGTGCCCGCCGGCACCGCAAAGCTCTACCAATGTTTCCCGATCCAGTTCCTCGACCAGGGACTGCAGGTCGCGATCGCGAACCCGCTCGATCCGCAGAACCTCGAGGAGCTCGCCTTTTCGCTGAACACCGCCATCGTCCCGGCGGTGGCGCCGCCCGAGCAGATCACCGCACTGATCGAGCAGTTCTACTACGGCCGCAAGGCCGGTGGCGCCGGTGCCGAGCCTGCCGCCGCCGAGAGCGACGCCCTTGCCCAGATTCGTGCCGAAGTGGCCGCACTCTCCAGCGATGACCTCGAGGAGGAGTCGAATTCCGCGCCCATCATCCGTTACGTCGACCTGGTGCTTTACCAGGCGATCAAGGAGAAAGCCTCCGACGTCCACTTCGAGCCCTTCGAGGACGACTTCAAGATCCGCTACCGGGTCGATGGCGCGCTCTATGAGATGGCCCCGCCTCCGCAGCACCTCAAGGCCGCGATCATCTCGCGGATCAAGGTGATGTCGAACCTCAACATCGCCGAGACCCGGCTGCCGCAGGACGGACGCATCACCAAGGAGATCAATGGCCAGGGCATCGACATGCGCGTTTCGACCCTGCCGACCGTCTTCGGTGAGTCCGTCGTGCTCCGGGTGCTCGACCGTTCGAACGTCAACCTCAACCTCGAGAACCTCAATCTCCCCCCGGAGATCAACGAGTACATCATCGACACGATCGAAAAGCCGAACGGCATTTTTATCTGTACCGGACCGACCGGGGCCGGGAAAACGACCACACTTTACGCCTGTCTCCGCCGCATCAACACGATCGACGCGAAGCTGCTAACCGCCGAGGATCCGGTCGAGTACGACATGGACGGCATCATGCAGGTGCCGATCAACGAGGCGATCGGGCTGACCTTTGGCCGGGTGCTCCGCGCCTTCCTGCGTCAGGACCCCGACCGCATCCTCGTCGGCGAGATGCGAGACCTCGAAACCGCTCAGATCGCGATCCAGGCCTCGCTGACGGGCCACTTGGTGCTCTCCACCCTGCACACCAACGACGCACCCGGCGCGGTGACGCGTCTCATCGACATGGGCTGCGAGCCCTTCCTTGTGGCCGCCACGCTCGAGGGCGTGCTCGGCCAGCGTCTCCTTCGTCGGATCTGCCCCGATTGTCGCGTTGCCTACCGTCCCGCCCAGGCCGTCCTTGCCCAGCTTGGGATCAACGCCGCCGACATCGGTGCCAACGAGTTCTACACCGGCCAGGGCTGCGATGCCTGCAACGACACCGGATACCGGGGCCGACAGGGCCTCTTCGAACTGCTCGACATGTCCAATCCGGTCCGTGACCTCATCGCGCAACGGGCTGCGACGGTGGTGCTCAAACAAAAGGCTCAGGAGCTCGGGATGCGCACCCTCCGCGAGGATGGGATCCGCAACATCTTCGATGGCATCACGACCATCGAGGAGGTCCTCAAGTACACCTGAAAAGTTCCTGATTTTTCCATCGACAGCCGCGCGTCGTCGTGGCTAATCTCAGACACACTAACAGATTTCAAGACCAAAGAAACATGGCCAATTTCGAATACATCGCCTTGGATGCCAAAGGGACGGAAACGACGGGATCGATCAAGGCGAACGACGAGGCGGATGCGATCAGCCAGCTCCGCAAGAGCGGGCTCTACCCCACCCAGGTCGTCCCGGCGGGCAAGGGCGGCGTCTCCAGCGCCGCGAAAAAGCGGGCCAAGAAGGGCGCGTCCGGTCGCAAGGGCTCGGGCGTCGGCGGTCGGGTCAAAGGCAAGGTCCTGATGATTTTCACCCGCCAGCTCGCCACCCTTGTTGACGCCGGTCTGCCGCTGTTGCGTGGTCTGTCCGTGCTCGGCAAACAGGAGAAAAACCGGGTCATGGCCGGAACCATCAACCACCTCGCCGACTCCGTCGCAGGCGGTGCCACTTTCTCCGAGAGCCTCGGGCAGCACCCTAAGATTTTCGACAAGCTTTACGTCAACATGGTGAAGGCCGGCGAGCTCGGCGGTGTTCTCGAGCTGGTCCTCCAGCGCCTCGCGGAATACCAGGAGAAAGCCCAGAAGTTGAAGAACCGGATCGTTTCCGCGATGGTCTACCCGATCATCGTCGTCGTGATCGCCGTCGGCATCCTCGTCTTCCTGATGGCGGTGATCGTGCCGCGTTTCGAGAAAATCTTTGATGAAATGCTCGGAGGCGCCGCGCTGCCGCCCATCACCCAGTTTGTGATCGGTGTCAGCCGCTGGGTTCAGGACCAATGGCCCGTGGTCCTTGTCATCATGGCGGTCCTCTACGCAGGCTGGAAAGTCTTCGCGATGACGAAAAACGGCCGCATCGCCATCGACCGGATGAAGCTGAAAATGCCGATTTTCGGACCGGTCCAGTTGAAGAGCGCCATCTCGCGATTCACGCGCACCCTCGGCACCCTCGTCACCAGCGGCGTGCCCATCCTCCAGGCGCTCAACATCACCCGCGACACCGCCGGCAACGCGATCGTCTCGCACGCCATCGACAAAGTGCACGAGGCGGTCCGCGAGGGCGAGTCCGTCGTTGCCCCGCTCGAGGCCAGCAAGATCTTCCCCCCGATGGTGATCTCCATGGTCGACGTGGGCGAAGAGACCGGCCAGCTCCCCGACATGCTTCTCAAGATCGCCGACGTTTATGACGACGAGGTCGACAACGCCGTGGACGCGATGACCTCGATGATCGAGCCGCTCATGATCGTCTTCCTCGCTCTCATGGTGGGAACGATCGTCATCGCTCTCTTCATGCCGATGATCACGATCATCACCAAGATGAACGAGTCGGCCGGCTGATCCCCGCCGGAGACCCGAACCAACCCGGATCGACGGGTGCGGAGGATTGGATTGACCTTCGCTCCCGCGCTCTGTTAAAGTCATCCCATGAACATGAAAGCCATTTGCCGCCCCGGCGGTTTCAGCATGATCGAGCTGCTCGTCGTGCTCGGAGTGATCGTGCTGCTTGCCGGCATGCTGATCGCCGCCTTGCCGGGGATCCAGACCAAGGTCAATCGGAACCGGGTCGAGACCTTCCTCGCCGAGTTGGAAAGCGGACTCTCCAAGTATCAGATCGACAACGGGATTTATCCGCTCAACGAACCCTCTGGCGATCGGGATCAGGACGGGATCGCCGGCTCTTCGGTGCTCTACAAACATCTTTCCGGCGATTTCGACACCGACGGCAAGGTCGACTTCGAGAAGAACGAGAAGGTTTATGTCGAGAAGCTCGATTATAGTTCCAACAAAGACGCTCGCGATGGCCGCTCCCGCATCGTTGGCGGGGAGTACATGGTGATGGATTCCTACGGGGACCCGGTTCGCTACATCGCCCAGCCGCCGAAGCTCAAGGATGAAAAGGATCGCGAGACGCGGAATCCGACTTACGACCTGTGGTCCATCGCCGGTCAGGATCCCAAGGATCCCGATGCCGAAGCGGCCTACATTTCCAACTGGCAGGCACGTTAATTGCGGTCCGCCCGCCCGATGTCCGAGGTCGCGGGAGATCGGCTGGTTTTTCTGGAAGCCCTCGACTTTCCGGGTGCGCCCGACCGACCCATTCCGTCCTGCTGGCACGCTGGTTTCGGTCGGCACGAGGGCGACGACCTGATCGCCCGGCTCCATCGCCTTGAAACCAGCCCGGCGGGGGAGCGCGGTTATCTGGAATCGATTCGCCAGCGTCTCCGGATCTGGGAGGCGTGCGAAGCTCTGCCGGAGCCTGTCTCCGTCTTGTTGCGCGAGGGGGCTGATCATTCGGCGGCGATCGCAGCTTACGTTCCCGATGGAGAACCCCTGCCAATTTGTCTGGAGCGGAAATCGAGCTTTTCCGACGGAGAAATGCTCCACCTGCTCCGATCTGCGGTGGATTGGTTGGAAGCTTTGGCCTTGGCCCCGCGAATCCTGGCGAATCTGGAGCTGTCGGACTTCCTCGTCCATGTGCGTGACGGCTGGGCCGCCGGCCTCACCTTGTGCCCGCTCGGGGCGATCTTGCGGGAAGAAGCGTCACTAAGTGATCATCGCCTCGCCACGCTCTGGACCGAGCGAATCGCCGGAGCCCACGAGCGAATCAAACCCCATCGACGGGGTCTGGCGGAGCGTCTCTCCGGAAAGGACCGGCCCTTCCGCCCCCTCCTCAAACAGCTCGAATCCGGCCGGGACCGGCCGCTGGTGGAGCATTTCGCCGAGTTGGGCAAGGTAATCGATCGCGAAATCGCCGCCACGGGTTGGTCGGAGGAGGATCGCACTCTTTTTACGGTCGCAAGCTTTCCGCGCGGGCCGCTCGCCTCCTTCCTCGAAGCCCGGGCGACCGAGAGTGATGCCGACCTTTATGGCAAGCCGGATGAGCAGGGCCGGACGACGCCTCTCTTCAGCCCCTACACGATTGCCTCACGATCGCTCGATGGATCGCGTCCCTGCGTGGGCCTGCTGCTGGCGCCAGAGGCTTGGTTCCAGCATTCCTTGATTGATTGCCTCAACCGCCGGCTTTCCCATCCCTTCCTGAAATCGCATCACCATTGTCTCCGGGTTCGCTCGGTCTACTGTGACGACCGCGTCACGGTGTTGCGCACCGATCCATCGCCGGGCGTGCCCTTGCCGACTTTGTTGGCCGCGGGAAAGGGGATCTCCGCCCGCGACCTTCTTTCGATTTCGCAGAAGCTGCACCGGGCGCTGGCCCAGTTCGAGAGCGCGGGTTTCGATCTGGAGCTGGATTCGCCTTGGCAGATCGAGTTGCACCTCGAGGCTGGCGTGCCACTTACCAGCTGGGATTCCCTGCTCCGGGGTGGCCTTTCGACCTGGCCCTCTTGGTCCATCATTCTGCGCTGCGAGAGGCCGGTCGAGTCTCTCTTGCCCGGGCTCTCGAACGCCTCTTGGGATTGGATGCTGCAGCGCCTCGATCTCAAGTTTTTTCCTGCATTGGTTTCCTGGATGCACGAGTGGAAACGGCTCCAGGACAGTGCCGCCACCGGCACGCTCACCGCCGCGGCCCTGTCCGCCGACGCCAAACTCGCGGCGCTCTTCGAGGCGGCTTCCGTGCATCTCGATCCGACCCATCCCGGACAGCGGGCCAAGTTCCTCGCTTTGCTTGAAGAGGGTTTGCTCGGCGACTCAACCCTGTCCGGTCGGCCGGCTTGAATGGCAAATTCGCTGGCGTGACCGGGCACTCCGGGTAGGTTGCGGCCCCTCCAGCCCCCGGACCTATGGATTTCATCGACCTGAAAAGCCAGCAGCGCCGCATCCGTGCCGACCTCGATCGCCGGATCGCCGCGGTGCTCGACCACGGCCAATACATCATGGGCCCCGAGATTTCCGAGCTCGAGGTGCGCCTCTGTGATTTTCTCGGTTGCCGCCACACCATCGCGGTGTCGTCGGGGACCGACTCGCTCCTGATCGCCCTGATGGCCCTTGGAATCGGGGCAGGGGATGAAGTGATCACCGTGCCCTACACCTGGATTTCAACCGCGGAGGTCATCGCCCTGCTTGGCGCAAAAACCGTGTTCGTCGACATCGATCCCGTCACTTGGAATCTCGACCCGGGCAAACTGGCCGCGGCCATTACGGAAAAGACCAAGGCGATCATGCCGGTAGGGATCTACGGACAGACCGCCGACATGACCGCGATCAACCGCATCGCTGCGGAGGCGGGGGGCATCCCGGTGATCGAGGACGCCGCCCAGAGCTTCGGAGCGACCCACCACGGGCGTCGCTCGGGCGCACTTTCGCTGGTCGGTAGCACCTCTTTTTTCCCCTCGAAACCTCTCGGTGGATACGGCGATGGGGGCGCCCTCTTCACCGACGATGACGAACTCGCTGAGAAGATGCGCTGGATCCGGATCCACGGGCAGGAGCGGAAGCATTACCATCCGGTCGTCGGGGTGAACGGTCGCCTCGACACCCTCCAAGCCGCGATTCTGCTCTCGAAGCTTGATCTTTTCGAAGAAGAAATCGCGATGCGTCAGGCGGTCGCGGCGGGATACGCGAATCGCCTGGCTGGTGCCTCCCTGACCCTGCCGCAGTTGGGCGAAGGAAACACCTCGGTCTACGCGCAATACACGGTGTTGTCGGATCAGCGCGACTCGCTCCAGTCGCGTCTGACGGCGGCGGGCGTACCCTCCGTGCCATACTACGCGGTGCCCTTGCACTTGCAGCCGGTTTTCGCCGACCTCGGTCATCGCGAGGGCGATTTCCCTGTCACCGAGGCGATCGCGGCGACTTGCCTGAGCCTGCCGATGAGCCCCTATGTGACCGCGGAGGACCAGGACCGCGTCGCCGCCGCGATCCTGCAGGCTTAGCGGCTCTCTCCCAGCACCATCTCGAGGTAGGCGCGGTAGTCGGGACTCTTCGTCGATTCGATGATCGCCTCAAAACCGGCGCGGTCGATGAATCCCCGGGTGAAGGCGATCTCCTCGAGGCAGGCGACCTTGTAGCGTTGCTGGTGCTCGATGGCGGCGATGTAGTTGCTCGCTTCGAGCAGACTCTGGGGCGTGCCCGTGTCGAGCCAGGCGAGACCACGGCCCAGCGGTTCGCAGCGCAGTTCCCCGCGCCGGTGATAGTGCAGATTCAGGTCGGTAATCTCGAGTTCTCCCCGTGGCGACGGTTTCAGGCTCTTCGCGTGTTCCGCGACGCGGCCGTCGTAGATGTAGAGGCCGGGCACGGCGAGGTGGCTGCGGGGCTTTTGCGGCTTTTCCTCAAGTGAAAGGATGCGACCGGCGCGGTCGAGCTCGACGATGCCGAAGCGCTCCGGATCCTTGACCGGATAACCAAAGATGCAGGCGCCGGATTCGAGCCGCAGGGAGTGGCGGAAGAAGTCGAGATTCCCGTAGAAAAGATTGTCGCCGAGGATGAGCGAACATCCGTCGCCGTCCAGGAAGGTCTCACCGATCACGAAGGCCTCGGCGATGCCGCGGGGTTCGGCTTGTTCCGCGTAATCGAGCCGCAATCCGAGCCGCGAACCGTCCCCGAGCAGGTTCTCGAAGGCCGGCTTGTCCTTCGGTGTCGTGATGATCAGGATCTCCCGGATCCCGCCGAGCATCAGCGTTGCCAGCGGGTAATAAATCATCGGCTTGTCGTAGATCGGCAGCAGTTGCTTGCACGAGACGAGGGTCAGGGGATAGAGCCGGCTGCCCGCGCCGCCGGCGAGAATGATTCCTTTCATGCGCTACGCGATGGGGTTTTGTCAGGATGCGGTGCCGAGACGTTCGCCCCGGTAGGATCCGCTGAGAATGTGGTCGATCCAGTCCTGGTTCTCGAAATACCAACGGACCGTGTCCCGGAAGCCGCTCTCGGCGGTCTCGAGGGGTCGCCAACCCAGCTCGCGCTCGATCTTCGAGCAATCGATCGCGTAGCGCCGGTCGTGGCCGGGGCGGTCTTGCACGTAGGTGATCAGTTGCGCGGCCAAGCGCTGCTCCGATGCGGGCAGGAATTCATTCACGAGATCGACGAGTCGGCCGACCACCTCGAGGTTGCTCAATTCGCAGCGGCCCCCGACGTTGTAGACCTCTCCGAAGCGCCCCTCGGCGAGGACCCGCAGGATCGCCCGGCAATGGTCGCCGACATGGAGCCAGTCACGGACCTGCCGGCCATCGCCGTAGACCGGCAGCGGCGCCCCGGCCCGGATCTTCGAGATCATCAGGGGGATCAATTTCTCGGGAAACTGGCGCGGCCCGTAGTTGTTCGAGCAGTTTGTCGTCACCACTGGAAGCCCGTAGGTGTGATGGTAGGCGCGTACGAAATGATCGCTGGCGGCCTTGGATGCCGAATAGGGGCTGTTGGGACAGTGGGGATGCGCCTCGGTGAAAGGCGCGTCTTCGGGACCGAGGGATCCGTAGACCTCGTCGGTCGACACGTGGAGAAAGACGAAACGCCGGTCCGTGGGGAGCTTGCGGTGATGATGGCGGGCCGCCTCGAGCAGGCGGAAGGTGCCGAACACGTTCGAGTCGAGGAAGGCCTCGGGCGAATCGATCGAGCGGTCGACGTGCGATTCGGCGGCAAGATGGAGCACTCCGTCGAAGTCGTGCTCGGCGAAAAGGCGCTCCAGGAGCGCCGCGTCGCAGATGTCGCCCCGGACCGGGAGGTGGCGTGGATCACCCTCCAAATCGGCCAGATTCTCCGGATTGGCCGCGTAGGTCATCTTGTCGAGATTCACGACCCGCTCGACGGCCGGGCTGCAGCCGGGGTCGAGGAGGAGCCGGACCAGATTCGAACCAATGAATCCGTAGCCGCCGGTGACAAGCAATCGCATGGGTGAAATGGGGGCCTCTCATTCTAGCCAAGCCGTCCGTTCCGACAAGTCCCGTTTGTTCATTTTTATTTGAACAGAGGGCGGATTATGTTAGGGGTTCCCTCCCTTTTTCCGGCATTTCCCACGTGGAAACGGCCCCCTATTCCCCCATCTTCCGCCTCGGGTCGGCGTGGCGCGGCGAATTCGCCGCCAGCCGACCACGGGCGGTAGCTTGCCCCGATTGACCCGCGTGAGTGTCTCCTCGACCGACTCCCAGTCCCGGCTCCGTGGCATGTCCGTGGAGTTTTTTGTTTCCTTCGTCCAGGTCTTCGGCCTGCCGAAGTCCATCGGGCAGATCTACGGGCTGCTTTTCGTGACGGCCGAGCCCCTGCCGATGGATGAGATCGTCGAGCAACTCGGCATCAGCAAGGGCAGTGCCAGCCAGGGGCTTGCTCTCCTGAAAAGCCTTGGCGCTGTCACCTCGCGCTTCGTTCCGGGAGACCGCCGCGAGCATTTCCAGGCCGACCTGAACGTTTCGCGAATCGTGAACCACTTTTTCGAAAACCGGCTTCAGCCCCGGCTCGAGCACGGGGAAAGCCGGCTTGCCGAGATGCTCGAAACCGCCAAACAGGCCGAAGGCGGGGCCGATCCCGTCGTGCTCACCCGGATCGAGGCCCTCGAGAAATGGCAGCGCCGCGGTCGCAGCGTCCTGCCGATGATCCTCCGCTGGCTTCGCCGCTGAATTTTCCAGGCATCCGCCCATGAAATCCCCCGACACCCGTTTGAAATACTACATTGCCGGACACCGCGGCATGGTCGGCAGTGCCTTGGAGAGGGCCCTCGAGGCCGCCGGATGCCGGAACCGCATCACTGCCGGCAGCGCCGAGCTCGATTTGCGGGATCAGGCCGCCACCGCGGCCTTCGTCGCGGAGCATCGCCCCGATGTCATCCTGATCGCCGCCGCCCGGGTCGGCGGGATCTTCGCCAACAACACCTATCCGGCGGACTTCATCTACGACAACCTCATGATCGCCGCGAACCTCATCCACGCGGCGCATGAAAACGGGACCGGGCGGGTGCTTTTTCTCGGCAGCTCCTGCATTTATCCGAAATTCGCCGACCAGCCCATCCACGAGGACGCCCTGCTCACCGGCGCGCTCGAGCCGACCAACGAGGCTTATGCCATCGCCAAGATCGCCGGTTTGAAACTCTGTGAATTCTACCGCCGCCAGCATGGTCGCATGTTCCACTCCGCGATGCCCTGCAATCTCTACGGTCCCGGCGACAACTACCACCCCGAGAACTCGCACGTGATCCCCGCGCTGATCCGCCGCTTTCATGAGGCCAAGGTCGCCGAGGCTCCCTCGGTCACGATCTGGGGCAGCGGAACGCCGCGCCGCGAGTTCCTCTTCGCCGATGATCTCGCCGAGGCTAGTCTGCACCTGCTTACCCTCGACGATCCGCCTTCGCTCGTGAACATCGGGGCCGGAAGCGACGTGACCATCCGCGAACTCGCCGAACTCGTCGCCGCGACGGTCGGCTACGAAGGCGAGATCCTCAACGACCCCACCAAGCCCGACGGCACTCCCCGCAAGCTGATGGATTCGTCGCGCATCGCCGGACTTGGCTGGAGGGCGACGACCACGCTGGAAGAGGGACTCCGGCTCGCATACGCCGATTTCCTGACAAACATTTAATCAAAGGCCCCTTTCATGAAAAAAGCACTGATCACCGGCATTACCGGTCAAGACGGTTCCTACCTCGCGGAGCAACTCCTCGAGAAAGGCTACGAGGTCCACGGCATGATCCGCCGGAGCAGCTCGTTCAACACCGACCGCATCGACCACCTCTACAACGATCCGAAGCTGCGCGAGGAAAAGCGCTTCCACCTCCATCACGGCGACCTCACCGACTCCTCGAACCTCAACCGTCTCCTCGAGCGGATCGGTCCCCAGGAGATCTACAACCTCGGCGCCCAGAGCCACGTCAAGGTCTCCTTCGACGTGCCGGAATACACCGCCGAGGTCGACGCCATCGGCACGCTCCGTTTCCTCGATGCGATCAAGGAGGTCGGTCTCGAAAAGCAGGCCCGCTTTTACCAAGCTTCGACCAGTGAACTCTATGGCCTCGTCCAGGAGGTGCCGCAGTCGGAGACCACTCCCTTCTACCCCCGCTCCCCCTACGGCGTCGCGAAACTCTACGGCTTCTGGATCGTGGTGAACTACCGCGAGTCGTACGGGCTGCACGCCTCGAACGGCATTCTCTTCAACCACGAGTCGCCCCGCCGCGGCGAGACTTTCGTGACCCGGAAGATCACCCGCGCCGCCGGTCGCATCGCGGAAGGATTACAAGACCGGCTCGTCCTCGGCAATCTCGGCGCCCTGCGCGATTGGGGTTACGCCCCCGAGTACACCGACATGATGTGGCGCATCCTCCAGCAGGACCAGCCCGACGACTACGTCTGCGCCACCGGGGAGATGCACACGGTGCGCGAGTTCTGCGAACATGCCTTCGACGAGGTCGGCATCCCGGTCCGCTTCGAGGGCGAGGGTGTCGATGAAAAAGGGATCTGTGAGAAGACCGGCCGAGTCCTCATCGCGGTCTCGCCGGACTACTTCCGCCCGGCCGAGGTCGAGCAATTGCTCGGCAATCCGGCAAAAGCGGAGCGCATCCTCGGTTGGAAACCGCAGGTGACCTTCGGCGATCTCGTCCGCATCATGGCGAAGGCGGATCTCGAGCTCGCCCGCCGCGAGAAGAACGTCGCGGCCCAGGCACGTGGATGAGCCTCGCGCTCCGGAGGACGGCCCGGTTTTTCAGCGTCTTTTCGGCGCTGATCCGCGATCTTTTCCGCTTCTCGCCGCGACGTGTGATTTTTGTGGTGATCTGTCAGGTGGTGGGTCCTTTCCTCCAGTCGGCCATCATCCTCGTCCTGCACCGGGGCATCGACTTTGTGTCGGGCAAGCGCCACCTGCCACATCTGCCCTTCATCGAAGAGGGTCAGATCATCGACCCAACCCTCTTTGTCGGCGCGCTATCGCTGCTGATCCTGCTCCTCGGGGCGGGGGGCGCGGCCCTCGGCTGGATCGGCACGGCCGGCGCGGCGAGCCTGGGCCGCCGCTATCGCCTCTACGCCACCGGTCGCGACCTCGAGAGTTTGTCGTCGTTGCCGGTGGGGTCGGTGAAACTGCCCGGGCGGCTCGCGGATCCCGCGGTGATGATCCGCATCGCCGCCTCGCATGGGCTCAAAACCAATCTTGCCGTGGTCGGACTTTTCAACACCCTGCGCCAGGTCGTGCTGACGATCGGTCTTGTTGCGAGTCTCTTCGTGGTGAATCCGAAGCTGTCCGCCGTGCTCCTGCTCGCGGTGCCGGTGATCCTGCCACTCTTCTACCTGCTGCATGTGAAAACGATGAAGTCCTCGCGGAAATGGTTCATGGAAGGCGGGGCGAAGGAGACCATTGCGATGATCGGCGCCTTCGTGGCTGACGCGAACCGCTTGCCCGGTAACCGCGAAGCGGCCGTGGATCCGGTGAAAGCCGAGGATGTGGAGAAACATCCCGGGATCTCGGCGAATCTCTTCGAGTTCGAGAATGGCAGGCTCGGCTCGGCGCGCAGCCAGCTCTACAACGGTGTCTTCGGTGCGCTCCTCCTCGGGGTGGGCCTTTTCGCCCTAGGGTTGCATGCTCTCCGGACGCCCGATTTCAGTTGGGATGGCATCGTCGTTTTCCTCGTCGCCGTCGCGATGGCGCAGCGTTCCGCCACCAACCTGATGGGTGTGGCCAGCAACCTCGTCTGGCTCTCTCCGATGCTGGCGCACGCGGGCGACTTCCGCCGCCAGATCGGGCAGGCGAAGAGGGAAGCATCGCCGGAGGGCGCGGAATCGGGCGAAGGGGGCAAGCCCATGCTGCCCCGCGGCTCTCGCGTGCTCGTGGTCTCGCCGGTACGCCTGGGTCGCACCAGTTTTCATTTCCACCTCCGTCAGCTACAGCGCCGTCGCATCGTCACGAGGCCACCATCGAGCCTGCGATTCCGGTACTGGAGTTTCGGGGATGATCCCAAGCCCGAGGCGAAGGGTGGTGAGGAGGCCTTGCTGGTCTCTTTCAACGCCCGCAAACGGAAAGAGGATACGCTGCTTGCCGGTTTGGAGGGGCTTGATTATCCGGTGACCATCGTTTTTGCCGAGACCTGGCGCCGTGGACCCGAGGGTTTCGATTACCTGATCCGCAGCGACGAGGATGGTGAAGCCATCGAGGGTGATACCGAATGGTGGCGCGGTCGCGACGGACTCTCCCGCGACCTCGACAAGGGCGAGGAGAGCGACCTCGAGGAAGACATGTATTGATTGAACCGTTTTGATGATCCGTAGAATCCTGTCCAAAGTGAAGCGCCGACTCTTCGGCGGCTCGAGGCCTGCCCCGATGCCCCCGCGCCCCGCCGATCCAAAGATCGACAAGGTCATTTCCGTGGTCCTGGCCACGCTCGAGCGGAAGGCCTTCCTCGCCGAAACGATCCGGACGATCCGCGAGGAACTCCGCAACGTCCCGCACGAGATCATCGTCGTGGACGGCGGCTCCACCGACGGCACCATCGAATGGCTCGGCCAACAGAAAGATGTCATCACCATCGTCCAGCACAACCGGGGTGAATGGGAGGGCAAGCGGGTCCCGAAGCGGCCGTGGGGTTACTTCATCAACCTCGGATTCAAGTGCGCCTCGGGGAAATACGTCTGCATGCTCAGCGACGATTGTCTCGTCTGCCCGGGTGCGATCCAAAACGGTGTGCGTTTCTTCGAGGATCAGCTTGCCGCGGGCCGGAAAGTCGGTGCCGTGGCCTTCTTTTTCCGGGACTGGCCGTTGCGGATGAAGTATGCGGTGGCCCACAATCTCGACCAACTCTACGTCAATCACGGTCTCTACCTGCGCGACGCGCTGGTGGAGGTGGGTTATGCCAACGAGGACGATTACCGCTTTTATTATGCCGATACCGATCTCGTGCTGAAGATGGCTCACCTAGGCTACGAATGCCTGCCGTGCCGCCAGTCCTTTATCGAGCACTACATCGACGAGGAGGAAATCCTGAGGATGGAGAACAACACTGTCATCCCCCAGGATCTCGAGACCCTCTTGCGCCTCTGGAAGGGGAAGCAATTCCCGCCGGAACGCGAGGACGAGTTGCGGAAGTGCGTCGGCTATTGGGAGTTCATCGAGCCGGACTACGTGGATCCGGCGAACACCGCCGACGCCTTCCGCCGCCTCAGCGGACGACGTGCCTGATCCCGCATGATCGAAGGTCCCCTGTTCATCGTCGGGCACGCGCGCTCGGGCACGACGATCACCCTCGATGCGCTCGCCGCGGCGGGTGATTTCCGGGCGGCCAGCGTGGAGGGGCACTGGATGTATCTGATCCTCGACGAACTCCGCAAGGTTCTCGACAACGGCAGCACCGATCTCCAGCAGCTCTCCAAATCGATGATGCTCCACCAGGAGGACAAGCGCCGCCTGCTTCTTTCCGAGATCGCCACCATGATCGACCGCTACCAGCGCAAGCTTGTCGGCGAAGGCGGCTGCTGGGTCGACAAGACTCCGGGCCTCGCCCAGTTGCAGGTTCTCCCGATGCTGATGGAGATGTTCCCCGCATCGCGGGTGATCTTCAACCTGCGCCATCCCCACGGTGTGGTCGAGTCGGTGCGGCGGAAATGGTCCACGGCTCCCGGTGTTTCGAAGTTGGCAAAACGTTGGCTGGAGACCTCGAAACTTTTCCGCGACACGATCGAGGAGCGGGTCGATGCCTCGCGCTGGCTCGTCCTGCGGCAGGAGGAGATCGCCGCGAACCCCGCCCGGGTTTCAGAGCGTCTCGCGGCCTTTTTGGAGGCTCCGACGATCGCCGAGGGACTGTCTCAATACTTCCTCAAGAACTCGCGTAAGCAGAACGCTCCCCTCGCGGCGAGCGCGGAGAAAGATCTGACAATCCCTTATCCGAAGACGATGGGTCGCTGGGCTGCCGGGCGCATCACCCGCATCTGTCGCGCCGAGATGGAACTGCGCGGATATCGCGCCGACAAGGGAGGGATCCTCTGCCTCGCATGAGCCTGCGCGAACTGTTTCTTTCCCTGCTGCCACCGCCGCGCGATGCGGGTCCGGGCATCACCTGGATCACCTCGTTCCCGAAATCGGGAAACACTTGGGTGCGCCAGTTTCTCTACGCCTACATCAAAGGCGCGCCGAGCGAGCGGCTCAACGAAGCGAACCGCCTGCTGCCTCCGGTGCGGAAGCTGAAGAAGAGCGTGGGTCGCGAGAAACTGGGCCGCGTCTCCGAGGAGGCGATGCGCGAGCAGGTCGCCGGCGACTTCAACTGGCCAGAGGGTTGGGAACCGCGCATCCTGACAAAAACCCACGAAGCCTACGGCCGGAAGCTGGTGATGCGCCGCCGCACCCATTCCGCCGTGCTGATCTACCGAAATCCTCGCGACATCATCATCAGCGGGGTGAACCATTTTGCGAAAAAGGGCACGCCGCTCCAGGATCCGGTTGCCTACGCCCGCGACTTCATCGAGACCGGGGGCACGCCTGCGTGGGACCACATGTCGAATTGGGAAGGGCATTGGAAAAGCTGGCTCGAGCAAAAGCGCTTCCCCGTTCATGTGGTGAGCTACGAGGACCTGTCACAGAAGCCGCGCGAGGGATTCTCCGGGATCATCCGCTTCCTCGGTTTTCCCCTCGAGGACGTCCGTCTCGACACCGCGCTGGAGGGAACGACCCTCGACAACCTGCGCAAGCTCGAGATCGAACACATGCAGCGGACCGGTGACTCCGGGACCGGTGCCTTCTTCTTCAACGAGGGGAAGTCCGGTCAGTCGCTCGATGAGAAATTCGGCGTCGAGGGCCTCGACCGCCGCTTCGACGAAGTCTTTTTGCCAAGGGTGCGGCGCTTCGAGGAGTTCCTCGCCAAACGCAAGAACGCGGGATGAAGGCCTTTCTCCACAGGCTGTTGAAGGGGCGGGTCCACGGGGCCCGGCAGCGCTTCTATTCCGGCAACAAACGCTTCGCCCACCTCGCCGATGCCGACATCGAGCTCGGCGAAGCGGCTCGCGGTCATCTCGCCGTCTTCGTGCACATCCCCAAGGCTGGAGGGACGACCATCAAGAACCTGATGGTGGCGAATTACGGACGTCGTTATCAGGATTTCCACCCTCGCATCAAGGACCTGCGCGAAAATCCGGAAGTGCTCGTCGACCTGTGCGCCGTCTCTTCGCACCGGCCCTACGGTTACCATCTCGCGCTTACGGAGGCGTTGCGGGAGAGCGGCAGCGAAGCGGCCTGGGCCGACCGTAAACCTTTCGTTTTTTCGATCACCCGGGATCCGCTCGACCGGCTCATCTCGACCTACAATTTCATCACCACCTTCCCGCCCCACGTCCTCTATCCGAAGGTCCACCAGATGGATCCCGAGGAGTTTTTCGTGTTCATGAAGCGGGAGCGACCGGTCGAGTTCCACAACCTGCAGTGCCAGTTCATCGCTGGCAGCTCCCACCAGCCCACTTTCTCCGAGGCGCGGACCTCGCTGGAAACCCGCTTCGCCAAAGTCGTCGATCTTTCGGCCCAGTCACGATTGATCGATTTCCTGATCGAACGCCTCGGTTGGAAGCCGACCGGCGAGGAAAACCTGAAGCTCAACGAGAGCCCGAAAAAGCTCTGGCGTGCCGACCTCGGCTCCAAGGTTCTGGCACTGATTGAAGCCGCGAACCAGGAAGACCTGCGTCTCGCCGATCATGTTCGCTCCCTAGATTGAACCAAGCCATCCGATGATCCGAACCCTCAAGAACCTCGCTTGGAAAATCCGTGCACTGCTGCAACTGCCTGAACTCTTCAATGAACATCGCCACCAGACGCGGTGGATGCTCGACCGTCAGGGCGAGGATCTGAAGCTGATGATCGGTCGGGTGCTCGCCAACCAATGCCGCGACGGCGAGGCCTTTTCACCGGAGAGCGAGTTCAAGGTCTTTTCGCAGTTCGGCGACGACGGCTTGATCGACGGCCTCGTCTCCCGCATCCGGCCGGAGACTCGCGTGTTCGTCGAGTTCGGGGTCGAGAACTACCGCGAGTCGAACACCCGCTTCCTGCTGATGAACCGGAACTGGAGTGGTCTGGTGATGGATGCCTCGGAGTCCAACATCGCCACGATCCGGAACGAGGAGTATTTCTGGCGCCACAACCTCAAGGCCCGCTGCGCCATGATCGACGCGGACAACATCAACCGCCTTCTCGCGGAGGAGGGCATCCCGAAACACTTCGGGATCCTCCACATCGACATCGATGGCTCCGACTACTGGGTCTGGAAGGCGATCGACGGCTACGAGCCCGACATCGTCATCATGGAATACAACAGCGTCTTCGGGATCGACAAGGCGGTGACGGTGCCCTACAACCCGGCCTTCGACCGCCATGCCGCCCATCACAGCAACCTCTACTTCGGGGCCTCGCTGCTGGCGCTCTGCGATCTCGCGACCGAGAAGGGCTACGACTTCATCGGCTGCAACGAGGCGGGGAACAACGCCTATTTCGTGAAGCGCGGCCTCTCCGACCAGATCCGTCCGGTGGATCCCGTGCAGGGTTACGTCGAATCGAAGTTCCGCGAAGGCCGCGACGAGGCGGGACGCCTCACTTATCTTTCCGGTTCCGGCCGACGCGAATTGATTGCCGGCATGGAGGTTTACAACACCCGTGCCGGGCAGTTGGAGAAACTCGGAGTTTGAGCAAACCATTCCACCATTTTATGAGCAGCAAACGATACACGATCCAACTGGGCGAGTCCTCCCTCGATGTCGATCTCCGGGTCAGCGGGCGTCCCGAGACCTACTACGCTTTCGCCTTCCACAAGTCCGGCAGCGTCCTTCTCAACGCCATGGTGAGCGAGCTTTGCAAGGCCGCCGATGTCTCCTTCGTCGATGTGCCGGGCCTGCTCTTTTCCAAGGGCTATCCGCTCTCGGCGGTCACGAACCACTGCGGAGGTCTCTTCGGGCAGGAGGGTGTCTGTTTCGGCGGCTTCCGCCACATCCCGCCTCCGGTCCTCGGTCTCGAATTGACCGCCAACTCGCGCTCGGTGCTCCTCGTCCGTGACCCGCGCGACATGCTCGTCTCCCACTACTTCTCCATGCTCAAGAGCCACGCGGTGCCTCAGGGTGGCAAGGTGCGCGATTACCTGCTCGAGGCTCGCGAAGCGGCCGGGCAGACCACGATCGAGTCCTACGTGCTCGAAAAGGCCGACTTCTTCGTGAAGCAGTTCATCCGTTACGAGGCGGACCTGCTGCGGACTCACGGTGACCGCACCCGCATTTACCGTTACGAGGATGTCATCTTCGAAAAGGGCGACTGGCTCGCCGACATCAACGACTGGTTCGGATGGGGCGTGAACCGCGCGACCATCGACAAGATCGCCTCGGCCCATGACGTCCGCCCCGACAAGGAGGACGAGGGCAAACACGTCCGCCGTGTGGTCCCCGGGGATCACCGCGAGAAACTCGGGCAGGAGACGATCGAGAAGCTCAACGAGATGTTCCGTCCGGTGGTGAAACCCTTTGGTTACGACCTCTGATGAGTTGGTGGAAACGTCGTAGCGCGCTCGCGAAACACCTCCGCCATCTCTGTGGCGGAGCGGGATTGTCGACCCGATGGGGGAAAGACTGGCCGGCCGTGCTGGAGGATTCGCCGCGTTGGCCGACCTGGAGCCGCCTCCGGGAACGGCTCGACGCCTTGTTTGGAAAACTCGAGGATGATGCCTCGCGCGACATCCTCGCCCGGCTCCTCGTGCACCAACTCCTCGGTCCCGAGGGGTTTCCGCTGCCCGTCCCCGGTGGTGGAGGTCCCTTGCCCGAATGGTCGGCGACAGAGGGGGAGCTGGTGCCAAGCGGTTTCCGTGACCTCGTCCTGACAGAGTACGATCTTGCCAAGGCCGGTTACCCTCTCCGCGTGCTGCTCGGTAGCGAACGGCCGAACACGGTCTACGACCTCGAGCAATACGCGAACCGCGATCAAGGTGTTTTTGTCAGGGCGGGCGACGTCGTCATCGACGGCGGGGGTTGCTGGGGCGATTCCGCGCTTTATTTCGCCGACAAGGCCGGACCGGAAGGGAGGGTTTTTTCCTTCGAGTTCCTCCCCTCGAATCTCACGATCCTCCGCCGGAATCTGGATCGGAACTCCGCGCATGCGCCTCGGGTGAAGGTCGTTGAAAAGGCTCTTTGGAGTGATTCGGCGACCCGCTTCTCGGTGGTTGAAGACGGCCCCGCGACCCGGGTCCAGGCGCTCCCGGCGGAGGCGAGTCCGGGCGGGGAGGTTCTCATCGTGTCCGGGACCTCGCTGGATGATTTCGCCAAAGAGCAGGACGTGGCGATCGATTTCATCAAGCTCGATGTCGAGGGTGCCGAGCCGAAGGTGCTGGAGGGAGCCGTCGGCATCCTGCGTCGCGACCGGCCCGATCTCGCCGTGTGCGTCTATCACGATCCCGAACATTACGTTTTGCTGGCGGAGTTCTTGGAGAATCTCGGGCTGGGCTACCGGTTCTCGCTCCGGCATTTCACCGACTGTGCCTGGGAGACCGTGCTTTTCGCCCGCACGGAGCAGCGTCCGGCAAAACAGCGGAGTTGAGGAATGCTCGTCACCGACAGCTTTGTCTGGATCAACAATCCCAAAACCGGCTGCAGTTTCGGACGTTTGGCGATCCTTGAACTGTACCGCCGGCTCGCTGACGGAGAGCGTTCCTTTTTTGGTTTCAAAAAGGGGCCGAAACGATGGATCAAGGAGTTGGAGTTTCCGGAACTGCGACTGCCACGGGGCGCCGAAAGAAGGGATGCGCCGACCCTGCACGGCACCGTCGACCAGATCCCGGAGGAATACCGGCACCTGCCGATCCTCTCGACCTGCCGGGAACCGGTCGATCGGTTTGTTTCCACCTACCGCTATTCCGATTGGAAAAAGGATGACGCGCTGCCCGCACCCAAGGAGACGCTCATCGCGAACTACCCGCACTTTCCCGAGCTCGGGTTCGTGGATTGCGCGGAGTTGTTCCTCCGCTTCGGTCGGCGGCGCATCGTCGTCGGGGGCGAGGCGTTTCAACTGGGGCCGCTTTCCGTCGATGTTCTCAATTTCTTCTCGCGGGCGCGCATCGATGCCGACGACGGAGCCGAGTTCCGGGATTGGGAGGCGATGGTGGATTCGCTCGCCGAGGTTCGCCTGCTGCATCAGGAGAATTTGAAGCACGAACTTGCGAAGGCCCTCATGTCTCTGGGATACCGGAGCAAAGATCTTGGATTCATCGCGGAGATGGACCGCGTCAACGAGTCGCAGGGTGTCGATCTTCCCTCGCCCAGTTCGATCGAAGCGGTGGCCCGGCTTTTCGCCGGTGATCCGCTTTACCCCTTGCTCATGGCTGTGCTCCATGGCGATAAGCCGGCGATCCCCGCGGACCTCTCCGCGCGGGTTCGCAATGACTCGGATCGCTGGGATCCCTGGTAAACATGACCATCGCGGTGATGCAGCCCTACTTTCTTCCGTATCTGGGATACTGGCAGCTTTTCGCGGCAGTGGACCGATTCGTTCTGCTTGATGACGTGAATCACATCATGCGGGGCTGGGTGAATCGCAACCGCCTCTGGGTCGGGGGGAAGGAACATTGGATGACGGTCCCGCTGGCCAATGCCAGTCAAAACCGGAAGATCTCCGAGACTTTGATCGTCGAAGGCGGGGAGTGGAAAGAAAAGTTGATGCGCACGATCCAGGGCGCCTATGGCAAAGCTCCCTTCTTCGTGGAAGGCCGCGATTGGATCAGCGGCATCCTTGACGGCGCGGAGCGTTCCCTGCCGTCCTTTCTCTCCCGATCCCTCCAGATGGTCGCCGAGCGGCTCGGGATCCAGACGGAGATCACCTCGTCGAGCCTGGTCGATCCCGGGAACAAACTGCGGGGAGAAGAACGCATCCTTCATCTTTGCGAACGGCTCGGAGCCGACACCTACTTCAATTTGTCTGGAGGTCGGGAGCTCTACGATCCGGCCACCTTTGCTGATCGAGGCATCGCCCTGCGATTTCTGCGGACCCATTGGGAGGACTTGTCGCTGAGCAGCGATTCCGGCACGCCCCATCTCTCCATCCTCGATCTGCGCATGCAGAATCCGACCGAGGCGCTCAGGGATGCTTTGACACGCTGCGAATTCGAAGCGTGAGAGAAGCGTTGGAAAAATGAAACTGGCAAGAATCATCCTGGCTTTAACCGTGATTGTCATCGGCGCGGCGGCGATCGTGTTGTGGCCGTCGTCCGTGGCCCGGATCTTGGTCGTGGGACTGGTGATGCTGTATTTGATCCGGGAGATCGGACCGCGTCTCGTCAGAAAGCCGGTTACTGTGTCACCCGCGTCCAGCGCGCCCACAGTGGCCGGGTTGGGCATCCCGCCGGCCTCGGCCGGCCGCCCGATCGCCGAAGTGGAGTCTTTTCTCGAAGACCTCGTCGCACGCGGTTTTTCACCTCGGGGCATCCTCGATGTGGGCGCGAACCGCGGCGACTGGACCCGGATGGCTTTGGAACGATTTCCCCGGGCGCAGGCGCTTCTGATCGAGCCGCAGACCGAGATGGAGCCCAGATTGGAAGCCTTGGTCGAGGAAAATCCAAACTGTGCCTACCTCATCGCCGGGGTCGGCAGGGAACCCGGCCAACTGGTCCAGACGATCTGGGAAGACACCTATGGATCTTCCTTCTGCGTGCCGGCGGATCCTGTCCTGATCGAGTCAGGCCGTCAGCGGATCACCCCGATCGAGACGCTCGATTCGATTCTCGCGACAAGGCATCCCGATTTTGAGCCCGACCTGGTGAAGCTCGACATCCAGGGGTTCGAACTGGAGGCGCTGCGGGGAGGTGCCAGCCTCTTCGGACGCACCCGGATCTTCATCGTCGAGACCCTGCTGCTCTCGAACAATCCCCAATGGCCCGCCTTGCGCGAGGTGGTCGACTTCATGGGCGAACGCGGGTACGAGATTTATGACATCACTTCCTTTCTCCGCAAGCCCAGCGACGGTACCCTGGGCCAGATCGATTTCGCCTTTGTTCAAAAAGATGGCGAGTTCCGCCAGAACTTCGATTGGTAAACTTCATGACCCAGCTGAACCAGATTTTGACTGATGTCTTTGCCGTGAATGGCGGCGGATTGGCCGACGACACCCCGTTCCAGGAGATTGCCTCCTGGGATTCCATGACCCATATGATCCTGATCACCCGGGTCGAGAGTGAATTCGATTTTCAAATGAGCGGCGACGAGATCGCGTCGCTCGCCACGATCGGTGACCTGCGGCAGATCGTCGCGAAGGCCGGAGCATGAAGATCGAGGGCACCAGCATCCTCATCACCGGTGGCGGGTCCGGCATCGGCCGTTACCTCGTCGAAAGTTTCCTACGCGACGGTGCCCGGGTGGCGACGCTCGAGTATTCCGCGGAGGCGGTCGGCACCTGGGCCGATTCCTTTCCGGATGTTCCCTGCCTTCAGTGCGATGTCACCGATCCCGACGCGGTCTCCGCAGCGGTCAAATGTCTCCGCGACGAGCACGGCTTTGCTCCGACCGTCTTGATCAACAACGCCGGCATCATCCATAGCGAACCGCTCGTCAACCTGCTCCGACGCGAGGATCCGCGACACGACATGGCCAACTGGCGGAGAACCGTTGCGGGGAACCTCGATTCCACCTTCGTGATGACCCGGGAACTCGCCGCGACCTGGGTGAAGGAACGCACCAAGGGTGTGGTCGTCAGCGTCAGTTCCATCTCCGGACGCGGGAATGCCGGTCAATCCGCCTATGCCGCCGCGAAGGCCGGAATCAACGCCCTCACCGTGACCTGGTCGAAGGAGCTCGGCTTTCTCGGACTCCGCTTCAATGCAGTGGCTCCCGGATTTTTCGACACCGAGTCCACCCGCCGGGCCGTTGCCGCCGCAAAGCTGGACCAGATCGCCAAGTCGGTCCCGCTCGGTCGGCTCGGTGAGCTTTCCGAACTCTACGGGGCCGTCCGCTTCCTCGTGGAAAATGATTACGCGAACGGACACGTGCTCGACCTCAATGGCGGTCTCGTGATCTGAGACGGTGGTTTTGTCAGGATGAACGACTACTTCTGCGATCTCGGCTCGCGATTCCGCGCGATCGTGGCGGAACATTCCGGGGCTTGTGCGATCCGCGGTTGCGATGGGTCGGAGCTGGCCAGTTTTGCGGAGCTGGAGGATCTCTCCCGGCGCATCGCCGCACACCTTGTCTCACGCGGAATCGGCAAGGGAGACGTCGTGGCCCTGCTCAATGACAAGTCGCCGCTCGGATATGCCGCCATGCTCGCTTGTCTCCGGATTGGAGTGATCTACACCAATCTCGACCCCGACAGCCCGGGCGAGCGAGCCCGCCGCATCCTCGAGCGTTGCGAGCCGGTCGCGATCTACAACGCGTTTCCCGTCGATTCGCCGCCTCCGCTCCACGCCAACCTCGCTTCGATCTGTCCGGCTCCGGTGATCGAGCTGCGGAGCGACACGGTGGCCGCGGAGCTCGAGGCCGACACCGGTGAACTGCCGGCCGTCAACCTCACCGGCGACAGCCCCGCCTACATCATGTTCACCTCGGGTTCGACGGGGTATCCGAAAGGCGCGGTGATTTCCCACGGGAATCTGCTGCGTTTTTGCGACTGGGCGCGGACGCAGTTCGACATCACCCCGGCCGACCGTCTCACCAACGTCAATCCGATCTACTTTGACAACTCGGTCTTTGATTTCTACGCCTCTCTCCTGAACGGCGCCTGCCTCGTTCCCTTTCCCGCCGACACGGTTCGCGATGCGCGGAAGCTCGTTGCCTCGGTCGACCAGGCAGGCTGCACGATCTGGTTCTCGGTGCCCTCGCTGCTCGTTTATTTGCTCACGACCCGGGCGCTCTCCGCGGGCTCCTTCGCTTCCTTGCGGAAGATCATTTTCGGCGGCGAAGGATTTCCCAAACCCAAGCTGAAGCTGCTCCACGATCTTTTCGGTTCGAGGGTCGATCTCGAGAATGTCTACGGTCCCACCGAGACGACCTGCATCTGCTCGTGCCATACGATCCGTGAAGAGGATTTCGAGGACATGGCATCGCTCGCCACTCTCGGGTACCTCGCGCCGAACTTCGATTACGAGATCCTCGCTCAGGATGGCAAGGCGGAGTTCGGCGAGCTCCTCTTGACCGGACCACAGGTCGGACTCGGCTATTACAACGACCCGGAACGCAGCGCCGCGGCCTTCATCCAGAACCCGGCCAACACCCGGCACCGCGAGCTCGGCTACCGCACCGGCGATCTCGTCGAGCGTGACGCCACCGGACGACTCCACTTCCGTGGCCGGGTCGATTTCCAGATCAAACATCTTGGTTATCGCATCGAACTCGAGGAGATCGAGGCCGCGCTGAACCGGGTCGAGGGCGTGCGCGAGGCGGCGGCTCTTTACAAAAAAATGGGTGACGGACTGGGAATGATCATCGCCTTTGCCGCCGTCGACGAAGGAGTCGCCGGACCGGCGATCGTCGAGCGGCTGCGCGGTCTCCTACCGGTTTATATGGTGCCCGCGAGGGTCGAGACGCGGACGAGCCTGCCGAAAAACGCCAATGGCAAGATCGACCGTCCCTCCCTCCAGGCCGAGCTCGGATCCTGACATGAACACCAAACCCATCGTTCTTTTCGGTGCCGGCAAGATCGCCGAGGTCGTGCTCCACTGCTGGCGTCAGCGCGGCGACCGGGAGGTGGTCGCGGTCACCGTGGATGCCGCCTACCGCGAGGCGGATACCTGGAAAGGATTGCCACTCGTGCCCTTCGAGGAAATCAGCTCCACCCATCCTCCGGATTCCCACGATCTTTTTGTCGCCTTGGGCTACCAGGACCTCAACGCCTTTCGTGCCCGCAAGATTGCGGAGGCCCGGTCAAAGGGATATGCCCTGCCTTCGTGTCTGCCGGAGACCCCGGAAGCAGGCGGATACCTGACCGGCGACAATTGCTTCGTGATGCCTGGGGCGATGGTTCACCCCTGTGCGAAACTCGGCGACGGAGTATTCGTCTGGTCGGGTGCGATCGTCGGACACCATTCCGAGATCGGTGACCATGCCTGGGTGACCTCGGGCGCCAATGTCGCCGGCAATGCCAAGGTCGGCGCGCAGAGCTTTCTCGCGATCAACAGCACGCTGGTTGATGGCATCACCCTGGGGGAGCGTTGTTTTGTCGGCGCCAATACCCTGGTCGCAAAATCCGCCGAGGCGGGTTCCGTTTTCATCGAAAAAGGGACCGATCGCTTCCGTCTCGATGTCGACCAATTCCTGAAACTCACCCGTTTTCAAAGCCTCTGATGTCATGAGTTCCGAATCCCGCGATTACCGATGCCGTGGCCTCGAGACGGCCAAGTTCGCGAGCCGTCGCGCGCCTTACTACGAGGCTTTGCCGAAAATCATCGAGGCGGCGGGATCGAGCACCGATCTCCTCCACCACTTCCCCGCCTACGTCGGGCACGTGACCCTCGCCCGCTTCATCTTCCTCTACGAGATCTACAAGATGACCTTGGGTCTCGCCGGACACATCGCCGAGGCGGGGATCTACAAGGGTACCTCGGTGGTCCAGTTCGCGAAGCTGATGCGCCTGTTCGAACCCGAGTCGCTCGGGCTCGTCTTCGGATTCGATTGGTTCCGGGGCAATCACCCCGAGGGAGAAGAGGCGGAATTGGTGACCGAAGGTTCCTACTTCGCGTCTTATGAGGCAGTGAGCGAAGTCGTCCGGCTCCAGGATCTCGACCCGATCGTCCGCCTGGTCGACGTGGACCTCGCCGGACCCGCCCTTGGGCAATACTTCGCCGACAACGAGCACCTCCATTTCAAGATCGTCATGCTCGACTGCGGACTTTACGACATCGTGAGGAACTGCCTTGAGCATTTCTGGCCGAGGATGTCGAAGGGCTCCGTGCTGGTGCTCGACAACTTCAACCACGAGACCGCCCCGGGCGAGGTGCGGGCCCTGCGCGAGATCCTGCCCGATGTGCAGATCCGGACGATGCCCTATTGCGCCCAGCCGACCGCTTACATCGTGAAGTGATGCCTTTCGCTTGGGAAAAACGCGGCCTCATTTTCCGACCGGATTCGGCGCACGGCTGGATGAAGAGCCATGCGCAGGTCCCGACGGTGCTGCCGATCGAGGAGGAGGGGATCGTGCGGGTCTACTTTGCGACCCGGCCGAAGCAATCGCTCAGTCAGACCACCTTCGTCGATCTCGACATGGAGCGGCCGGACCGGATCGTGCGCCTCCATCCGCAGCCCATCCTTCCCCTCGGCGATCCGGGAATGTTCGACGAGCATGGCATCATGCCCAGCAGCGTGATCCGGCGTGATGGACTCGTTTACCTTTACTACAGCGGCTGGTCGCGGGGTGGCTCGTTACCCTATCAAAACTACACCGGTCTCGCCGTCAGTGATGACGGAGGCGAGACCTTCACCCGGGCGAGCCGCGGCCCCGTCCTCGACCGCACCCCGCGCGAGGTTTATTCGGCGACCTCGCCGCACGTGCACCGCGAGGGGGATCAATGGTGGATGTTCTACTGTGCCGGGACCGCCTGGCTCGAGGTCGAAGGCAAGCTCGAGCACACCTACGATCTCAAAGTGGCGCGCTCCCTCGACGGCGTCCGTTGGACCCAGGACGCCGAGGTCATGATCCCGCAGGCACGCGAGGACGAAGCGATCACCAAGCCGACCCTGGCGAAGATCAACGACCAGTATCACCTGTGGTTCTGTGCCCGCGGTTGCCGGGATTTCCGCGGCGGCAGCGATTCCTATCGTCTTGGTTATGCGACCTCCGATGATTTGGAGAGTTGGAAGCGCGACGATGCTTCGGCCGGCCTTGCTCCCGGGGGTGAAGGCGAATGGGATCACGAGATGGTCGCCTATCCGGCCTACACGGAATTCGGAGGGGAGCGCTGGATGTTTTACAACGGCAACGGTTTCGGGCGCGATGGTTTCGGCCTGGCCCGGCTCGTCTCCTGAAACGATGAACGATGTTCTGACCACCAGCCGGCTCGTTCTGACCCCTGCCGTGACCGGGGATGCCGAGGCGCTTTTCCCGCATCTCTCCAATCCGGAGATCTCGAAGGACATGGCTTGGACACCGCACGGCAGCATCGCGGAGACCCTGCTTTTCCTCGAGTCCGTGCAGCGTTCCCGTGAGTCCGGATCCGCGCGGCACTGGACGATCCGCCACGAGGGAGAAGCGGTCGGGCTGTTTTCCCTCATCGACATCCGTCGGCAGCACCGGGCCATCACCTATGACCGGGCCGAGCTCGCCTACTGGCTCGCGCCCGAGTTTCAACGGCGGGGCATCATGAGCGAGGCCGGGATCGAAGTGATCCGCTTCGCCTTCGAAGATCTCGGGCTCGAAAACCTTGTCGTCGCCCACCACGTCGGTAACGCGGCCTCCGAGGGGCTGATCAAGCGGCTTGGTTTTGTCTACAGCCATCGCGAAGACCGGGCCTTCCGCAAGGCTGGATCCTGGATCGACTGCCTGCATTATCGACTCACCCGACCGGTCTGGGAAAAAACGCGGAATCCCTCCGCGCCCTGACCCTCTTTTGTCATGGACCCAACCCTCTTCATTGATCCCGAAACCGGCGCCGCGCTGCAGCTTGAAACGACGGCTGATGGCACAGCGCTCGTGTCCGCGGATGGGAAACGCTTTCCCGTGATCGACGGCGTCGCCGATCTGGTTTTCCCGGCCCGTCTTCCGGAATCCGACGAAGCGGCCCGTCGCTTTTACGACGGACGTGCCGATCAATACGAGGACACCCTGCATCTGACGTTTCTGACGCATGGACTGGACGAGGCGGCCACGCGCCAATCCTTCATCGACAAGCTGGGAATCGGAGCAGGTTCGAAAGTGCTGGAAATCGCCTGCGGAACCGGGCGCGACTCGGCGCTGATCGCGGATCGGGTCGGTGCCACGGGGGAACTGCACTTGCAGGATCTCTCCGCAGACATGATGCGCGTGTGCCGGAAGAAGTTGGAGTCACATCCCGCGGTCGCGAGCTTCGCCCTCGCGAATGCCTTGCACCTTCCTTATCCCGACGATTCTTTCGACGCAGTCTATTCCTTCGGCGCGCTCGGCGAGTTTTCGGATCAGCCCCGCGCGCTCAGGGAGATGGCGCGGGTGACGAAGCCGGGCGGCAAGGTGGTTGCCGGTGACGAGAGTGTGCCGGTGTGGCTGAGGGAGACGGAGTATTACCGCATCCTCAGGGAGACCAATCCGATGTTTGAGGCGCCGCTGCCCTTGCATGCCATCCCGGTGGAGGCGCGCGATACCTCGATCCATTTTGTCATCGGTCAGGCTTTCTACCTGATCGAGTTCTCGGTCGGTGTGGGCGAGCCCACCGCGAACTTTGATTTTCCCATTCCCGGTAGGCGGGGTGGCACCTACCGCACGCGTCACGAAGGCAAGCTCGAGGGCGTCAGCCCAGAGACGAAGGAGCTGGCCTGGCGGGCGGTTGCCAAACAAGGCACCGACATGCATTCCTGGCTCGATGCCCTGGTGCGGGAAGCGGCCTCTCGCGGGCTCGATGAGAAGCCATGAGCGGCATCGCTGTGCCCATGAAAACGATCTTGGGGACGCCGAACATCGGTGATCCCGAGGCTTTCCAGGCCCGCGTCGCCGGAATGCTCGACCGGGCTTATCTCAGCAATGGCGGGCCGCTTTGCCAAGAGTTTGAGAGCCGGCTCGCGGATTCGCTCGGGGTCGGGCATTGCATCGCGGTCTGCAACGCGACGGTGGGACTCGAGATCGCCGCGGTGGCGCTTGGGCTCACGGGCGAGGTGATCCTGCCGTCTTTCACCTTCGTTGCGACGGCGCATGCGATGCGCTGGGTCGGTCTGACACCGGTGTTCTGCGAGATCGATCCGCGGACCCACAACCTGGATCCTGCGAGGCTCGAGGAGTTGGTCACGGAGCGGACTTCCGCCATCCTCGGAGTGCATTGCTGGGGCCGGCCTTGTGACACCGATGCGATCGCGGACGTCGCCGCGCGCCACGGATTGCGAGTCTTCTACGATGCTTCCCACGCGATCTTCTGTACACGCCGGGGGAAGCCAATCGGCGGATTCGGCGACCTCGAGGTCTTCAGCTTTCACGCCACGAAATTTCTCAACACCTTCGAAGGTGGAGCGATCACGACGAACGATCCTGAACTCGCGGCCCGGGTGCGGTCTTTGCGAAATTTCGGGCTGCGTTCGCCGGAAGAGACGATCGGAGTGGGGACCAACGGCAAGATGTCGGAAGTCTCCGCGGCGATGGGCTTGACGAACCTCGAGTCGATCGACGCGTTTTACGAGGCGAACCGCCGCAACCATGAGGTCTATCACTCCGAATTGTCGGAATGTGAGGGAATTCACGTAACGGAGTATCCCGACGATGAGCGGAACAACCGCCAGTATGTCATCGTGGAAGTGTGCGACCGCGACCGCGTGTGGGAGGGACTGAAGCAACGTGGGATTGGTTCGCGGCGCTATTTTTACCCGGGCGTCCACCAGCTCGAGCCCTATGCCGGCTCCGGACAGTTTCAGCGCATCCCGCTGCCTGAAACCGAGGCGCTTTGTGAGCGGGTGCTGGCCCTACCCACTGGAATCCGGGTCACGGAAGAACAGATCCGCGAGGTTTGCTCCGCCATCCGAGAAATCCTGTCCGACTGAATGCGAGGACTTTGTCCATTCAAGGGCGACGCGCTCCGATCCCGGATCGCCGCGACCGTGGCGGCCGACATCGAGGTGGTGGCTGCGCCGGAGCTGCCCGCCGTGCCCGATGTGACGGTCTGCGTGTTTTCTTTCAATCACGGGAATTACCTGCGCGATGCGATCGACAGCATTCTTTCCCAGGACTTCGGCGGATCGCTGGAGATCCTCGTCGCCGATGATTGTTCGACGGATGGATCGCGGGAGTGGCTCAGGACTCTCCAGGCGGAGCATCCGGCGAAAGTCCGCCTTTTGCTGGCTCGCCGCAATCTCTGGTGCGAGTTTTTCCCGGGTTCGGCGGTGGCCTTTCCGGCCTATGAAACGGCTTCCCGCTCGCGCTACATCGCGTTACTGGAAGGGGATGATTTCTGGACCGACCCCGGCAAGTTGAGGCGGCAGATCGATCATCTCGATGCCCATGCGGATGCGGCGGGATGTTTCACCGACTGCCTGCTCGTCGATGGCGACGGTCGCCAAATCGAACCCCGGCCGTTCTGGAATCAACCCTATCAAAACCGCTACAACCGCCGCGAGGCATTGACGGGATTGAAGAGCGGTTATGCGACGGGCGCTCTCATGTTTCGCGGCAAGGTGTTTCGCGAAGGCATCCCCGAGTACTTTCTCCGCGCCGGTAGCGATTACCTGCTCGATGTCGCGATCACCGGATACGGGATGCTGGACTACTTGCCCGGTGTGACGTCCGCGTATCGGATCCACGCACAAGGGACCTGGCAGGGCGGCTCGAATGTGGATCAACTTGTCCAACTGCTCGTGCGTCTGCATGCGCTGACTGATGATCCGGCGTTCGGATCCGATCATCGCAAAGAGATCAGCGAGATGAAGCGCTGGTGTTATGGAGCCCTGCTCGCCGTGCCGGTGGATCCTTCGCTGGCAAAGATCGAAGAGGCCCTGCCGGTCGTGTGCCATCGCAAGATTTTCGATCTCGTGGAGGGCGATTGGAAGGAATTGCGTGACTGGCGGGATCGCATCGCCACGGACGCGTCGTTCCGGAAAGAACTCCAGCTCGTGGTCGCCGGTGGGGACCTTGTTGATCAGGTATCCAAGAATCGTGAAGGGAACGTTTTCGTCTCGGAACTGGAAGTCGCTCCGGTGTCCGGAGATCAAGCGTCGACGGATTTCGAGGTCTTGAAGGAATCCGTCCTGGAAACCGTGAAAGCGCTGTGTGAGACCGATTTGCAACTCCACGACGCCCGGAAACGCATTGCTTATCTGGAAAGCCTCCTCGATTCGGGCTGGTGGCGTTTTGGGGAGAAACTGCGGAGGGCCGGGATCCTTTCGCGCGGCTACCGGGAGGAGGAATCTCCGTGATGCCTGCGATTCAATCGATCTGGTCGCGTGTGAGCACGTTCTTCGAAGGGAGTCTCGCTCCAGCGGATGCCGCGGATTCGCTCCTTTTCTTTATCCATCTCCCCAAGACCGGCGGAACCAGCCTGACCGCGGTGTTGCGACGGGTTTACGGCAACCATTACCTCAACGTGGGCAAGCGAGGGAAGGAACTGGGCAAGCTTGGTGCCGTCGAGTGGAACCGGGTTCACTGCTGCAGCGGACATCTCCACGCGGACTGGATCGACGGGCTCCATCATCAATCGGGCCGGGCGATCCTCGATGAGCGCGAAGTCCGCAAGGTCTGCATCGTGCGCGAGCCGGTGGCCCGGGTCATTTCCTATTTCCGCTACGTTGTCACCACGCCGCAACATCGGCTCTATCCGGCGACGAAGGGCATGACCGCGGGCCAGTTTTTCTCTTATCTCGAGAACGAGGGCTGCGGGGAATGTTGGAACCAGCAGGCCCGGATGTTGCGCGGTCAGGAGGATGACCTCTTTCTCGCCGCGCCGCTCGACCGGCTCGAGGAATTTGTCGCGATTCTTGCCGCGGCCTGCGGATGGCGGAAAGCGCCCGAAGTGCCTCGGATCAATGCCGGCTCGAAGACCGGGGCCGCGCCCGTGCCGGAGGAAGTGCGCGAGCTGATCCGCGAGCGATCGGCTCTCGATCTCAAGCTTTACCAAAAGATCTCCGAACGATTCGAAAAGGGTGGCTTTCCGGCACAGAAGGTGTCGGTTAGGGTGCCCACTCAACCGCTCTCATGAAGGCCCTCATCACCGGCATCACCGGACAAGACGGCTCCTATCTCGCCGAACTGCTCGTCGCGAAGGGCTACTCGGTGCATGGGTTGGTCCGGCGCGTCAGCCAGGAGGACGGCTCCCGTCTGCGGAATCTCGAGCCTCTTCTCGCCGCGAATCGGATCACGCTGCACTCCGCCGATCTTTCGGATCGCGGGGCGATTCGCCGGATCTTCGAGGACGTCGCGCCCGATGAGTTCTATCACCTCGCCGGCCAGAGCCATGTCGGGCTGAGCTTCGAGATTCCCGAATCGACTTTCATGGAGGTCGCGGGGGCGACGCTCTCGCTTCTGGAAATCTGCCGCGATCTCGATCATCCTCCGCGCTTTTATCACGCGGGATCCTCGGAGATCTTCGGGAACCCGGATGAGCTGCCGCAAACGGAGCGCACCGCCTTCAGACCGACGAGTCCCTATGGTTGTGCCAAAGCCTGCTCGGTGAATCTTTGCAAGGTCTACCGCGACGCCTACAGGCTCTTCATCGCGAGCGGCATCGCCTACAACCACGAGTCGATCCGCCGCAGCGGCAATTTCGTGACCAAGAAAATCGCCGGATCGGTCGCGCGCATCGCCGCCGGCGAGGGCAACGTGCTGGAGTTGGGCAATCTCAACACGCGGCGCGACTGGGGCTACGCCCCCGACTTCGTGGAGGGAATGTGGCGGGTCCTGCAGCAATCGCAGGCGGATGAATTCATCTTCGCCACAGGAGAGCTGACCAGCCTTCGTGATTTTGTCAGGGCGGCCTTCGAGGCCGCGGGTATCGCGATCGAGTTCCGCGGGGAGGGCGCCGAAGAGACCGGAGTCGATGCGGCCGACGGCCGGACGCTGCTCAGGGTCAATCCCCAGTTTTTCCGTCCGATGGATCCCTGCAACCTGGTGGGAAATCCCGCCAAGGCAGAACAGCTGCTGGGATGGCGTCCTTCGATCAAGGGGGCGGATCTGGCGAGACGGCTGGTCCTCGACGAGATCGCGGCACGCCGGACCGTTGTTTGAAAATCTTCATGAGAATCGCCTACGTCGATCACTCTTATCACGAGAAAACCCGCTCCACGGCTTTCGTGCCGGAGATCCTCGCGCGCGAACACGAGGTGGATTGCTTCTGGGATGAGACCTGGAAGTTGCATCGCACCGATGAGCGCGTCGTGCATGCCGTGGTCCACGGGCATTATGACGTCGTGGTGCTCTTCCAGGTCTTCTGGCCGGCCGCTTTGCTCCGGGAGCACGGCTTGACGAACGTGGTGATGATCCCGATGTACGACGCGATCTTTCGCCAGCCGGATCTGTGGTGGGTGAACTATTCGCTCTGCCGCTTTCTCAATTTTTCCTCGACCTTACATCGCCGCTTTGACGGTCTGGCGCTCGAGACCAGCCTCGTCCAGTATTTTCCGGAGGTACCGGAGTTGCCCGCCCGGACGAACGAAGCTCTCACCGGATTCTTCTGGCAGCGGACCGCGCGGATTCCCTGGACGACGGTTTCCAAGCTGATCGAGGGAACCGAGTGGAAGCGTTTCAATCTTCACTGCGCGACCGATCCGGGGCAGGGGACCCTGCCAATGCCGGACGCGGAGGAGTCAAAGCGCCGGAACATCGTGCTGACGAATTGGTTCGAGACCCGGGCGGAATACCACCGTGTCGTCGAGGAGTGCCAGGTCTACTTCGCGCCGCGCGATTACGAGGGGATCGGAATGGGCTTTCTCGAGGCGATGGCCCTGGGCAAATGTGTGGTCGCTCCTGACACTCCGACCCACAATGAATACATCATCCATGGCGTCAACGGCATCCTCTACAATCCCGCGGATCCGCAACCGCTCGACTTTTCCAACCATGCCGAACTCGGTCGTGCCGCCAGAGAGACCTGCGTGACGGGACGTGAGAAATGGCTCGCGGAAGGCGAGCGTGAGCTGGTGAAATTCGTCTGCCGGGGCCGAACGGCGGAAGATGCCCATCCCCTCGCTTGGGAAGTCCGGAATCTGCGCCACGAGATTTCCGCGCTCCGCTATGAAGCCGGAGAGCGACGATCGGTAGCGTGGATGCTTGCCGCAAAGACCTACCGTCTCCTGAAGCCACTCCTGCGGAAATTCAGGATCATCCGCGGCTAAATCCCCGAGGCGGCGATGCGCGTCTCCCTGGTCATTCCCGTCAAAAACGCCGCGCCGCTCTTGCGACGCACGCTGCGATCCATCGCGGCGGCCGGAGGCTCGGATGTGGGTGTGTTTGTCAGGGACGGCGATAGCGGTGACGGAGTCGCTGCGGTGGTCGCGGAGTTCGGTGGCTTGGTTTCATCATTCGTTTCTCAGGCGGACAAAGGCCAGTACGATGCAATCCGTGCCGGGATGAAGGAGGCGGACGGCGAGGTCACCGGCTGGATCAACGCGGGTGATGTGCTGATGCCTGGAGCGCTCGATACGGTCGAGCGGATTTTTTCGGAGCATCCGGAAGTCTCCTGGCTGACCGGCCGCGCCTGTCTGGCCGACGAGGGCGCGGTGGCGATCATCCCCACGCACCGCGTGCTGGTCTCGAATGCGGAGATCCGTCTCGGCTTGTGCCGGCCCGGAGCCGCGGGTTTTCTGCAGCAGGAAGGGATGTTCTGGCGGCGCGATTTGTGGGAGCGCTGCGGAGGTTTGAATGCGGAGCGCTCTCTGGCGGCCGACTTCGAACTCTGGACGCGTTTTGCGGCGCAGGCGCCCCTGCACCGGATCGATGTGCCGCTGGCGGCCTTTTCGCATCACCATGACAACCGATCGATCGTGCAACGCGAGCGATACCTTGCGGAGGTGGCGGAGGTGATCGCGGCGTTCCCGGCCAAGACCCGCGGCAGGTCCCGGATGACGCGACCCTTCACCCTGGTCATGAAGGCGCTCGGTCGGATGCCCGGGCTGCGCGTCCTGCTTTCGATGATGCTGCGGCCGTTTCCGGGTCTGAGGGTGGAGGAGTTCGGGTGGGGGCGCGATGGCTCGGGCGGACTGATCCTGAGAAAGTGCGTCCGGACGGCATGGTTCGGATGATGGAGTCCCGGCCCCAGGTCCACGTGGTCGCCCCGACCTTTCGTGAGGCGGGCCTGATTCCCTCCTTTCTCGAGGCATGGTCCCGGGTGGAGGGTGCGGATCTGACGCTGTGGGTCAGCAATGCCGAACCGGGCGATGCGACCAGCGGAATTTTGTCGCAATGGCAGGGTCCGGTTCCGGTCCGGGAGATTCCGGGTGATCCGGCGCTTTTTTGGTCCGGCCTAACCGAACTGGGTTTGCGCGAGGTTGCCGCAGCAGCGGCGGAAACGGACTTTTTCCTCATCACCAATGTAGATGTGCGACCTCATCCTGACAATCTCACCAAGATCTTCTCCGCGGTGTCCGATCCGGAGCATCTGCAGGTGGCGATCCCGGTGGTGGGTGGTGCTGGCACGATCCTCTCGGCCGGAGTGCAGGTCCAGTCTTGGGCGCTTTCGGTAAATCGCCACCTCGGCGAGGGGCTTTCACCCACGGCCTTCGCGGAAGGCGGCGGGGGGCGGGCCACCTATCTGCCGACCCGTTTTCTTCTCGTCCCGGTGGCCGCGCTGAAGCAGGGGATTTTTCCAAATACGGCCGAGCTTCCACATTACTGCGCGGATTACGAGTACACGAACCGTCTCCGCCTCGCGGGGTTCGAACCGACGGTGTTTGCCGGGACTCACGCGGAGCTCAGTGAAAAGAACACCGGATTCGACACTTTTCTGATGCCGACGAGCCTGCGCGAGCGCCTAGCGCGCATCGACGACATCAAATGCCCCTATAACTTCCGCTATCGCTATCGATTCGTGAAACTCACCTATCCCGCGTGGGCCTTCGTCCCGGGACTGGTGACTCATTTCGCGAAGATCTTCCTCGAGATCGCGATGGGCGGGCGCCGGCTGCGTCGCCTGCGTATGAACTGATCCCGTATGGCTGAAACCGCGCTGGTCTCCGTCGTCTTGCCCTGTTACAACGCCGCTGCTTTCCTGGCGGCGACCTTGGACTCGGTGATCGCGCAGTCGTTTCAGGACTGGGAGTGCATCGCGGTCGATGATGCTTCGAAGGACGAGACCGCTTCGATCCTCTCCGGGTATGCGGCCCGCGACCCGAGGGTGCGCCCGGTTTTTCTCGAGAAGAACGGGGGGGCCGCGGCTTCGCGGAATGCCGCACTCGCCGAGCTGCGGGGGCGCTACATTGCGTTCCTCGATGCGGATGATCTGTGGGAGCCCGCAAAGCTCGCGCTCCAAGTGGACCGCCTCCAGGCCACCGGCGCGGCGCTCTGCCATAGCTCCTACCGCTTCATCGACGAGGGGGGGCGGAGCCTACCTGGCGGGGTGAAGGCCACGCCCCAAGTGGATCTGCGGACCTATTTGCGGAACACTGAGATCGGCATGTCGACCGCGATGCTGGACCGGGAGCAGGTCGGAGACTTCGGCTTCCGTGACATCCGCATCTGTCAGGATACCCATCTCTGGCTCGAACTGCTGAGGCGCGGATTCATTTCGGAGGGACTCGTCGAGCCCTTGGTGAAATATCGGGTCCGCGACGGGCAGATCAGCGGTTCCAAAGTAGCCATGGCCCGGCAGGTCCTCGCGCTCTATCGCGAGATCGACGAGGTTCCGGTGTGGGAGCAGTTTTTTTCCTTTGCCTGCTACGGATTGAATGGCATCCGCAAACGCCTCTTCAGCCCTTTCTGAATGATGAGGGTGTTGGTCACCGGGGCGAATGGCTTTGTCGGCCGGCACGTCGTGGAGACGTTGATCCGGGCGGGTCACGAGGTCGTCGGAACGGTCCGGCGCGAAACATCGGCGGGCGGAAATCTGCTTTTCGTGCCCGAGGGCGCATCGCATGAGAAGCTCCTGCGCGCTGGTGATGTGCTCGTACACACCGCCGGGCTGGCGCATCAGCCCTCGGCAAAAGCGGAGGACCATCTGCGGATCAATCGCGATTGGACGATCCGTCTCGCCGAGGAAGCGGCCGCAGCCGGTGTCGTCACCGTCATTCATCTCAGCAGCATCGCCGCCCGCGAGGCAGAGAAGCGAAGCGGATCGGCCTACGGTGCCTCGAAATTCGCCGCTGAGCCCGCGATCGAGAATCTGGCGCGTCGAGGCATCCTCGGAGTGAATCTGAGACCTCCGGTGATTTACGGTCCCTCTGCTCCGGGGAATTGGGCGAAACTGCTCCGCCTCGCGGATTCTCCGTGGCCGCTGCCCTTTGCAGCGGTGCGGAACCGGCGTTCCTATCTCGGCGTGGCTCATTTGACGGATGCGATCCTCGCGATTCTAGCGGTATCAGGACCGGACTTGAGCGGCACCTACGAAATCGCCGATCGCGAGAGGGTTTCCCTCGCCGAAGTGATCGCCGCGATCCGCTCCGCCCGGCGGCGCCCGACGCGGCTTTTCCCGTGGCCTCCCGCGATGCTGGAGCAACCTCTGCGGCTTCTGGGCAAAAAGGCCCTCGCCGATGGATTGTTCGCCGACCTCGCGGTGGACGCCGGACCTTTCATGACGAAGTTCGGGTGGAACCCGGCCCGATCAACGCTCGAGGCGATGCGAGTTTCCGTCTCATGAGAAAACTTCTCGAACAGATCGTCGCCGCGACGGCCTTGATCCTGGTGTTGCCCCTGCTCGGCTTGTTGGTCTGGCTGATCCGCCGGGACAGTCCGGGGCCGGGGCTCTTCCGGCAGGAGCGGGTGGGGAAAGATCGCCGGGTGTTCTGCTGCTACAAGCTGCGAACCATGGCCGCAGGCACCAAGCAGGCAGGCACCCATGAGGTCAGCGCCGCGTCGGTGACCCGCATGGGGTCCTTTCTCCGGAAAACAAAACTCGATGAGCTGCCACAACTCTGGAACGTCGCCCGGGGAGACATGGCTTTCGTGGGACCGCGGCCCTGCCTGCCGGGCCAGGAGGAACTCGTCCGCGAACGGGATGCCCGGGGAGTTTATTCCATCCTCCCAGGCATCACCGGACTCGGTCAGGTCCGGGGGATTGACATGTCCGACCCGGTCCGACTGGCGACCTGCGATGCCGAGTATCTGACGCGGCGCGGCCTGCTCCTCGACCTGCGGATTTTGGCGCAAACCCTTGGGGGAAAAGGGGGCGGAGACCGTGTGAATTCAAGGTGACAGGGGCCGGGCCTGCGATTACCTGTTTTCCCTCCGGACCCTTTCCGGACAAGGAACGGGATGCAGTTTCTCGCCAGATTTTTTTTGGAAAGCACCGCCTTCAGGCGGTGTTTGGCTTTTCTCTTCCACCTCGTCGGCATTGTCGGGGCCTACTATTTTGCCCACCAGCTTCGCTTTGATTTCGACATTCCGCCGAAGCACCTTTTCAGTCTGCGGGAGACTTTCTGGATCGTCATCTTCGGTTACCTCGCCAGCATCCTGGTTTTCGGGCTTTACCGGGGTTTGTGGCGCTTTTTCACCCTCCGCGACAGTGTCATCACCGTGGTGGCCTTCGCGATCGGGACGCTCGTGATTGGTTTCGCGATTTTCGTGACGCGGGATTTTTCCTTCGAGGACTTCCCGCGGTCGGTGCTGATGATCACCTTCATGCTCCTCGTGGCATGGGAGATCGGGGGGCGCGGCCTCGTCCGTCTGGTGCGTGAATACCGCGGAGCGAACGGCCGTCCCGGGGAGGAGGATCAGCGTCTGCTCTTGCTCGGCGATCCCGAGGACGCCGATGCTTTTCTACGCGGTGTCCAGCGCCATGCCGCGGCCCTCGGCCGCGTCGTCGCCATCATCTCCGATAATCCCCGCCATGCCGGTGCCCGTTTGCGCGGGGTGCCGATCTATGCCGGTCTTGCCCAGACCAGCAACTTGATCCGCCAGCACGGGGCCACGACCCTGCTCTTCCTGCCTCCGTTCACCGGGCCGGGAAAGATCCGCGAGGTCATCGACGATCTCTCGGAGAAACAGATCGCCTGCGAGTACCGGGTGATCCCATCGATGGACGAGTTGGCCTCGGGCCGGCTCGATGTCAGCGGGATCCGGCGGGTGGCGATCGAGGACCTTCTCTACCGGGTGCCCTACGAGCTGGCATCCGAGCAACTCGCTTCGGCGATCGGCGGAAAACGCGTCCTCGTCTCCGGGGCGGGCGGAAGCATCGGTTCGGAGATCTGCCGTCAGTTGCTGCGATACGAGCCGGCGGTGATCGTGCTCTTCGAGGCGAGCGAGTTTCACCTCTTCGAGATCGAGCGCGAGCTGCGTCCCCTCGCGGATCTGGCTGGGGTGAGGGTGATCGCCTGTGCGGGAGATGTGCGGCGCGCCGACCAGTTGCGCGGAGCCATCCGCCAGGCCGGAGGCATCGATCTTTTCTACCATGCGGCTGCCTACAAACACGTCGACCTGATGGAACGCAATGCCCTGGCCTGCTTCCAGAACAACGTGATCGGAACCCAGGTGGCCATCACCGTGGCCGAGGAGGAAGGGGTGAAGGACTTCGTGCTGATCTCCACCGACAAGGCGGTCCGGCCGACCAGTCTGATGGGTGCGAGCAAGCGCCTTGCGGAACGGCTTGTGATCGAGCGGCCCGCCCGGGGGACGAAGTGCAAGGCGGTTCGTTTCGGCAACGTGCTGGGCAGCAATGGGAGCGTGATCCCGATCTTCCGCCAGCAGATCGAACGGGGCGGGCCCGTCACGGTGACCAGCAAGGACGTGACCCGTTTTTTCATGACCATCCCGGAGGCGGTGGAGCTCGTCCTCGCCGCGGGGGCGATTCCGGAGGACCGGCGCATCTTCGTGCTCGAAATGGGCGAGGCCGTGAAGATCGATGCCATGGCGCGGCGTATGATCGAGCTCTCCGGTTTCGTGCCCGATGTCGACATCCCCATCGTTTACACCGGCCTCAAACCGGGTGAAAAGGAATACGAGGAACTGCTCACCGACGACGAGGATGTCGTGCGCACCGACCTTGACCGCATCTGGGTGGTGAAGAAAAACGAGGGCGAGGAACTACCTCCGGTTGATGTCGGCAGGCTGCTCGAGATGATCGACGATGGCGACGAGGTGACGCTGCGGGACTACGCTCATTCGCTGATCCGTGGTTCACTGCTGAGGCCGCGGGAGGCGGTGCGCCATTGAGGCGCGTCCGGTGATGAAGGGGGCGCAGGATCTACCGGCATCGTGGCGCGAGTGGGTCTCGCCGAGCGGCTTTTTCGCTGCGGGCATCTTCTGCTGGGTTTTGGCGGTCTCGCTCGGGGCGAAGCTGTTGGCGGCCGGCCAGATTTTCATGCTGGTGGCCCTGATCTCGGAGCTGGTGAGAACCCGGGGCGCGGCATTTTCGTGGCGGAGCCTGCCACCGAGCGCGTGGTGTCTCGCGGCCTTCGTGGTGGTGGCGGTTTTGTCCATCGTCTTCAACCGCGCACTCATCGCTTCCCCCTGGGAGCATCTCGGCAAGATCAAACATGTGCTCCTCGTCCTCGGGCTGCTCGCCATGCCCGGATTGGCAAAAAAACCTCTTGGCGAGGCCTGGAGGCGCGACGCCCTCGTCCTCGCGTGGATCGTGCCGCTGCTCCTCGTCGTGCTGATCGGCCTGGTGGGGGTGATCACCGGCCACCACCCCTTCCGCGGCGACGACGTGATCAGCGCGCGCCGGCTCACCGGCATCTACGGCCAGGTGATGACCTTCGCTTACTCGCTTCAGTTTTCAGTGCTGGCGCTCGGCTCCTTCGTCCTCGCTCCCCGTCTCTGGAAAGGGATCACGCGGGTGCCTTGGTGGGCGCTTTTGATCGCGGCGGCGGCGGCGGCCGGGGCGCTCTACCTCACCTACACACGCGGTGCCATGCTCGGCGCGGTCGCCGGCGTCGCCACCTACGGCGTGATGCGCTCATGGAAGATCGCGGCGGTCATTGTTGTGGTCGGTTTGCTGATCGGGGTGGCGGCGCGGCTCGAGGGAGCTCGCTATTTCGACGGGAAGTCCGACAACCGGGTCTCCCAATGGCGCGCCGCTTCACTCGCGTTTCTCGAGCGCCCCGTGTTGGGCTGGGGCTTCTGGAACTTCGAGCCACATTCCGCCGAGCTCAAGAAACGCTACGGCTTCGAGAAAGACCTGATCCGGAAGCGGGGACAAAAGCCGGTCTGGGAGCATTTCCAGGGACACGCCCACAACAACTTCCTTGAGACCTTCGCTTCGACCGGCTTCGCCGGAGGGCTCGCCTTTCTCGCCTTCTCCTTGTCCTGGTGGAAGGAGGCAAAGCGATCGCGCTACCGGTTGTTTTTCCTCCCGGCGGTGATGGCCTTTCTCGTTTCCGGATGTTTTGAGAACACCTTTTTCGATGCCGAGGTACTGAACTGCCTGATGCTGCTCTACCTCTTCAACCACTGGACCCGCGAAGAGTTCCTCACTGGGCCGGCTTCAGGTTCGGTTTGACCATCACGGTCACGCGGGTTTCCTCGCGGAGGAATTTTTTGGCGAGCTCGTTGATCTCGGCGACCGTGATGTTCTCGTAATCCTCGATGAAGCTGCGGGACCAGTCGAGGCGTTGCGGATATTCCTGGGAGGCCTCGAGCACCGAGCCGAGCCAGTAGCGGTTCGTCCGGCGCATCTCCTGGATCGTGACGATCTGCGGTTTCTTGGCCCGGTCGAGTTCATCCTCGTTGATGCTGGTGCCGGTGGCGAGGTCGGCGGCGATCTCCGCCATCACCTTCGAGACCTTGTCGGTCTGCGCGGGATCGACGGTGACGGAAGTGAAGAGATAACCGTAGCCGGTCCAGGTATCGCTCGGAAGGTTGTGGGCGAAGGGACTGTAGGCATCGCCCAGTTCCTCGCGGATCTTGATCCGGAGGCGGTCGTCAAAGATCGATGAGAGCATGCCGAGCCGGCGGGTCGTACGGATGTCGAAGATGTCCACGGTCGGCCAATGTGCGACGGTCAGCGCCTTGGGGATCTCGGATTCGAAGAGAAACTCCTTGGTGCCGCCCGCAGGGAACTTGACGAGCCGCTCCTTTTCATAGGCCGGCTTTTTCTCCGCCCGTGCCGGGAGACTTCCGAAGGTGTTGGCCAGTTCCTTCACGGCGAGTTCCTTGTCGAAGTCACCGATCAGGGTGATCTCGAGGTAACCCTGTTGAAGGTCGGACCTGACCCACTCCAGTGCCTGTTCGCGGGTCAGCGCGGCGAGGGCTTCTTTCGTCGGGAAACCGAAACGGGCGTCACCGTCGTGAAGGTAAGTGGCCACTTCGTCCGCCACGAAGCCGCTCGGGGTGTGCTCAAGCTGCTGGTAGAGCGCGTCGAGGGCGCGGTCGAATTCGGACTCAGCCTCCTCGCGGAAACCGGGGTTGGTGATGAAGGCGCGGACGAGGCGGAGTTGCTCGGCGAAATCCTTGGGAGTGGTCTCGCCCGAAAGGGTGAACGCGTCGTCCTCCACGCCGAAGTTCACGTCGACCGATTTGCCGGCGAAGAGCCCCTGCAACTCGTCGTCGGAATGTGCCTCGAGGCCGCCGGAAACGAAGATGCTCTCCAACAGGAAGCCAAGCCCCGGGGTCGGTTCGGTGATCCTTCCGGCACCGAGCCTGACCTTCATGTGAATGGTCTCATCCTCGAAGTCGGTCACCTTCAGGTTGGCGCGGACCTGGTTGGCAAACCGGATTTGGGTGACGCCGAGGTCCTCGATCTCCTTGCGCTCGGCGATGTCGCCGGGAGCCGGCAGATTCTGGTAGGCGAACTCGGTCACGGCACGATCTTCGGGAGCGGTCACGGCGACCTGCTTGCTGGCGTCGTAGGCCGCCTTGATCGCCACATCGGGAACTTTCACCTCGGCGTTTCCTGACACGAACACAAGCGTCTCCGGAGAGCTGGCCCAGAGTTCGGCCAGTTGTTCCCGGCATCCGGCGGTCGTGATGCCCGCGAGGGTCTCGGTGACGCGGGGCAGGTCATCGGCCGGGCTGGTGAAGACCCGGCGAGACCCCAGGCGCGAGGCGATCTCGTCGGCGAGTGGCCGGGATTGGCGCGTCGCCATTTGCTTGGCGGCATCTTCGTAGCGCCGCAGGATATTGGATTTCGCTTCGTTCAACTCGGCGTCGGTGAAGCCGTGCTCGAGGGCGCGGCGGAGTTCCTGTTCGATCGTCGCGAGTGCCTTCTCCCAGTTTTCGGGTTTACAGTCGGCGTCGATCGAGGAGGCCACGGCGAAACCGAGTTCGAAGAAGTCCGAAGTCGACATGCTCGCCGAATTGAGGATGGAATCGGGCTGCTTCACGATGCGGTCGAGGCGCCGGTTGATCATGAGACTGGCCAGCGTCAACTGGAGGTCGTAGCGGCGGCGCTCCACCGTGTCCGGCGGATCGACGCGGGGCTTGAAAGCCTGGATGGAAACGGAGGTCGCGCCCGACTCTTTCTCGTAATGATAGTGCGTGGCAAAACCGCGCTTGGAGAGTTCGCCCATCGGCGGGGTCTCCCGCGCCTCGCGGGCGGGCAGGTCGGCGAAGTACTTTTTCACGATCGGCTCGACCTGATCGACGGCGATGTCGCCCACGACCACCACGGCCATGCGGTTGGGTGTGTACCAGTTGTCGTAGAACTCGACGAAGCGCTCGCGCGGTGCTCCGGAGATAACCTCCTCGGTGCCGATCGGGAGACGTTTGGCGACCCGCATGTCCGGGAAAGCGAAGCCGATCTGTTCGACGAAGGTGCGCCATTCGACCGAGTCGCGATCGCGCTTTTCACTGAGGATGATGCCGCGTTCCTTGTCGATCTCGTCCGGGCCGAGCAGCATTCCGTGAGCGTAGTCGCGGAACAGCTTCATGCCCTCGTCGATCATCGCGGGATCCGCCTTGGGCAACTCGAGTTTGTAGACCGTTTCATTGAAGGAGGTGTGGGCGTTGGTGTGGCTGCCGAAGGCCATGCCGAGACGCTGGAAATACTCGACCATTTCGCCCGCGGGAAAGTTCTTCGTGCCGTTGAAGGCCATGTGCTCGAGAAAGTGGGCGAGGCCCTGCTGGTCGTCGTTCTCCATCAGTGATCCGGCGTCGACGTAGAGGCGCATGCTGACGCGGTCCTGCGGCTCGGAGTTCTTGAGCAGGGCGTAACGCATCCCGTTCTCGAGCAGGCCCCAGGTCACCGCGGGGTCTGCCGGGATGTCGCTCTTTTCCTGTGGCAGGGGAATCGGATCGGCGGCCGGAAGCAGAGAGGCGCCGGTGCAAAGGGCCAGGGCTAGGAGCAAACGCAGGATCATGGGCAGGTGTCGGGGGTGGAAAACGAGTCGGGAACGATCCGTGATGCCCTTGGATACGGCAAGGGCGGAATTCAGGGACGAAAGCGGCGTGCGGAGCCGCCCGGGCGATTCATCTTGGGCCGTAGACTGGCGCGGGCTCTCCGTCATCGAAGCCGACGGCACGATGCACCGCCTCGAAATCCGGCGGCTCATGGACCGTCGCCGGATCCGAAGGGAAAGGCACTGGCCCCTCCGCCACCCGGCCTTGGGTTTCGAAAACCGGCCCGGGCAGCCCGGTGAAAGTCCACGTGCCGATCTTGCCTTCGAAGCTCCGTCCGACCACCACATAGGTGTTGTGATCGAAGCGGCAATGCTTGCCGAAGCGTTGCACATCCACCGCGCGCCCGCTGCCGGGGGAATAGCCGCCGTAGGAGACCCCATCAGGTGCCCTGCCGCCGATGAAGAGATTGTGCTCGATGCGGGCGTGGTCGAAGGGCTCGCTGGTGTAAATGCCGAATCCGTCGCCCGCCTTGATCACCGTGTTGTGGAGGATCACGTCGCCCTGGCTGTAGCGATGCAGCTTGAAGGCGCTCAGGACGATGTTGAACATCACGTTGTGCTGGAAATAGTTCGGCCCGCCGAGGCCGGGTTGCGAGGAGATGCCGACGAAGCAGTTCGTCAGGCGGTTTCGCAGGATGCGACAATTGTGCAGGGCGAAGTCCGCTTCGATCCCGTCGTCGAGACCGCTCCGGATGTCGTTGTTGAGGATGTCGTTGCACTGCTGCGCGACGGCCCCTTCGTCCTCCATGTGCGAGATGCCATCGCGGAATCCCTCGACGCGGTTGTGGCGGATCACATTCCCGCTGCCGGTGAACTGGATGCCCTCGCCCTCGTTGTCACCGCCCGCGCCCATGATCTCCGGTTTCCACGGCTGAATGCCGGTGATGATATTGTCCTCGATGCAGGCATTCGTCATGCCGGGCTGGTAGGCCTTGATGCCGTATTGCGAACGGATCGTACAACGCCGCACCGCGCAGGATTCCGTGCCGTTCATCCGGACCGGTCCGTTCACGGTGACGCCTTCGAGGTAGACCCATTTCCGGTCGGTGAGGCCGATCTCGCTAAAGACCGCTTTGCCGCTGAGGCTGCGATAGACGATCGGTTTCCCCGGCTCGCCATCGCGATTGAAAGTCACCGCGCCGTAGTCGCCGTCGGCGAGCAGCAGGACCTCGCCGGGTTTCACCGAGTTGAGGTCGGCCTTCGTGCCGTGCCTGATGACGGCGTCGGCTGACGCGACCGGTTCCGGTCGGGTGCTTGCTTTGACGAGGCGGGTCGTATCGCCCCCATCGGGATCGTGGAGTATCAGCTCGATCTCGTAGGTGGTGCCGGGCTCGAGATCGAAGAGGGTGCCGCTGAGGCGGTTCGTCCAGATGATGACGGAGGAAGTTCCCCGGCTCGATCCGGTCGGGACGCGACGCAAGGCGGTCGCGTTGTGCCAAACCGCGGTTCCCGATTTCCGAAAGCGGACTTCACAGGTCGCATCGAGGTCGTCGTCGCCCTCGATGCGCCATTCCACCGCGAGGTGGGTGATCGTGGGAAATGGAGTGGTCACCTCTCCGGGAGTGGTGGCATCAGCGGCGGACGCGCGCGAGGCCACGAGGAGAAGAAGAGGGAGGAAGCACCGTAGACTCATTTTTTTACCGGTTGGATCGGCCCGATGTATTCGGTCGCGATGACGATGTCGTCGAACCAGACCCGGTTCAGCGCGGGCGGATCCGCGACCTTGTTTTGGCGGTAGGCATTCGCGGTGACGTAGTGGCTGAGCATGAAATAACTCACCGCCAGTTCCGGCACGGTGCGCCAGCGGAAGCCTTCAAAGGTCTCCGATCCATCCTCGAGGACGGAGAAGCCTTCGCCCGTCCATCTCCCGGTTTGGGTACCGGGTCCGAGATGCGCGGCCAATGCGCCATCGAGCCAGAGGGCCAGCTCGCCGTCACTCTTCCCGACCTCGTTGCATTTCACCATGATCTCCACACACTGCCATCGTCCCCGCGGCGGGCAGGGTCGGCCTTCGGGCCAGAGGCCGTTGCCCCAGAAGTTTCCGTCGGCGGATGATTTCATATCATGCCAGTAGGTGTAGAACATCCAGCCGCCCGGCGCGGGGATCCTGCCATAGTTGCCATTCGGCTCGATGCGGGCACTGAACCGGGTATCGCCCGCCGCATGTTTGCCCGCGTTGCCTTGCGGCCAGTTCGTGGGCGGGTTGTAGCCCCCGAGGCCGCTGAAATGATGCAGGTAGGGGGCGTCCTCGGCGAATTTCACATAAAACCGTGCGAACACGACGATACGGATCGGGTCGAGACGTTTGAAAAGATGACCACCGGTGTTTTTCCCGAGAGTGGCGGTCACTTGCAGGCACTGTTTCCCCGCGCTGTCCGCCGGATGATCCGCGATGAGTTCTAGCACCTCGCCGCCCTTGTTTTCGATTTCGTTCCAGCGGGGCTTGAGATCGTCGAGCGATCCGACCTCGAAATCCTCGACGAGCAGAATCGAGGGATGGCTCTCCCAGCCGCGATCACCGGGAAACTTGCCGGCGAGCCCGGGGCCCTGCGGGAGTGACTCGAGGCCGAGAGCCGGGGCGGTGAGAGCGAGGAGAAGGGCGGGGATTTTCATGGAAAGGGAACGCCGCGTTTCAAAACCGGTCATTCCGACCGATTCCCGGAAGAAAGATCAAGACCACGTGGAAAAGCAGCTTCCTCCGTCTTTAGGGTTATGATCTCCAATCTGGAAACCCGCGGCAAGTACCGATTCGGGGCGTTCTCCGGCAGACGGTGGGGCGCTACCTATGCTTCCCATCTTGCGGCCTACCCGGGACGACGGTAGCTTTCCGCCAGTGACCCCGGAAGCGATCATCGCGGAAACCTCGCTCGCCGCGCATCTGGTGTGCCGGGCGGAGGAGTCGTCTCCTGATTCCTACTACCGGCTCGCCCGGATCGTGGCCCGGGTCCTCTTGAGCCAACGCCTCCGCGAACGCCGCAAGTGGTGTGATCTCGCGCGGGAACTGGCGGCTCGTCCGGAAGTGGAGGAGCGGCTCGTGCGGCAGGCGATCTCGTGGTTCGAGAGGAGGTCCGCATGAGCTGGATCGTGCCTGCACCCCGATGGGATACCGTGGCAGGCCGGATTCTTGATGGTTTGGGGCTACTCGTCGAGGCACCGACTACCGAAATGATTTGGTTTGTTTGAAGGTCCGATTGACTCATTCAATCACTGCCTCCGCCCGCGTTACAGGATAGGCAGGGACTCAGTCAGTCGCGGCGAGCTAGGTTAGCAGGCTTTGGAAAACGTTTCTTGCGGAAACGAATCCACACGATGAAGAGGGTGTCGAAGATGGCGAGTCCGGTCAAGGCGGGGAGGAGATGGGCATGAAAGCCGGCCTGGTCGAAAAAAACGGAGGTCCAAACGATCTTGGTCAACACCATCCCATTCACAACGACAAGGCCGAGCAGGAGCGAGCGCTGCCAAAAAGCCGCCCCGAGTGCGATGAAGGTCAACGGAACGATCATCGCCAAAAGGATTTTGCCCCAAGTCCACTCGCCCAACAAATAAGCACGCTCCGCCTCCAGGGCTGCGATCACGGCAGGAGATGGATTGCTTGGGGCGGGAAACCAAAACATGCTCGTCATGAGAGCAACGACGGTGGTTGCCATGCCCGGACCGCTGCGCCGGTAGGCAAAATAGCAAAACGGAATCAGGAAGAGCGGACGAACGTACCAGCTCAAGACATTGTGATGCCTCGCCCATGCCCATTCGAGAAACGATTGAAGTGTTTCCATGGTTTTGTTTGGCGAGCGTGAGGGCTCGAATCAGTGCATGAGAAAAAAAGCGCGGGTCACGGCGTGCCCCGGTTCCACGCCACGCAGTCGTCGTATTTCACGCCGCTGCCACCGAAGAGATCGAGCGCACTGCCGATGGTGAGGTCGACCTTGCCGCCGCCGAGACGGTTCACGAGTTCGAGATCGGCGAAGCAGGAAGCGCCGCCGGCATAGGTCAAGGGAATGCCGCCCCAGGATCCTAACATGGCCACCAAATCTCCGTCGATGCCTTCGCATTTGCCCTCGACGTCGGCGGCGTGGATGAGGAATTCATCACAAGATCCAGCGAGGGCATCGAGCGTTTCAGGAACCACGGCGAGGTCGGTGAGCGTCTGCCAGCGGTTCATGGCGACGATCCAACCTGCTCCGCGGCGCCGGCAACTGAGATCAATGACGAGGCGCTCGCGTCCCGTCTCGGCGACGACCCGGCCAAGCAGGTCGGGCTGGAAGCGGCCTTCGCGATCAAAGAGGTAAGATGTGGCGATGACATGCGATGCTCCCGCCTCGAGCCATTCCGCCGCGTTCTCCGCGGTGATGCCGCCGCCGATTTGCAGCCCGCCCGGATAGGCGGCGAGCGCCTCGCGGGCGGCCGCGGTGTTGCCGGGGCCGAGTTGGATCACGTGACCGCCCCGTAATCCGTCGGCGGCATATCGTGCGGCGAACCACGAGGCGGGACGATCGCTGACGAAGTTCGTTTTCAGCGCTTCCGAATCGGAGTCGAGGGTGCCGCCGACGATCTGTTTCACGCGGCCCTCGTGAAGGTCGATGCAGGGGCGGAACTGGGCGCGGCGCGGCATTCGCAAGAGTAAAAGGAAAAACAGGAAAGGTGAAAGGTAAGATGCCTCACGCGATGCAGAAAAAGTCGCTGCCTTCGACAAAACCCGCCTTGCCGAGAAGATCCCGGATCTCGTCGCGCCCGGGAGCGCGTCCTGCGGCTGCGAGCATCACCGCGTTTTCGATAAAAGTCGCGGCGAGGTCGGAGGAAATGACGGGTGCGCCCCCGATGCGGTTGCCGATTTGTCGTTCGTTCACCTCGAGGAAGGCCTGGATGGCAATGCCCTGCTGTTCAAGACGCCGCGCGAAGTCTTTCCCGGTCGGGCCGGCCCCGCAAATGACGACGCCATATTTCCGAACCAGGGGATGCCGGGCGAGGTAATGAGCCTTCGCTTCCTGAAACCGGGCGAGGGAGTAGCGGTCCTGCGAGCGGGTCGCCCGGGCCGCACCATCAAGCCAGTCATGGAGGATGACCGGCACCTTGCCGAGCCGATGCCCCTGTTCCAGCAAACGAAGCCAGAGGTCGTAATCCTCGGCCCAATCGGGATCCGCGTAACCTCCGGCGGCCTCAAGCACCTCGCGGCGCAGCATCATGGTCGGATTGGGCAGGGGGCTGTCGACGAAGCGCTCGGCCATGATCGCTTCCGGCGATGCCACGCCGTTGATCCAGGTTTCGTAGCGCTGGTAACCTCCGTCGGCGGGACCGAGTTCCCCGTCCTCGAGGTGTTTGCGGATCCGGACAAAGGTGCCGCAACCCGCCAGATCGGAATGCGCTTGGAGAAAATCGCGCTGGAGTCTGAGCCGCGCCGGGTGGGCGAGATCGTCGGCATCCATCCGGGCGACGAGATCACCCGAGGAGGCCCGCCAGGCGAGGTTGGCGGCCTCCACGAAGCTTCCCTCGCAGCGATGGACGCGGATGCGATCGTCATCGCGCGCGAGGCTTTCCATCAGGGCGAGGGTGTGGTCATCGGAGCGATGATCCACCAGGATGATCTCGAAATCGCCTAAATCCTGGTCCTGGAGAGTCGCCACGGCTGCCGCGATCGTCTTTCCGGCGTTGCGAGCCGGCATCACGACGGAGACCGAGGGGAGGCTCATGCGAGGCGGCCGGAAAAACAAAAAGCCCCGGCCGAAACCGGGGCTCTCTCAAAAATCACGGTTGGCCCGGATCGGGTCAATCAGGACCCGGCGCCTTGGGAAACCGAGGCACGGGTTTGATTGACGATCGCGACAAGGACTTCTCCGTCCATCTTGACGGTGACGCCCTTGGGAAGGTTGAGGTTGGAAACCTTGAGGGTCTGGCCCAGTTCGATGCCTTCGACATCGTTGGTGATCCGCTCCGGAAGATCGGCGGGGCGACAGAAAACTTCGATTTCGTGGACGAGTTGCTCGAGAAGGCCACCGGCCTTCACGCCGATCGGTTCGCCGTGGAGCTCGATCGGGACGACCGCGTGGATCGTGTCGTTCTCGTTGACCGCGCGGAAGTCGACGTGGATCAGGGCACCGTTGAGCGGGTTGCGCTGGATGTCCTGGACGATGGCGAGCTTCGTCTTTTCCTGCGCTCCCTCGATTTCGAGGTTCACAAGGAAGTTGTGACTGGCCTGGCGGCGGGCGACATCGGAAAAGGACTTCGCGTCGAGTTGGATCGCGTATTCGCGCTGCTTCGCGCCGTAGATGACGGCCGGGACGACGCCGGTGCGACGGAGACGGCGTGCCACGGTGGTTCCGGTGCCTTCGCGCTTCTCGGCTTTGATCGTTTCTTGTTTGGCCATCGGTCCGCTGGGTGTGTTGTTTTGACGTGTCCCTGCCCGACAGAGGGTCCGGGTTTGGGGGCGGGGAATCTAGGCGCGGGGTCAGGAAATGTCAAAGAGAGAAGTGACCGACTCTCCGAGGTGGATCCGACGGATCGCTTCGGCCAGGATCTCGGCCACCGACACGGTTTTGACCTTGGGGCCGGTGGCGTAGGGGGTGCTGTTGGTCGAGATCAGCTCCTCGATCTCGGAATCGGCGATCCGCTGGCGGCCCTGGTCGCCCAAAACGGCGTGGGAGACGCCGGCGAAGATCCGTTTGGCGCCCCTTTGGCGCAAGAGCCGGGCCGCCGAGGTCAGGGTGCCGGCCGTTTCAGAAATGTCGTCGACGAGGAGGACGTCCTTGCCCTCGACCTCGCCGATCAGGCTGATGGCCTCCACCTCCGTGGCGCTGACCCGGTTTTTGGCGACGATCGCGAGCGTGGTGCCCAGGGCCTTGGAATAGGCATGGGCCATTTTCATGCCGCCGACGTCCGGAGAGACGACCACCAGATTGTCGGAGACGCCTTTTTCCTTGAGATACTTGATGAGCACTGGCATCGCGTAGAGGTGATCCACGGGGATGTCGAAGAAACCCTGAATCTGTCCGGCGTGCAGGTCGATCGTCAGCACCCGGGTCACTCCCGCGGCGGTGAGCAGGTTAGCCACCAGCTTGGCCGTGATCGGTACGCGCGGCTGATCCTTCCGGTCCTGCCTCGCATAACCGAAAAAGGGAATCACCGCGGTGATGCTCTCGGCACTGGCTCGCTTCGCCGCGTCGACCATGATGAGCAGCTCCATCAGGTTCTGGTTGGTCGGTGGACAGGTCGGCTGCACGAGGAAGATGTCGCGCTTGCGGATGTTCTCGTTGATCTTCACAAAAGTCTCGCCGTCGGGGAAGCTTTTCACCGTGGCGTCGGAGCGTCGGACTCCGAGGCACCCGGCGATCTCATCGGCGAGTTCCGGGTGGGCGTTTCCGCTGAAAATGCGAAGGTCGAGCTGCATGCGCGGGCATCCTCGCCAAATCGCGACGAAACGCCAGTGGAAAAACTCCGGCGGACTCCCACCGCTCGCGGCGTGATCGGGCTTGCCATCCATGCCCGCCCGGCGTCTATCTTGGGCATGGCTGCGAGTTCGATGAAACCGACCCTGATTTCCGCGACTGCCGTCGCGGGAATCAGCGCGCTGATGGCAGGGTTGGCGGTCCTGGCAGTGCGGGCGAAACCGAACCGCATCGAAGCGCGCTTCGGCGGGGTCATCCACGAGGCGCGATCACCTTTTTCGCAGATCCGGGTGAGGGAAAAGGGCACGCAGCGAGCGCTCCTCTTTGTCGACGAACAAGGCGAAGAGGCCTGCCAGTCGGCTCTCGACCTCGCCAATCCCGCAGGTCTGCCACTAGCCTACACGCGAGGCATGTTTGCTTCCCTCGCCTACGGTGACCTGCCCCGCCGGGTCCTTGTCGTCGGGCTGGGCGGCGGCGGCATGGTCCGATACCTGGAAAAAACGCTGCCGGATCTGCGCATCGAGGCCGTCGAGATCGATCCCGAGGTCGTCCGCATCGCGAAGGAATATTTCGGCATCCGCGAGAGCGAGCGCGTGCGGATCCACACCGCGGATGCCTTCGATTTTTTCACGGAAGACCACGGCACCTATGACCGCATCTACATGGACGCCTTTCTGCGCGCACCCGAAGAGTCCGGGATCAACGAGAAGGCGAGGCGTCTCAAGACCAGGGAGTTTCTCGAGCAAGTGAAAGGCAGGCTCGCTCCCGGAGGAGTGATCGCCTTCAATCTGATCAGTTGGGACGAGCGGACCCCCGCGGATCTCGAAAGCATCGGTCAGGTGTTTCCCGGCTTGGTGCGGTATCCGGTGCCCGAGACCGGAAATCTCATCGTTGTGGCGCCGAGAGACGGCCCGGCTCCAGATGCGGTCTCCCTGCTCGCCCGTGCTGCCGGGCTCGACGCCAGTCTGCCCCTGGGCTTTTCGCTGACCGAGGTGATCGGCTGGGCCGAACGGTGAACCATCACGAAACGAGGGCGACTCCACCGGGATCGGATCCGGCTGGTTCGGCTGCGCATAGGCCCCCTCCGCCGAGCGCGTTGACCCGCTCGCGCAGGTCGGGCAGTGAGAAAGGTTTTGTCATCACGTCGGTCATCCCGGCGGCATAACAGCGTTCCCGGTCGTCTTCAAACACCATGCCGGTCATCGCGATGATGGGGGCGCTTGCATTCGGATGGTCCAAGGTGCGGATCACGCGGGTCGCTTCGAAGCCGTCCATCACCGGCATGTTCACATCCATCAGGATCAGGTCGAAAGCGATCGGGCCGACCGCGAGTTCGACCGCTTCGCGTCCGTTGTTCGCGATCGTCACCTCACAGCCGAATTGTTCCAAAGTCAGGCGCGCGACCTTTTGGTTGACCCGGTTGTCCTCGACCAGCAGGACCCGCTTCCGCCCTCCATGGCTCTGCGGCGCGACCTCGGGCTGGGTCAGGAGTTTGCGGCTGACGAGAGCGTCCTCGTCTGCTTCGGGAAGGCGGTAGTCGATCGTGAAATAGAAGGTGGTGCCGATTCCCGGCTGGCTTTCGAACCAGATCCGCCCGCCCATCAACTCGACCAGGTTCTTTGAAATCACGAGACCCAAGCCCGTGCCGCTGTGCTGGCGCGGTTGCTCGCTATCGATCTGGCGGAAGGGAGTGAACAGCGTCGCTCCCGCGCTCTCGCTGATGCCGATCCCCGAGTCGCGCACCGCGAAGAGGAGCTGGTCGCGGCCGGCCTTCTTGTGGCTGCGGATCGTCACCGAGACCTCGCCGGCGTCGGTGAACTTGATCGCATTGCTGGTCAGGTTCGAAAGGATCTGCTTCAGGCGCAGGTTGTCCGCCACGATCGTCTCGGGGATCGATTCGCAGATCGTCGCGGAGAGCTCGATGCCGTGGGTGTCGGCGTTCGCCTTGTAGACCAGCAGCACGTCGCGGATCAGTTTTTGCAGCTCGAAAGTGCGGGGCTTCAGTTGCAACTCCCGCGCGTTCAGTTTCGCGTAGTCGAGGATGTCGTCCAGGATGTTGAGCAGTGACTCGCTCGAGTTGTGGATCACCTCGAGGTGCTCGCGCTGCACGGGATCAAGGTCCATCTCGAGCAACAAGTTCACCATCCCGAAGATGCCGTTCATCGGGGTGCGCACCTCATGGCTCATGTTCGCGAAAAAGCGTTCCTTTTCGCGGGCGGCCTCGAGGACCTCCTCGTTCAGCTTTTCGAGTTGCTCCTGCTTGGCCGCCATCGAGGCCGCCATCGAGCGCACGAAAGAAATCAGTGGATGCTCCCCGGGACGAATCGCCGGAATCCGTTGCGTGTGACCCGGATACTGGATCATGAACTCCGACACCACCTTTTCGAGCTGACGGATCGTTTCAAAGGCCTCCGCCGCCTCCCTGCTCACAGGGGCGGTTTGGGGAATGACCGCGGGTCGCACTTCCAAGCGTGTGGTGATGCTGCCATCGCGGGCCACCGCCAACTTAGGGAGGGCTGGAATTCGCGGTTTAGCCATATTTTCCATAAATTCCATTACGAATACGTAATTTTCAAGACCCATTTGTCATTTTTTCCGTCCTGTCCAAAACACTGGGATTTGACCTATTTTGTGGGTCATGCCCCCTGTTTTGAACCGCCTTGTCCTCGGAATCGCTCTGTTTTCCGCCATTTCCGCCCACTTTTGCGTCCGCGCGGCCGAGGAATGGAGCGGGATTTATCCGCATCTCTCGTTTTTCAACAATGAGGGCGAATGCGGCACCGGAGCGGTCGTGCCGTGGGCGGGCAAACTCTGGGCGCTGACCTACGCGCCCCACATGCCGAAGGGATCGTCGGACAAGCTCTACGAGATTTCGCCCGATCTCGTTATGACAGTCCGGCCTGAATCGATCGGCGGCACTCCGGCGAACCGCATGATCCACCGCGAGTCCGGCCAGCTCTTCATGGGGCCCTACGCGATCGACGAATCCGGAAAGGTCCGCGTCATTCCCTACTCGGTGATGTTCGGACGCCCCACCGCGAACGCCCGTCACCTCACCGATCCGGCCGGGAAGATCTACTGCGCCTCGATGGAGGAGGCCCTCTACGAGATCGACGTGAAGACCCTCGCGGTGACGCCGCTCTACCGCGACGAGCAGGACAAAACGCCCGGACCCAAGGCCGACCTGCCCGGCTATCACGGCAAGGGCATGTATTCCGGCCAGGGCGTCCTCGTCTACGCGAACAACGGCGAGCATTCCCCCGAGGCGCGCCGCGATCCCTTCGTGCCCTCCGGTGTTCTCGCGGAATGGAATGGGAAAGACTGGCAGGTGGTGCGTCGCACCCAGTTCACCGAGGTGACCGGTCCCGGCGGCATTTTCGGGAACGAAAAACCCGCGACCGATCCGCTGTGGAGCATGGGATGGGACGCGAAGTCGCTGATTCTCATGCTTCGTGACGGAGGCGGCTGGCACGCCTATCGCCTCCCCAAGGCGAGTCACAGCTACGACGGCGCCCACGGATGGAATACGGAATGGCCGCGCATCCGCGAGATTGGCGCGGGCGACGACCTCCTCATGACGATGCACGGGATGTTCTGGAAGTTTCCGAAGGGCTTCTCCGTCGCCGACACCGCCGGCATTGTTCCACGTTCGACCTATCTGAAAGTGATCGGCGATTTCTGCCAATGGCAGGATCGGATCGTCTTCGGCTGCGACGACACCGCGAAGAGCGAATTTCTCAACAAACGCAAGGCCAAGGGCGAGATCGCCGCGCCGCAGTCGCAGTCGAATCTCTGGTTCGTCGATCCGGCGAAGCTCGACCACTTCGGTCCCGTGATTGGGCGCGGTTCGGTATGGCTGAGGGAGGACGTCGCGGCCGGAACGAAGTCGGATCCGTATCTCTTCGGCGGTTTGAAACACCGGGCCCTCCATCTCGCCCACGGCGGGGCAGGGGAGTTGAGTGTCGCCCTCGAGATCGACCGCGAGGGCAAGGGTGCCTGGGAGCCGCTGAAAACGATCGTCGTGCCGCCGAAGGGTTACCTCTGGACCGGTTTTGCGGAAGGTGAACCCGGCGTCTGGATCCGTCTCGTCCCGGCGACCGATGCCACTGCTCTGACCGCCGCGTTCACCAACGGAGATGCGGACGAACGAAACACCTCGTCGGAAAAATTCGCCGGCATCGCCACCTCCGCTTCGCAGGCCGCTTCCGGCGGCTTCATCCGGGCCCGTGGGGAAAACAAACGCAATCTCCACTTCGCCGCCCGGACCCAGGAGGGTTCACTCGGGCTCTATACCCTGTCGAGTCAGGACGGAACCCTGACATTGACACCCGACGACAATGCGACCGAGCTCGCTTGGCTCAAACAACACGCCGCGATCCCTTCGCGGGACGGCGTGATCAGCGCCGACGCTGCTTCCGTGATCTACATCGACGATGCCGGGAAACGGTTCCGCCTTCCCCGCGGGAATGCCGCCTTCGACCAGCCCAATCCGCTCGGCGGAGAGCGCCTTTGCCGCGAGGTCGCGACGGAACGCGATCTTTTCAACTGCCACGGGACCTTCTTCGAACTGCCCGCCGAAAACGCCGCCGGCTTCAGCCGGGTCCGGCCCGTCGCGACGCACGGACTGCGTGTCGTCGATTATTGCAGTTACCGCGGATTGCTCGTCATCTCGGGAGTCGATCTCGCGGCTGCCGGGGAAAACCGGCACATCGTCCGAAGCAGTGATGGCAAGACCGGGCTCTGGGTCGGCGCGATCGATGATCTCTGGGAACTCGGCAAACCGGTCGGCTCGGGCGGACCGTGGAAGGACACCACGGTGAAGGCCGACGATGTCTCCGACGCCTATCTCATGACCGGATACGACGAGAAGGAGCTGACCCTTTCCTCCGACGAAACGGCGACGGTTACGGTCGAAGTCGATCTCACCGGCATGGGGGATTGGGTGACCTATCGCGAGTTTTCGGTCGAGGCGGGCAAGGAAACCCGGCACGTTTTTCCCGATGGTTACCAGGCTTACTGGGTGCGCTGCCGGAGTGGCAGCGATGCGACGGTGACGGCGTGGCTGGAATACCGGTGAAGGAGCGGCCGAGGGTCCTGCTTCCCGCGGACTATTCCGCTTGGGGTTTTTCCTTTTCCAAACCGAGGTCCGAGGCCCCCACCGAAGGTCGTGCCAATTCCCCGACCACCCGGAAGCCCTCGCGGTCGAGGAGAAAGATCTCAAGACTCACGGGATATCTTGCCCGGCGGTATTCCTCGACGAGGGCGGGGCCGAATTCTTCCAGGGTGCCGCCGGTGGCGGGGAAGAGGTAGATCCGGTTGCGCTCAAGCAGCAATACCTGGATCCGGTCTCCGAGAGTTTCCTTGAAGCGCTCGTGGAGCTTCGGCGAAAGAATGGCACTGGTCAGGAAGGGGTCCTCGTCGGCGATGATCGCGTAGAGGACGACGCCGCGATGGTCGCGCACCAGCTTCGGCTTGAGCTTTTCGGCGACCTCGTCGGCAACCCGGCCTGCGGTTTCGAAAAAGCGCTCCCAGGCGAGACCGCGTTCCTCCCAGCTAGATCTGGTGAAGGCCCGCACGCCGTAGTCCCACTCGTAATGGGCGGCCATGCGGGTCGTTTTCGAACCTTCGATTTCGCCCGTGACCTCGAAGTTCTCAAAGGTTCCTCCGAAGATGATCCCGATGCGTTTGGCCGTGACCTCCTCGCCACGAATCGGCGCGACCGCGAGGGCCAGCAGCAGAAACAGGGGAGCTTTCCGAAATCCAGTTGCCATCCGGCGGGGGAGGGGGTTCGATGCGATTTTGAAAGCTAATCGCGGATGATCACTTTTCTAGAAGGAAGCCTCGAAGAAAGCTGGCCCGGCCGGCTCGTCATCAACGCAGGTGGCGTCGGCTATGAGGTGCTGGTGCCGCTCTTCGGCGACGACCAGTTCGGCCACACCGGCAGCCGCATCCGCGTGCTGACCCACCACCACATCCGCGAGCAGGAACAAACGCTCTACGGCTTCCCCGACGAGGACGCACGGGACCTTTTCCGTCTGCTCATCAACCACGTCTCGGGCGTGGGCCCGAAGGTGGCGATGTCGATCCTCAGCGGCATGGCCGCGGCGGACTTCAAGGAGGCGGTGGTCGGGGGCGATATCGCCACCATCTCGAAAATCCGCGGGCTCGGTCGCAAAACCGCGGAGCGCATCGTACTCGAACTCGCGGACAAAGTCGGGGTGAAGGACGCTTGGAAGGTCCAGTCGGCCCGGGCCACCCTCGCACCGGAAGCGGTCGCGAAGAACGATGCCTTGCTCGCCCTGATCTCGCTCGGCTACAAGCAGGTCGAGGCCCAGAAGGCGATCGACAGGGTCCCGGCGGAAATGTCGCGCAGCGATGAAATGTTGCGGGCGGCCCTGCGACTATTGCAGGGATGATCCCGCCAGCCTGCGTCCCGCTCCCGAAAAGCCGCTCCATGTCCGATCCCGCCAGCAGAGCCGAACGCGTCCGCGCCGCCTTGCCGACGGGCGGCCTTTTTGCCGAAAAGTCTTGGCGGATTTCGCCCGAGCCTTTCCCCCTGTCCCGGGCCGAGTTTCGCGAACTCGAATCGCTGGGGCCGGTGCTGTGGCGCTTCCAGAAGGCGTCCGACCTGATTTACCGGCGCAGCCGCGGAGGATCTTTGCCCGCTTGGATTGCTCACGATCTGGACCGCGGCAAGCCGGCCCCCCTGCTTGAGACCGGGTTGTCCCACGCCAGTCTGGAGGAGACTCCGCGGGTGATCCGACCTGATCTGATCCTCACGGCAGATGGATTCAAGGCGACCGAAATCGATTCCGTGCCCGGCGGCATCGGGCTGACCGCTTGGCTCGGCGAAATCTATGCTTCGCTGGACGAATCCCATCAAATCGTCGGCGGGGCGGGCGGAATGATCGAAGGTTTTGGCTCGATTTTTCCCGGAGGTGGCGGGGACGTCCTCATCTCGCGAGAGGCCTCCGACTATCGGCCTGAAATGGAATGGATCGCGGCTCGTCTCGGTGACGGTTTCCGCGTGGTCGATGCCGAGCGTGAGCCATCAGGGGAGCGGACGGTCTATCGCTTCTTCGAACTCTTCGACCTCCCGAACCTGCCCTCGGGAGAGGCCATGCTGGCATCGACCGCGGCGGGACGGCTCTCCGTCACCGCGCCTTTCAAACCTTGGTTGGAGGAGAAACTCTGGACCGCCCTGTTATGGTCGCATCCCTTGCGCGAGGTCTGGCGCCGGGAGCTACGCGACTCAAACTACCGGCGACTCCGCCAGGTCTTTCCGCAGAGCTGGATCGTCGATCCCGCCGAGGTGCCACACCATGCCGTGATCCCCGGACTCGAGATCGGGGATTTCTCCGAACTCAAGAACTTCACGCAAAAGGAGCGTGAACTCGTGCTGAAGCTGAGCGGTTTCAACGAAAAGGCATGGGGCAGCCGCAGTGTCACGGTCGGGCAGGATGCCTCGCAGGCGGAGTGGGGAGCCGCGGTGGATGAGGCGCTGACGTCCTACGAGACCGCTCCCTATGTGCTCCAGCGATTCCATGCGGGCAAGCTCGTGCGGCATCCCTGGCTCAACGAAAGCACGGGTCGCATCGAGATGATGGAGGGCCGGGTGCGGCTCTGTCCCTACTATTTCGTTGGGGCGGGATCCAAAAACCTGTCCCTCGGCGGAGTTCTTGCGACGATTTGCCCGGCCGACAAAAAAATCCTCCACGGCATGCGCGACGCTATTTTGGTGCCCTGCCGGGTGGAGGATTGATTTGTCTCGCAAAAGGAACTGGTTTTCGCAAGTTTGATAGTAAGGAGACATTAATTTTAAAAACTTTGGAAGGATTCCTTGCGAATCTGCGAGTCACACCCGATAGTTTTTGGAATCCGGCGGGATGTCCGGGCGAGGGGGTGGGAAAATCTTCTAATCCTCTCCCTTTCCTGGTCGTCTGCATCGTGTAGCGGTGTAGGCGCAAGACCTCCGGAGCTGTGAATCCAATCTGAGGCGAAGACCGTGAAGAAGATCAAGTTCACCTGTTCCCCGTGTGGGGCCAAGCTCCGCGTGCCGACCCACCTTGCGGGGGTCACGGCACCTTGTCCGAAGTGCGGGGCCATGGTTACCGCGCCCAGCGATGTGACGAAGGCAGTCGAAGAGGATTCGCAGACGCGGACCAAACCGCGCTCCAAGAGAAAGGCGGCTGCGGCGGATCGCGCTCGTGAAAAATCCGGGGCTGTGGCCACGGCGGTGCTCGCCCCGCCTCCCGGAAACCCTCTGCCTACACCTGCCTACGGCACGGTCGAGCCTCCGCAGTCACGGTCGATTCCAGCTCCCCATTTCCCGCCTCCGCCCTTTCCTTTTCCCTTTCCGGAAGCGGAAACGACATCGGATCCTGAAATCAGTCCCGAGCCAGAGGCGCCCTTGGTGCAGTTCGAGCACCCGCAGTCCGAGGAGCCCAGCCCCTCCGCGGTTTTTTTCAATCCACCTCCACCGGTCCAACCTGAAATCGAGCCCGATGCCGAGGAGATGGCTTTGGCCGAGGCGCCGATCCCGCTGGAGGATGATACCGAGATCGTGGTCGAGGAGCATTTCTTCGAGGAGACGATGCCGCTCCCTCCTGCACCCGTGGTCAAGCCCATCCGCATTACCACGGTGCTGCGTGAGCCAGCCGGTTTGGAACCGGGTTTCCCGACCGGGGAGAGCGATCTACCCCGCCTCGACCTCTCGCTGGCCGAGACCGACAGAAAGCGTCAGGTGCAACTCCCCACGGGATCAACCACGCCCGGTCGAGCCAAGCTGGTTTTGCCTGCTCCCGGGTCGAGTGTGAGCCTGAACCAGCCCGAAGACTTTCTGGTTTTCCCGACTCCTGAGCCGGTTCCCCTGCCTCCCAAGCCATCCATACTCCGGGAGGAAAAAAGCGTTGAGGCCAGCCCGGCAGCGGAGGAGGTGGAGGTGATCGAAGAACTGGTTTCCGCTGAAGAGCCGGCGGTCTCCGAGCCCAGTTTTGTCTTTGAAGAACCCGTGATTTTTGAGGAGCCGGTGGTCTTCGAGGAACCTGCAACCCTCGAAGAACCCGAGCTGCCGGAAGAGCCATCTAGCGAACAGGTGGAAGAAAGTTCCGAGCCTTTGGTGGGGCTCGATGAGCTGGGAATTGACGGCATTGCTGAGGCCGAGGAGACTACTCAGGGATCGGACGAGGAACCCGTCACCTTGGAAGCCTTCCTGGTGATGCACGACCTGATGGTGCTGGATGAGCCGGAAACGATCACAGAATCGGCGGATGAGGAGTCTTCGGCGGATGAGGAGTCTTCGATCGAAGAGCCTGAAGTGCTCGCTGATCCCGTAGATCTTCACGAGGCCGACGAATTCGGCGAGGCAGAGGATCGCGCCGAGCCCGAACTGATCGAAGAGCCGGATGCTGTCGAAGCCTTTGACTCCCCCGACGAGACCGAATCGACCGAAGCACCTACAGCTCTCGAAGAAGTTTTGGAACAACCCGAACTCTTCGAGGTGCCGGAAGTGACCGAAGAAGTCATCGAGGAACCGGAAGTCATCGAGGAACCCGAGGTGATCGAGGAGCCGGAGGTGATCGAGGAGCCGGAGGTCATTGAAGAAGTCATTTTCGAGCCTGCCTCGCGTGAAGACCACTGGGTCCATGAAACGTCCGTGATCCCCGAGGAGCCGGACATTGTCGTTGAGACGGAGGATTCGCACACTTTGGCCAAGCCGGCACCGGTGGCGGAGGATGAAGCCGTGGATCCCGAGCCGGAGGTGGAGACGGCCCTGTCGCCCCGGGGCCGCGGTGTGATCGCTCTGGAAAATGTTCCCGAACCCAAGATCGAGTTCGATCCGTTCTTCGATGTGTCATCGAAGGAGCTCACCGATGATCAGGATGAGATCCCCGAACCGGTGGAGGACCTCGACGATCTTGATGACCTGGATGATCTCGACGATTTCGACGATTTTGACAGCTTTGACGATTTGGATGATCTCGAAGAGATCGACGACATGGGAGACTTTGAAGAGGTTGAGGAGTTCGACGATTTTGAATCGATTGGTGAAAGGGAAGATTTTTTCGAGACCTTTGAGGAGAGCACCGTTTCGCTGCAGCCTTCTCCGGTCTCGGGTCTGTCGCGCATGCGCTCGGCCCTGAGCGAAGACTTTTCCCTGCCCATGATGCAGTCATCGCCAGCACGTACTTCGGCCTCACCGGCATCTGCCATGGCGCCGGTGCTGACGGAGAATTCCTTCGGGAATCTTTTCTCCTCGCAGCCGCAGCCTCCGCAGCCCCAGGCCGAAAAGCCGATGAGAAAACCGGCACCCGAGCCGGAGAGCAGTCCGCGTCCCCCGCTGCGCGGGAGTGTCGGAGACAATCTCTTCGATCCGGTCGCCGATGCCAGGGAGCGGGGCGATCGTCGCCGCAATGCGACGATCCTTCTCGTCGTCGCCAGCATCCTCGTGGCGGTTTCCACGATTGTGGCCTTTGTTCTTCTGATTCCGTTCCTTGGAGGATTGCAACCGGAGAAGCCTGCGGACCCGTCCACCGCCCAGGCCCAACCCAAGGTCACGCTGCCGCGAATCCCGTCCTCCATGGATACCGCGCCTGCACTGATCAACGATGCGCCCGCGGTCGCGGATCCCGTCGCCCAGAAGCGCGCTGCAGAAGGCGCCGATCCCTCCGCCAAGCGGCCCAACGCGGCCTCGGCATTCAACAAGAGCATCGACGATGCGCTCGGCACTCCGGAAAAGGGATCATCCTTGATTGGTTCGACGGCGTTGGATTGGACGGATTCGCAGACCAAGGAGGCGGATGCAACCGATCCGCAGAAGGAGCCGACGACTCCGGCCGATCCTTCGACGACCTTCGCGCCCACTCCGCTTGGTCCCATCCCCACGGCGGCGCTTGCGGCAGGGGCGGGGAAAGATCCCGACTACAATCCCCTGCCCTCCTATCCCGTCCCCGCTCCCGACGAGTCCAAGCTGGGGAAAACCCATGACCTCATCGATGCTTTCCTCCGGGCGCCCGACATCGAGACGCGCCTGCGTTACACGTACCAGGGCGAGAGTGTCCGGGCCGCGGTCGAGGACTATTACAAGAAATGGCCCTACGAGCCGTATGGTCGTTTCTCCACCCAGTTCTATCAGTTTGAGACCGATACCACCGTGGGCGGTCCCTACTGGGTGTTCATCGTCTCGACGAGCGACAAGGAGGACGGTTACCCCCTCATCGTGAGGAACGAGGACGGTCTGCTCAAGGTCGATTGGGAGGTCTTCGCCGAGTTCTCCGACCGCAAGTATGTGCGCTTCCGCGAGGGCAAGATCGCTTCGCCTGCCAACCTGCGCGTGATCATGGAGCGTTTCTCGGACTATTACGGGACCGATCGCGATGAGTTCAAGGACCTCGACAAGTATCTCATTTATCAGGTTTATCCTCCCTACGGTGACAGCGCCTTCAATGAGTTTGTTTTCGTCGAGAAGGACACCGAAGTGGGCAAGGATCTCGACAAATGGATCGGGCTCGGTGCCGACCCGCTCGCGGTCCTCGTGACGATGGAGTATCGAACCTTTCCGCACGGACAGAAGCACCTCGTCGTGACCAAATTGATCTCCGACGGATGGTTCCGCTGAACCCGATGCCGTTCGGGTGATGGAGACGCAGATCGATCGATTTCTCAGGCATCTCGCCGTCGAAAAGGGGCTCTCGGAAAACTATCAGATTTCCGTCCGGCGGTCCCTCGAGTCCTTCGCCACCTGGGTCTCGGCGACGCATTCGATCCGCGAGGCTGGGTCCGTTGAAACCGCGCACCTCACCGAATACCTCGCCCATCGCCGTCTCCGCGATCGTCTCGCCGCCTCGAGCGCACGGGTGCAGTTGATCGCCCTGAAAATCTTCTTCCGGCATCTCGCCGGCAAGGGCACCATCGCCCGGGATCCGGCGGAGCCGATCGATCCGCCACGTCTCGAAAAGTACCTGCCCGACACGCTCAACGAGCCCACTGTGCGGCAACTCCTCGAATCGATCGACGACGCCCGACCCCTCGCCCGCCGCGATCGGGCCATGCTTGAGTTGATCTATGCGAGCGGCCTTCGCGCATCGGAACTCACTGGGGCGCGACTTGAGTTTTACTATCCCGAGCAGGGTGCGATCCGCGTCACCGGTAAGGGATCCAAAACCCGGCTCGTGCCAGTAGGGGCCGCCGCTCGCGAGGCTCTCGAGGCTTATCTGGAGGGCGAGCGTCCTGCGTTGGTCAGTCGCCACAGCGGCAGCGAGATCTTTTTATCCAACCGCGGCCGCAAGCTCACCACCACCCGGCTTTGGCAGATCGTGAAGGAGCGCGCCCGCCTCGCTGGCATTGATTCGAATGTGTATCCGCATCTGCTCAGGCATTCCTTCGCGACCCATCTGCTGGGGAATGGAGCGGATCTGCGCGTGATCCAGGAAATGCTCGGCCATGCCGACATTGCCACCACGCAGATCTACACCCACGTTGACCAAAAGCGTCTCCGCGATACGCATCGGAGATTCCACCCGCGGGGTTGAAGGAAGCCGGGGACTCACTCGTCGTCCGCGCGCTTCCACCAGTCGGCGGGGCGCTCCCAGGGATCGAGGCTCTCGGCACGCTCCTCGCTGTAGCTCTCCTCGCGATGGAAGGCATTGCGTTTTTCCTCGGCAGCCACTTCCTCGAGCAGAATGGCAACCTCGTCTACCTGCTCACGGCTCTGGCGCTCGCGCCAGACGAGGAAGGCGAAAAACAAACCGATCCCGCCGATGACCCCGACGACGAGGCCGACGAGAAAGAGGGCGGCGGCGCTGTCAGCGGCGACGAGCGGTCCTTCGCCGATCCCAAAGCTCTCCGCGGCATCAAAGTCCATTTTGGACACACCATCGATCACGGTCAGGGACAAAACGATCACCCCCACGGTGAGAGCAAGGCGGTTCCAGGAGAGATTCATCAGTTCGCGCGGTCCCTTCGCAAAAGTGCGATGCGGATCGGCGAATTATATCAGGCGGGAGACCCGGCTCAATCCCAAAATGGCCAAGTTTTATAAAATTGTGAAAACATCCCCGAATTGAGAGTCGGAAATGCGAAAAAAGCCTGTCAGGCCTGGCAGGTGAGGCAGCGGCCGTAAAATTCCAACTCATGTTCGAGATCGGAAAATCCGCTCTCTTCGGCGATCTGTTGTTCGAGGTGTTCCACCGGGCAGGCGATGTCGAGCACCTCGACCGACCCGCAGTCGCGGCAAATGAGGTAGTCCTGATGGCTGCCCTCCCGCAGACAATAGTGGGCGGCGCGGCTGTGAAAGCCGATCCGGCGGACGATCCGGCGCTCCTCGAGCCGACTGATGAGCCGATAAATGGTCGCCGGATCGCAGGAGACCGCGAAGTCAGGGCTGGCAGCGATCTGCTGGAGGGTCATCGGTTGATCCGCGGTCGCAAGGACGCGCAGACAGGCCTCGAGCGCGGCGGTGCGGCGGAGTCCGCCGGCCGAACATTCATCGAGGAGTTCCCGGATCTTGGGAGCGGATTCACTCATGTTCCCGGCAGTTTAGGTGCTGAGCCGCCGCTTGGCAATCCGCCCCTTCGATCAACTCTCGGCCAGGCCGGGGGCGAGGAGTCGCTCACATTCCTCAAGCAACCAGTCAGGACGCATGAAGGGTTCATAGCTGATCTCCTGCCATCGGATCCTTCCTTCGCCGTCGATCAGGTAGGTCCCGTGCAGCGGCAGTTTCTCAAAGTCGTCGTAAGCGCGGAAGGCTTTGAATGCATCCAGTGAAACATCGGAGCGCAGCGAAAAGGGGAGCGGCTCCTTTGAATCATCATTGAGCCCCGGGGTCGAACGCAGGCCGGCCGGGTCGTCCGTGCCCACCGCCACGATCCCGACACCAGCGGCCCGGTAACGATCCGCCAGGGGAGCGAAGGCACGGAGCTGATCGAGGCAATGGGAGCAACCCTTGCCTAGGTAGAAGATGACAAGGGTCGGGCCTTGCCCCCGCTCTTGGAGTGGCATGGATTGGTCATCCGGGGTACGCAGGGTCACCGCAGGCGCGAGGGGCGGAGTCCAGCGGAAGGGACCAAGGGAATCAAGGGTGGGGCGTTCGCCCAGATCCTTGGGAACCTCGGCAGGCAGACGCCAGTCCTGCGGGTAGTCCAAGGCTGCCGCCAAGGGAGCGAGCGGTTCAAAGACTTTCAAATCCGGATCGGCCGTGGCGGCCACGGAGCGGAGCGTCGCAAAAGCCTCCTTCGCCTTTTCCCGCTCTCCGTTTTCCTCGAGGATGCGGATCTGGGCTACGAGCGGGAGGACTTCGTTCTTCCCGGCGGAAACGGCCTCGGCGGCGACCTTCATCGCTTCCTCACCTTTTCCAGCGCGTTGCCAAAGGCCGGCCAGGCGCCACTTCGGCAGATCTTTGAGCTTGGGCAGCAGTTCGAGCGCCTTGACGGGATCGGCAGGCGAGGCGGTCAGTGAGGCATAGACCGCCAGTTCGTGCACCGGAGCTTCCAACTCGCCCACCGCCTTGTCGAAATTCTTCCCAGCCGCACTTCGGGCCGCTTCAATGTCCTTTTCACTCTTGCCCGCCGTCTTCGCTTTTTCGCCGGCCGAGGCCATCGCCTTGTCGCGCTCGCTCCGCTTCCGTTCAAGACGGGTGGCCAGCTCCCGCCGATGGGTTTCGCCTCCGGCAAAGTCACCGCTTTCATACTTCGCGATGCCGACGTAGCGGTGGAATTCGATTTCCGTGATGCTTTTGCCATCCGGGTGGAGCATGGCTTGCCGGTTTTTACCGTCGCCGGAAAGCGCGATCAGTTCGTCCCATTCCTCGAAGCGCACCAGGGTGTCGCGCAAGCGTTGCCGACCGTATTGCCAACTGCTGCCGGAAGGATCGTAAACCTCGGTCTTGCCCTCCTTCTTGAACTTCGGCAGACGCGGCAGCGAGATCAGGTTCCGGGACAATTCGACGGAGCGGTGATATTGGCCGAGCGCATTGAGATTGCGGACGAGCCACTCGTTGTTGTGAGCGAAATTGTGGATCTGGTCCGGGATGATGCGGTAGCGGATCATGTGGGCGTGGTCGACGCGGGCCGAGGCCTCCTGCTGCCAGGCGGCGTCAGCGTAGCGCTGCAAACCGGAGTAGGTATGGCCCGGCATGTGCCACATGTGGGCAATGCCCGGGGCGGCGGGTCCGCAGGCCGCGGCGGAATCCAGCGCCTGCGCGGGGTCCACCTTGTCCCAGAGATGGATGCGGAAATGGTGGGCGGGGTGGTTGGGGTGTTTGGTCAGGATCTTTTCCGCGATCAGATTGGTGGCGTAATGGCTGGAGATCGGCAGGTCCTTGCCGCTGTTGTAAAAGACCTGGTGCAACAGGAAGACCTCGGCCTCGACCTCATCCGGGTGGGCTTTGAGCAATTTCTCCAGGGAACGCACATAGTCGCCGAGGCGCTTCTTCGCATCCATTTTCGGATCCTTGAAATAAGCCGCTAGTCCGTCGATCCAGAGTTGCTCGCGGGGGGAGGCCTTGGCGCGGCGTTCCACCGCCTCGGCAATGAACTTCGCGCCGCGGGTGTCGTTCTTGAAGTTCGCCATGGCCATGCCCCAGTAGGCCATGGCACAGTCGGGATCTATCGCCGCAGCCTGGCGGAAGCTGCGCTCGGCCTCGAAGAACCAGTAGCCGTGCAACTGGCCGACGCCCTGCTGGAAAAAGGCGCGGGCCTCCTCCGATGTCGTCGTGACGTCCAGATGCACTTCGCCGGTTCCGGGAATCAGCACCGCCGCCTGGCGCGGGCCGTCGTTGAAAACTTCGCCATGCCAGGAATGCCCCGCGATGGGATCGTCGCTTTGGTCCTGCTGCGCCGCGAGGGGTGAAAGAACGAGGAAGAAGAGGGCGGGGAGGGAGGCTCTCATGTCAGACCGGGATTTTACGGCCCGCCCGCTCTCCGCCGAAGGATTTTCGCCATCCCAACTCGCCGGGATCAAGGGATGGAAAATTTTTCGCCGAGTCCATAGGGTCAGGTCGATGACCCGACCCTCTTTGCTCTTCGCCCTGCTGCTTCTGGCCCTGCCGACGCCTGGACAGGCGGATACGCCATCCTATTACTTGATCGGGAATTCCCTGACCCAGGACACCGTGCCCTCGCGGCTCGACGGCGATGTGCAGTGGCATGTCGATTGCGGGAAGAGTCTGCCCTTCATCTATGAGAATCCCGCCAAGCCCTGCGTGGAGAATTCAACAATCTGGCCCGAGGCCCTCAAGTCGAAGCGGTATGATTTCGTCTCGGTCCAGGTCCACTATGGCAGCACGTTGGACCAGGATGCCACGGTGATTTCCACCTTTGTGATGATGCAGCCCGACGCGGTGTTCGTGATCCATTCGGGTTGGGCGCGCGCCGCGTCGCGCGAGGCCGAGTATGCGCGCAAGTCCGCCGAAGGCAGGATGGAGCACAGCCCGGCCTACCTTGACGCCTTGATCGCGAGGCTGAAAGACGCCCATCCGGACCGCACCTTCCGCCAGACCCATGCCCAGGACCTCCTCGCGACGATCGCCGCCGACATCAAGGCCGGGAAGTCACCCTTCTCCCGGATTGAAGACCTCTACCGCGACGACATCCACCTCAACGTCGTCACCGGACGCTACCTGATGCACAACGCGATGCGCCATGCTCTGGGGCAGCCTCGATCCCTCGTCGAATTTGAAAAGATCCCCACGGCGGTGAAGGACTATTTCGACGGACTGCTGGACGCACTGCCGCCTCCCTGAAGACCGGAATAGCACTTGCAGGGAGTCGAAAAGCGGGCAAGGGCATGCCATGGAAAGCACCCCCAACGCGGAAGGCGAAGTCGTCCCGCTGGCCACCGTCGAGATCAAGGACGCCAACGTCATTTTCTCCTCCGTGTGGAAATCCCTGGTCGACGAATACGGCCAGGAAAACCTGCGTTTTCCTAAGGAGATCATCCTCCTCGGCGGGGCGCCGGGATCGGGCAAGGGGACGAATACCGGCTTCATCATGAAGGCGCGTGGATTCACCTGTCCGCCGATCGTGGTCAGCTCCCTGCTGGATAGCCCGGAAGCAAAGGCGCTGAAGGACAGCGGCATGCTCGTCGGCGATCGCGAGGTCATGGGTATCCTGCTGCGCAAGATGCTGGAAGAGGAATTCCGCGATGGAGCGGTGCTTGATGGCTTCCCGAGGACGAAGGTGCAGGTCGAGTGCGTCAAGCTGCTGGTCAAGAAGATGACCGCCCTCAATCGCAAGTATGCCGAGACACCCCTGGCGGCCCATTTCCGCCGGCCGACGATCCACGTGATGGTGCTCTTCGTGGATGAGAAGACGAGCGTCGAGCGGCAGCTTTTCCGCGGTCGCCAGATCGAGAAACACAACGAGGAGGTCCGGGCCACCGGAATCGGCGAACTCCAGGAACTGCGTCCCACCGATCTGGATGTCGAGGCGGCCAAACATCGTTACCGCATTTTCAAGGAAAGCACCTGGGAAGCCCTGCAATCGTTGCGCGAAGTCTTTTTCTACCACCTCGTCAACGCCCAGGGCACCGTCGCGGAAGTGGAGCAAAACATCCTCAGCGAGATGAAGTACCAGAGCTCGCTGGAGCTCGAGCCGGCCACCTTCGAGATGGTGCGCAACATCCCGCTGGCGAACGAGATCGTCGTGCATGCCCGGCAGGATCTCGTGAAACGGCTCGATGGCTACGCCCGGGAACATCGCGAGCTTTTCCGCCGCGTCGTCGACCTGATCCAGATCAAGTTCATCCCCATCATCCAGCGCCACGCCATCTCCGGCCGGGCCGTGATCAACAACGAGGACGAAGTGCTCGCGGATCCGCTCGCCTTGGCGATGCTGATCGACATCTTTTCGGATCGCGGTTTCCACGCCGTCGTTGACAAGCAGCTCACGAAAATCCCGGAGCGGGTCAACGTGCACACCGGCGAGATCGAGTTCCGGCCGAACACAACCTACCGGATCCGCATCTATTTCGAGGGTTCGGAGATCCGCCAGGGCGGACGTTGAACCCCGAAAGCAATCAGGCCCGGAGAACCGGGCCTGACGTGAGAAACAACGAGGCGGAAAACCGGATCACTCGATCTGGATCTCGATCGCTTCCGTCTTGGTGAATTTTTCGCGGGTTTCACGCGAGCGGTTCAGGGCAGCCCAGAAGCTCTCCCAAGGCTCGATGTCGGCACGGCCGGCACCGCCGCTCAGCAAGATCTTGCTGCTGGTGGTGCGGGCGTGGAACTTGCGCTGGCCGAAGGAGGGACCTTGCACGACGAGGTCGCGGATGCCGTTGGGCAGAGCACGGATCAGTTCGTTGTATTTCCGCGTGTTGTAACCCATGTCAAAGCCCGAGATCGACCATTGCTTGATGTAAACGTCGCGTTCAGCGCGCGGGAGGTTGAAGATGACCTCGTTCAACTTCACCGCTTCGCGGACCTGGTCGAGCTTGATGCCGTCGGCGGGGAAGTCATAGCCGTAGTAGCGGTCCTTGTTTTCCTTGGCCAGCTCCGGAGTGCGGAACCCGATCCAGGCGGAGTCGTTGTGGTCCTCGGGAATGGTGCAGGTGTAGGTGGCGTTCATGCCCTTCCGGCCGAGATAGAGGTGGACCTGGAATTTGATCTCGTCCTCCAGCACCATCTTCCAGATGATTTCCTTGCCGTCGAAGGTAGGCGCCTCCTCGACCCGGAGGAACTTGCGGGGACGCCAGCGATAGCGGGGATCCGGGTGATCGGGGATTTCCTTCCAGGAGTGGTAGAAGAACTGGATCGGATCCTGGATGTATTTGCCTTCGGCATTCTTCAGGAAGATCGCGACTCGGGCCTCGGGTCCGTAGAAAACGGCGTCGTACTCCGGCTCGGAGAGACGGTGGATCTCCGACCATTCCTTGGCTGGCTTGAAGGCGTAAAAGGGCTCGCCGATGGTGGTCTCGCGCGGAGTCGCGAGCTTGATGTTCATCGAGGCGAGCGCGGCGATGTCGGCATCGCGGTTGTCACGCATCAGCGAGGTGACCTCGGTCTCCTCGTTGCCACGGAGGAGCGAGACGAGCGAGGGCATCTGGCGGCCCAGCGTCTTGTTCGCGATCTTCTTCGTCATGATGTCGAGGAAATCGCTGCCCTTTTCCGCGGGTTGCAGGTAGGTGCGGATCTTGCGCCGACCGAGCTTCTGCCCGAGTTCCGCGGCGATGGCCTCGTCGACGAAGTCCTCGTAGTCGGAGAAAATGTAGAGTGAATCGATCTTTTCCTCCATCAGCATGTCAACGGCGGCGATCACGCTGCTGCCGTCCCAGCCGCGACCGGTCGTGATGAACTGGTTGGGGCGCGTCTTGAAGGTCTCGATGAGCCGGTCGACGTAGCGCTGCGGGGCCTTGCGCGGAAGATCATGCCAGAGGAACCAGTAGGGCGTGCGGGTCTTCAGGACCGGATCCTCGGGGACCACTTCCTCGGGAATGATCAAGCGCACCTCGCCCTCGCGGTTGTTGTCGGCGATCAGCATGTTGCGGACGTAGACGACCGGGGCGTCCTTGAAGTTCTTGTCGACCTCGCGGACGACCGCGGGGAGGAACTCGGCCATCGACCCGGAAACGTCGAGGATCACCCCGAGCACTTCACCTTCCATCGGCTGGCCGAACATCATCTTCGACGCGGTCGAGGTGGGCATGCCCAGGCTCATGGACGGGTTGAAGGCCATCCCGGTCTCGACGGCGACATCGGCCACGGGCACGTCGACACTGGAAACCGAGAACGAGGACTGGGCGTTCACCGAAATGATATCGGCCACCGCTGAGTTCACCGCCGTGGTCGGTTCCAGCGTCGGCTTGTCCATGGTGACGTTTTCGATCTGCTGCTCCTGCTGCTGGGTGGCGGAGGAGGCAACGATCTGAGGCGGGACGCGGGGACGCTCCTGGGTCACGACATACCCCAAGGCCAGGAAAACGGCGACGTGGATGAGCACCGTCAGGGTCACGGCGTTGAGCTTGTCCCGGCGCATCGAGGAGGCGCGGCGGGCCTTGACTGCTTCGGCGGCCTCGCGGAGCGCTTCGATTTCGTGGGTGGCGAACTCCACCTTGGGCAGGGTCATCGGGCCTGCGGAGAAACCCTCTCCGGTCTTGCGCAGCAGGGGAACGGCGGCGGCAGCGGGCGTGGCATCGTCCGACACGTCATCCGCGCTGAGGGAAACTGGTACCTGCGGCGCGAGAGCGGCTAGTTCCGTGCGATAGGCGAGCGAAGGAGCATGCCCGGGGTCGATCTCGAGAGCCGTGGCGACGAGGGCGCCGGCCTGCTCGACCGCGCCGACGGCGGCGTAACACTTGGCGGCCGCCAACCAGGGACCAGCCTCGTGGGGCAGGGCCTCGCCGGCATTCACGACCTCCACGGCGTCTTCATGACGGTCTTCGGCCATGAGGGCCTGGACGAGCGCGAGGCGTTTCTCCCAGTTACCGGATTCCGCGGCGAGAGCTTGGGTCAGTTCGGGGATGCTCATGTCAAAAAGGGGGGCTCGATTTTGGGAAAAGGGATTATGTCCGAGACCCGTTGGCGTTGGCTAGTGGAAAATGTGACATCGGCGCCAAAAAAAGGGCCCCGGGGTGGTCCCGGAGCCCGCTTGGACGGATCTGCTCAGCCGGCTCAGCCGAGATCTTTCAGCTTGGCCTTGATCGCCTCGAAGTTCGGCAGGTCGCCGGGGCTGTCGCTGCTCTCGGAGTATTGGATCACCCCGGCGCGGTCGACGATGAAGGCGGAACGTTTCGCGACACCGCCCATCTTGAGGTTTTTCTCGGGCAGGAAGGTCTTGTAGGCCACGTCGTAGGCCTTGGCGACTTCGTGCTCGTAATCGCTGAGCAGGGTGATGCCGATGCCTTCTTTCTCCTTCCAGTTCTGCTGGGCGAAGGGATTGTCGCCGCTGATGCCGAGCACCGTGGCGTTGAGGCTTTCGTATTCGGACAGCTCGCTGGTGAGGGAGCAGAACTCCTTGGTACAGACGCCTGTGAAGGCCATCGGCACAAAAAGCAGCAGGATGTTTCCGGTGCCGAGGTGGTTGGAGAGGCGGACGATCTCGGGGCCGGAGGCGCCGATGGTGGTCAGTTCGAAATCAGGGGCTTTGTTGCCAACGGAAAGGGCCATGATGGGAAGATGGGTTGGAGTTTCGTTGCCGCGTTTTTGGGAACCTTGCGACCGATCACCCTAGGAAGGGGCGGCGTTCCGGTCAAGGCGGGATTCGCCCGGGTTCGCTCAAGCGTCCGAGCGCCGCGTGCCGCCGCGAAGCCCCAGCCAGGCCCCGATCAAAGCGAACAAGGCGCCAAGGGAGGTGATCGCGATGCCCGCGGAGGAGAGGCCCTTTTCGAGGACGACCCTCCCGGGATCGCCCGGATCGTACCAGCAGGGATAACTTTTCCCCACCTCGTAGCGGGCCAATACCGCCTCCTCCGCCGATTGCGAGCTGCTCGACGAGTTGACGATGCGGAAGGTGCGGGCCTCGTAGCTCTGCCCCTCGACCTCGTGGCGGATGTGAAACTCGGGCCGGTAGTGGGTGCGGCGGCGCGAGCCTCCGTGTTTGCGGCGGACCCGGCGTTCGGTGGTCTCGAGCGATTTGCCGAGGATGGTGCAACGGCCTTCGACAAAGGTCCGGTCCACTTCCATCTCCGGACGCAGGATCTTGAGATATCCGACGCCGGTGAGCGTGCACCCGACCACGAAAAAAATCAGCGAACCGATCACGCCAAAGGACGAGCCCTTTTTCACGCCGTGATTCTATGAAGAAGTTCGCCGTGGTAAAGTCTTTCAAGCGCGGCGCGCTCGATTATCATGCCCGGATGGCAAAGCTGCTTCGGACTGCGCTCTGGGGACTCGTCCTGGCAAGGTCGGTCATGGCTGCGGACTTTTACGTCAGTCCCGCGGGCGACGACGGGGCCGCGGGGGATCTCGCGCATCCTTGGCGGACCATTCAGCACGCCGCCGGGACGGTTTCCGCCGGCTCGACCGTCTGGATCCGCGAAGGGATTTACGCCGAAAAGGTGGTGATCGCCGTGTCGGGTGACGACAGCGCCGGTCCGGTTGTGTTTCGGGCGATGCCCGGCGAGGAAGCGGTGATCGACGGAACCGGTCTCGCCTTGGATCCCGATGGATCGAATGCCCTGCTCACGATCCGCGACCGTCATCACCTCCGCATCGAGGGCCTCGTCTTCCGCAATTTGAAAACGGCAGCACGCTACCTTGTCCCCATCGGGATCCTCGTCGAGGGCGACGTCCACCACCTCGAAATCGTCGGCAACGTGATCCACGACATCGCGACGCGTTTTCCCGGCGAGGATGGGGGCGACGCCCACGGGATCGCGGTCGTCGGCACGGATACGGAACCCATCCACGAACTGCTCATCGCTGAAAACGAACTTTACGATCTGACGCTGGGCTCGAGTGAGGCGCTCGTGCTGAACGGCAACGTGATGAACTTCGTGGTGCGCGACAACGTGGTGCGCGATTGCAACAACATCGGCATCGACTTCATCGGCTACGAAGGTGTCGGACCAACCGCGCTGCTAGATCGGGCCCGCGAGGGCACCTGCCGCGGCAATCTCGTGTCGGGAATCGACTCCGCCTTCAATCCTGCCTACGGAGGCGATTGGGTCAGGGGAGGAGGCGATCGCAGTGCGGGCGGCATCTACGTCGACGGCGGCGCCGATTTGCTGGTGGAGGGCAACGTGGTGACCGGTTGCAACATCGGCATCGAACTCGCCAGCGAGCACGCGGGCCGGAGCACCGCGCGCATCACCCTGCGCAACAATCTGATCTACCGCAACATGATCGGAGGCCTCTTCATGGGCGGCTACGATATCCGGCGCGGCTCGACCATAGAGGGTCTGGTCCGCAACAATACCCTCTTTGACAACGACACGCGGCGGGATGGCAACGGGGAGATCTACCTGCAGTTCGATGTTCGCCAGAGCACCTTCCGGCAGAATTTGCTCCGGGCGAATCCGCAAGGGCTGCTGATCGGCAATCCCTACACGCAAAACACCGCCAACAGTCTGAATCACCAACTTTATTTTGCTCCCAACGGTGCTCAGGAATGGCAGTGGAAGCAGCGTTACCACACCTCCTTCGCCGCATGGAAAACGGCGACGGGCGGCGATGCGGCGAGCGTGCTGGCGGATCCACTTTGGGTCGACGCGGCAGGCTACGATTTCCGCCCGGCGAGCGGCTCGCCGGCACGCAACGGGGGAGATCCCGCCTTCCTCGCGGATCCGGGCGAAACCGATCTGCTCGGACGCGCCCGGGTGGCGGAGGGGCGCATCGACATCGGTGCCTTCGAGGGGGACGACTCCCCGGTCGACGCCGGGCTGGCGCAGAGCGGTGATGATCCGGACTTCGGAGATCTGGTCTGGTATGGAGGCGTCCCCGTGGAGCGCGATTTTTGGATCGAAAACACCGGGAGTGAACCGTGGCGGATCCTGCGTCTCGCCTTCGAAGGTCAGGGTGCGCCGGCGTTTCGTTTGTGCCGATCTTTCGCCGTGCTCCGTGCGGGCGAAACGCGGCTGTTGCGCGTCGCTTTCATGCCGAGGTCGGCGGGTGACTTCGAGGCCGATCTGGTCGTCAACGGGCTGCACAAGGAGGGAACCGAACTGCGGATCCCGCTGAGAGGACGTGGGCTGGCTCCCGACCAATTGCCCGATGCACTTTGCGGAACCAGTCCGGCGACCTTGCGAGGTGGAGGCAGCTACGCCGCGACCGGCAAGGGCACCGTCGTATCACTGCGAATGAGGAGGTCGGTGGAGCGGGGATGGTTCCGCGTGGAAAATGATGGAGCCATCGACGACCGGATCGAGACGCGGGCTTCCCCGGGGAATGCGGACCTGCAGGTGCGCTATTGGCAGCGCAACGGGTCCCGGCGGATCAATCTGAACGCGCGACTCCTTCGGGGTGCGGTGTTTACCCTCGCTCCCGCGGCTGGACTCAATTTCGAATGTGAATTGCGCCGCCGCGGGGACCGGCGTCTTCAGCGGCACCTGACGATAAGCGGCCGGTCCTTGAACCTCCCGGCGCGGAGCGACCGTTGCAGCCTGCTGGTGCGGGGCCTTTGATTTTCCATGACGCTGACTTGGGACATTGCCTTGCTTTTGCTCGCGGCGGGACTGAGCGCAGGTTTCATCGATGCCATCGCCGGGGGTGGCGGCTTGATCACGGTGCCCGCCTTGCTTTGGGCGGGGCTCGATCCACAGACCGCCCTCGCCACCAACAAGGCCCAGAGTGTCTTCGGCACGGCCGCGGCCGTGCGGAGTTATGCGACGGCCGGATTGATCGGGTGGAAAGAACTGCGTCTGGCGGTGCCGGTGACCTTTCTCGCCGCGATGGCCGGCACCTGGCTGGTCACGAAGATCGGCAACGAGCAGCTCGCGAAGGTCGTACCCTGGCTGCTGCTCGGAGTGGCGCTTTACTTCCTGATCAGCCCGGGTTTCGGCAAGCTCGGTCCGCGAGTGCTCTGGAGCGGTCCTGTCTTCGCCTTGGTTGCCGGGTCTGCGCTGGGCTTCTACGACGGCTTTTTTGGGCCTGGCACCGGCGCCTTCTGGACTTTGGCGTGGGTTGCCCTGCGGGGCATGGCGCTGACCCGCGCGGTTGCCTACACCAAGGTCGTCAACCTGACCAGCAACCTTGCCTCGCTCGGGGTTTTCCTGGCGTCGGGTCTGGTGCGCTACGAGATCGCGTTGGTGATGATCGCCGGGCAGATCGTGGGGGGGCGCCTCGGGGCGGGGCTCGCGGTGAAGCACGGAGCTCCGCTGATCCGCGTGATCTTCATCGTCGTGGTGTTGGCAATGACGGCGAAGCTGCTCCACGATCAATTCGCCTGACCACTTTCCGCGAATTCCTCCGAGGCGAGCGCGAGCTGGGTCGACTCGGTCACGCCGAAGCAGGTCTCGTCCATCGTCAGATGATCGGAGGTGATGGAAAGATCGGAGCAGGCCTCGTAAAGGGCGGAGCGCGCCGAGAGCAGGTCGCGGATTGTCGCGAGCGGGTCGGCGGTTTGGAGCAAGGGGCGGTTGCGGTTGCGTTTGATCCGCTCATAGATCGACTCGGGCGAGGCCCTCAGCCAGATCACGTAGCCGGCCCCCCGAAGCAGTTCGCGGTTGGCCTCCCGGAGAATGATGCCACCGCCGGTCGAAATCACCTGTTTCTCCCCGGCGGCGCAGCGGCGCAGCATCTCGGTTTCGGCGTCGCGGAAAAAATCTTCGCCCTGTTCCGCAAAAATCCGCGGGATGGGTTTGCCGTGTTCCTTCACGATCATCTTGTCGGTGTCGACAAAACGGAAGCCGAGACTGCGGGCAACCCGTTGACCCACCGTGGTTTTTCCGGTCCCCATGAAGCCGATCAAAATGAGATTGCGACGGCGCTTTCCTGACGTATGCACTGGGGCAGCATAGACCTTTCCGGGCTGCTGCCAACGCCGAATCCCACATGGAGACCGAGACCCTGTCGACCGACAACGAAGTGAACACCCGCGAGGCGGTCAACCGCGCCGTCGCGATGCTGCGCGGCGGCGGGATCGTGGCCCTGCCGACCGAGACGGTCTACGGACTCGGTGCCGATGCCCTCAACGCTGCCGCCGTGGCGAAAATCTTCGAGGCAAAGGACCGTCCCCACTTCGACCCGCTCATCGTCCACCTGCCTAACAAAACCACCCTCGGCGATGTCGCCGAGGTTCCGGCCGACATCGCGAAGACGGTGACGCAGCTCGTCGAGACCTTCTGGCCGGGGCCGCTGACCCTCCTGCTGCCGAAGCGGCCGGTCGTTCCCGACATTGTTACCGCCGGGCTGCCCACGGTGGCGGTGCGGCAGTGCGAGCACCCCATTTTCCACCGCATCATCCGGAACTTCGGCGGACCAGTGGCGGCCCCCAGCGCGAACCGTTTCGGAGCCCTCAGCCCGACCTCGGCGGCCCAGGTCGCCGACCAGCTCGAGGGTCGCATCCCGATGATCGTCGATGGCGGAGCCTGTGCCCGCGGCCTGGAATCGACCATCGTGCGGGTGATCCCGGGCGATCCGAAGCCGGTCATCGAGGTGTTGCGCCCGGGCCCCATCGCGGAGGAGGAATTGAAGCCGTTTGGAAAAGTGGTGTTCGCAAAGCGAAATGCCGCGGTGGAGGACTCCGCTCCCGAGGCTCCCGGACAACTCGCGAGCCATTACGCCCCGCGGACGCCCCTGCGCTTGCTGGACAACCCGCGTGACTTTTCGCCCGAGCCTGGCCAACGCTATGCATTGCTCAGCTATCGTGGTCAGGAAAAGGACGGGTTTTTAAATCTCCACGATTGGTCCGAGGTGGCGGTGCTGAGCCCCGGATCGGGCCGCGTCGCCGAGGCCGGGATCCGGCTGTTTCACCTGCTCGCCCAGCTCGACCGCGGCGGCTACGACGCCATCATCGCCGAACCGGTGCCGGAACGCGGAATCGGAAGGGCGATCCTCGACAAGCTGAGGAAGGCTTCGGTGAAGTGACGAATATCCTTTGGAATCGCTGTGAGAAGAGTTCGCTTGCAAAGGAAACTTTGGAAACGATTGTGGTTTCCTAAGTAATGAGCGATTCGACACTCGAATTCTGGGATGCCCACGCGTCGGATCCCCGTGAGCGCATTCTCGCCACGGCCAGCGAGACCGTCTTCCGGGAGGGATACCAATCGCTGAACATGGACCGTCTCGCCCTGGGGTTGGGCATGAGCAAAAAGACGCTCTATGTGCATTTTCCGGGGAAGGAAGCGATCCTGCGGGCCTTCGTGGAGCGGTTCACCGGGCGGCTGCGCGAGCGGATGGACTCCATCGTCGAGGATGAGGAGCAGATTTTCCCGGCCAAGCTGCGCGCGGTCGTGGCCCTGATGTCGAATTCGCTGGCGCGGGTTCCCTCGACCTTGTTCCGCGACCTGCAGCGTCACGCTCCCGGCGTCTACCGCCTCCTCGACGAGATCCGCAGCCAGAATGTGCCGCGGATCTTTTCCCGTCTCGTCCGCGAGGGAATGGCCCAGGGCTACCTGAGGCCCGGTCTCGATCCGGAATTCGCGGCGTTTGCCTGGCTGCAACTCGTGCGCGGATTGACCCAGCCCGAATCGCTCGAGCGTACGGGCCTGACGCCACGCCAGACGGTTGAGAATGCCTTCCGTCTCTTCTGGCCCGGGCTGCTCTCCGACGAGGGACGTAAAATCCTGACAGAACTCCAATCCCCGGAGAAGGAGGACCGGATATGATGCGTCTCGGCCTGCGCATGTTGTTCGGCGACCATGCGAAATATGGCATGCTCGTCAGCGGGATCGTGTTCGCGACGATCCTGATCACGCAGGGCGCGGCCTTGTTTCTCGGGATCATGTCGTGGATGTGCTCCACGATCCGGAATGTCCGAGCGGAAATCTGGGTGGCGGATCCCCGGGTGGAGATGGTCGCAGACCAAAAGCCGCTCCGCGAAACGGATGCGGACCGGGTCCTCTCGGTCGAGGGCGTGGCCTGGGCAGCGCCGCTCTACACCGGACTCCAAACCGTGAAGATGGAGGACGGTTCGTCCAAGCAAGTGACCCTGATCGGGCTCGATGCCACCACCCTCGCCGGGGCGCCTCCGAGAATGGTTGAAGGAACGCTCGAGGCCCTGCGGTTGCCCGATGGCGTTATCATCGACGAATATGCGGTGAGCGATCTCGGGAAGTCCCTCGGCCGCCCCCTCGCGATCGGCGACGTTTTCGAACTGAATGATCACCGCGCCGTCGTCGTGGGGATCTGCAAGGCCTACCGGTCTTTCACGGGCGGCGCTTACCTCTTCACCACCTACGACCGCGCCCTGGCCTTTGTTCCCTCCCAGCGCAAGATGACCAGCTTCGTGCTCGCCGGGGTGAGCGACGGGGAATCGCCCGCCGCCGTGGCCCGGAGGATCGAGGCCGTGACCGGGCTCAAGGCGTTCACCGAGCGCGAGTTCATGGCATCCACGATCCGCTGGTATGTGGCGAACACGGGCATCGTCTACAACGTCGGCACGATCATCCTGATCGGCTTCATCGTGGGCACGGTGGTATCCGGGCAGACCTTTTATTCCTTCGTCCTCGAGAACACCCGCAACCTTGCGGCCTTCAAGGCGATGGGGGCGAGCAACCGGAGCCTCTGCGGTGTCCTCGTGGTGCAATCCGTCACCGTCGGAGTGATCGGATTCGGGATCGGCCAGGGGATCGTCGCGATGCTCGGCCGGATGCTTCTCGCGATCGAGAAGGTGCCCTTCCTCATCGTCTGGCAGATCCCCGCGGGCGTCCTCGTCGCCATCACCGGCATCTGCATTCTCGCCGCGATCCTCGGGATCATCCGTGTCGCCCGTCTTGAAGCCGCCCTGGTATTCCGCGCATGAGCACCACTTCCATCGCCCGGGATTCGTCGCCCGCCGTGCTCCTCACCGGCATCGAGAAGAGTTTCGGCACGGGCCCGTCGATCACCCGCGCGCTCCGGCACACGGACTTCGAGGCCCGCCGCGGCGAGATGCTGTTCCTCGTCGGCCCTTCGGGTTGTGGAAAAACCACGCTGCTCTCCATCCTCGCCGGAACCCTCCGCGCGGATTCAGGTGAAGTGATCGTCTACGGTCACACGCTGCACACCGCATCGGAGAGCGAACGCACCGCCTTCCGCACCCGCCACCTCGGGTTCATCTTTCAGCAGTTCAATCTGATCCCCTCGCTCTCGATCGTCGAGAATGTGAGCGTGCCTCTTGTTATCCAGGGGAAGAGGCGCCGAGAAGCCGAAGGGCGCGCGGCGGAAGCCCTCGACCGGGTGGGGCTCGGCGATCGCCTCCACGAACGTCCCGGCAAGCTCTCCGGCGGCCAGCAGCAGCGAGTCGCCATCGCCCGAGCCCTCGTTCACGATCCTCCGCTGATCGTCTGCGACGAGCCCACCTCCGCGCTCGACCGGGAAAATGGAAAGCGGATCATGGAAATCCTGCGCGCCGCCGCGGACGAACGCGGGCGCACCGTCATCATCGTCACTCACGATCCACGGATCTATTCCTACGCGGATCGCATGGCGGAGATGGAGGACGGACAGATCTCGAGGCTTCTCGACAGCCCCGCGGCCATCGCCGCCGCCCATCCCGACCAGTGAATCGAACTCCTCAACCCCACCCGACATGATCCTCCTTCGCAGATTCTCCTTCTGGCTCGCCCTCGGCGGGCTCCTCTCCGTTGGATTGCTCGTGCACCGACTGAGGGCGCAACTCGACGAACCCGTGCCACCACTCCCGTTGGTCGCTCCGGCCAAACCCTTTCCCGGTGCGATCGGCGCGGCGGGACTCGTCGAGGCCCTCGGAGAAAATGTCGCCGTGAGCGTGCCACTCTCGGGAGTCGTCATGTCCGTCGATGTCGCGGTATGGGACAAAGTCGAGGCGGGACAGCCACTCCTGCACCTCGATGACCGCGAAGCCCGTGCCTACCTCTCGACCCTGCGGAGCCAGGTCACCGTCGCCGAGGCCTCCCTCGCGCGGATCACCGGACAAGCCGAGCGGCTCGAGGCGGTGGTGGATTCCAGAGCCGTGGCCCGCGAAGAACTGATCGTGCGCCGCAGTGATGTCGAAGTCGCCAAGGCGCAGTTGGAAGCCGCCCGGTCCGCCGTCCTCCAACAGGAAGTACTCCTCGACCGGCTCACCGTTCGCGCGCCGCGCGCAGGCACCATCCTGCAGGTGAACACCCGTCCTGGCGAATACGCCATGCCGGGGAATGCGACACCGCCCCTCCTCCTGGGTGAACTTGATACCGTCCAGATCCGGGCCGATGTCGACGAACAACTCGCCCCGCGCATCCGCCCCGGAGCCAAGGCGGTCGGCTACCTCAAGGGCATGCCGGAACATCCCTTCGAACTCAGCTTTTCACGCATCGAACCGGCCATCATTCCGAAGCGCTCGCTTACCGGGGCCTCCAACGAACGTGTCGATACCCGCGTCCTGCAGGTGCTCTTCACCTGTCGGAATCATCCTGATCAGCCGCTTTACGTGGGACAGCAGATCGATCTCTTCATCGATGCTCAGTGAGTCCCGGGCTCAAACCCCGCGCTTCGCTCCGTAAAGCCGCAGGTGGAGCCGGTCTGAAAAGCGGAACCCGTGCTCCAGCGCGAGGGCCGCGACCCAGGCCGCGCGCGATTCGAGTTCGGCGACGGATCGGGCCTGGGGCATCAGGAAGACGCGGTCGGGATCGATGTCGGCAGCGGTGACGATGGCTTGGACTTCGGAGAAGTCCTCCTGGCACCCGATCACGAACTTGAAGTCCGCTTTGTCGCAGTGCGCAAGAAGCCGCAGGACATCCGGCTTCCACCGCAGTTCCACCGCGACACCGGAGTTGGCCAACTTCGGCGAGACGTTGAGCTGGTTGATGCGGGCAAGGAAATCCGGCCCGGGTGCGAGGGTGCCGTTGGTCTCGATTTCGAAATGGCAAGGCCGGCCCGGAGCTTCATCCAGCGCGTCCATCAGGCTCCCCCAGGCCTTTTCCTGGATGAGCGGCTCTCCGCCGGTGAAGACGAAGTTCCGGCAGGGAAAGGCCGAGACCGCGGTGACGATGTCCGGCACATCGAGGTCGATGATCTGATCCTCGCGTTGGTACTTCTGATAGGATGGGTCGGCTTCGCGGTCGTGACGGTGCGGCGTGTCCGACCAATTCCAGGTGTAGTCGGTGTCGCACCAGCGGCAATGAAGGTTGCAGAGCGAGGCCCGGATGAAAACGGATGGCCGACCGGCGTGGCGGCCTTCACCTTGCAGCGAATGGAAGATTTCCGGCAGGTGGCCGGGCATCCGGGCGAGTTTCATCACCCCAAGCTACGCCTTTCAGCGGTGCCCGACAATGATGCAGGTGCTCTTGGGATCGAGCAGGTAACCCATGCCGAAATTCATCGGTTTGACAGGATGGGTGCCACTGGCGTAAGCAGCGGCGAGATCGGCCTGCGAATACTGGGTGAAGGGCGCGCTGGCACCCCGGTAGTTGCCGTGGAGCTTGAGATTCCAACCGGCCCCATCGAGGTAGCGATAGGGGACTCCGGAGGGATCCTGGACGAGACCCCGCGAGGAATTGACGATGTAGTCGCGGATCGTGGAGAAGTTCCCTTGGTGCATGAGGTAGCTGGCGCTCTTCACGAAAGTGACGGGAGCCCCGTGGTTGCTGACAAACTTGAGGAGGCGCCGGTCACCAAGTCCCCCGTTGGAGAGGTCTTTCTGGAAATAGAAAATGTTCCGGCCGCCGGCGCGGATGTGCCAGCCGGGGCAGGACGAACCGGCGCCGCGCGAGGTGAGATTACCCGCGGCATCGAGGCCCACGGCATCGACGGAGCTGACCGATTTGCCATCGCGAGCGATCTGGGCGAGCAGGAGCGGCAGGGTGCCGCGCAGGGAGGTGCTGGCAAGATCGGAGCGCATCTCCGTGGTCACGAAGTAGCTCGCTTCGGTCACGGTGCGGAGGGAATTGGCGAGGCCGCCGAGACCGCGGGCGAGATCGGGTGCGGAGAGCGAGGCGAGTTCGGGCATGCCATCGACACCCTCCAGGCCAACGAGAATGTAGGTACGGGCGCCGGGAAAAAGAGTGCTGGCGTGGAGGTAGTCCGGACCGCCGAAAGGGTAGAACAACACACCGGGACTGCCGAGTCCGCCGATCTCGCCTCGGAAACGGCGGATGTGGCTCAGGCGACCGGCGCTCACCGCCCAGAGTGAGTCCATGCGGGACGCGTGGGTTTTCCATTCTGGAGCGCTGCGGGGCAGAGCCAGGTCGCCACGGTTGCCACCAGGCATCCCGGCCAGATAGCGGGCGGTGTCTCCGATGCCGTTGCCACCAGATGAGCCGCCGGCGGAGGTGGAGACGCAGGAAACCAGGAACACCTGAGGCGCGATCAGGATCGCGGCGACGAGCGATAAATTTTTCATAGATACCCGAACGATTAGCAGATCCTAACTACCGGACGGGAGATTTTTTGCAAGTGAAATGATCGTCCTGAGGAGCGCCGCGATGGCCCTCGCTCAGGCTTCTTTCACCTGTCGGAGCCGGGCTTTGACAGCGGCGAGCAATTCCGCGGAGGTCAGCTTCCCTTTCTTGATCACGGTGTCGGCGCGTTCAAGGAGGAAGGCCCGCTCCTCGGGCGATGGGTCCTTGCCGCTCATCACGATCACGGGAATCGAGAGCATCTGCGGATGGCTGCGAAGGTGGTGGAGGAACTCGAAGCCATCCATCTCGGGCATGATCAAATCGAGCACGATGGCGGCGGGCCGGGTCTTGGCGAGCAGGTCGAGGCCCTCCTTGCCGTTGCGCGCGGAGGTGGTGTGCCAGCCGGCGGCACCAAGGATGCGGCTCATTGATTCGAGCGAGGCCTCGTCGTCGTCGATCAGCAGCAGGTTTCGCTGGGGGACCCGGTGGGTGATGCGGTTGATCGAGCGGGCGAGGCGATCGACGTCGATAGGTTTCACCAGATAGTCCTCGACTTCGAGGGTGTGGGCGTGTTCCTGCCCGGCCATGACCGAAACCATTATGACCGGGATCGCCTGGGTCACGGGCGATTCCTTGAGAATGCGCAGCACCTCCCAGCCGTCCATGCCTCCTGGCATGACGACATCGAGGGTGATGACATCAGGATGGAATTGCTCGGCCAGCGCGAGTCCCTCCTTTCCATCGGCGGCGGTGATGACGTGGTGCCCGTCTTTTTCGAGCAAGCGGGTCAGGAGGTCGCGAACGGTCCCGTCGTCGTCGATCACGAGGATGGTGGTGCCGCGGGATTCTCCCGGAGCAAGGTCCTCGGTGGGATCCGCGGAAACGTCCCGGTGGTTGCCGGGATCGTCGTGGTCGGACGCGGGAACCCGCGGAAGGAACACGGAAAAATGGGTGCCCTTATCGAGTTCACTAACGAAACCGATCTTGCCCCCCATTTGGGCGACGAGTTCACGGCAGATCGAGAGTCCGAGACCGCTGCCACCTGCATTGTCTTTCTTGTTGGATACAAAGGGAACGAAGGCCTGGGCCTGTTCGGAGGGGCTCATGCCCCGGCCCGTGTCGGTGACGGTGAACTCGAGCCACGCGACTCCATTGATCATCTGAGGCCGGGCACCGAGGGTGATCGTGCCCTCGCGGGTGAACTTGCAGGCGTTGCCCAGCAGATTGCCGAGCACTTGGCGCAATCGCCGCTCGTCCGAGACGAGCTCCCCGATGTCGGCGGGGTACGATACCTCCAGGGTGACCGGCTTTCGCGAGAGCTGGGAACGGTGCGTCTCGCAAAGGTCCTCCAGCAGGGAAGCCACATCCACCTCGTCGCGATCGAGGGTCTCGGCTCCCATGATGATCTTCTGATATTCGAGGATGTCGTTGACGAGGTTTAGCTCGCGCGCGGCATGGTCGCGGATTCGCTGGACATCCTTCTTCTGGGTTTCGTCGAGTTGGGAAAGGCTGAGTGCCTCGACCTGCAGGAAGATTGCGTTGAGCGGTTGGCGCAGGTCATGGCTGACCTTGGCGACAAATGCATCCTTCTCGTGGCTGAGGCCCTTCAATTTCTCGTTCGCCTTTTCCAGCTCGATGTTGGTGCGGCGGAGTTCACGGGTGCGGTCGTTGACCCTTTGCTCGAGATCCGCCTGCGAAGCGATGATTTCTTCGAAAAGCCGCTTCGAGGCCCGGGCGATGTCGCCGACCTCGTCACGTCGTTTCAGGTCGAGTCGCTGGGCGAGGCCGGCGATCTCGCGGAGCAGGTCGTCACGGGGGCTCTCGGTGATCTTTTGCGCGGTGACCGTCATCTGTTTGAGCGGCCTGATGAAGCGCATCGCAAAGAGGAACCCCAGCAGCCCGAAACCGCCTGCAACGAGCAAGGAGATCGACTGCACCGAGATCATCTCGTATTCGATGGAGGAGGCGAGTTCGTCGTCCAAGACGGCGTATTGGATCAGGTAAACCGACTGGGTCTCTCCCTCGCCCACGAGCATGCGCACCGCCCAGGAGTGGATGTCGTCGCACTCGATCACATTCCGCCAATCCACGGTCCCGGACGCAGCGGCGGGAAAACGTTCGGCGAGGGCCTCTTCGATCTGTTCGCGGACTCCTGCGATCTCCTCCGGCGAATGCCCGAGCAGGCGGATCTCGCGGACCCCGGAGAGAAGCCCGCCGATGCGGACGATCCTTCCGAAGCGATCCTGGAGATCCTCGAGCAGGCTTTCCACGGCATCTTCATCCATCGCCTCGAGCGCGGCGGAGATGTCTCCGTTCGGCTGGCCCTCCTGAAAGTAAAAAGGGCGGTGGAGGCGGACGAGTTTGCTGAGCAGGAGCCGGTCGACCTTGGGCTCTTCCTCGGGCGAAGCGGGATTCCCGAAGCGTTGCTCGTGCCGGGTGATCGCGGCAACGAGTTCGGGATGTTCGCGCAGCGCCGCGAAGACTCCGTCGTTGCCCTGGTCCGCGGCTTCGGTCTCATCCGGCCGGACGATCATGGTGCCGCCTTCGTCAATGATGGTGAAGAGATGGCGCGGCGACTCCGGAGAGTGCAGGGTCATCATGATGCGGATGTAGTGTTTGACAGTCTCGTTTTGATCCGGCCGGAAGAGCGGCGCGACCGCCCAGATGACGGGTTCCCAGCGTTCCAAGGGCTCGCCGCCGACGTCGAGCCGGGTGAGATGCAGCCTGCGGATCGGAGAGAAATGGAGGCCGGCACCGGCCATGGCATCGGTTCCGGGGAACCAGAAGTCCTTTTCGTCGACGCGGCCCTTTTCGTGGATCAGGCGGACCGGCTGCGAGAGGTCGGTGTTTTCGAGCACGTCGATGCGGAGGTGGTTCTGCCAGTTCCGCCGACACTGTGCCCGCGCGATTTTTTTGAGCTCGTCAGGGGAGACGTTGGCGGCAACAGCGTCCTTGAATTCGGTGCTGATGGCGAGTTTCACGAGGTCGTCGCGGAGTCCGTCGATCTGATCGATGATCTCCCAGCAGCGCAGGGCTGCCTCATCGCCGAGATCGACCAACTCGTGTTCGCGCAGGGCTTCGGCGGCACGTCCCGTCAGGACCTTGGCCACGAGCAATGCCGATGCAGCCGTCGCCGCGATCACGAGCAGCGCGACTTTGCCTTGGATTCCGAAAAGCATGAGGGGACGGGCGTTCGACGCGCTCATGCTCCCCTTGATTCAGATCAATTCGCTCCCGCAGGGACGGGACGCCGCGGTGTTACAGGAGGGTCCGATCAAGGCTGCTCATCTCTTCCTGCATCTGTTGATTCTTCTCCGCCGCGGTCGGGTAGATTCGCAGGTCGGGAGTCCCGTCGGTCTCTGTAGTGGTGCAGGAAACAAGGAACGTGGCCAAGCCGGCGAGGCCCAGCACGATCAGGAGACGCGTGAGTCGGAAGAGGATCGATTTCATGTCGTGGGCCGGGCCGCGAGGTGGCCGGATCTTTACCGATTAGTGGGAATGGGCGCGGGGGTCAATCCCGAATCCGGTTCTCAGAGCTTTTTCGGGTCCTTCGACAGGCTTTTGATCCCGAAAAAATCTCGAAAAACCCGTGCGAATACGGGCCGTTTGAATCGAGGGACCCACGCCAGGGTGAAATCGACCGGGTCGATCCAGAGGTAGCGGGAAAACTCCTGCACATGAGCGGTTAGATTCACGTCGGAGTCGGTGCCAAGGTAATCGCAGAGGAAATAGGTCTGGGTCTGCCCGCAAAACTTCCCCTTCTTGAGCTTTCCCTTGGGAAACTTGTAGCGGTAGTCGGTGCGGCAGGCGACAAGGCGGTAGAGCGAGGAGGGCACTCCGATTTCTTCCTCCACCTCGCGGTAGAGCGCTTTGATCAGATCCTCGTCGCGGTCAACTCCTCCCTGGGGGAACTGCCAGCTCCCCGGATGATCGAAGCGCTCGCCGATGAAGATCTTTCCGCTCTCGGGATTGCGGAGGATCGCGGCGACGTTCGAGCGATAGGTGGCCATGGAGCGGTTTGCGGGCGATCGGAGCTTTACGACGGATGCTCCGGAATGTGAACATAGCGGCCATGAGCTTTTCGCAACGCAAAATTCTGCTTTCGTCGTCGGTGGTGGTTGTGGTCGGGCTCATCGCCCTCGCGATCTGGAATTCGCGAGCTTCAGCCATGTTGGAGCGGCGGCAGGCTTCTTTGATTGAAGGAATCGAAAAAGCCAGTCCCGGCCGGATCCAAAGGCTGGTGGCTCCGGGCTATGCGGATCGGTGGGGCTTTTCACGCGAGGATCTCGTCACCGCGATCGTCGATGGAGGCAGCCAGTTCCTTGTGCTCGAAGTGGGTGCGGAGCATCCGATCCTGTCGATTGAAGGCCGGCGCGCCACCTACGAATCGGCCCTTTCTTTCGAGGGCAAGCCCATCGGACCCGCCGGGATCGAAGTGATGCGCAGGCTCAACCAACTGAAGGAGCCTTTTGTTTTCGTCTGGGAAAAGCAGAGCTTCCTGCCCTCCAGCTGGCGGCTCGTCGAAGTCCGCAACGCCGGACTGCCCGAGGATCTCCACGGCTACCGCCCCGGGGACTTGGGGCGCGCAATGCGCGGGGAGTGAGCCTTTACGAGACCAACGCCTTGACCGGCTTGACCGGCTCCACTCCCGTGAGACGCCCGTCGAGACCTTGGTGCTTGTAGGTAAAGCGCTCGTGGTCGAAGCCGAGCAGGTGCAGCACTGTAGCGTGGAATTCGCTGATGTGGAGCGGATCCCGCACGATGTTGTAACTGAAGTCGTCGGTCTCGCCGTAGATGGTGCCGCCTTTCGCACCGCCCCCTGCCATCCACATCGTGAAGCAACGGGGATGGTGATCGCGGCCGTAGTTTTCCTTCGTCAGATTGCCCTGGGTGTAGATGGTGCGTCCAAACTCGCCGCCCCAGATGATGAGCGTGTCCTCGAACATGCCACGCTGTTTCAGATCCTGGATCAAGCCGGCGCAAGGCTGGTCCACATCCTTGCACTGCGAGGGCATGCGCCCGGCGACGTTGGAGTGGTGGTCCCAATTGTTGTGGTAGATCTGGACGAAGCGCACTCCGCGCTCGGCGAGACGGCGGGCCATCAGCACGGAGTTGGCGAAGGTGCCCGGCGTCTTCGCCGCATCGCCATAAAGCTTGTAGGTATGCTCCGGCTCGGAGGAGAGGTCGGTCAGCTCCGGCACGCTCGCCTGCATCCGGAACGCCATTTCGTATTGCTGAATGCGGACGTTGGTCTCGGGATCGCCTACCGCTTCGTAGTTGAGACGGTTCATTCCGTTGATGCCCTCGATGGTCTGGCGGCGCACCGCATCCGGCACACCGGGAGGGTTGTTGATGAAAAGGATCGGGTCGCCCTTGCTGCGGAAGGAAACCCCCGCATGCTCACCGGGCAGGTAACCGCTCGACCAGAGGCGTGCCGAGATCGCCTGTTCCTGCTCGCGGTTGCTCGGCGTGGCGACGAGAACGACGAAGGTCGGCAGGTTTTCGTTCATCGAACCCAGTCCATACGAAGCCCACGCCCCCAGGCAGGGGCGACCGGTGACCTGGTTGCCGGTTTGCATCGCTGCGATGGCCGGCTCGTGGTTGATCGCTTCGGTATGGAGCGAGCGCATCCAGCAGATGTCGTCGGCCCGCTCGCCGAGATGGGGGAGCAGGTCGCGGTTCATCCACATGCCGCATTCGCCGCGCCGGACGAAATCGAACTTCGACGGCGCGATGGGAAAGCGCGACTGGCCGCTCGTCATCGTGGTGAGGCGCTGACCCTTGCGAATGCTGTCGGGCAGGTCCTTGTCGAACCACTTCATCATCTCCGGCTTGTAGTCAAAGAGGTCCATCTGCGAGGGACCTCCCACCATGTGCAGATAGATCACGCGTTTCGCCTTCGCCGGGAAGTGGGTGACGAGTTTCCGCGGCTCGGTCGAGGCGGAAAAGACCTCGCGGGGGCCCAGCAGGGAGGCGAGCGCCGCAGTGCCCATCAGATTGCGTCCGCGGGCGAAGAAATGGCGACGGGTCTGGTTGATCAGGAAATCGTGGGGGAGATTCATGGCTTCACTTGGTGAGGACTTCGTCCAGGTTCATGAGCTGGTTGCAGACCATGGTCCAGGTAGCGAGCAGCGCCGGATCCAGTGATTTGTCCGGAGGTGTCGCACCCACCGAGAGGAGGGCTGCAACATCCGCAGGCTGGCCGCGGTAATGGGTCAGCAGGGTGAGGCGGGTCGAGTCCATCAGATTGGTCTCGGACTCGCGGAGAGGGCGGGAAAGGATGCGGCGGGCCATGAGATCGAGAGCTCGATCCTCGTTTCCGGCGCTTTCCTTCAGCGCGAGTTCGGCGAGACGTCTTGCCGCCTCGATGTATTGGGGATCATTGAGAGTGACGAGAGCCTGGAGCGGAGTGTTGGTCCGTTCCCGGCGCACGCAACTGAACTCGCGGTTGGGCGCGTTGAGGATCTCGAGGCTTGCGGGCGGGGCCATTCGCTTCCAGTAGTTGTAAACGGAGCGGCGATAGAGGTTCTCGCCCTTGTCCTGCTCGTAGCGGGCGTTGCCCATGCCGACGACCTCCCAAATGTTTTCGGGCTGGTAGGGCTTCGTACCGGGTCCGCCCATCTTCGTGGAAAGCGTGCCACTGGCGGCGAGGGCATGGTCGCGGATCATCTCGGCGTCCATCCGGTAGCGGGGGCCGCGGCTGAGGAGCCGGTTGTCGCGATCCTTTTCGAGCTTGTCCGGAGTCGTTTTCGAAGATTGTTGGTAGGTCGAGGACATCAGGATGGTCTTGAAGAGCGCCTTCACATCCCAACCCGATTCGACAAAGGTCACCGCCAGCCAATCGAGCAGCTCAGGATGGCTCGGCGCGGCACCCATGATGCCGAAATCGTCCGGAGTCGCGACGATGCCGGTGCCGAAGATCTCCTGCCAGAAGCGGTTCACCGTGACGCGGGGCGTGAGCGGGTTGGCGGGATCGACGAGCCATTGGGCAAGACCGAGGCGATTGGCGGGCGCTCCCTGCGGCAGATCGTGGAGCACCGCGGGCGGGGCCGCCGCGACTTTCTCGCCGACCTGGTCGTAGGCTCCTCGCATCAGGATGTTGGCCATGGCGGGCTGGTCCTTGCGCTCTTCCTGGATGTGCGTGACCGGGCTGCGCCCCTTGATCACATCTCGTTCCGACTCGAGCTTGGCGACGGCACGATCGAGATCCTGCCAAGGCGTGTCACGGGTGGCGAGGTAATGCGCAAAGAGTGCCTCGACCTGCTCTGGCTTGCGTTTGGCGCCGGCGGCAAGCGCCGCTTTCAAGACCGGGATCTGTTGGACGCGGCTGACTTCAGTCACCGTGAGGCGCTTTGAGAAAATGCGGAGGTCCTGCACCTGTCCGTCCTCCAGCGGAGAGGAATTGTTGCGTTGCCCGATCCGCAAGGGTGTGGCCGACCGGGTGTCAACAGCGGGCTTGAGTTTGTCGGCGAGCGCTCGCGAAGCGACCTCCTTACCGTTGACGAGGAATTTGACGCCCCCCGCTTTACCGCTGCCGTCGTAGCTCACCGCCACGTGTTGCCATTGACCCGGAGCGAGCGCGGGGCGCTGCGTGCCGACTTTCAGGGCGACATCCGGCCAGGTGTTGATGAGGTGGAAAGCAAGGTTGCGGCCCTCAACGAGGAAATCCCAACCCCGATACCCCGGGCCCGATTCCATCCTCGCGACGATGGCCCCGTTGGTCTTGTCGTTTGCCGGGCGCACCCACGCGGCGACGGAGAAGGGCTCGTTGATCGCAAAGTTCGCGAGGTTTCCGATTTCGGCATTTTGATCCTTCTTCAGAATGGGAGCGGAGCCGAATTTCCCCCCGGCCGCCCAAGCTAGTGTCGCGGGTGCCTTCGCCTTCAAGCCATCCGGGAAGGCCGCCGCCAAATCGCCCCCTTTGCCTTCATTGAGAGGGAAGTGGACCACCAGTCGATCCAACATCGATCCCTCTTCGAGCATCGCCGGAGTCGCGGTGGTGAGCCACTGGTCGAACGCGGGCCGCGCCCCTCCGCGACGATCGTTGCGCTTCGCGGCGGCGACATTGATCTCGCCCGGAAGGGCTTCCCACCGCGGACGATCGGCGTCCGTGGGCACCACGAGGACCGGGCCGCTGTTCTTCACGTTACCGTCCTTCGGAGCCTGGGTCGTGTTGCGGAAGAACGCGGCCATGGCGTAGTAGTCTTGCGCCGAGAGCGGATCGAACTTGTGGTCGTGGCACTGGGCACAGTTCAGGGTGAGACCGAGGTAGACCCAGCCCATCGTCTGCACGCGATCGGCGGCATAGAGCGCGAGGTTCTCCTCGTCGATCGTGCCGCCCTCGTTGGTCGTCATGTTGCAACGCTGGAAACCCGTCGCGATGAGCTGGCTCTCCGTCGGGTTCGGCAGCAGGTCGCCGGCGATCTGCTCGACGGTGAAGTGGTCGAAGCGCTGGTTGCGGTTGAAAGCTCCGATGACCCAGTCGCGGTAGAGCCACATCTCGCGGTAGTTGTCGAAGTGGAGGCCGTGGGTGTCGGCGTAGCGGGCGGCGTCGAGCCAATAACGACCGCGGTGTTCGCCCCATCGCGGCGAGGCGAGGTAGCGGTCGATCAGCTTCGCGTAGGCCTGAGGGTCCTGATCGTTGACGAAAGCATCAAGCTCGGCCGGACTCGGCGGTAGTCCTGTTAGATCCAGCGCGACCCGGCGGATCAAGCTGTGGCGATCAGCCTCGGGAGCAGGCGTCAACCCCGCTTTGTCCAGCTCGGCGAGGACGAATCGATCGATCGGATTTCTGACCCAGTTGGTATCGGAGACCTCGGGCTCGGCCGGTTTTTCGGGCCGGATGAAACTCCAGTGCGGCTGCCAATTCGCGCCCTCGGCGATCCAGCGCCGCACGATTTCGATCTGCTCCGGCTTGAGTTCTTTGTGCGACTCAGGCGGAGGCATCAAGTCATCCGCGTTGTCGGTGACGAGGCGTTCGTAGAGGGGACTAAGCTCGGGCTTTCCGGGGATCACGACGGCTTCAGCACCGTCCTTGCCGAAGAATCCGGCCTCCGTGTCGAGGCGCAGGTCCGCCTTGCGCGAGACTGAGTCGGGACCGTGGCAATGGAAGCAGGCCTCGGCGAGGATGGGCCGCACGTCGCGATTGAAAGTCAGGGCTGGCTCCGCGGCGAGGCATGCCATCGGCGCAGGCAGGAGGAGGCAAATCAGAAGTCCAGGACGGGGGATCATGACCGTTTTCTAAAGAATGTGCAACGAGCCGCAAACCTTACCCGGAAACCTTCAGGCACCGGCTGACGCGATCAGGGGAGCGCCACATGGCCCCGGAAAACAAAACAGGGTCAGGTGCTGGACCTGACCCTGTCGGGTTGAAAGAGGATGACCGCGATGGGGATCACATGAGGTTCAGCGCACGGGCGCGCTTGATCTCGCGGGTGATCTTGCGGTGCAGCTTCGCGGAGACACCGGTGGTGCGGCGGGCGTAAATCTTGCCGGACTCGGTGGTGAAGTTGCGGAGGTAGTCGGGATTGAGGTAGTTTACCTTTTCCGCCGGGATGTCGAAACGACGGCGGGGCATGCGCCGGTTGGCGCGGCGGAGGTTGATCGCTCTCTGTTCGGTTTTCGGGCCCATGATCTGCAAAGTAGGGGAATCAGCGCTTCTCGCGGTGAAGGGTGCGGCGCTTGAGGTAGGGATTGAACTTCACCTTCTCGAGACGACCCGGAGTGCGGAGGCTCTTTTTGTTCCGCGTGGTCACATAGATCGAGGGCCGACCGCCTTCAGCCTTGGCCTCGGTGCATTCAAGAACGATGACTTCTCTGGGCATGGTAAATCGGGTGGTAGGTTTTCGAGAGGGCGGGCAACTTAGGACGGCTATCGGAAATCTCAAACGAATTTTTCAGACGTCTTTTCCGACTGCGGTTCAATCATCTTCCTCGTCCGAGGGCTTGGAGACTTCCTTCTCCTCGAGTCCGAAGAGGGAGGTGACCGGTGCCCGGAAATTCCCGACGACCTGCTCCTGATCCAGCTTTTCCTGGTATTCGACGGTGCAGCGGGCGAAGGGGATGGCCTCGAGGCGGGCCTGGGGAATCGGCTCGCCCGAGCCTTGGCAGATGCCATACTCGCCCGAATCGATGCGGAGGATGGCCTCCTCGATCTCATAAAGGGCGTTCTGTTCCTGCGACAGGATGTTGAGCGCGAAATCGCGGTCGTAGGCATCGCTGCCGGCATCGGCCTGGTGCATGCCAAAGGCGGAGGACTCGGAGACGTCCTCTCCGCGGCCAAGCGAGTCGCGGGCGACGCCGGACATCTGGTCGACGAGGGAGTCGCGCAGGTCGAGCAGTCGCTGGCGCTGGGCCTTCAGAAAGGCGGGGGAAAGTTTTTTCGGTTTCTCCTTCGCAGCGGCGGAGGGAGTGACGGGAGCGTGGGGAGAGAGATGGGCAAAGAGGGGACGACGCTTTGCGGGGATGCGTTTCTTCGGCGGAATTTTCACAGAGGAGGATTTGGCGGATTCGCTCTTCGCGGATGCTGCGGGAGCGGGTTTCGGGGAAGCGGGTTTGGCCTCGGGTGCCTTCGCCTCCGCCTTGGGGGCGGGAGCGGCGACCTTGGGCTTTTCTGGCGGAGCCGCGGGGACTTTGGCAGGCGCAGCTTTGGGGGTCTCCGCTTTCGCGGGGGCCTGGGGAGCTGCGGCCGGTGCCTTCGCAGGCATGGTGGGAGATGATTTGGAGGCCGCGGTTTTGGCGGCGGGTTTCGCCGGCGCCTTGGCAGGGGCCGGTTTTGAAGTGGTCTTTTTCGCCGGCTTGACGGGCGATGCCTTCGGCGCGGGTTTGGCGGCCGCCTTTTTCGCCGGCTTCACGGCGACTTTCTTGGCGGGAGCCTTTTTCACCGGGGGTTTCTTCACGGCGCTCTTGGCACTGCTCTTGGCGGAGACCTTCTTCGCCGGAGCCTTTTTGGCGGGAGCCTTGGCGGCGGGCTTTTTCGAAACCGCAGCCTTGACCGCGGTCTTCTTGGCGGCAGGCTTGCCCGCGGCCTTCTTCGCGGGAGCTTTTTTGGCCGGAGCCTTCGCGGGTTTGGCGGCTTTTTTCACCGGCTTTGACGCGGTCTTCGCCTTGGCTGCGGGAGCCTTTTTGGCGGCGACCTTTTTCGCGGGTGCTTTCTTCGTTGCAGCTTTCTTTGCCATGGCTAACGAGACCGGTCAGGGGTTGCGATCAAACGACGCGGGTAACGCCCGCGAAAAAAGAGCGCCACTTGTAGTGCACCGGGCCCCGGGCCGCAAGAGGAAAAGGCGGACCCGGACGGGTGGCGTCGCAGGCGCGTTAAAGGCCGGGCCAGAGGGCCCTCAGAGCTCGGGGAGCACTTTCGCAACCCGTTCCTTCAGCTCCTTGCCGGGCTTGAATTTAACGACGGCGCGGGCGGGGATGGGGACGGCGGCTTCAGGCTTGTTGGGATTGCGACCGATCTTGGGTTTGGTCTTGGTCACCTGAAAGGCACCGAAGTTTCTCAGGACGACATCGTCGTTGGATGCGAGCGAGACGGTCACTTCTTCGATGAAGTGCTGGATCACGTCGATTACTTCTTGTTGGGTGAGGCCGGTCTTGTTACTGATCCGGATGACTAGATCTCGTTTCGTGATCGTGGACATGATAAGTGGCAGGGGCGGGTGGCTGACACGGGTGACAGATTTATTCTGAGGGACTTCTGGTGATTCGCAATCGTTCTTTTGTAGCGGAAATGCCGGAAACTTCGGGAAACAGGCTGGCTCGCGCTCCGAAGCTCCCTAGCGTTTTTCGTGCCGAAATGTACGCGAAACTGCTAATGTTGATTTTCAAGGGGTGGAAACCCGCCATGTTCCGGTTGTCATGACTCTTCGCGCGTCCACTTCCGAATCCCGTTCCTTGCTGGCGGCTGAGTTTGTTCAGGCCTTCCGCGAGCAACTGCTCGCCTGGTTCGATGAGGATGCGCGGCAGTATCCCTGGCGGGGCACGCGGGATCCCTACGCCGTGTTGGTTTCCGAGGCGATGTTGCAACAGACGCAGGTGGCCACCGTGCTCGGCCGGAGGTACTACGAGCGGTGGCTGGAGCGCTTCCCCGACTGGGGGACCCTGGCGGAAGCAGCGGAGGAGGAGTTGCTCAAGGCTTGGGAAGGGCTCGGCTACTATCGGCGGGCGAGGAACCTCCAGGCTGCAGCCCGGGTGGTCCTGGAGCGTCACGGAGGTGAGTTCCCTCGCGACTGGTCGGAGGCGATCGCCTTGCCTGGAGTGGGGCCGTACACCGCCGGAGCCGTGCTTAGCATCGCCTGCGGACTTTGTCACCCGGTCGTCGACGGGAACGTGGCCCGGGTCCTTTCGCGGATCTTTGCACTGACGGAGGAGGTCGACGGTCCCCGAGGCGCAGGCCAGCTTCAGGAATGGGCTGCGGAACTGGTTTCGCCGACCCGGCCCGGAGAGTTCAACGCCGCGCTGATGGAACTGGGTCAGCGTGTCTGTCGGCCGAAGAATCCGGATTGCGGGCTTTGTCCGGTTTCGACCCTGTGTCAGGCGCGGCGTGATGGCGAACCGGAACGATACCCTTACAAAAAGGCGGCGGCAAAGGTGACCCGCGTGACGGAATGTGTAATCCTATGGCGAAGGGGGGATCAGGTGTTTCTTTGTCAGGAGTCCGGTTCGCGACGGAAAGGGCTCTGGCGGTTGCCGCAAATCCCTGAAGAAGAGGCTGCGGACCTTGCTGAATGCATTGCCTTTGATTACGTGATCACCCGCTACCGGGTCCGCCTGCGGGTTTTCGAGCCGTCGGCCGCATGGGAACGTCCCGAAGGAGTGGCGGATGGCGGCACCTGGTTTCCGAGTTCCGATCCCACGCTCTGGCCACCCCTGGGCGCCCCCTACCGCAGGGCGCTGGAATTGGCTTTTTCCAAGCGTGGCAATCCGTCTGCCAAAGGCCGCAAAGGCCCTGAATAACAGAAATTTTCCACAGTTCAGGCTTGTCAATTCGTGAAAAATTTTGAAATGTGCCAAGCAGTCAATTTTTAGAGTTGTTTTTGAGAGGGGGGGTCGCTAGGTTGGCCCGCCTTCGGCTATCGGAATCGTTCAATCGCAATACACAGTCCCATGTGGAAAGTACTTCTCGTCATCGCCGCCTTTGTCCTCGCCGGGTCCGCTTGGCTGAGCTACGACAACATGGCCTCCCACAAGAGCGTGAAGGAAGGCATCGTGGCGGACAAGGCCACCGTCGCCACCCGCGAGGGGGACCTTGCGAAAGCCACTGAGGCTGTCACCCAGATCGAACAATCGATCCAGATGCTGGCAACCGAGACCGAGACCCTCCAGAACACCAAGGTGGATCTGGATGCCAAGCTGATGGAGGCGGAGGCCAACCAACGAGCCGTCCAGACCAGCCTTGAAACGGCGGTAAAGTCACGGGACGAAGCGAAAAAGCTTGCTGGAGACATTCAAGGGGTTCAGGCGGTGCAGAAAGAGATGGCCCAGCTTCGCACCTTGAACGAAGAGGCTGAAATCGAACTCACCCAACTGGAAGGTGCGGTGGCTGCCGCCCAGGTCGACCGTGATCGTCTTGAGAAAGTCGCCGCTGAGATGGCTGCTCTTCGTGCCGACCAAGAGGCCGGCGTGATCCGTGGGGAATTTCAGAGCACCATCGCCAAAGCCTACAACCAATGGGGTTTCGTGATCGTGAGTGGAGGTAGCGACCAGGGGGTCGTCAATCGCGCCCAAATGGATGTTTATCGGCGGGGCATGCCCATCTGCCGTTTGTTGGTGACCTCGGTCGAGGCCAACCAAAGTGCTGCCGATATCGTGCCCGGCTCCCTCGCTCCGGGGCAGTCGGTCCAGCCCGGTGATACGGTCGTGAAGTCCGTCCGCGTGGAGACTCCAGCGCGGGTTCCCGGAGCAGCCCCTGCGGGTGCTCCCGCTGAAGGTGCGGCCCCGGCAGCTCCCGCTGCTCCCGCCCCGGCGGGCGATGGCATGGCTCCCGATCCCTTCGGTGCCCCGGCTCCGGCTCCTGCGGCAGCCCCCGATCCTTTTGGTGCCCCGGCTCCGGCCGCTCCGGCGACCGGGACTCCCCCGGATCCCTTTGGTGCTCCGGCTCCGGCTCCCGGCGCAGCACCGGCCACGGGCACTCCGCCCGATCCTTTCGGAGCACCGCCCGCCGCCCCTGCTCCCAGTGCCGCTCCTGCTCCCGGTGCCGCTCCTGCGACCGGAACCCCTCCGGATCCCTTCGCCCAGTGATTGTCCCTCTACGATTCTCAAATTTGCATGAAAAAATTTATCATGGCTCTTGCCGGTTTCGCGATGCTCGGCGCGTCGGTGGTGGGCATCCTGAACAAGGGTGAACTCGGGGAACTTCGCGCCGAAGCCAAGGCGGTGAAGGACAAGGTGACCGAGCTGAACAGCAAGCTCGCCGAGGCGGAGGAGAAGAAGTCCGCCGCCGAGGAGAAGGAGACCCAGGCCAAGGATACTCGCAACCAGGCCTCGGCCAGCGTGGCGGAGGCCGAACAGAAAATGAAGAACGTGGGTCGTGCTCTCGAAGAGGTTACGGCCGAGCTGAAGAAGGTCGAGATCGAGAAGAAAGAGATCGACCTGCTCATCCGCCAAGCCTTTCCTGACGGCGTGATCACCTCGGCCGAGGACCTGCAAATGAGCGTGACGATGCTCAAGGACCAGCTCACCGAAAAGCAGAACAAGAAGACCGAACTCAATAACCTTCTCTCGGGTGCGGCCGCCGCCAAGCAGGTTCAGGTCGCCAAGGTGAAGGAGGAGGAGAACTTCCAGATGAAGCGGGCCCAGCGCCTCGCGGTCAACAGTCTCGTGGCCACGGTGATCGCGGTCAACAAGGAGTGGGATTTCGTGATGGTTAACGCGGGCCGAGCCCATGGGGTCGGTGCCGAGGACTCGTTGCTGGTGAAGCGCGGCAACTCCCGTGTCGGCCGTCTTCGCATCGTCAACGTCGAGGACAATGTGACCATCGCTGACATCGTCGACGACTCGCTCGTCAGTGGCATCGACGTGCAACCGGGTGACAAGGTGGTCTTCGAAAACGTCCAGTGACCCATCCGCCCGGTCTTTCCCACCCGATCACGGCATGAAATCAATCACGCTAATGCTCCTGATGGCCGGTCTGGCATCGTCCATGCTTGTTTCCTGCGAGACTTTCGAAGAGAGCGGGCCGACCCCTCCACGCGAAAAGTTGAGCAGCATGCCGCATAACATGCCGGCCTCGTGGGAGGGGCAGGCGGGAATGCCCGGCATGATGGGCGGGCAATACTGAACCGTCCGCTCTCCGGGGTGTTCCCGGTTTTTTGTGATCCAGAACCGCACCGCAACATGTCCAACGCCATACTCCCCGAGATGGGCTTTGCCCGGGACTTTGATGTCGAAGAGCGCACTCAGCTCGGGAATTTCGGCGAATTCATCTCGCTATCCGACGGTGATCTGCTGATCGAAGAGGGGCAGCCGCAGGACTCTCTTTTCCTGATCATCTCGGGAACCTTCCACGTGCAGACGGGTCTGACCGGGAGACCGGTCCTTCTCAGCTCTCTGAAAACCGGGGATACGGTGGGCGAGATCAACATTTTCGATCCGGGCAATGCGAGTGCCAGCGTCGTCAGCAAGTCTTTCTCAGAAGTCTGGCGCATTGATCGCTCCCGTCTGGAGCAATACCTCGAGGCACACCCCCGCACCGCTACCCGGCTACTCGTGAACGTGGCGACCCAGCTGAGCAAGCGGCTCCGCAAGACCAACGAAAAGATGGCTGTGGCTTCGATGTTCGGTTCGGTCTGACGACCGGTCTTTCGCCCGCCGGCATGACTACACTTGCGGCAGGTGCCAAAGTCGCGCACCTTTCCTGATCATGTTCCCCCTCGCCGAGCCCTCCGGACTTGCCAGCGCGATGACTTTGCTCTTCGCCTTGGTGATCGGCCACGCATTCGCCGACTTTCCCATGCAGGGCGATTTCCTTTCCAGAGGGAAGAACCGACATGGGAAGCCGCCGCAGCTCGCCGACGGGAGGAGCAATCCTCCGGATCTCTGGATCTATTTGATGAGTGCGCACTGTCTCATCCATGCGGGTTTCGTGTGGCTGATCACGGGTTCGGCTCTCTTGGCTCTGGCGGAGTTCATCCTGCACTGGATCATCGACGCCCTGAAATGCGAAGGGCGGACCTCGTTCGCGTCCGACCAGTGGCTGCACATCGCCACCAAGGCCGCGTATGTCGCGGTCCTCTGGCTTGGCTGGTTGCCTGACTGAGCGGGGCCGCGGCCAAAGAGGGATCTTGAAATCCCCGTGTGCTGGCTGATCGTGCCGGAATGAAGTTTCATCACCCGCTGGCCGTTGGGATTTTTCTGGGCTCCGCGTTGCTCGCGTTTCCGACGTATCCTGCCGGAGCCGAAGAGGCCAGGCCGGACGAAGGCTTCAAGGAGATGGAGCTGTTCACCGAGGTGATTGAGACGATCCGCCAGGGGTACGTCGACGCCGACAAGGCCACTTATGAAAAGCTGATCAACAGCGCGCTGGAGGGAATGCTGGCGAATCTGGACCCGCATTCGCAGTTCATGCAGCCGAAGGTATTCGACCAGCTCAAGCGCCATACCGATAGCACTTACGAAGGCATCGGTGTCACCATCTCCACGAAGAACGAAGTCCTCACCATCGTGACGGCGCGGGAGGACGGCCCGGCGGCCCGTGCCGGCGTGCTGCCCGGCGACCAGATCCTCAAGATCAACAACCAGATCACCGAGGAAATCGGAATCACCGAGGCCATTGAAATGTTGCGTGGCAAGCCGGGCGAATCCCTCAAGCTGACGGTTCGTCGTCCGGCCACGCAGAAGCTGCATGAGTTTGAGATGCGCCGCGAGGTGATCAAGCAAAGTTCGGTCGAGGACATCCGGATTCTGGACTCTCGCTTCACGTCACCCTATCGGATGGGCTACGCCCGGATCCTCCAGTTCAGCGAGCCGACCGCCGATGAGTTGGCGGACGCTCTCGACAAGCTCGAGCAAGAGGGGATGGACGCTTTCATCCTCGACATGCGCAACAATCCCGGCGGCTTGCTGGCGAGCGCGATTGATGTCTGTGGCGAATTTGTGAAGGCCGGTACCGTCGTTCTCACCACCGAAGGCAAGCCGGGGGTGGGAGAGATCAAGGTCTACCGAACTTCAGCTGACCGGAAGCGGCGGGAGCGCGACTATCCCCTCGCGGTGCTGGTGAACCATTCCTCTGCCAGTGGGGCCGAGGTCGTGGCCGGAGCCCTGCAGGATCTGAAGCGTTGCATCGTCGTGGGCGAGACGACCTTCGGGAAGGGGTCGGTGCAATCCATCATCCCGATCGGCGAGGGCAAGGCGATCCGTATGACCACCGCCAAATATTACACGCCCAGCCACCGAACCATCCACGAGAACGGAGTGGTCCCGAACATCGTCGCCACCTTGACGCCGTCGCAGGAGCAACAACTCGTCGAGTGGTTCAGCCGCGATACTTTGGAGGAGGAGCAGCGTCAACGTTTGGAGAACTTCGTTGATCCCCAGCTGATCCGGGCGGTTGATGCGATGAAGGGTGCCCTGGTTTACGCGAAGACGTTGAATCCAGGCGGCGCCTCAACGGAACCTGCGCCGGCACCCGCGAACGAAAAACCCGCTCCTGCGGCGGTCGCGGATCCGCCGAAAGCCGAGCCGGCCGCCCCGGCAAAATCGGACGAGAAGCCAGAATGACGGGCGGACTGGTGCTCGCGATCGAGACCTCCTGCGATGAGACCGCGGTGGCGGTGGCCGACGCGGACGGTCGCCCTCTGGTCAGCAGGGTGGCATCCCAGATCCGTTTGCACGCTCCCTACGGCGGAGTCGTTCCGGAGCTGGCATCGCGGAACCACAGCCTCGACCTGGCTCCACTGGTGGCGGAAGCGCTTTCCGTGGCAGGTGCGGGAGCGGATCAAATCGGTCTCGTGGCCGCGACATCCGGTCCTGGGCTTGCCAGCTCCCTTTTGGTCGGCGACACGCTCGCGAAGGCCTTCGCGGTGGGGGCGGGGTGTCCTTTTTATTCGATCAATCACCTCGAGGGGCATCTCTTGTCGCCCTTCATTTCGGTGGATCGGGAATTCGCCCCTCATGTCGCCCTGATCGTGAGTGGCGGCCACACTCTCTTGATCGAGTTCCGTGCGGTGGGGGACTACCGGAGGCTCGGATCGACCCGCGACGATGCGGCTGGCGAGGCCTTCGACAAAGTGGGTAAAATGCTGGGACTGCCTTATCCGGGTGGGCCGGTCATCGCCGAGATGGCACGGTCAGGACGCCGTGACGCTTTTCCCTTCCCCCGCAGCATGGTGCAACGCGGGGATCTCGATTTCAGTTTCAGCGGTCTGAAAACCTCCGCCCGCGTGATGTTGGAGCGGCGAGGGGAGATTCCCTCCGGCTCCGATCTCGCCGACTTCTGCGCCTCTTTCGAAGAAGCGGTGGTCGACATCCTCATCGCGAAGCTGCAGGAGGCTCTGCGCCTGACCGGTCATCGCCTCGCTACCGTCAGTGGCGGAGTGAGCTGCAACCGACGTTTGCGTGAACGCATCGCCGGATTGGCCGCGACGAGGGATTGTGAGATCCTCGTGGCGGAAGGCGCCTTTTCCACGGACAATGCGGCGATGATCGCCTTCGCCGCCGCCGCCCGGCATCGGACGGGCGTACTCGCATCGGCGCTCGGCGGAGACATCGATCCGAACCTGCCTCTCGCCTGAGTCAAGCGGCGGAATCAATGTGCCGCGAGGCAAGGAAGAAGATTGCGCGGCGGTGGCGTGCTTGCTAGGATCTCCAGGCCCGCACGATCGCGGGTAGGTTCTGCAGTCGAAACCCCCAAAAGTTCATGAGTGAAGCAAATCAGCCGAAAGACGAGTCCATTTCCCGCCGCCGCTTTGTAGCCGGTGCGGCTACGATCGGAGCTGCCGCCGCCCTGCCGGTGGAAATCAGTGCCCAGGTCGCCGGCAGCGACGCGGTGAAGGTGGGATTGATCGGTCTGGGTGGCCGGGGATCCGGTGCGATCCTGCAAAACCTCACCGCCAACGACAGCGCCCGTCTGCATGCGGTCGCCGACGCTTTTGAGGACAAGATCGACGGCTCGGGCCCGCGTGCCTCGGGTCTGCCGAAGATCCAGGCCCAAATCGAGAAGGAAGGCCTCGGGGCCAGCTTCGACGTGCCGAAGAGCCGCCAATATGCCGGCTTTGACGCCTACAAGGGCGTCATCGACGAATGCGACCTCGTGGTGATCGCGACGCCTCCGGGGTTCCGCCCGATCCACTTCGATTACGCGGTCCAGCAGGGCAAACACATCTTCATGGAGAAGCCGGTGTGTGTCGACGCGTGGGGCTTCAACAAGGTGATCGAGGCGGCCAAGGTCGCCGATCAGAAGAATCTGAAGGTCGTCGTCGGCCTCCAGCGCCACTATCAGGATGTCTATCTTCAGGCGTTCAAAAAGGTCCACGAGGAAAAGCTGATCGGTGACATCATCGGTGGCCAGGTCTGGTGGAACGGCAGCCGTCCCTGGATCGTCGAGCGCCAACCCGGCTGGACCGAGATGGAATACCAGATGCGGAACTGGTATCATTTCAACTGGCTCTGCGGCGATCACATTTCCGAGCAGCACGTGCACAACATCGACGTGCTGAACTGGTTCGTCAGCGGCGATTCCGCGATGGGCGGAAATCCCGTGATCGCCCAAGGCATGGGCGGCCGTGCCGGCACCGAGCCGCGCACCGTGGGCGAGATCTTCGACCACCACTACGTGGAGTTTCGTTACGGCAAGGAGCACGGTGATGCGATCATGAATTCGCAGTGCCGCCACATCAAAGGCACTTGGTCGAAGGTGGCCGAGGAAATCCATGGCACCGATGGCGTCCTGCATCTCGGTGGCGGCCGCATCACCGATCTCAAGGGCGAGGTGAAATGGCAATACCGGCCTTCGCGCGACGGCGATGCGAATCCCTATCAGGTCGAGCACAACGAACTCTATAAGGCGATCGCCGAGAACAAGCCGCTCAACAACGCCTACTACGGGGCGAAGAGTTCATTCACTTCCGTGCTCGGTCGTCTTGCGACCTACAGCGGTCAGGAAGTGAAGTGGGACGATGCCGTGAAGTCAAACTTCTCGATCATGCCGAAGGAGTACGACATGAACGCCGAGGCTCCCGTGAAACCGGGGCCCGATGGCAATTATGAGATCGCAATCCCGGGGCAGTGGAAGCTGCCGTGGGCCTGAATGGCGACATGATGAAGGGCGCGGTGGTGGTTCTGGTGATCCTCGCCGGCACCGCCGTCTCTTGCCGCAGCCTGCCCGGCTGGAAAGGGAAGGACTCCAAATCAACGGACCCCGCGGACCCCGCTGCGACGGTGGCACCGACGATTCTACCCGTTGGATCAATCCAACTCGTCGACACGGCCGGCCGTTTCGTGTTGGTGCGATCTAGCAAAACCCTGGACCTCGAGCCGGGAACGATGTTGGGCGTTCATGGCGAGCAGGGAGAGGTCGTCGCTCAGGTGCAAGTGAGCCCGGCCCGCAAGGGACCGTATCTCACGGCCGATTTCGTGAGCGGGACCCCGCTTATAGGGCAGAAGGTGACTGTCGAACACCAGCCGAAAGCCAGGGAATCGATCTTAGCTTTCCCGACCGGAGACGATCCAAACGCCATCCAGGTTTTGGAATAAAACTCCCCGAGGTGGGCAAGGAGCCTTGAAATCGGGAAATCCTCAAATTTTCCTTTCCAAAATTATTAAAGTTATGGTAATTTTGGAAAATGTCAGATTCTTCTGGAGACAGTCTGCCCCGTTCTCTTCATCCGGCTCTCGCACAGCGGAGCCGCTTGCGAGGGGCTGAACCGCGTGAGGGCGGGGTTCCCTCCCGTCGGTTGATGCCTCCCTGGCCGGTCGGGCATCTCGGCAGCGTGGTTGCCGAGCCTGCCGAGAGACAGGTGGCTACAGCTCTGCATGCGCTCAATTCACTCCACGGTGGTCTGGGGCACGTGCTTTTCCGGGTGGAAAGCGACCTCTTGCTGGCAACCGGTCCGGATCTGGATGACGAAACCTGCTCCCGGGCGCTGAGCGCCGAAGAAGTCGCGCCGGCTCCCGTACTTCACGAACGTTTTTTCCAAGCTGCGGCACCATTGCTCAAAAAGGCCTGCGAATCAGTGGCGGGCGAGGTCGCGAGGAGCGGGGAGGCTTTTGCCGGAGAGGCGGAACTCGCCGGCGGTCGCTGCATGGCCATGGCAGTGCCTATCTTCGCGGGAAAGTCGCTCGAGTTCATTCTGGTCCGGGCGCAGGAAATCGGACACCGCGGCGAAGCTGCTCCACTTGCCGCCCTGCAATCGGCGGGACTGATCGGCTTGCTCGCCGATTCACGCACCGAAACCCGGCTCTATCGCGAGCGTTTTGCCAAGATCGCGGCATTCATCGAACTGCTCGGCTCTGCGGCGGGTGGTCTCGATTTTCCCGAGTGCAGCCGTCGTCTCGCCAATCACCTGAAGGAAACCCTTTCGTGTGACTTGGTCGCGGTGTCGGTCCGCAACTGGCGGGGGCATCGGATCGCGGCGGTATCCGGTGAGATCGGGCCGGAGGATTCGCACTCGCCGGGACGCCGCGCACTCCTCTCGCACCTCTCCGAGGCCATCCGCGCCAAACGGTCGCTCGTTTCGATCCGCGAAGGAAAAGGCGGGGTCGTGAAGAGAGGTGAGGCGGCGCTCTCTCTGCGGGACTGCTTTGACCCGGCCGTGTCGATCGCCGAGCCGCTGCTCGATCGCGAGGGCCGGGTGCACGGGGCCTGGGTGTTTCTGTGGAATGAAACTCCGGAAGAACTCGACGAGAGGAAGGCCCTGATCAGCGCTGCCTCGCTCGAGGTCGCGCCACTCGTGACCCTGCTCCAGTCCGGGAAGCCGGGCCGTCTCGCGGGCACGGTCCTGCGCATGTGGAAGCGGGGATCGCTTTCAGCGCGGCGCATCATCGTCGGCGTGGGGTTGGCACTCCTCGCCGCCGGGCTTTATCCGCATCCATATCCGGTTCGCGCGACCTGCGAACTGCAACCGGTAATGCGCCGCGTGATCGCCGCACCATTTGATGGGCTGCTGATGCGCTCACGGGCAAAGGCAGGGGATCTTGTGAAAGCCGGTGACCTGCTCGCCGAAATGGACGGGCGCGAAATCCGCTCGCAACTCGCCGAAGCCATGGCGGAGCGCGAGCGTGCCCTGCGCGAGTCGGATCAGGCCCTCGCCGCGGGAGAGATCGCCCCTTCCCGGGTGGCTGCCCTGGAAGCCGAAGCCTTGTCGCATCAAATCGAGACGCTGGAGTACCGCAAGAGCCACCTCGAGGTGCGTTCGCCCATCGATGGGATCGTCCTGCAAGGTAACTGGGAACGTTCCGAGGGCGCTCCCCTTCGGATCGGGGATGCCATGTTCGAAATCGGTCCGCTTGATCGATTTGTCTCGGAGGTGTCGGTGCCCGCCACCGAGGTATCCTTGGTGCAAAAAGGGGCCGGGGTCACGGTGCGGCTTGAATCCGGAACCGGGGGCACATTGAAGGGCAAAATCGGCCGCATCTCTCCGAAGTCGCAGCAGCGGGACGATGCGAATGTTTTTGTTTGCGAAGTGGCGATCGATAATCACGACGGGAGCCTGCGCGCCGGTCTCAAGGGCAAGGCGAAAATCGAGGGGCCGCGCCGTCCCCTGCTTTGGGCCTGGCTGCGCCGTGCCTGGCTGTCGTTGCGGTACGTCGCATGGTGAAGTGGCGGAGGCATGGAAATGAAAACCGGCGGCTACACGACCGACTTCGCGATCCGGGAGATCGAGGCGACCTTTCCGAAGCTCCGGGACGATCTGCGCTGGACTTTTCAGGAAAACGGGGACGCGGGCACTTATCTGCTAGAGGATCCCCTGCGCGGACGTTTTTACATGATCGGTCCGCGCGAGCACTCCTTCATCGCCGGACTCGATGGACGGACCAGTGTGGCCGATCTCGTGGCGAGGTCCTCGCGCGGCGATGCCAGGACCGCGATGGATTCCGGCGAGGCGGTTTCGCTGGTCCGCATGCTGATCGATGCGGGTCTTTGCGAGAGCGAGGACAGTTCGCACGCGGACCGCGTCTGGGAGGAAGTGAACCACCCGACCGAGACCAAGCGGTTTCTCGGGAAGATCGGCCAGATGATGTTTCTCAAGGTCCCGCTTGGGAATCCCGATCGCTTCTTCGCATGGTTGGCGAGGCGTCTCGGCTGGTTCGCCGGTCCCGGGTTTGCCCTTGTTTGGCTCGTGACTCTGGGGTGGGGTCTGATGGCGATCGCGTCAGAAAAGGAGCGTTTCCTCGCGCAGATGTCAGGGATTTTCGACTTCGGCAATCTCTGGATGCTTGGTGGCCTTTGGCTTGTGCTGAAGGTCTTTCACGAGTGCTGGCACGGTTTCCTCTGCCGACGTTTCGGTGGAGTCGTGCCCGAAGCGGGGTTCACCCTGCTGCTCTTCACCACTCCCCTCGGTTATGTAAATGCGTCTTCTTCGGCGGGGTTCCCTTCGCGCTGGCACCGGATCGCCGTGTCCGGGGCCGGTATTTACGGGGAATTGTTCCTCGCCTCCCTCGCCGCGGTGGCGTGGACCCGGGTCGAACCGGGTATGCTCTCGGCGGCGCTGCATCAGGTCGTGGTGCTCTCGAGCGTGACCACGGTGGTGTTCAATGCGAACCCCCTCATGCGGTTCGACGGCTATTACCTGCTCTCTGACTTGCTGAAGATCCCAAACCTCTATGGAAAGGGGCAGTCGGTTCTGCATTGGTTGCTGCGTCGGTGGGTCCTGGGCCTGAAGAAAGCGAAGTTCCCCCTGCGGCGGGACGAGCCGAAGATCCTGATCGGCATTTATGGGGTCTCCGCCGGAATTTGGAAGGTGATCGTGACCTTTGGCATCTTCGTGGGAACGGCGCTGCTGTTTGAAGGGGCGGGGCTCATCCTGGCGGTGTCCATCCTCCTTGGGACCGTGCTGCAGGCGGTGCTCGATTCCCTGAAGTATCTCAAAAAGAGCGCGGCGGCGGAGGGGCTGCGACCGGCACGGCTGTTTCTGCGTCTGGGATTGCTCACTTCCTTGGCAGTCGCCCTTCTTTTTGTTGTTAAGATCACTCCTGTCTCCTCGGCCCCGGCGGTGGTTCTCGATGCAGGTGGCGGTGAGGTCCGTTCGCGATGCCCGGGGTTTCTGCGCGAGATCCTGGTGGAGAAGGGGCAAATGGTCTCGCGCGGTGACGTGATCGCCCGCCTCGAGAACATTGAGGAAACATCACGGCTTCTCCAAATGGAAAGCGAGATCGCCCGGAGCCGAATCTTGGCCGACGCCCGTCGCGAAGCCGGCGAGATCGCCGCCTCCCAAGCGGAAAGCGAGCATGTCGCCGCTTTGGAATCCATCGCCAAGGAGCTACGTGAACACATCGACAGTCTGGAATTGAGAGCTCCTCGGGACGGGCAGGTGTCGGGCGAGAACTTCGAAATGTTGCTGGGGTCGTGGATCGAGCCAGGGCGGGCGGTCTTCTCGGTCATTGAGGGCCGGGAGCGGGAATTGGTGATCTTGAGCGACCCGGATGAGCTCGATGGCTTTGAATCGGCGCGCCGTGATGGCCGGGAGATCGAGTTCCGTCCCCGGGGGCGGACCGGCACTTGGAGATGTCTTTTGGAGGAGCGCGTGCCCAAGGCCAGCTTGGAACCGGTTCACTTTGCCCTGATTGCTCCAGCGGGAGGACCTCTGCCCGTGCGCCAGCGCCAGGACACCGCGCAGAATGCCGACGGACCGCAGCACGAGTTGACGAATCCGCGATTCGAACTCCGCGCGGAGTTGGTGGTGACGGGCGAAAACCTTTGGGAGGGCGAAATTGGGAAAGTGAGAGCCTCCGCGGCCACACCCCAGACGCTCGCCTCCGTGCTTTGGAAGAAGGCCTCCCGCCAGATTGACCGGTTCTTCGACCAAGTGGTTCGCTCCTGAGTCGGCAAATCTACAAAATGGCGTTGATTTTTTAAAAAAATCCGCGAACTTTTCTTAAATTTATAACAAATATAGAAATTAGTCCTGATGAAAGGCACCAAATCCCACCAATCCACCTCCGAAGGTTCGCGCGAGAAGCTTCAGTTCGAAGCGCTTGAGCCGCGGGTTTTGTTCTCTGCCACCATGGCAGATCCGAATCAGGAGCAGCCCGAAGATCCAACCTTGGTTCAGGACCTCGCCTTTCTTCCGGCGGCCCTCGATTCCGAACAGGGAGTGGCAGAGGCCCCGGGGCTTGAGATTCTTCGTCAATTGAACCATCGGGCCGCCGACGGAGAAACGGAGAGCCGCCGGGAGTTGGTGTTCATCGCCGGAGATCTCGAGGGCCGGGAGGTTCTGTTCGAGAATCTCGATCCTTCCTACGAAGTGCATTGGATCGGAGCGGGGAGTGATGGGATCAAGCAAATCGCGGATGTGCTGCAAGGACGCAGTGGTATTGAGGCGATTCATCTGATCTCCCACGGCGAATCCGGCCGCCTTTTCCTCGGAAATTCGGTGTTGGATTCCGTTTCAATGACGGGGACTCATGCCGAACTGTTGCGCGAGATTGGCGGAGCTCTCAGCGATGACGCCGACCTGCTCATCTACGGTTGCGATTTCGGATCCGGCGAAGCGGGCGCCGCCGCGACTGCTCTGCTGGCTGAAGCCACCGGCGCCGATGTGGCGGCCTCCGACGACAAGACCGGCCATGCCGATCTCGGTGGGGATTGGGTCCTCGAGACCAGCAGCGGATCGATCGAGGCCTCCTCTGTCGCCGTGGCAAGCTGGCGCGGGGTCCTGGCGCCTGCCGTTCTGACGGTGGGGGCGAACAGTCTTTCCGTGTTCGACGACAATGGCAACTCGGTGAACGTCGGGAATAGTGTTTCGACCGCCGGGTCTTATGCCGTCTGGTCCAACGCCGGTACGGTGGGTTCCCAGCAAATTGACCTCATTGCCCGGATTGTCACCATCGGTGCCGGAGACACGGTGACTTTCCAAAATCCTGCAAGCGGGACTGATGACGCCGCTTTCACACTGAATTCCGGCGGAAACAGCCAGACCGGTGATGTGCTGATCGAATGGTCGATCGTGCTAGCCGGAACGACCACCGCCGCCACCGGGGACATCACCTTCACAATCGGAGACATCGATGGAATCAACGGGAATCCCAACACCCGGGAGACCGTGGTTCCCACTCTCAACGGGTTGACAGCCTACGGAGCGAACAGCCCCACCAACATCGAGTTTACCGTGAACAATGGCAGCGTGTCGGCCTCGGGTACTGACGATGAAAACATTGGGTCAGGCACCCCGACCGAGCCTGAAGCAGCCGCTCTCTTCACTTGGAGAAACGTGAGCTCGTGGGAAGTCGCCTACCAATTGGCAGCCAACAATGTCACCACGGCGGCCCGGTTCACCCACGACGGTGACGGAGATTTCGTTTTCCCCAGCCTGCAAGTCGTAAACCTTCTCGCAATCGACCTCGACGCCAACAATTCCACGGCCAGCGGGAACAACTACGCGACGCGTTTCGACGAAGGTGGCAGCGCCGTTCTGATCGCGGACAGTGACTCGCTCATCACCCAGAATGTGGCTCTCGGTGGGGACATCGGTTCCGCCACGGTGATCCTGACCAACGCCCAAGCCGGCGACGAACTGCTGGTGAACGGCTCGACCAACGCCTCGGGAACGATCAACGGAGTCAACTACACGATCACCAGCAATGCGGGCCAGATCGAAATCGAATTCACCGGTGACGCCACCCTGTCGGTCTACGAGAACCTCATTGAGAGCATCTCCTTCCGGAACAATCAGACCGGTCTCTCCGCGGTCGATCGCAACATCGAAGTGACTGTTTTCAATACGACCTATAGCACCACCAGCAATACCGCGATCTCGACGATCGATGTGAACCGTCGCCCGGTGGCGAACACCGCCACCACCAACACCGCCTTCGGTGTGGCAGTCGCGGTCCCGCTGACGGGTAATGATACCGACCCTGACGGTGACGCCATCAGCATCGTGGGAACACCGGTCGTTGCCAACGCCGCCCATGGGACTCTTGCATTCCAGAACAACCAGTGGGTCTTCACGCCGGCGAATGGCTTCAGCGGAACCGCCGTGATCAACTATACCATTCAGGACGTTCACGGGGTCACCTCATCCTCCACGCACAATGTGGTCGTCGAAAACGCGCCACCGGTGCTCGGTGACCCGGACCCGACCCAGGGGACTCCCTACGTCAATCCGTTGAACACCACCAATCTGATCGTGCCGGCAACGGACAACGTGCCGCTCAGCCTCGATCTGGACCTCTACATCACGGATGCCAATAGCGACACTCTGACCTTCACGCCGGACCTGAATACCTTCCCGACCTGGCTCAGCTATGATCCGGCCACGAAGGTGATCTCCGGCACTCCTCCGGTAGACAACACCGGTCCCGTGACCGTTTCCCTGACGGTGACCGATCCCAACGGTGGCAGCTTCGTGGGAACCATCACGATTGCACCGACCAACCCGGCCCCGGTGGCCAATCCGCAGTCGGTGACCACTCCTTATCTCACGCCCATCGTCGTGAACCTCACCGGCAACGACACCGATCCTGACGGCGATGCC
>JAYRWX010000043.1:0-146722 GCA_041917795.1 Verrucomicrobiales bacterium
ACCAGCCTCGGAACGACCGGGGCGGTGAACTCCACCTCGGCAAACTCGACACTCTCACACTCGGCACGCTTCTCGCGGCTCGCCTTTACTCGTTGGAATGACCTCTTAGGCATCCGGCGAATCTACCGGCACCCCTCCGGCGTGACCACGGGGTCAATTAATTGACGCTTACGAATCTCCAGCCTGATATGAGGGTGGAACTCCGAGTGCAGAACAGTAACTTGAATCAGAGCTGTCAATCAACTCGCCGCGCGATTCGGTTCGAGATCTATGGGTTACTAGACCTCGTGTCGGCGCTTTTTGTTGACGTCCCAATTCAAGTATTCCTGGACTTCAAACAAGGGCATTCCGTCACCATCGTCCGACTTCTCGATCCATCGAGTGAGCGCATCGGATGCTCCTCTACTCATCTTTCTTGCAAGTTCTAGGATAAAATTTTCGTGAGCGAAGTAATCCTTAGAAGTTACCACCAATGAATCAAAATATACCCCTCCTCTCACGGTCTTAACCGTGTTTCTTTCGTGGGAGTATCGCATCGAGTAGACCCCGCCATGATGGGTAAGTAGGTTTCTGTCGAATATCATGGAGTCCAATATCTTACCGTCATCAGCGCCTATCGGCGTGAAATCAGCCAAGTCCTCGAACAGCCTATTGATGTTCTTCGTCGAACCGAAATCGTAGTGCTCCGCAACAATGAATCCAAGATTCTCAGACACTCTCGGCCCAAATGGAATCAAGTCTCGAATTGGGATTGAGGCTTGCAGCCTACGGTTCGAAAAGTTCTTCAGTAGCGGTGGAGTCGAGTTCACAAGCGCTGCGAAAAGGTGCCGTCCGAATGCCTCAAAGTGCGCGACTAGTCCGATTAGACCGTGTTCACACCGCCATATTCCTCCATTTCCCAGTCTTCCAGATCCTTGTGAGGATCGACAGTCTTCACGACTTCGTGGATGTCATCTAGGCTCTGGATGAAAAGTGAAAACGGGGGCACCCCGGCGTGGAAGTACTCCAGAGGATGTTTCGGGGCGAAATCGTCTGGTAAGTCGTCAGTCATTTCTTTGGACTACCGACAGGACGCATGGACGGCCAAAGGTCTTTCCATTGCGCCTCTCGTTCGGCGAGATTTTGTTTTCATTGGACTATTCGCAGCTCTTCTATCCTTTGCCTTATCGAAGCTTCAACTCGGAATAAAGCTGCGTCAACTGCTCCACGAATCACAGGCACCTCATCTCTTGTAAGCGGCTTTGCGCGACGAACCTTCATGTCAGTCATCAGTTCATCAAAGTCGCCGAATGCCAGCAGGACGGTAGTGGGCAAGAACGGGCGACTGCCCTCAAGAAAATCCAAGAAGTCAATCTGTATGGCAACAAATTGTTCAAATGCCTCTTGGGTAGGAGGTAAAAAGTCAGGGTGTGGATACGCTTCAACGAAAGCTCTCTTAAGTCTTTTTGCTTTCGTCCATACCCCCTGCATCATCTCAAACTCTGCCTCAAATTGCGCGCGGAAAACGATGGAACCATGCGAGAATCGAGAACGCACTTCTTCAGTAATGGCCGTCAGTTCATTTAAGTCTTCCTTTTGGGCAAGGTTCTTGGCTTTCTCTTCAAAATATTTAGGCAACCAGAAGCGCCACAGCAAGATTGCCACGACGAGCGCGAGTGCGTTTAAGCCGATAGCGATCTCTTCCATGATGAATTTTCAGCCGAACGTCGAGGCGACTCAGGGCTGCAAGCCCTTGAGTCCGCCGTCATGTTCTGCCCGTGTGAGTTTTTGGGTGGCTTCGTCGAAGGAACTGCAATCGCAAGTTGGATCCTTCGCGAAAGACTTGGAAGGCAACTGCGTTGGCTGAACCTCACCGAAATCCCAATCTTTTCGAAGGAGGTATCCACGGTCATTCGGATACTTCGATGCGATGTTGTAGTAAATCCTGCCCTTCAGATACTCGGAAAATTCGGGGCTCAAATTGAGTTCGCGATTCGAGAGGAGGTTGCTCGCTAGCTTATTCTCCTCAAGCCCCGCGTTAAATGCTCCCTTCTTCATTCCCCAGATCGAACCGACATAAAGACCGATGCCAAGGATTAAGACTCCCAGAATTGCTGCGGGCGCTGGTTTCATTTCTTGGCAGAACGTCGATGTGGACTCAGGGCTGCAAGCCCTTGAGTCCCACGTCATGTTCGCTGCTTCGTTTTCCGCGCAAGATGAACGCTGCACCGAAAGCGGCGGCAATGAACACCGCGCAAACAAGAACATATATTAGCGGACTATCGCTCGAAAACTTTGGAAAGACCGGGATGCCCATTTCGGAAAGCGAATCAAATACGGTTGGATTCTTTCCGATCCACGCCAAGGTTCCGACTGTAAACGCGGAGAAGGCGGCCCATCCAGCGATGACAGCTAGATTGAGAATCACAAATGCTCTGACAAGGGAGGCTTTCACGAGTGAATTCTTTTCAAAGCGAACGCGAAGTGGACTCAGCGCGGGACGCGCTTGAGTCCCACGTCTTGTTCGGTGTTTGTGCTTGGGGATGAATCGCCCGAAAGCCGTTCGATGAATTTTCGGAAGTTCGCAATTTTCGATTGGGTTAGACCAAACCGCTCTCCAAGTGCCTCATCAGTAATCGCCATAGCACGGTCTCGTATCTCAGTGGACTCGTTCTGAACGAGACGCCGGAACTGAAGGGAATATCCCCCGTCAAGTTCCGTATAGGCTACAGCATAAAAGGCGAACTCAACTCGCTCGTCAATGGTCAGGTTCTGATAGCTGCTCGTTAAATCGCTTATTACAGCATCCAGGATCTTCCTCTTCGGTCCTGATCTCATTACGTTGCTGTAATCGACAACGCTTCGACCTTGGTTTAAAAGGACAATACCAATCATTGCCTCTAGCGAATGGAGTTCGGAACTCTCTTCAGCAGCCCTGCCGAACTGCAAGGACAGCAAAATCATCAAGGTCAGAATGGGTTTCATTTCTTCACCGAACAGTATTAGATAACGCATTCCGCTATCATCCTGCCTGCTGTTCACCCGTCGGCGGAGCCGATCGGGTGCAACGCAGGCGCAATCTCCCGGCGGAACCGGATGCGATTCTACCGGGCTTCCAAAAATTCCGTCAAGCCTGTTTTCCACCCGAAGGCGCCCTCCCCGGTCGCGCCCGCGGCGCCCGTCAAAGGGGCTTCACCGCAAAACGCTCGTAATGCGTCTCGCTGTCGGGATCGTGGGCCTGGATGCCGAAGGTGCCTTCGCCGAGCTTGCGGCCGGGGAAACCGGCGGCGGCGGGGCCGCCCTCGGGCTCGGTGTAGTCGACGGTGACCTCGCCGTTGACTTTGATCACGATGTGGCTGCCCTTCACGGTGATGTGGTAGTCGAACCACTCGCCGTCGGTGCTGGGGGCTTTTTCGCGGACTTCGTTGTCGCCCTTGGGGGCCTGCTCGCCTTCCTTGAGCACGACGATGTTCTTGATGCCGTAGAGGCTGCCGGTCTTCTTGGGGTCCTTGTGGGTGGAGTTGACCTGGCACTCGTAGCCCTGGTCGGGCCAGCCCTCGGCCTGGAGGGCGGTGTGGAAGTAGACGCCGCCGTTCGAGCCGGGGGTGGTGCGGACGCGGGCCTTCAGCTCGAAGTCCTTGAACTTGCCGCCGTTGACGGGGCCGGTGTAGAAGAGGTGGCTCTTGCCGCCCTTGACGACGAGGATGCCGTCTTTCACGGAGAAGGATTCGGGATTTTCGGAGGAGGGGGTCCAGCCCTCGAGGTCTTTGCCGTTGAAGAGCTCGACGAAACCCTCCTCGGCGTGGAGGGGTGCGGCGGTGAGGCCGGCGAGGACGAGGAGGGAGCACAGGGGGGATTTGAGGATGCGGGCGATCATGGTGCGCCACCAAAACCGCGCGGGACGGTCCCTGCAACCGCGGAAATGCGGGCGGTGGCGGGGTGCGGGGAAGGTGATCCAAGGAGGTGCGACATTCCTGTCGCACCGCGGTGCCAGGCAGGACGAGACGGGCGACAGGAAGGTCGCCCCTCCTTGGGCTTTCCGACGCGGGAGCTTCAAGAATCCGTTTGCTTCCCCCGCTCCGGCGTCCTTTGGTGCGCGCGATGTCGGAACCCTCACTGAAGATAGGCCTGGCCGGATTTGGCAACGTCGGCGCGGGCGTGTACCGGAACCTCGAAAAGAACCGCCACCTCCTGCGCGAGCGGACCGGTTACCACCTCGAGATCGCCCGGATCGCGGTGCGCCATCCCGACAAGCCGCGTCCGATCGCGCTGCCTCCGGATCTGCTGGCGAAGGATCTCGATGCGATCGTGGACGATCCGGAGATCTCGATCGTGGTGGAGCTGATCGGGGGCACGGACCGGGCCTTTGATTTCGTGAAGGCGGCGCTGGAGAAGGGCAAGGCGGTGGTGACGGGGAACAAGGCCCTGCTGGCCGAGCGCGGGCAGGAGCTCTTCGCCGTCGCGGAGGCCTGCGGGCGCCCGATCCACTACGAGGCGGCGGTGGCGGGGGGCATCCCCATCATCAAGACGGTGCAGGAATCGCTGATCGGCAATCACATTCAATCCGTGATCGGGATCATCAACGGCACCTGCAACTACATCCTGACGCGGATGACGGAGGCGGGCCTCTCCTACGAGGACGCGCTGGCCGAGGCGCAGGCGCTGGGCTACGCGGAGGCTGACCCGACGCTGGACGTGAACGGCTGGGACGCGGCGCACAAGGCGATCATCCTGGCCTCGCTGAGCTACGGCCGCTGGGTGCCCTGCGACAAGATCCACGTGGAGGGCATCGAGGGCATCCGGGCGGAGGACATCGCCTTCGCCGAGCGGCTCGGCTACACGATCAAGCTGCTGGGGGTGATCCGCCTGCACGAGGAGTCGGGCTCGATCGAGGTGCGGGTGCAGCCCTCGCTGATCCCCTCGAAACACATCCTGGCCTCGGTGAAGGGGGTCTACAATGCGGTGATGGTGCGCGGCGACATCGTCGGCGAGACGCTTTTCTACGGCTCGGGCGCGGGGCAGAACCCGACCTCGAGCTCGGTGGTGGCGGACATCGCGGACGCGGCGATGTGGACGCAACCGGCGCTGGGCTCGGGTCTGGTGACGCACTCGCTCTATGGCGAGACTTTGCCGATCGCGGAGAGTGTGTCGAAGTATTACCTGCGGGTGGAGGCGGAGGACCGGCCCGGCGTGCTGGCGCGGATCGCGACGGTGCTGGGCGAGAGCTCGATCGGCATCCTCTCGGTGATCCAGCCGGAGGATCACGACGAGCAATATGCGGCGATCGTGCTGATGCTGCACTACGCGGCCTACGGCGCGGTGTGTGAAGCGATCGATCGCATCGCGGCGCTGGACTGCGTGCGCAACCGCCCGGTGCTGCTGCGGGTGGAGGATGTGGGCTGAGCGGACGGCATCGACCGGGCTTGTCATCCGCGGGTTTCCGGCGATGGTGCCCGGCATCCCCGATTTCCGTTTCCATCCTCAAAAACCGATCTAATTTCCCCCATGGATTTCGTTTCTACCCGCGGCGGCGGTGAGCCCGTCAGTTTCAACGAGGCGTTCGCCCGCGGTCTCGCCCCTGATGGCGGACTCTACGTCCCCCGTCATCTCCCGCTGCTGCCCCAGACCCTGCTGGTGGAGGACGCGATGCCCTACGCGGCGCTCGCTTGGGATTTCTTCAGCCTTTTCGATTCGGATCACGACAGCGAGCACCTCATCGAGATCATCGACCACAGCTACGGCAACTTCAGCGACACGATGAACGCGCCGCTGCAGCAGCTCGACGACAAGCTCTTCGTGCTGGAGCTCTTTCACGGACCGAGCCTTTCCTTCAAGGACTTCGGGCTGCAACTGATCGGCAGCCTTTTCGAGGAACAGATCGAGCGCACCGGCGTGACGATCAACGTGCTCGGGGCGACCTCGGGCGACACGGGCGCCGCGGCGATCCACGGACTCGCCGGCAAGAAGGGGGCGAACGTTTTTATCCTCTATCCCGAAGGCCGCATCTCCGAGCTGCAGGAACGCCAGATGACCTGCACCGGAGCGGACAACATCTTCCCCATCCCGATCAAAGGCACCTTCGACGACGCCCAGGCGATCGTGAAGGAGCTGATGAGCGACCTCGCCTTCAAGGAAGAGCTGCGCCTCTCGGCGATCAACTCGATCAACGTGGTGCGCGTGCTGGCCCAGTGCGTCTACTACATCCACGCCTTCACCCAGCTGCCGCCCGACAACCGCGACGACGTGAACTTCGTGGTGCCGACGGGCAACTTCGGCAACATCTTCGCGGGCTGGATGGTCCACCAGATGGGCCTGCCGGTGGACCGCTTCGTGGTCGCCACGAACCAGAACGACATCCTCTACCGCCTCTTCAACACCGGCGAGTACAAGCCCGACAAGGTGCAGCCGAGCCGCGCGCCCTCGATGGACATCCAGGTGGCCTCGAACTTCGAGCGCTTCCTCTATTACCACAACGAGAAGAACGCCAAGGCCACCCTGGCGCAGATGGAGCAGTTCCGGAAGGACGGCTCGATCAAGATCGCGAACTTCGAGAAGAGCAACTTCGCGGCGACGCGCAGCACCGACGAGGACATCCTCGCGAACATCCGCATGGTGAAGGAGCGCTACGACTACGTGATCGATCCTCACACCGCCTGCGGGTTCCAGGATCTCGACACCTCCTCGACCCAGATCGTGCTCGCGACGGCGCATCCGGCGAAGTTCCCGGATACGATCGAGAGCGCCATCGGCATCACGCCGACCGATCCGGCGCTCGACAAATTGAAAAAGAAAAAGCCGGTCGCCTATCCGGTCGAGCCGACGGTCGCAGCGGTCCGCGCTTTCCTCAAGGAGCACGCGATCTGAGCGGGAGGGTCGCCCTGATTCCTCCGGCGTCCACCCTCCTGAGTCTTGCGTGAACCTCGTCCCCATCACCTGCTCTCGATCTGGTGCCTCGATGCGCCGCTGATCGCGCTGGGCTGGGGGCTGCTGCTCGACCGGAGTAGAGCGGGCGCGCCCTGGCATCACTGGCTGGCGCTTTTCCTCGCGGTCTGGGCGATCTACCTCGCCGACCGCCTCCTCGACATCTCACGTCCTGTCGTGCCGGCCACACCCCGGCATCGCGGGGCGGCCCGGTGGCGACAGCCTCTCGCGATCCTGCTGGCCGGGGTCGCTCTCGCCGGACTCCTGCTGATGACGCAGTTCGACCGGGCCCTCTGGACTCGCGGCGGCCTGCTGGTCGGGTTGGTGCTGCTCTACTTCGCGGGCTTCCGGGCCTGGCGTCCGCGCTCCGGTCCGTTGCCGCTGAAAGAGATCATGATCGGGCTGACCTTCGCCCTCGGGATCGCCGCCGCCTCAAGCCGACCTTTGGTGGATCTGGCGCTGCCAGTCGCGGCGATGGCGTTCCTGTTCACGGGCAACTGCCTGCTGATCGCGAGAGCCGAGCGTGGCATCGACGCGTTGAGCGATCCCGCCTCCTTTTACGCCACTCTTGATCGACCGGGCCGCTGGCCGGAAGCTTGCTTCGCGGTGGCGCTGATGGTCGGGGGAGCGGGATTCGTCGCTTTCCCCTCCGGATTCCTGATCGCGCTGTCGGGTGCCGCGTTGGCATCGATCCTCATGGCCCTGAGAGAGAGACGGGGCCGCATCGTCGAAGTCCAGGTCGTGGCCGACGGCATTCTCTTGCTGCCTTGGCTGCCGCTGCTCTGGGGGTTTTTAGAAAAAACGCGGGGCGGCTAAAATTCTAGCCGAAGTTCCGGCATCCTTTTTGCTTTACGTAGCGCCCGGAGGGTCGGACCCTATCTGCATCGTTTGAGCATCTCCCGTCATCATTCGGTTTTCCCGGGCACCGCGCCAGCGGAGACGGACGATTTCGCCGAGTTCCTCGAGACGCTGCAGGGTCTCGTCCGCGAGCCTTCCGTGGTCGGGCAGGAGGATTCCTTTTTCCGCGTGCTCCGGCGCGAACTCGAGGAGGTGAACGTGCAGGTCGAGCGCCACCACGGAGTGCTGGTGGCCCGCGGCAAGGATCCGAAGGGGCTGATGGTCAGCGCCCACATCGACCGCCACGGCCTGCTCTGCACCGGTCCCAACGAGTTCCAATACGCCGCCTTCATCGCCGGCAACCAGGCCGAACTGACCGGCGACTCGATCTCGGAGCAAATGCTGGCGTCGATCTCGGGGCGCTTCACGGGAGCCCGCGTCCAGGCCCACCTGCCCTACACCGGCACTTACCTCGGGCAGGGCACGATCTCCTCGGGGAAACTTTGCGAATACCGGCGGAACCTCATTTTCGAGATCGACGGCCTCGAATACCTCGATCCGGGTGCGCCGGTGTCTTTCGTCGACCGGCTCCGGGTCACGGATACCCACCTTTCCGCCCAGCTCGACAACGTGTTGAGCGTGGCGATGATCGTGCACCTCTACCGCCAGGGTTTCCAGGGCACCGCTCTCTTCACCGCGCAGGAGGAGGCCGGCAAAAGCTGGCGCTACGCCCATTCCTGGCTGCTGCGCGAGGGGCTCCCCTCCGGCAAGCTGCTGGTGCTCGACACCAGCCCCTACCCCTCCACCGAAATGGCGGACGCGCAGGAGCTGGTGCTGCGCCGCAAGGACGCCACCGCGCCCTTCGACCACGCCTTCACCCGCGAGATCGAGGGCCGCTGCCTCGACCTCGGCATCCTCTATTCCTACAAGGACCGCTGGATCGAGGAGGAGAACCGCAACCGCCTGAAACCGATGTCGCTCGGCCGGACCGAACTTGGGCGCCTCATCGCCGCCTCGCAGGGGCGCTTCACCGGCACGACCCTGCAGATCCCGACGACCGGCTACCACACCGCCGACGAGACCGCCTCGCTCGCCTCGGTGCGGGCCGCGCTCCGCCTGCTCGGCAGCTATTGTTGAGGAGTCGGTTGCGTCGGCCGCGAAGCGGTCCATCAGTGCCGCATGATGGAACCCGCCCGCGTCGAAACCGTCGAACCCATCCAGTTTTACGACACCGACTGCGGAGGCGTCGTCTCGAACATCGCCTACCTCCGCCATGTCGAGCGGGCGAGGTCGGAACTCTTCGCGAAGCTCGGCTTTCCCCTCGACACCATGATGTCGGGCGGCGTTTTCCCCGTGGTGGTCCGGACCGAGATCGACTACCGCGCGTCGGCCCGCCTTGGTGACGAGGTCCGCGTCGTCGCGAGGCTGAGCGCGGTGGAAAGGGTCCGGGCCGTCTGCAGCTACGAACTCCGCGCCATTCGAGCGGGGGAAGCAGCCAAGACCGTCGCCGAGGCGAAACAAACCGTGGTCCTCGTCCGTCTCCCCGAGGGTCGCCCCGTCCGGATTCCGCCCGAGTGGCTCAATCTCATCCCATGACCGCGATTTTAGTCTTGCCGAGATCCGGCATTTCACTCACATTGTAAATACAATTCTCGCACGATCATGAGCGAAACCGAGTCGGCCACTTCAGGAATCCTTTTCTCCATCCTCCGACGCGGCGATCGCGACCCGATGGGTCCGTTCAATGAGGCGGACCTCCTCCAGCTCCTCAACAACGAGCAGATCGGCATCAACGACTTCGTTTACTACGATGGCATCGGCGAGTGGAAGCCCATCCACGAGGTCTTCGAAGTCCAGGAGCAAATCACCCATTTCGTCGACGACGGCCAGGACACCCAGCGGGTCGGGGTTGCCTTCCGCGAGGTGTCCAATGTGGTCGGTCCCGGCGAGAGCATCTATTACATCGCCGTCCAGGCCAAGGCCGGCCTGCTCAGCAAGACCAAGCAGTGTGTCATCATCACCGACCGGCACCTTTTCATCATGTCGGAAAAGCGGGTCGGTTACGAGCTGGAAGCCCATCCTTGGAAATCGGTCACGAACACCCTGATGCGCGACGAGGGCAAGGGACTCGGCACCTTTTCCATCCTCCTTGGCGCCGAGCACCGCACCGACATCTGTCATGTGCCGCTGAAGCAGGTCCAGCGCCTCTTCCAACTCTCCCAGGAGATGAAGCAGGGCCACCTTTGAGGCAACTCACCGGCTTCCCAGATACTTTGCCATCGAGCGCAGCAGCGCCGCGGCCAGATCGGGATGCCCCGCCAGCAACTGGTGGAGCGATTGCTGCGGGATCGAGAGGCAGCGCGAGGGTTTCGCAACCCGCACCGTCGCCGTCGCCGGCACGAAAGAAACCGCGCTGATCTGGCCCACCACCTCGCCGGCGGTGTCGATGCGGTTCAGCACCGCACCATCGGCGACCACCTCCAGTTCGCCCTCGATCAAGACCCAGACCTGCGGACTGGCCTCGCCTTGGCGGATGATCTCGGAGCCCTCGGCGGGCTCCCTCACCTCCCCGGAGCGGACGAAAGCCTCCAAGGAAGCTTCGCCCACCGCCGCAAAGTCCTTGCTGCCCCGTAGTAACCCGACCAAGTCTGCCGCATCCATCACGGCGACTTCTACCACGCGACTGTGACGTGTTTCAATGCGCATTTTCCCGCCAAGCGGGATCGCGCTCCGCCAAAGAAGGCGTAAGGTGTCCGCCGAGAAATGCTCAACGATCCCGAAAAAGAAGCCGTCGCCGAAGCCACCCTGATCCGCTGCGAGTTCGTGCGCGGGCGCAATGCCCTGCTCGTCAGCGGCGACTTCTCCCCGGTCTACACCGACTTCTACCTGCATCAGATGCAGCACGGGATCCGCCACCAGATCGAGCAGGACGCCTTGATCAAGGACGGGCTCGCCGCGCTCGTCCTGCACCTCGCCTCGCGCCCGTGGAACGAGGCGATTGCCTGGACGCTGAGCTGGCAGGACCCGCTGCTGAATGTCTTCATCACCGGCAGCAACCGCATCGGCAACATCGTCGGACGGCTCTTCACCGAGGATGTCCGCGAACGCGACACGAACCTGCTCATCTCGCAGGTGACCGTGGCCGGCCACGAGCCCCGCCAAAGCCTGATCGAGGCCCCCTGCCTCGAATTCTTCGAAATCGGCGAGGAATACTACCGGCAGAGCGAACAACGCCCCGGCCGATACTTCCACCTCGGCGACGACACCTTCGCCCTCATCACCGCCCAACCCGACTGCGACCTCGACTGGTTGTCCGGCCTCGATGCCGCCGCCGTGCGGGAACTCGCCGAAACCGAAACGCTCAGCTTGCTGGAGACGCGCGAATACCGGTTCCACTGCGGTTGCGGCCCCGAGCGGATCTTCCCCATCATCGCCAACCTGACCGAGCAGGCGCTCGCTACGGTCTTCGGTGATCAGGAAGTCATCACCGCGAGCTGTCCCCGCTGCAACGCCCGCTACGTGATCACCAGCGAGGCACTCGAGGCCTATCGCCGCGATCACCAGACCCCATGAAATCGTCGCCGAAGGACGCCGCCCACCGCCGTGAGCAGGAACTCGCCTGGATCGGCGACACCATCCTCGATCTCTATGCCCGGCTCTGGATCCTGCGGGTCAAAGGCACCCTCTGCGGTGAGACCCAGCGCCGCATGACCTCGAACCAGTTCCTCGCCTGCTTCGGCAATCCCACCAGCGTCGAGGCCCGCATCGGCGAGCTTTACCAACACGGCGGAACCGAAGCGGCCTTCGCTTGGATCGAGCAGGAAATTTTGCCGACTTTTGAGAAACAGGAGCGAAATCGCCGATAAATCGTCGCTTTTTATAAAAATTCGCCGTTTTACTCTTTCGGATCTTCGAAGTATTATCTCGCTCGCCTGCCAGGCCCCTTTCCGAACGCTCTATGAAATCGACCCCGAACCGCCGGGAATCGCATCGCCCGGCGCCGTCACTGGCACGGATCGTCCTCGCCCTGCTCCTCGCCGCCGGATCCCTCGCCCTGAGTTCCTGCACCACCACCGGCAATGCCGCGACCGGGGGCGGTGCCGCCGCCAACGGAGCCATCGCCGGGCAGTTGACTCCCTCGCAGCTCAATCATCCCTCCGTCCGCGCCCGCAACGAGATCATCGCCACCGAGCCGCCCGGCACCTACTACATCGGCCGCCGCTGGTGGACCGAAGGCACGCGCTTCTGGGGTTACGTGCGCGAGCCAGGCAAGCCTTGGTCCACGGCCAAGCTGGTGATCATGAATGAGAGCATCATGAAACAGCCGGACCGCATCCCCGAGACCGGCGGACCGCAGGTGCACGGCTACGACCACAACCACGAATACCGCCTCTGGGGTAGCTTCACCGGGCAGAAGATCTACGACCCGAACTCGAATTTCGTCATCCCCGAGTTCCGCCTCTCCAAATACGAGCTGATCAGCAGCGACCCAGGATTCCTCTTCTACCCCGGCGAGAAATACAATCCGCACCAGTTGCCGGAGGTCCACCCGCCCTTCCCCTGAACCCTGGGCAAAGAGGGTCAGGTCGACCACCCCACCCTCTTCGGTCCGGCACCAACCGCCCCACGTGAGCCGTCCCCTGGTGCTGCTGATCGAGGACGAGCCGTCCATCGCCGAGACGGTGGTCTACGCCCTGGAGAGCTCGAATTTCGACGCCATCCATGCCGGCACGGGGGAAGCGGGCCTGCATTTGCTCCGGACCCGGGATCCCGCCTGTCTCATCCTCGACGTGGGTCTGCCCGACCGAAGCGGCTTTGAGATCTGCCGCGAGATCCGGCGGGAATCGGAGGTGCCCATCCTCTTTCTCACCGCCCGCGAGAGCGAGATCGACCGGGTGGTAGGTCTGGAGCTGGGTGCCGACGACTACATCGTGAAACCCTTCAGCCCGCGCGAGCTCTGCGCCCGCATTAGTGCGATCCTGCGGCGGGTCCAGGCACGGTCCCTCCCGAAAGGGGAAAGCCCCGCGCTCCTGGCGCGGGGGCGGCTCGTCCTCGATCCCGAGCGCTACCAAGCCCGGATCGACGGACACGATCTCGGTCTCTCGCGCTACGAGTTCGGGATGCTGAAAGTCTTCATGGCGCATCCCGGGCGGGTCTACTCGCGCGACCAACTCATGGACCTCGTCTGGGACGAACCCGAGGCCGCCCTCGACCGCACCGTCGACGCGCACATCAAGACGCTGCGCAAGAAGATGCATACCATCGATCCGGGCTACGATCCGGTGAAGACCCACCGCGGGATCGGCTACAGTTTCGACGAGGGATTCTGAACGTCGATGAGGATCACCCTGCTCATCGTTGTCGGATTTCTCGTGATCGCGGGTGCCGGCTTTTACCTGCTGATGCGGACCATCAGCGAAGACATCGAGCGGCAATACTCGCAGGCCGCGGAGGAGCCGCTCGTGGATTTCGCGCACCTCTTCGCGGGACTGCTCGAGCAGGATGTGCGGGATGGCAGGATCGATGTCGCGAAATTCCGCGAGGGTTTCCGCGAGGCTTACGGCCGCGAGTTTCTGGCGAAGATCTACCAGCTCGAAAAATCGAAGATCCACACGCAGGTCTACATCACCGACGAAAAGGGCATCGTCATTTTCGACTCTGACGGAGGCCGTCGCGAGGGAAAGGACTACTCGCGTTACAACGACGTCTACCTCGTGAACCGCGGCGACTATGGCGTGCGGGCCTCGCGCGAGGACCCGGAAGATTCCCGCTCCACCGTTTTTTACATCGCGGCACCGGTCAAGCACGAGGGCAAGCTCATCGGCACCCTCACCGTCTCGCGACCGGAGAAGGCGATGGCCCCCTTCGCCGACGAATCGAAGGACCTCGTGATCCGCTCCAGCATCCGCATGGGCATCCACGTCTTCCTGCTCGCCGCGCTCTGGGCCTACCTCGTCCTGCACCCGATCCGCAGCCTGACCCGCCACGCCCTGCGCATCGCCGCGGGAGAGCAGACCGCGGTCCCGGAGACGGGACTTGCCGAACTGCGCTCGCTCAGCCGCGCCCTCGAAAAGATGCGCGCCGAACTCGAGGGGAAGCATTACGTCGAGAACTACGTGCGGGCCCTGACCCACGAATTGAAAAGCCCCCTCGCCGCGATCCGCGGAGCCGCCGAGCTCGTCGACGAATCCATGCCGGAGGAAAAGCGGCGGCGATTCCTCGATCTCATCCTCGCCGAGACAACCCGCAGCGAGGACATGGTGCGCCGCCTCGTGCAACTCGCCGCGATCGAGAGCCGCACCGACCTGGCCAAGATCGAGAGCTTCGACCTCGCCGCGCTCGTGCGCGGTGAAATCGCGGAGCTCTCGCCCGCCGCCGAGGCCCGGGGCGTGACGGTGCGTTTGTCAGGTTTCGACTCGCCCGTGGAACTAACCGGTGATCCCTTGATGATCCGGATCGCGGTGCGCAATTTGCTGGGCAACGGGATCGATTTCTCCCCCGCAGGCTCGGATCTCGAGGTGGAAATCGAGCGACTGGAGCGCGGACTCGAACTGCGGGTCCTCGACCGTGGTCCCGGATTGCCCGACTACGCCGCAGACCGCGTCTTTGAACGTTTTTACTCGCTGAAGAATGAGCTGACCGGCCGCAAGGGGTCCGGTATCGGGTTGAGCCTGGTGAAGGCGGCGATGGATCTGCACGGCGGTACTGCCACCCTGGAAAACCGCGACGGTGGTGGCGCGGTGGCGAGCCTGCGATTCGTCTAGACGATGTCGATCAACGCCGTTTCGAAGCCTTGCCGTAGTAGGGAAATTGATCCCAATCGTCGTTCGCGGGATCGATGCGCGGATCGCCGGTCTCCCTCATCCATTCGTCCACGCGGGCACGAAGTGCGGTGAGGGTGGCGGCGTGCGCGGGGTCTTGGGCCAGATTGCGGACTTGGCCCGGGTCGCTGCGAACGTCGTAGAGCTCCTCCGCGGGTCGCTTGCCGAAGATGAGCTCGAAGTAGCGCGCATGATCGGGATCGTCCTGCCGGGCGAGGAGGAAATCCTTAACCCCGGTGGTGTCGACATCGCCATAGGGCCGCCCGTGGAGAAACAGCACATCGGGATCACCCGCCGGCCAGCGATCAGGCCGCAGATTGCGGATGTAGAGGTAATCGCGGGTGCGCACCGCCCGGCAGGGGTAGGAGAGGTTGCCGCGCCGAACGTTCGCGTGGCGCTCGCGTTCGATGAAGGCGGCATCACGCCCGGCCTCCGCGTCCGGCTCTCCGAAAAGCAGCGGCTTGATGCTCCGCAGGGTCATTGCTTCCGGGATCGGGAGCCCGGCGAGATCGAGAAAGGTCGGCCCGAGCTCGGCCAAGTTCACGAAGGCATCGACTTGTTTCCCCACGGGCAGGGCGCGCCCCCAACGCACCGCGAGGGGCACTCGCGAACCCGCGTCGTAGCAGTTCGCGAGGCCACGGGGCAGCTGCCAGCCGTTGTCGCTGGTGTAGATCACGACGGTATTTTCGAGAGCACCGCCCGCCTCCAGCGCGGCGAGGGCGGAGGCGGCCTCTTCATCGAGTTTCATGACACCGCCGTAGTAACTCAAGAGGTCGTCGCGCAACTCGGGACAGTCGGGCAGATCGGGGGGGATCACCAGTTTCGAGGCATCCAGTTTTTCCCTCGCGAGATCGAGGTAAGGCAGCGTGCCACCCTTGGTGGAGGTGTCGATGTTCCCCAGCCAGAAGAAGAACGGCTTCGAGGCATCGCGCTCCGCGAGGAAGGTGGGAAAGTCGGCAAACTTCGGGCCCACGGGATTCCCGGTCCATCCGGAGACCGCGAAATCACCCGGTCCCCAGCCTTTCCCCGAGTATCCAACCTCGTAGCCCGATTCCGAGAGGAGCCCGGTCACCACCGGCGTGTCCCGGGGAAACGCACTCCACAGGCTGGCACGCTCGCCGAGCTGATGCGCCACCTTTCCCGTGAGCAGACAGGATCGTGTCGGTGAGCACGATGGCACGGGATTGAACACGTGACTGAAGAGCACTCCCTCGCGCGCGATGCGATCAAAGGCCGGTGTCTTTGCCATGGGATCGCCGAGGATACCCGCGTTGGGCCATTTCCAATTGTCGGCGAGGATCAGCAGGATGTTGGGTCGGTGTCCGCCATGGGCGATGCCGCCGAAGACGCTGAAAACGAACGTCGACAGCGCGAACCATCTGCGCGAGACAGGTGGCACGCGCAGGCGAATCATGAGGTGGGAGTCTTTCATCAAACCATCGCGTGAATGGGATCGGTGATAGAACCGATCCTCAAGGCACCAACTCCTTCAGGAACAGCCCGAAGCCCTGGCCGGCCTCCATGCCACTCTTGCCGAGGGTGAACGCGAGGTAGCGCCCGTCGTCGCTCACGACAGGTTCGCCGCCTTTGTAACCCTTGAAGTCGGTGAAAAAAGTAAGCCGCTCCGCTTGGCCGGAGCCATCAAGAGCGAGCTTCCACGCATCGATGAGCGGCCAATGATTGCCGCGATGTTCGGCACGCTCTACGAGGGTGTGTTTCCCATCCGGGAAGATGCCCTCGACCTCCTCGTAATGATCTGCGGAGCGTGAGACGTTCTTCAAGTCGCCGGTCGTGAGATCGAGGACGAAGGCTTCGCTGTTGGCGGTGTCCCCGATTTCGTAGCCGGTCACGGTGATCCGCGTGTCATCGGGTGGCACGAAGTTCTGCGTTTCGATCCAGCGATGGGGACGTTCGTTTTCGGGGAAATCCCCGACCTCGAGGACAAGCCGCTTGCCGGTCAGGGCGGGCACGCCGTTTTGGTAGACAAGATCCGCGGTGGAGATCTGATCCTGATGGCCGTGGGTCCAGGCGATGCGGAGACGTTGACGGGAAACGGCCGGCCCCTCGTCGCAGTGCTCGTTCAAAGCGACGGGAGACTTGGTGAAGCTCTTGTCGAGGATGCTGAGGTAGGAGCTGCTACGGGCCCGCTGGCGATCCTCCTTGTTCGTACGGTCGAAGGGCGCGATGGGACCACTCAGGAGAATGTCTCCGTTGCTCAGGTAAAGCGCCCGGGTGAAGCCGTAGTGGGTGAAGTGATCCGTGCAGGGGGTGACCAGCCCCGTCGCGATCTCATACTCATAGACATCTCCGAAGACCTTGGAGAGGAAAAGGATTTTCTTGCCGTCGTGACGGAAGTCCGGGCGCTCACCCCAGGAGGTGAGCTGCCGCGTGTCGGCGGGAAGCTGGTCGAGCGGGGAGCCCTCGCGAGGCCCCTCCGCCCCGACCGGAATGGCCAGCATGAGAACGAGGGCGGCCAAGGCACCAAGCGGTCTCATCGGCGCGGCGGGAACTCAGCTCTTCCAGGTCCTGATCGCGGTGATGCGATAGCGTTCCGTGCCTCCTGTCCCGAGGGGGAACTCGACCTCGTCACCGATCTTCTTGTCGAGGATGGCGAGGCCACGCTCCGAGAGGTAGGCGATGATGCCGTTGTCAGGATCGGAATCCCAGGCACCGAGCACGGTGTAGGTGAGCGGTGATCCCGGGCCGACCGGCTCGAGGTCGACGACGGTGCCGATGGAGACCTTCGACGTGTCGGGATTCGCGAAATCGGTGGGCTGGGCCAACTTGAGATCGCGTTCCCAGTCGCCCTGTCGCTTCATGAGGACGCGCTGGTATTCCTTGGCCGACTTGTATTCGAAGTTCTCGCGAAGGTCGCCGTAGGAGCGCGCGATCTTGATGTCCTCGCGGTTCTGCGGGATCTCCTCCTTGATGAGGCGGTCGTAGGCGGCCTTCTTCTCGGCAAGGCTGGTCTCGGAGACGATCAGGGTTTCCTCCTGCTCCTTTTCCTGCCCGCTCATCAGGCTCTGGGTTTCGGGGTGGAGCTTGATGATGCGCGCCATCAGCGACTTGCGCGTCAGCTCGTCGAAAGAAGCCGAACCGACCAGGCGGCTGGCGAAGTTGCGGATCGTGTTGACGTTCGCATCGGCGATGAGATCGGGGATCAGGCCTCCGTCGTCGGCGACGAGGTCGCGGAGACGGTTGGCGGAGCGAACCGCACCCTCGTCATTGAGCTGGTCGGCCTCGAGCGAGCTCATCACGGAAAGGCACAGGACGGGCGTGAAGAGGGTCTGCGAGAGCCCTTTCCGCTCGCGGCAGATCCAGGCGAGCGCGTCGGAGGTGATGGTGCGCTGTTGCAGGCTGTTTTCGAAATAGGCGAGCAGCTCGGCGCGATGTCCGGTCGAATCGATGAACGCGGCCATCTCGCCGATGGAGCGCAGGTTGCAGGACGGCACGAGCGAAAGCATCGTCTCGATCCAGTCGGGTTCGCCGAAGGCATCGGGGAAGCTTTTCAACACCTGGCGAAGCCGGGTCAGGGAGAGGTCTTCGAAGAGTTTCGGGATGGCCGAAACATCGGCGGCGAGGATCTCGGCCGTGGAGATCTGACCGTCGGCGGCCTCGAAGTTCTTGATGCGGGTCTGCAGTTCCTCGCGGATCAGGACGAGCTCCACCGCCGGAGCGTATTGGAGCTTCACGCCCTTCCGGGCGATCTCGGAAATCTCGGCGACCAGCTCGACGAGCTGATCCTGGTGGTCCTTGAAGGCATTGATCTCCTTGATGATCGCCTCGACCGCCTTGACCTTGGCGCGGAGGTCGCGGGCGCTGCGGAACTGATCGATCAGGCCGAGAGTCGGATCAAAGTCATCCTCGCGCAGTTCGAGCGGATCGGTGCGCTTGGCCGGCACGATGAACTGGTTGTTCTCGCGCAGCTTTTTCTTGGTGGATTCCCACCAGCCCTTGTATTTGCCCTCGGGAATCACGTAACCCTTCAGCATCTCCTCGAGCTGATCGAGGTAGAGGCGGTCGCCGCTGCTGGAAAGGACGAGCTTGACGAGGCCGACCGGATCGGAATTCGCGAGGTCCTTGAGCTGCTCGGCTCCGGTGAAGCGCCGGGCGAGGAACGAGTCCTCCGAGATCGGCGTCAGCGACATCGCCGCGAACTTCATGCCGAGTTCGTGCCCCTGTTTCGTTTCGAAGTCGACGATCACCTTCACTCCCAGGCGATCCCAGTCGGCGATCTTGCCTGCCCCCCAACTTTTGTGATGGCAATAGGTGCCGGGCGGGAGGAGTTCCAGTTGTTGTGCGGTCGTGCGATCAATTTTGTCGCGCTGAACCAGCTTTTCGAGGTCGGGATGCATGGATTCGGCCACCATAGGACCTTGAGGCCCTGCGCCAAGCGAAAAAAAATTTTGGTTGCCAATAATCTGGGGGCTGTCTAATCTGCGATTCCAGTTATGAGGAAAGTTTTGGCAGTCATCGCCCCAGTCGTTCTGTTGGCCTTCGTGTCGGTCACCTTCGCGGACATTCACGAGCCCCCGAAGACCCGCTATACGAAGACCCGCAAACTCGGCCGCGGCCTCTCGAACATCGTCTACGGATGGACCGAAATCCCGATGACGATGCACCGCTGGGGTGAACTGCACACCGAGCAAGCCTCGGGCATCTACACCGCCGGATTCCTCCAAGGCGTGCAACGTGCCGGAGCCCGTCTGAAGTATGGCTTCTACGAGGTGATCAACTTCCAGCGCCCCCTTTACAAGGACAGCTACCGTCCGCCCATGCCGGACATCGATTACCTCCCGATCCGCGGTTACGAGGAGTTCCCTCCTCAGATCGGTTACCTCACCACCACGGGCTATGCCCGCGGACGGACCTGGTGATCCACCGGTCGGAATGTCCCACGAAAAGCCGCCTCCGGGCGGCTTTTTTGTTTTCAGGCAAGGTAGGTCTCGAGGAAGCGCTGATAGAACGAGGCTCCAGCCTCGAGATCGGCGATGGCGAGGAATTCGTCCTTGGTGTGGGCCTGGGCGATGCTGCCCGGGCCGCAGGCAACCGAAGCGATTCCCACCTCGGCGAGCCTTCCCGCATCGCAATACCACGGGGCGATCGTCAGTTCCGAGCCGATCGAGAGGAGGCGTCGAACCCCGTCGTGCCCTGGATCGGTGAAGAGAGGCCGCGACGCACCTCTCACATCAAGCGAGACAGCATCATCCCAACCGCTGGACTCCAGAACCTCGCGGATCAAGCGCACGCTGCCACCGAAATCGTGCAAGGCGGGGGTCTCGCGGATGTCGAGCCAGGCCTCGCAGGCCGAAGGCACGATGTTCGGGCTGCTTCCACCGTGGATCGTCCCGAGGCTGACGGTGGGCGGACCCAGCACCGGGTCGGTGAACGCAGGAAAACGGGCTTCCAGTTCAGCGATGACCAGCAGCAGGGAGGGGAGCAGCTTCCGGATAGCGTTTTCTCCCTGCTCCGGAGCCGAGCCGTGACAGGAACGACCCGAGGCCGAGAGCCGGTGCCATACGCAGCCTTTGCTCGCGTAGACCGTCCTGAGTTCCGTGGGTTCGCCGACCACCGCAAAATCAAATTCCTTGCCGTGGTTGGCGGCGAAGTGGATCGCCCCCGGCTGTCCGGCCTCCTCACCCATCAAACCCGCGAAGGCCACCGCCACGGGGAGATCGGAGATCCGCTCTCCCATCCGCGAGAGCGCCCACAACATCGCCGCCATCGTGCCCTTGGTATCCGAAGCACCTCGCCCATAGATCCGCCCGTCGCGAACCCCGCCGGCGAAAGGATCGATCGTCATTCCCTGCACGCTGACGGTGTCGAGGTGGGGAGCGAAAAGCAGCCCTGGCTTTCCATCGCCACCCGGAAAACGTCCGATCACATTGGGACGGCCGGGCAATACCTCCTCGAAGATCACCGTGGCCCCGATCGCTTCCAGCAGCTCCCCGACACGAGTGGCGCAGGCAGCTTCACCCGCCGCATCCTCGTCTCCCGCGCTGTCCGGATTGACGCTGGGAATGCGGATCAACTCCTGGAGGAGGGCGGTTGGCGAATCAGGAAAGCTCATCATGAAAAATTCCTCGATTGGATTCGCAATTTCCAGCAGGATATCAATTTATGAGTTTGACATGGAGGCCCTCCCGGGTCCTTAATCAAGACTGGAACTTTTAAAAAGTTATTCTTTTGAAGCATGAGTGAACAAGATCCGCCCAAGCCGTCCGTGAGCACCTCGACGGTTCCCCTGAAAAAGGAGACGGTTCGCATCAGTCTGCGCGCTCAGCCCGACGATTCCGGCCCGGTGGCACCCAAAGGCTCGACCGCTCCGATCGCCGGTTCCGTCGATCCTCTCGACACGACAGCTCCCCTTCCCGCTGGAGCGCCCTCGACCGCTCCGATCGCCAGTGCTTCGGCGCCGACGTCTCCGAACGCACCGGTTCCCCCACCGGCCGGCGTCGCCGCCCCGCCGGCACCGCCTCGTCCTCCGGGTGCCCCTCTGCCGCCCCCGGCTCCGATGGCCCCTTCAGCTCCAGCGGCACCGGCTCCGCCCTCTCCTCCCGGCGCCAAGACCATCCCTCTTACCAAGGCTCCTGATCCGCTCGGACCGACTCGCCCGGTGCCCACCGCCGCTGCGGTCGCTCCTCCCGGTGTACCGGTTCCGGCCGCTCCCGCCCCTCCCGCGGCGGCGTCTCCTGTCGGCGCCAAGACCATTCCTTTGGCCAAAGCCCCCGGCAGCGCCGGTCCTGGCCCGGTTGGTCGCGTCACCACGCCCCTGCAACCCGGTGGAGCCAAGCCGCTCCCCCAAGCCACGGTGAAAATGGGTCAGACCCAGCCGATGGGTACCCCGGGCGAGCCCACCAAAACGATCCCCAAGTCTCCCAACATCCAGTCCACCGCCGAGGAGGTGGAGGAGGAGTGGGAGGAAGAATACGAAGAATCCGGACTCATGCCCTTTGCCATCATCGTCCTGCTTCTCGCCCTCGTCGTGCTGGCCATCGAGCTGATCACGAAGATGGGCGTCGGAAGCTGATCAACAGACCGAGCCGGAAGTCCGCCTGCCTACGCGCCAGCACCACGGGCGTCGAACCACGAGGCGTGGACTGCGACGAACCCCGCGCACGCGTTGGCTCGTACCGTCGTCCGGTGCACAGACTCATCCCTTTCATGGCCCATCCATCCGTCGTCAATGTAGGCAGCGATAACTTCGTCGCTGAGGTCGAGCAGTCCACCGTACCGGTCATCGTCGACTTCTGGTCGGAGCATTGCGGCCCCTGCAAGATGCTGGCACCCGTGCTCGATGAGGTTGCGGCCGAGGTCGGCGAACGCGCCAAGGTCGCCAAGGTGGATGTGATGTCGAACCGCGAACTCGCCGCCAAGTTCAACATCCGGGCCGTGCCCACCTTGATCTTCATGAAGGACGGCGAAGTGAAGGAAATGAAAACCGGAATCATGATGAAGGATGCGATCGTGCAGAAGCTGTGCGAGCTTGCCTGAACCGGTCTTCCTTCCTCCATGCCCACCTTCCCCCAGCAGCGTCCCTTTCCCCTCGCCGCGATCCTCTCCCTGATCTCCCTCGGCATCGCCTACCGCATCGCCGTTCCGATTTTCGACCTGCCGCAAAACACGGCACCGCTTGTAGCCATCGCTTTTGGCGGCTCGCTCCTGCTCGGCCTGCGTCTTTGGTGGGTGCCGGTGGCCGCCCTGCTCGCGAGCGATGTGATTCTCGGCTTGATCCTGCCCGGTGGCGGCATCGGAGGTTACACCTTGTTCTCCGCGGCCTTTCTGGTGGCCGCTTCGTTCACGGGTGCCCGCCTTCAGGCCGATGGCCACCGCTGGCTCTGGATGTGGACCGGCACGCTGGTCGGCAGCGTCCTCTTCTACCTTCTGGCAAACACCTACAGTTGGCTCTTCTGGCCGGGCTATGAGAAGTCGCTCGCCGGTTGGTGGCAATGCCAGACGCTGGGCGTCGAGGGCGTCGATCCTCCGGCGTGGGTATTCCTGAAGAATTCCCTGATCGCCAACACGATCTGGTGCGCGCTGGCCGGCCTGGTTTTTCTCGCGACGCGCTCTTCAGAGAGCTCGCCCGCTGCGGCCCCCGCGGGCCGCTGAGCCGGACCTGCTCTCAACCCTTCTTCGTGAGGCGCTTGCGCTCGTTGCTGTCGAGGATGCGCTTGCGGAGCCGGATGTTCTTCGGGGTCGCCTCGACGAGTTCATCCGGCTCGATGTACTCGATGGCGCGCTCGAGCGAAAACTTCAAGGGGGGCGTCAAGGCCGTCGTCTTGTCGCTGCCGGCGGCCCGGTGGTTGGTCACGTGCTTGGCCTTGGTGGGATTGACCGGCAGGTCATCGGCGCGCGGGTTTTCCCCGACGATCATGCCCTCGTAAACAACGTCGCCGGGACCGACGAAGAGCTTGCCGCGGGTCTCGATGTTGCCAAGCGCGTAGGTCATCGCCTCGCCCTTTTCCATGGAAACGAGGGTGCCGGTGCCGCGGGTGCGGATGTCGCCGGAGTCGGGGCGGTATTCCTTGAAGAGGTGCGACATGATGCCCTCCCCGCTGGTGAGGTTGAGCAACTCGAACTCGAAGCCGATGAGACCACGCGTCGGGATGGTCGCTTCGATCGTGGTACGGCCGTTGCGGCTGCTCATCGATTCCATCACGCCCTTGCGGTTGGCGAGAGCCTGGATGCACCCGCCGATGGTTTCCTCGGGAGCCTCGAGATAGAGGGTTTCAAACGGCTCATGAAGTCGGCCGTTGATCTCGCGCTTGATCACGGTGGGCCGAGAAACGAGTACCTCGAAGCCCTCGCGGCGCATTTCCTCGACGACGACGGCGACCTGCATGGCGCCGCGCGCACTGACTTTGAATTCACCGGCGTTCTCGGTGTCCTCCACCTTGATGGAGACATTGGTGCGGGCTTCGCGGAAGATGCGATCGCGGATTTCACGCGAAGTCACGCGGTTGCCTTCGGTGCCGGCATAAGGACCGTCGTTGACCGAGAAGGACATCATGACGGTCGGCGGATCGATCTCGACGAACGGAATCGGTTCGGACTCGGCCGTGGCGGCGATGGTCTCGCCGATCTCGACATCTTCGAAACCGGAGAGCCCGACAATGTGGCCCGCACCGCTCTGGGTCACCTCGCCGGTGGCGAGCGCGGTGTATTCGAAAACCTTGGAGATCTTGGCGCGCTGCGGCTTGTCGCCGGGGATGAGACGCCAGACGGTCTGGCCGATCTCAACGCTGCCCGAGAGGATCTTGCCGATGGCGATCCGGCCGACATAATCCGACCAGTCGATGTTCGAAACGAGCATCTTGAACTCGCCGTCCGGGTCGGCGTCGGGAGCGGGGATATGCTCCATGATCGCCTCGAAGAGCGGACTCATGTCCTTCATCTCGTCGCTCGGCTTGAGACCGGCGTAACCGTTCTTGGCCGAGCCATAGAGGAAGGGTGCTCCGAATTGCTCCTCGTTCGCGTCGAGGTCGAGGAAAAGCTCGAGCACCTTGTCGTGCATCAGGAGCGGCTCGGCATTGGGCCGGTCGATCTTGTTGACGAAGACGATCGGTGTCAGCCCGTGCGCCAGGGCCTTTTTCAGCACGAAGCGGGTCTGCGCCTGCGGACCTTCGTAGGCATCGACCACGAGGAGCACCCCGTCGACCATCTTCATGACGCGCTCCACCTCGCCGCCGAAGTCGGCGTGACCGGGGGTGTCGACGATGTTGATGATGTGATCGCCCCACTTCACCGAGGTGTTCTTGGCCTTGATGGTGATGCCGCGCTCACGCTCCTGGTCCATCGAATCCATGGCGCGCTCCTCGACGACCTGGTTGTCACGGAAGGAACCGGCATGCTTCAGCATCTGGTCGACCAGCGTCGTCTTTCCGTGATCGACGTGGGCAATGATGGCGATGTTCCGGATATGGGAAGGCGGAATCAGGGTCTGGGAGGGGTCGGACATGGCGAGCCGGGAATGACCGCGCAAAATCCCGGATTGCAAGCGGTGAAACCGCCACTTGGATCCACGCGGGATTGCCGACGTTTCCTCAACCGTCGGCCCGTTTCCTCCGCGGACGGGCCGCGGCTCCCGCATTCCGGGTCCGGAAATGCCCTTCCACGATCCTGCGAAAGGCATTCACCGCCGGATCGTCCCCCTCACGGGACCACACCATCACGACGGGGATCGTCACGACCGGCTTCAGCGGCACCAGAGTCACCTCGGACGACTCGGGCGTGACGCTCTCGGGCACGATACCGATGCCCGAGCCGGCTTCCACATACCGCAGGATCGTGCCGATTACGCTAGGCGTGTGGGCGATCCGAGGAGTGAATCCGGCCTCGGCGCAAGCGGCGAGAATGGTGTCGTGAGAGCCCGCGCCCTCCCGGCGCGCGAGAATCACAAGCGGTTCGCCCGCCAGATCGCGCCAGGACAATACCGCGGCTCCCGCTTTGGGATGGGCGGCTGGCAGGGCCGCGCAGATCCTCTCGTCGCAGAGGGGCAGGGAGGAAAGTCCCAACGCCTCGTGTGCCCGTACCGGCCGGGTGATGCCCACCGAGAGACGGCCTTTCGCGACCATTTCCCAAACGCGCTCTGGAGTTCGCTCCTCCAGCACGATCGTGACGCCGGGATGGGCTTGGTGAAACTCTCTCAACAATTCCCCGAGGAACGCCCGTGTCGGGGGCCCGATGTAGCCGAGCCGCAACTCGCCGTCCTGCCCCGCCGAGGCCCTCCGTACCTTTCGCACCGCCTCCTCGAGACGCTCGAAGATCAGTTCGGATTCCCGCAAAAAGGCTTCTCCGCCCGGGGTCAGCCGGATGACGCGGCGACTGCGGTCGAACAAGTTCGCACCGAGTTCAGCCTCCAGTTCCTGCACCGCCCGGCTCAGCGCGGGCTGCGCGATGCGGAGCCGACGGGCCGCCTTTGAAAAGCTCAACTCCTCCGCCACGGCGCGGAAGTATCGCAAGTGCCTCAATTCCATCAATGCCCGATCGGCATGAAACCAATACGAAACTCTCGTCTTCGTTACAAGTACGAATCGGAGACCCGAGAGGGTCAGGTCCGCGACCCAAGAGGGTCAAGTCGGCCCCGCAGGTCGCGGGCGAGGATCGTGATCTCCTTCCGATTGGCGGGCAACTGGGTCGCGAGACAGTGGTGGCGAGGCACGAGTTGGACGACACGTTCAAGAAAGGCCGGAATCATCGTCTCCATTTTCGCATCGTTGATCTTGAGCGTCAGGATGAGGTGACGGGCCCGGAGGCGGCGCTGGAGTCGCTCGATGTATCGCAGGGCCACCGGCGGCGCGAGGTTCATGTCGGACACCAGCAAATCGACGTGCCGGGGCAGTTCGGTGACATCCACCTCGCCCGCGGAGATGGGGAGGGAGCGAAAGCTGGAATGGGCCAACACCGCTGGATCCATAGCTCCCGTATCGACGCCGATGACCCGGGCTCCACGGTCGAGCAGCGCGAGGCTGGCCCCGCCCGGCGCACAGCCGAGCTCCAGCACCTGCCATCCGTCGAGTTTCTCCAAGCTGAGAAAGGCGAGCGCCTGTTCCATCTTTAGCCAGGCCCGCGAGGGAACGTCCTCGCGCAGGACGATGCGGGGAATGCCACCCGGAAAAGCAGGGTGCCCGGCCTCGTGACGATGGATGCCGACGAAGACCGCCTCGTCCGGATCGCCGACGATGCAATCGAGCACGGGGTCACCTGGAGCCAAGAGCTCTCGGGGGACGACGTGATCTTGAACGTCGGCGAGGAGAGCGGCGCGGATTTCATCGAAGGCCCGCCACTGCGCTTCGTCAAAGCCGTTTTCCGGAAAAGCCCGGGGCGACACCTGCACGGGCAGCGGCGGGGCCTTTTCAAGCAGGGCCGCGAGGGCCGAGGATCCCGCCGCCATGCCGAAGGATCGACCGAAGACTCTCGCGAAGACGGGCGTTGGCGCGAGTTCGCGATCGGCGATCTCGCGGTGGCATTTCCACGTCACCAGGCCGGGACGGAGAAAAGCGGGCACCACCGCCTCGCCGAGGCGACGCCCCACTTCGCGCTTGAGGGCGGCCTCCCATCCGGGATTGCAGGTGGCGAAGAGAAAAGTCGGTGCAGGGGTCACCTTGGGGTTTTGTCAGGGTTGCGGGGACGGCGCGACTTCGGTCACGCTGACGTTCACGTAATGCTCCCTCAACGAGCCCGGTGGCGCAATGATCGATCCGCTGATTGGCATGACGCCCCGGGGATGGTGGCTGACGCCGGTGATGATGTGCTGATGGGTGGTCCTTTTCCCCGTGGTGGGATCGAATCCCCGCCATCCGAGATCGGGAAAATAGACCTCGGCCCAGGCGTGGGTGCTGCCCTGGGCCGCTCGCGTCGCGGCGCAGTCGAGGTAACCCGAGGCGAATCGGGCCGCGAAACCGAGGTGGCGCAGAGCCTCCATCAGCAGGGTCGCCTTGTCGCGGCAGGAGCCGCTGCCAAGGGTCAGGGTCGAGTCAGGTGACTGGGTGCCGCGTTCCTCGCGGCGCTGGTAACGGATCGTCTCGTGAATGATTTGATTGAGCCGCATCACGAGATCCAGGGCGGGCATGCCGGAGGGCACGAGGTCGAGTCCCCCCAGCCACGCGGCGATGCGCGGACTTTCCTCCGGATGGACCGGAGCGCGGTAGGCGGCAACGACGGGAGCCTCGAGCGGATCATAGTCGACTGGAAAAAAACCCGGCACGGGCTCGCGATATGGTGACATGTCAGGATCGCGCCGACGCACCATGGTGAACGCGGCGATGAAGGAGAGCTCCGAAGCGGGCCCCTCGAAGCTGGCGAGGGCGACCGAGTTCCCATAGACGTCGCGGCTCCACTCGATCCGCGCCAGCGGCGAGACCGAAAGGGAAAACTCCTCGAGCCGCGCCTCGTGCCACTCGCGGGGCCGGAGGACGAGGCGGTGCGGCAGGATCGTGACCGGCTGATGGTAACGGTAAAGGGTCTGGTGGTTCACCCGGAAACGGACCGCATGTTCGACCTCGATCATGGCCCGGGGCGGATGTCGTCGAGCGTGACCGCGAGCTGCTTTTCCTGAGGCGGCCAAGGTTCGAAATCGTCGCCGCAATGGTGGCAACTTACCTCGACCGACAACCCTGACATGTTGCCAAAGATCGTCGCGATGGAGGCATCCGCGGCATCGCGCCCCGTGCCGACGCGGACGAGGCCGTTGAGCGGGGCGAGGCGGGTCGGATCGAAGATGAACCAGCGACCGCCGGCGTAGACCTCGAAGCAGGCGTGGAAGTCGGGGGGATCGAGCCGGTAGGAATATCCCGAGAAATAGCGGGCCGGAATCGAAAGAGCCCGACACAGGGCGATGCCGAGGTGGGCGAAGTCGCGGCAGACGCCGGCGCGTTGCGTCACGGTGTCGAAGGCCGAAGTCCCCGAGTCGGTCGAGCCGGGGAGATACTCGACATTCTCAAAGACCCAGTCGGAGATGGCCTGCGCCTTGGCGAGGGGTGTGGAGAACTCGCCGAAGATCCCGTCGGCGAGCCGCCCGAGACGATCGGACTGACAGTAGCGGCTGGGGAAGAGGTAGGGGATCACGAGGTGGTCGAGTTCCGCGATCGGGATCTCCTCGATCTCTTCCACAGGGATCCGCACCGGACGAGTCTCCACCAGCGCCCGGTAGCAGACGGAAAGCTCGGAGGCGTCTCCGGTGTCGATACGGATGAGGCGGTTTTCATCATCGTCTCCACGCAGTTCCTCGCACACCACCGCGGGGTCGAGTTGCAGGTTTTCTTCAAGGACCCGTTGCGATGCGGTGCGTTGCGCGTGCACGTTGAGGATGGCGGTGCTGCGGCGGCGAATCCCGTGGGTGGCGGTGGACTGGACTTCGAATAACATGGGAGCCTGAAAAGTTTACGCGGCTCCGAGGCCGAAAGCTGGTGAAGCTTTCGCCCTATTTCCAGCCATAGAAGAGCGCGGCGGGGATCTCCGTCTCAGCCAGCGGTCCCGGAGGGATGGCCACGCGCATCAGAACGAGAAAGAGCCCGCTTCCGTGCGTATTGTTGAAATCGAGATGGACGGATGGACTTCCCGCCTCACCGGTGACACTGGCGACCTCCGCGTTTTCCGAGTCGAAAATGTGAAGCTGGAGTTGGCCTCCCTTCGGCAGCGTCTCCGGTGAGACGCCGAGGAAAAGCTGGTAGTGGTTTCTTTTAAAAAACTGCAACCGGACCGCCCGTCCTGTATGAGAGGTGAGCACGCCGTTCCAATATCCCTCCCGCAGCGCGAAGGCCTCGTCCGCGAGGAAGGGCGTCGCGGCGCTGAGGGCTTGGTGCTCCGGGGAGTTTTCGGGAAATGGTTCGGCCCGGCCCAGTCCCGCGAGACAGAAGCAGGCGAGAAGAATGATGCTCAAGCGGTTCATGAACCCGGCAATGTCGACGCAAATTTCCGCTCCGCAATCCGCTCAAGCGTGATCGCCGGGAGCCTTTTTGAACGGTGCCGGGTGCCGACCGTCAAAACCAGTGCGGTTTTCGGCCTTGTTTTTATTAACATTTCGAAGTATTTTTAAAATCTTTGAGATTCTTCCCACTTTCGCCTGTTTCCGTCCATGACCGCTTTTCCCCTGATCGCCTCCCTCAGGACTGCCCTGGATCAGCCGGTGTTTCCCGGCAAAATTGTCGTTTGGCTGCTCTTCATGCTTTCGATCGTGGCCTGGGTCATGATCCTCTCGAAGATCCTCAATCTGCGCAAGGGCCGGCTCGCGGACCGTCGTTTCACCGAGCGGCTCAGAAAGTCAAAGACGACCCTGGAGGTCTTCGAAGAGGGGTGGGATGACAACCGCTCGCAGAAGAGCCTTATCTACCAAACCGGCGCCCGGGAGACTGCCTACCATCTGCTCGGCTCGCGCGCTCCCCAGGAGGGCCTGCAGCAGCGTCTCAAGCAGGCCGGCAAATTGGGAGCCAAGCAGCTCGAGTTCGTGAAAAGCGCTTTCGCCTCGGGTTGTGCGGCATCGACCGCCAACCTGCGCGGGGGCATCGAAGGGCTCTGGATGATCGGAGTTGCCGCCCTTTTCCTCGGAGCGTTCGGCTTCGTCTGGACGATGATGCTCGGCTTCGATGAATCGGCGGAGTTCGCCGAGCTGATGACCTACATCAGCGGCTCGCTCGCCTTTACCGCCATCGGCTTGATCGTCGCGGCTCCCGCGATCATCGCCCGGATTTTTCTCAATGCCCAGGTCCGGACCCGCACGCTGGAATTGGAACGCTTCCGCGATGACATCGTCAGGCTCTTCGAACGGAGCTTCGCCAACACGTCCGAACCTCAGCGCGCGCCCGCCCCGGCCGACGAAGTCCGGCCCGCCCCGACCGCCGCCAAGGCAGACCCGGACGAGACGTCCACGACGCCTGTCGAGTCAGCCGCGCCGCCGGAAAGCCGGAAGCGTTTTCATTCGATCCGCGAGCGCCTCCTGCGTTCCGAACCCGAGGAGGATCTCTCCGATCCCTTCGAGGTCAACCCGATCGCCCGGCAAGCGGCCGCGGCGGCCCGCGGCGGTGGCAAGTCGTGATCCCACCTCTTCCCCTGAACTGGCTCCATGAAGGTTTCGTTCCAGACCGGCTTCCTCACCATTGTCGTGACCGTCGCCCACCTCCTGCTGATCTCGCTCCTTTCGATCCAGTCGGAGCTGGTGGAGGACCTTGCGTCGCACCGGGAAATGCCGGATGCGACGGAGCAAGCGCTTCAGCCAGCCTCGGAAGCACCCGCCCTAACCAAGGTGGCACCCGATGAGCCCGCCGCCGAAGAACCCGTCGCCCGGGAGCCGGTTGACCTGCCAGCTTTGCCGATGCCGCGAATGAAGGCCTTGCCGGAGTCCTGAGCGTATCCATCGCAATGCTCGAAGGACCGGTTCTGATCATTGGCCATGGCTATCTCGGCTCGCATATCCTGCGCCAGTTGAGAGAAGTGGAGATCCCGGCAGCCGCGGCGCATCGCGGCCCGTCCGAGCCTTCGCAATTCCTCTTCTCGGCGGACGTGACCTCGCCGGACTCACTCCGGATGCTTGCCCGAGAGATCCGGCCTTCCGCGATCCTGCACTGTGCCAGTTCGAGCCGGGGTGGAGCGGAGACCTACCGCAGCGTCTTCGTCGAAGGCATCGCCAACCTGCGCGAGGTCTTCCCCGGGGTCCCGGTCTGGTTCACCAGCAGCACGAGCGTTTACGGCCAGACTGATGGCTCCACGGTGGACGAGACCTCGGCCACGGTTCCCGATCGTGAAACCTCTCGCCTCTTGCTCGAAGCCGAATCCCTCGCGCGGGACAGCGGCGGCACGGTGCTGCGGCTCGCGGGCATCTATGGACCGGGACGGTCGGTACATCTTCAGAAAATGCTTTCCGGCACCGCGCGGATCGAGGAGGGCCCCGTGAGCCGATACCTTAATCAGATCCACCGGAACGATGCCGCCTCCGCCTTTTTGCACCTGATGGGAGCCCCCACCGGCCTAACTGACGGAAAACTCTACAACGTCGTCGATGACGCCCCACTGACCCAACGAGGATGCTACGAGGAATTGGCCGCCTTCTTCGAACTGCCCCTGCCGGCGACGGCCCCGCCCGACCCGGACCGGAAGCGCGGTTTGACCCACAAGATCGTCTCGAACGTGACCTTGCGTGCGACCGGTTGGCGTCCGCAATTTCCCTCATTCCTCGATGCCGTGGCGTACGATCCGGATCTGGTGCCCTCGATCCGGTCCCTGCTTTGATCGTCATTGCGCTTGCGGGCGGGCCCGCCATGTCGGATTTTCCGGAGTGACCGGAGTTAATTACCGCATCGGCAACGAAACCCTTATCCGGGTCCTCGACGGAGCCTCGGCGAGACTGCGTTCCCTTCTGAAAAAGCAGGGACGGCTCGAGCAGGGCGCGCTGCGCGTCGCGGTGATCGGGGGAGGCTGTTCGGGGCTCCAATACAAAATGGATCTTGTCGACGGGCCGCGTGATCGCGACATCCTCGTCGAGTCGAACTCGGTGCGCATCGTGATCGATCCGAAGAGCGCCCTTTTCGTGACCGGATCGGTACTCGACTACAGCGACGATCTCCAGCAGGGCGGCTTCAAAGTCACGAACCCGAATGCCGTGGTGACCTGTTCCTGCGGTGAAAGTTTCGCGGCCTGAAGGTCAGCGTTTCACCACCGGCATAGGCTGATCGACCTTCCCCGCCGGACGCTGCCCGGCCCCGGGAGTTCCTGAATCTCCCAGATCGGCCCGAATCCCTGCGGCGAGCTGGCTGAGCCGGGAGACGACCTCGGGATTGGCCGCCGCGAGATCGTTGCGGCAAGCGGGATCACCGACGACATCATAGAGCAACGGCCCCTGAGGCCCCTGACCTCGTCGATAGCGCGGATGTTTCGCGAAATCGGAGAGAGGGAGAAAGAGTTTCCACCGCCCCGATCGCACCGCCTGGAGTTGGTCGAGTTCGTAATAAGCGAAGACCTCCCAGGGACTCTCCGCACCTTCCTCACCGAACAACACGGGCCGGATGTCGTGACCATCCCGCTTCACATCGTCCACTTTGCCACCGGCAAGGGCAAGGAAGGTCGGATAGAGATCCATCGTCGTGCATAGTTCCTCACACACGCTGCCGGCAGGCACCCGGCCCGGCCACCACATCAGCGCCGGCACGCGGAAGGCACCCTCGCCGGTCGTGTAGCCGGCACCATCGAGAGGTAGATTCGAACCACGTCGGTGGGTCTCGTTGCGGCGGCCGGCCGGGGCTCCATTGTCGGAGGCCCAGACGACAAGCGTGTTTTCCGAGAGCCCCAGTTCGCGAAGTTTCGCGAGGATGACGCCGGTGGACCAGTCGAGTTCCTCCACCGAGTCCCCCCAGGGTCCGTTGCCGCTCTTTCCGCGAAACGCCCTGCTGGAGAAGGGCTCGGCCGTACTGCCCGGCATGGCATGAGGCAGGTAAAGAAAGAAAGGCCCATCGCGGTTTTCCTCGATCCACTGCACCGCAGCTTCCGTGTAGCGCTGAGTCAGGGTGTCGCGGTCGGCGGGGGCCTCGACCACCTCCTCGCCCCGCATCAGCGGCAGCGGAGGCCACTGCGAACCATCGGCATCCCAGACCCGCTCGGTCATGTCGTCGGAATAGGGAATGCCGAAAAAGAAGTCGAAACCCTGCCTTGTCGGGAGAAACTCCGGCTGGTCGCCGAGATGCCATTTGCCGATGATGGCGGTGGCATAGCCCCTCGCTTTGAGAGCCTCGGCCACGGTGGTTTCGTCAGGGTTCAATCCATAGGGCGACACCGGGCGGAGCACGTGCTGATCGCGGGGATTGCGATGCAGGCCGACTCTTTGCGCGTAGCACGCGGTCATGATGCTGGCGCGGGAGGGAGTGCAGACCCCGGCACTCGCATAAAAATGGGTGAACTTCCGACCCTCGGCGGCCATGCGGGTGAGTTCAGGAGTTCGGTTGAGGGTCGAGCCAAAGGGTTCGATGTCCCCGTACCCGAGATTGTCGCAGAAGATGACGATGAAATTGGGCGGAACTTCCGAGGCGGTGCCGGAAGCCACCGCAAGCCATCCCATCACTGCGAGCAATGCTTTCACAACTCGACCCCGAAACGTTTCAAGACAAAGGCCATGCCGGCGTAGAGCACCATGGTCACCCCGCAACAGATCAGGAGCGAGGGCCAGAAGTGGAGCCCGCGGCGCAGCAGCGCCGGAAAGATGAGGAACATCGGCAGGCTCGGCAGGACAAACCAGAATACGCCGGCGGAGTGCGAGGCGAGCTTTTCGACCCGTGCGGCCGGATCAGCCTTCAGGCCATGCCAGATCCACACGAAGGTGATCAGGCTGACGAGCGGCAGCGATGCGATCAAGCTGCCGAGAAAAGGACGGCTCCTCGTGATGACGACCTCGTTGACGAAGTAGATGAGTCCGGCGGAGACCAGTAGCTTCAGGGCGGTGAGCATGCTTCGATGCTAACGAAGCCGCCTTCATTTGTCATGCCGCAATCGAGCGATGAAGCAGGATCACTCGAAAGGAATGGCGCGGGGACGCGGGAGCTGCACCCGTCGTGCGGGAAGGTCTTGCGTTTCCGTACCCGTGAGGACGGGACGGGCCACGGGGATGCCGTTGCTGCCGACTTCCTCGACGGGGCGGGCCGGTTCGTCGACCACGGCCTCGGGGTTCTCAACGGATTCCTCGCCCTCAGGCTCTTCCACCACCGTCGCGACGACCGGAGCGACCCGGGCGCGGATGATGGGTGCAAAAGAGTTATAGGGGTCACTCGTACCGATCACCGTGGGAGCCACCGGCAACACCGGGGTGGCCGCCTCGTCCCTGACGAAATCCGGCACGATGATCCCGTTTTTGTTCGTCCGGGTCAGGTTTTGCAGACGGGTCTTGCCCTTGCCGTGGATGTGACAGACCCGGTCGAGGTTGGTTTTGCCCGGCCGCAGGTATTCGGTGTAGGTGCAGCGCACCTGCGAAGCGATCCCCTCCCCGCGCTGAAGCACCTCGTAACAATCGTCCGAGGCCAGTTCGCCGGACTTGAGACAGATCTCCACCTGCTCGGCGTCCGCTGGAGGAATGAAGGCCTTGGGGGAAAACTTGTCAGCCGCCTTGTTCATCACCGTCGTCCAGACCGGCAGGACCGTCTCGGAGCTGAAGGCCGCCGGATAGATCGTGCCGCTCTGGTCGAATCCCATCCATGCAACGCAGGTGACTTCGGAGGTGTATCCGGCGAACCAGTTGTCGGTGAAGTCGTATTCGGTCCCCGTCTTACCGGCCACGGGGAACTCTTTCAGACCATACTTCTCCCTGGCCTTCACGCTGGTGCCGTCGGTGAAACTCTCCGAAAGGATGCTGTTGATCTGGTAGGCGGTGTAACGGTCGATCACCGGCTCCCGATGCATCGCCGTGTTCGGCGTGTAGATCGTGTTACCGAGGCTGTCGCGGATGTTCGAGATGATGTTGGCCTTCTCGGGTCGCTGGCCTCCGTTCGGGAAAATGGTGTAAGCGAGACAGACCTCCTCGAGCGAACTCGGATTCCTCCCGAGGAAGGTGGCGTTGAACTTCTGGAGGTCGCCGGAGAAGGACATGCCCGCCTTGCGCGCCAAGGCGACGACGGCTCCGGTGCCGACGTGCTCCTTCTGGCCGAGCCGCACCGAGGCGGCGTTCTTGCCCCGGGCGAGCGCACGCCGCGCGGTGATGACGTTTTCATAAACGTTGTCGACGGACTCGACCCCCCACTCCCCGAGGATCCCGGTGGTGCCGCCAACCATGACCTGGCGGGTGTCCATCGGGGTATCATCAACGAGAGTGCCGGGAAAATAACCGGCCTCGAAGGCGGCGGCATAAACAAAGGGTGTGAACACCGTGCCGGTGGGTCGACGCCCCTGCGAGACCCGGTCGAACATCGAATCACTGAAGTCGCGTCCGCTGACCCGGGCGAGGACGGCACCGGTCTTGTTGTCGAGCATGAGCAGGGCCCCCTGCAGGTACCGGGGCGGCGGGAAACTCTGGTCGGGATGGGCCGACTCCTGGAAGGCCGCCTTCTTCTTCTTGTATTCGTCGAGGGTTTCCTGGTTGAAGTCGGGATGCTGCTCGATCTTGGCGAGTTGCTCGCGCAACGCGGTCTCGGCGGCCTCCTGGAGTTCCGCGTCGATGGTCGTGTGGATTGCGAAACCACCCTTCGAGACGGCCTCGTAACCGAGCAGATCGATCACCTCCTGGCGGACCTTTTCATAAACGAAGGCGGACTTGCCGGTGATATTCGTCTTCGCGGCGATGTCGACGTCGGCCTTGACGAAACGATCGCGCGCCGCCGTGTCGATGTAACCTTCGTCGGCCATCCGGGCGAGCACGTGGTTCCGCCATTTCTTCGAGACCTCGGGGAAGCTGCGGGGGGAGCGGTGATACGGGTTCGGGATCGTCGCCGCGAGCGTCGCCGCCTCGACCACGGAAAGGTGCTCCGGATCCTTGCCGAAATAACCTTCGGAAGCCGCGGCGATGCCGTAATAACCGCTCCCGAAATAGATGCGGTTGATGTAGAGCTCGAGGATGCGCTGTTTGCTGGCGATGCGCCGCTCGATCCGCTGGGCCAGGAAAATCTCGGTGAACTTCCGGCTGATGGTCCGATCTTTCAGCTCGAAGGTCTGGCGCGCGAGCTGTTGGGTGATGGTCGAGGCGCCCTGGTTGATGCCCTTCGAGCGGAGACCGTAATAGAGCGCCCGGATGATGCCGATGTAGTCGACGCCGTCGTGATCATAGAAGCGGCTGTCCTCGGCCGAGAGCAGGGCGTGCACGAAATGGTCGGAGACATTGTCCAGCGAAACCGGACGGCGGTTCTGGACGAAGATCCGTCCCAACTCCTTGCCCTTGCGATCGAAGATCCGGCTCGCCACCTCGACCTCCTCGAGATCGGAGAGGTCGAAGGTCTGGGCGAGATCGTAGCGCGGCTTGAGATAGAAAAACGCTCCGGCCACCCCGACGATGGCCATCACGAACCCGAGCAGGAAAATCACGCCGAAAAACTTCAGCCAAAAGCGCGCCCGACGGCGACGTTTGGCCCGCTTTTGTTCCAGCTCTCCCGGAGGCGGCAGATCGACGCGACGGCGGCGCGGCGACGTCGGCTCGGCCGGGCCGATGGAATCGAAGTCGAGTTCGTCGAAATCAGAGGACACGGAAGAAAACTGGATGTGGGAGTGGCCAAGGGGTAGCGTGCCGGACATGCCAAACCGACCGGACCTACCACCCGGCTCCCAACATACGCGCCTTTTCGACCTCGTCTTTCAAAGAATTTCGGAAAGTCCGGAGGGCTCCATCCCTTTTTCCGAATGGATGGAACTCGCTCTCTATGAACCGGAGAGCGGCTATTACTCGCGAGACCCGGAGACTCCGGGCGGCCCGGGTTTCCGGTCCGTCGGGCGCGGGGGCGATTTCTTCACCAGTGTCTCGGTCGGGGAGACTTTCGGCTTCCTCCTCGCCGAAGCGATCATCCGGGAATGGGAGCATCACTTTGGCCGCCCGGAATCCTTGGTGATCGTGGAGCAAGGCGCCCACGACGGACGTCTCGCCCGGGACATCCTCGCCGCCCTGGGCACCTCGCCGCGAGCCCGCGGAGTGTCGTGGGACTACCGCATCATCGAGCCGCGCCCGGCACTCCGGGGGATCCTCACCCGGAACTTTGAGGGTGCCCCCTTCCAGCCCCGCATCGTCGCCTCGGCGGAGGAGGCGCAGGCTTCACAGGGGATCTTCCTGTGCAACGAACTGCTTGATGCGTTCCCGGTGGATCGCCTTGTCTTTCAAGGAGGCCGATGGAGCGAGGAACAGGTCGGGATCGGGGAGCCGGGATTCCGCTGGGTGATACGCCCGCTCCGTCCGGAATATGAATCGATCACCGCAAGCTACGGCGAAGACTTTCCCGATGGCTACCGCACCGAGGTCTGCCCCGGCCTCGCGGCCTGGACCTTGGAGACCGCAGGACTTTTCCAAAACGGCCTCTGGTGGATCTTCGACTACGGCCACGAATCCGCCGACTACCGCGACCCTTCCCGACGCGGAGGGAGCCTGCGCGCCTTCCGCGGGCAGCAGGGGGTGGAGGATCTCCTCGACTCTCCCGGAGAGCAGGATCTCACCGCCGACGTTGATTTCACCCGGCTCGGAGACCTGGCGACGGCGGCAGGCCTGAAGGTGAGGCGCTTCACCGATCAGCACCACTTCCTGATCGAAACAGCCCGGCCCTGGCTCGCGTCAATTGACGGCACACCTCCCGATGCCCTGAACCGAAAACGGCTCCGGCAGTTCCAGACGCTGACCCACCCCGCGATGATGGGACGACAATTCAAGGTCATGGAACTCGCCCGCGGACCGGTCGGCGCGTGATCCCGCCGACCCTTTTCCTTGCCGCCCCGCGGGGCCCTGCTAGACTCGGCCCACTTTGAACGCGTCCTCCAACACCGCCTCCGGCATGGGCCTGACCCGCTGGCTCATCTGCATCATCGCCTCGATCGGCTTTGCCTTCGACATTTACGAGCTGCTGATGCTGCCGCTGATCATCAAGCCGATGATCGCCTCGCTCAGCGCCCCGCTTGTGCAGGAGCTCATCGCCGGCGGCATGACTCCACCCGAGGCCAACGCGCTGTGGGCTCCCGGCGGCGAGATGTATGTCCACTGGGCCAGGACCCTCTTCTTCGTCCCCGCGCTGGCCGGTGGGGTCTTTGGTCTGCTGGGCGGTTACCTGACCGACAAACTCGGTCGCCGCCGCGTTCTCACCTTCTCGATTCTGCTTTACGCCTTCGCCGCCTTTGCCGCGGGATCGCTGGCGGAGACCCTACCCCAGCTTCTCTTCTTCCGCTGCCTTGTCTTCATCGGCGTCTGTGTCGAGTTCGTCGCGGCAGTGGCCTGGCTCGCCGAGCTTTTCCCGGAAGCGAAACAGCGCGAAAAGGTGCTCGGCTACACCCAGGCATTTTCCTCGATCGGCGGTCTCCTTGTGGCCCTCGCCAACTACTACGCGGCGATGTACGCGAACAGCTTCCCCGAGATCCACGGTGGTCACGAGGCCTGGCGCTACACCCTGATCTCCGGCGTCATTCCGGCGATCCCGCTCATCCTGATCCGCCCCTTCCTGCCGGAATCGCCGGCTTGGGCGAAAAAGAAAGCCGAGGGCAAACTCAAGCGCCCCAGCATCCGCGAGCTCTTCAGCCCGGCCCTGATCCGCACCACGGTGGTCACCACCTTGATTTTCGCGGCCAGCTACGGCCTCGCCTTTGGCGCCATCCAGCAGCTCCCCCAGATCCTCGCGTGGCCGAAGGGGCACGTCGAAATCAAGGCGATCGCTTCCGCCGCCGAAGCCGAGGCCAAAGCCAAGCTGATCGAGGCCGCCGCCGCCAAGGGCGAGCCCGCCCCGGCCGACGCCGTGCTCGCGATCAAAGGCAAGCAAGCCGCCGGCAACGCCAGCGACCGCCAAACCTCCACCGTGACGAAGTGGCAGGAGATCGGCGGCCTCGTTGGTCGCGTCATCTTTGCCCTCCTCGCGGTGGTCATCGTCAGCCGACGCAAAATGCTGCGTCTTTTCCTGATCCCGGCGATGCTCTTCGTCCCCGCCTATTTCTTCTGGGTCGCGGGGTCCCTCGAGAAGGAGGGAAGCCTCGCCATGGTCAAGTGGGGCATCTTCGTCTGCGGCCTTCTCGTCGTGGCGCAGTTCAGCTTCTGGGGGAATTACATCCCCCTGGTCTTCCCGGTGCACCTGCGCGGCACGGGCGAGAGTTTTGCCGCGAACATCGGCGGCCGGGTCTTCGGCACGGCGGCTGCTTTCATTACCCTCACCCTCTCCGCGGGTCAGCCCGTCGCGGCTCTCGCCAAAAACGGCGCCATCGTCGCCGGGATCTACGCGCTCATCGGCGTCGTGCTCAGCTTCTGGCTGCCCGAGCCCAAGGAGGAAGACCTCGAACACTGATCGGAGTGCCGCTCTTCAGGGAATGATGTGGTGCGCGCTGAGAATGCGGTGCACCGCGGCCCTCAACTCCGTCGGCGCGTAGGGTTTCGGCAACACCGCCTTGAACCCGAAGCTCGCCGGGCTCGACATCGCGGGCGCATCCGAGTAGCCGCTTGAGACAATGGCGAGAATGTCAGGGTCGATCTGGAGCAGACGCCGCATCGTTTCGACCCCGCCCATCCCGTTCTCGATGGTCAGGTCGCAAATCAGCAGGTGGAACCGCTCACCCTTTTCCATCGCCGCAGTGTAGACCGCAATCGTCTCGCGACCGTCCTTCGTCTCGACCACCTCGTGTCCCGCGCGGCGCAAGGTCGCGGCCATGAGTCGGCGGATCGGCGCGTCGTCCTCGAGGATGAGGATGCGCGTGCCGACGAGGAGTGGCTCGCCGAGCTGGGCCAGCGGGATCGCCGCATGGGAAAGGGGGAAGTTCGGATAAGCGGGCAACCCGTCGAGATCCGCGGCCTCCTCCCCACCCCGACCGAGAGGAGCACAGAAAGTCGCGATGGTCCCCTTCCCTTCCTTCGACTGCAGTTGGATGAATCCGCCGTGGGCTCGTGCGATCGATTCGCAGACGGTCAGCCCGATGCCGGTGGCGTTGTTTTCACGGCGGGTCGTGAAGTAGGGCTCGAAAACACGCTCGAGGTCCTGCTCGCTCATGCCGTGTCCGGTATCGATCACCTCGATCAGCAGGTGATCCTCGTCGGCCGGAGTGTGGGCACTGCGGACGCGCAGGACCGCTTCCGGCGAGATGCGGGTGCTGCGAACGATGAGCACCCCGCCATTTGGCATCGCCGCGGCGGAGTTGATCAGCAGGTTTTCGATAAGCCGCCCCACCTGGGCCGGATCGACGTTCGCAATCACCTCCGCGTCCCCGCCCTGATATTGGTAACGGATGTCCGGATGCCGGAGACGCTGTTCTGTCAGGATGCGGCGGACCAGATCCGGGATGCGGGTCCGTTCGCGGATGGGACGCCCGCCCCGGGCGAAGGTCATGAGCTGCTGCACGAGCCCCGTCGCCTTCGAGGCCGCGGCCTGGGCCGCCTCGAGCATGCTTTGAAGTTCGATGTCATCGAGGTGCCGTTCGCGGGCAAGGCTGATGTTGCCGGTCAGGCTGGTGAGGGCGTTATTGAAATCGTGGGCGAAACCACGCGCGAGCAAGCCGAGACCCTCCAGCCGCTGCTGCCGCACCTGCTCCGCGGCCTCCAACCGCGTCGTGGTGATGTCGGTGAAGAGCACCAAAATTCCCCCGCGCGTCGGGTAGACACGCACCTCGAACCAAAGGCCGCGGCGCGAATCGTGGAACTCGAATCGATGGCGGCGCCCCTCCGCAAAGGTCCGCATCAACTGCTCCTCGCAGCGCTCGGCATCCTCGAGTTCGAAGTGGTCGCGGAAAAATGTGTCGTTCAGGCCGGCTTCGTGAGCGAAGACCCGGATCGCTTCCGAGTTCGCGTAGCCGATTCGTCCATCCTCGTCGATGCGCAGCAGCGGGTCACCCACTTCCTCCATCGGCGCGCCGGCCTGGACCTGCAGCACCGCAGCCCCTACCATGCCGGCGGCGGTGAAGACGGCCTCGCTGGAGGGGGGGATCTCGACGGGCACCGGGTTGGCCGAGGCCGACTCGGCCGGCTTCCGCTTCGCGATCAGTTCCTTGAAGGCGGGGTCCCGCGAGAGATTCGCGATCTTGCGGAGCGCTTCGCTGCGAGCCGAGGGCGGTTGCGAGGGAGGGAACACCGAGGGCTCGACCGGCGCCTCGAAACCGACGGAGACTGGCTTGGACTCCGGCGCCTCGTTCACCGGCGGCATCAACGACTCCGTCTCCGGGGTCGCGAGCATCGTGACCAGTCCGATGGCCTCTCCATCGCTGGTCCGGATCGGAGCGGAGCGCTCCACTACCGGGATCTCCTCCCCGCTCGAAGTTTTCAGCAGCAGCGACCGACCGCTCGGATGGGAACCCGGGCCACCAGCTTCGACCAGTGGCGCGACCTGGGCAAGCGGCCGCCGCAGGGCGTCCTCGCGCGCACAGCCGGTCAGGATGACCGCGGCTTCATTCAGATAAACGACGTTCCCATCGAGATCGGTCGCGATCACCGCCTGGGGCAGGTGCTGCGAGACCGCCTCGATGCCGGGCAAACGCAGGGAGAGACGCTCTCCCGCGAGCCGACGCTCCACGACCGAATCGAGGCAGACGGCGATCTCGGCATCGCTGAAAGGTTTTCGCAAAAACGCGGCCGGTTGCACGGCACGGGCCCGCTCCAGGATGGCCTCCTCCGAGTAACCCGTCACGAAGATGAAAGGCAGATTGAACTGCGAACCAAAACGCCGCGCCAGCTCGATCCCGTCTTCCGGACTGTCGAGTTGGATGTCGAGGATGACCAGGTCAGGACGGTCGCGCTGCACGATGTCGATCGCCTGGTTCGGCGAGTAGGCCACGCCGACAATGTCGAAACCCCGGCGCCGCAGGATCGCCTCCAAATCACGCGCCGTGACCCGGTCGTTTTCCACGACAAGCAGGCGGAGGCGGTGGGAGGAGAATTCGTCCATTCGATCGCGTCGCCTCCACTGAAGCGGACGGCGGGCCGTCACGCTACATTCAAATTCCCATAATTCACGAATGATTTTCGGGCCGCGATTTTCAGACCCATTTTGTCAAAATCCCGACCCGGGGATGATCAAAATCCACTCTTTGCCGGCCTGTTCGGGATCGGTCGCCTCGAGCCGCGCCCGGATCTGCTCGGTGAGGAGTTCGAGGGTTTCCACCTCCGCCTCGCGGTCGCTGAAAATGAACTGCCGGTTCCGTCCCGGTCGCACCGAGATTTGGAAACCTTCGGGATGGGCACCAAGGTGCACGTAGAGCTCCGCCCCGGGCCCGGGCTGGCGGGTGGTCAGCACCAGTCGCATCAGCTCGGCGATCAGCAAGGTGAAGGGCGTCGCCATCGCCATGTCGATCCGGAGCGTCTCGTCTCCCGTCACGATCACCTCGCGCCGACCCGGTCCGCGCCCGAGCAGCGAGCAGATTTCGTCGGCAAGCTCACGCAGCAAGAAGGCGAGGCCCAGCGAATTGCGATCCTCGGTCGGACTTGCCAGCGCGATCGCCCGCAGCCGGATCTGCCATTTCAAAAAGGCCTCGCGTGCCGCGACCCCTTGCGGTTCGAGGCTGAACAAGCTGGTGACGAGTTGGAGCTGGTTGCGGAAGTCGTGCTGACGTCTTTCGCCCGTGCCCGCGCGACCCGACGGCGCCGCACTTTCATCCGATTGGAGGAAGACGACCGAACCACGCGACTTGCCATCCTGCTCGATCGAAAAGACCTCCGCGATCGTTCCCGCGGTGCAGTACTGGTCGACGATGTCCTGGAGCCCGCGCCCCACCGGCGAGGATGAGTCCATCGCGCTCAGCGCCGCCGGATTCGAATCCACGACCACCCCGCGCGGATTGACCCGCAGCACCGGCACCGGCGCGTGGGCGATCGCGGTGGAGTACCAGAGATCCCGCTCGCGCAGGGAGCGCAACGTCGACTGGTTCCGGATCACCGCGAGGATCTGGCCGTCGCCGCAGGATGCCAGGGTCACGTGAAACTCGCTGAGGTCGCTCTCCTGACCGCGCAACTCCGCCTGAACCACGGGACGGTCGTCACCGAGCTGGGACTGGCATCGCCCTAACAGATTGCCCAAAACCGGCCAGGCCTCGCCGACCGGCTTGCCGCGCCAGGATTCATCAGGCGTCAGCTCTTTCCACGCCTTCGGCGGGGGAGAGTAGTCGGCGATGCGGCCGTCGGGGCCGAGCAGCAGCACCAGGTCCGGCATCGCCCGCAGCAGGGCCTGCGCCTTTTGCATCACCGAGCGCAGTCGCTCGTCCGCGCCTGGTTCGGTCTTCTTCACGGGTGCCTCGAAGAGATAAATCGCCATCGCCGGCGGTTCGTCATCCTCGCCCACGGGGCAGATCGAGAGATCCCATTCGCTCTCGCCGCCAGCGGCCTGGAGATGCACCCGCCGCTTTTCGGGGGAACCGGTCGAGCGCAGCTCCACAGCGGCGACTTCGTGGCCTTCGTCGGCACGCAGCAATTCCGACACCGTGGTCAATCGCAATTGGCGGAGCGTCCGCCCCGTGGCCGAAGCAAACGCGGGATTCGCGTCAATGATCCGTCCGGTGCGATCGACCAAAACCGTCCCGGTTCGGGTATGGGTAAACAAAGCCCGGAACTTCAGTTTGCCATGTCGCAAAGTCTCCTCCGCCCGCTGTCGATCGGTGACGTCTTCGAGTGTGAGCGTGATACCACCATCCCGAAGCAGTGAAGACCGGAATTCGATCTCCTTCGGCACCTGGTCCGACGTTCGCAGGGTAAAGATCCGGGTTAGCTGGGTTCTCCATATCTGTTCTCTCCACGAGGTGATGACTTTCTCCCGGTGAACGGGGTCGGGACAAAGCGCGGACAACCAGCCCTCGATCCCTCCCTTTTCGGCGATGCCATACCCGAGCAGTTGTCGGCAAGTGGCATTCTCGTGACGCAACTCCTGCTGAGGTCCCAGCAGGACAAATCCGTAGGGCAGCGCATCGAGCGCGGCGAGCCACTCCGGCTTGCGCGAGGCCGCCCCGAAAGCCGGGGCGGGATGGTGCGGCACTGCCTTCGGATCTCCTTTCGGAGTTCCTGCGGCGGACGCGCCAAAAACATTCGGGGAGTGAATCGTCGGTTCACCGATCCCGGATTTGGATGTGGGGCGCGCTGGATCGGGCTCGGGCAAGGGACGGGATGGGGCGGATGGACGTCGACCTTGTTATTTAAGGAATGTTAATAAAGACCTGCAAGCGTTTTGTGCGACGCTTTTGCGAGAATCGTTCTTTTTCCGCGGAAAAGCCGCTCACGCCCCCGCCTTGCGACGGTCGGACGGCCGCACGAAGGCGAAATACACGACGAGACCGAGCCCCAGCGTCGCGAGTCCGTAGAGGAACTCGGTGGTCTTGTCCTGGATCTGGAACCAAAGCACGTAAACACTGACCGCGCCGAAGATGAGCGGTGTCAGCGGATATCCCCAGGCCCGGTAGGGCCGCGGCAGCTCGGGACTGCGGAAGCGCAGCACCACCAGACCGACCACCACCAGCAACGAGGAGAAGGTCAGCAGCGCCTGCACGTAGTTGATGAGCTGTTCGAACTTCGAAGTGCAGAGCAGCACGATCACCACCGCCGTCTGCAACAACACCGCCCAGACCGGGATGCCGTTTCCGTTCGTGCGCGAGAGGAACGCGAAGCGGGCATGGTCGCGGCCGATCGCCGCCGTCACCCGCGGACCCGCCCAGGTCATTGCACTGATCGTCGAGATCAGTCCGAATCCGATCAGCACCCCCATGATCGTGCCGCCCGCGGGTCCGAGGATCGCCTTGGCCGCGATCAGGCCGACCTCCTTGTTGCCCGCCATGTCCGGGATCGGGGTCGCATGGAGGAAGGAGACGTTGATCAAAAGATACAGCGCCGTCACGATCGCCGTGCCGATCAGCAGCGCCAGCGGCACGGTCCGTTCCGGCTGCCGGACCTCGTCCATCATGTAGGTGGCCGCATTCCATCCGGTGTAGGCGTAGAGCACGTAAACCAGCGAGATCGCGAAGCTCGACGATGTGATCAGTTCGCCGTCTCCCGCCTTCGGCAGCAGCGAGACGCCCTGTGGCGTGCCCATCACGAAGCCCAGCACGCCCAGCACCAGGATCAGCGCGATTTTCGCGTAGGTAAAACCCGATTGGAAAATGCTGATGTTGCTGAGGCGGCCGAGGTGGATCACGGCGATCAGCAAGACCGAAGGGATCGCGAACCAGAGCTCATCGATGCCTCCGGTGATCATGCTGAAATAACCGCCCAGCAGGAAGGCGTTCAGAGCGACCGGCGCGGCGAAGCCCACCGTCACCGAGATCCAGCCGGCCAGGAAACCGATCAGCGGATTCCACGAGCGGGTCAGCAGATGGTACTCGCCGCCCGACTTGGGAAAGATCGAGGCAACCTCGGCGTAACAAACCGCTCCGCAGAAAGAAACGATGCCGCCCAGCAGCCAGAGCAGCACGATGGGGAAACCCGAGGGGATGCCCGCCACCTGAAAACCGAGACTGCCGAAGACCCCCGTCCCGATCATGTTCGCCACGACGATGGCGATCGCGGTGACGAGGCCGACCTTGGCGATTTCTTGCTCTGATCCGCCCGAGTTCATGGCGGGGAGTCAACAGGGTCGGGTCGGAGAGTCAAGAGGGTTTTGTCCCGCGCGCACGCTCACTGCCCCACTTTCGTCTCCACGACGAGTTGGTCGCCCTCGGTGTAGACCGCATCGATGCCCTTGATGTGCTCCTCGATACCGGGGTTCTCCGGGTCGAGGCGGAAGAGGTCGAGGATCTCGTAGTTTTTCACGAAACCCGGCGGCATCTCGCCCACGTCGGGCACGATCGCCAGCACGCGGAACGCCACGGTGCGCGCCCGCAACTCGGGCTGCAGGGTGAAGGTCGCGTTCAGATAACGCACGCCCTTTTCAAAGATCCCCTTGCGGACCGGCAGCGCCATCTTTGCCCGGATGCCCGAGGCGTCGATGCCATCGATGCGGGTGTTCCCGCGGAAATCCTTGGCCGCCTCGAGATTGGCGATGAGCAGGTTCAGATCCGCCGCGCTGAAGAGAACACGCTCCGATCTCCCCTCCTTCACCGCCGCGCCGATCTTCGCCAGCTTGTCGGTGGCCGCGGCCACCGCAGCCGCATCCGCCGCCGGGATCTCCAAGGAAACCGGCTGGTCCTGGGTGAAGGTGCCGATGGTGCGGTTTTGATAGGATCCCACCACCGTGTAGAGCACGATCAATCCTCCGAAGACGATCAGGATGGTGCAAAGGATCAGGCAACCTGGGATGGGGGAACCGCGATATCCGCGGTCGACATCGGGGGCGGTGGTTTCGGCATCGGACATGCCGGGACCTTGAACCGCGCCCACGCGAAACGCAAAGAACGATTCGTCACCCGCGAAGTCGCCAGTGGTCGCGGCGAGTGCCTTCCGATAGCATCCCGGCCATGAACCGCCTGTTTTTGACAATCACGCTCGCCCTCGGGCTCTCTGCCCCCGCCTTCGGGCAAAAGGCCGAGACGCCGCCCCCCACCGCGCCGCCCTTGGTTGCGGCGGAGGTTTCGAAACTGCCCGAAGGATGCGACCGGCTCGACCTTTACCTGCTGATCGGCCAATCGAACATGAAAGGCCGCGGCCACATGCCCGAGGTTGCGAAGAACGATCCGACCGTGCTGATGATGCACCTGCGCAACGACCAGTGGTATCGCGCCCGCCATCCGCTCCATCTCACCGGTGATCCGGAGACCTTCGCGGGACATGACAATGCCGGCGTCGGGCCCGGCCTCGCCTTCGCCGAGGTGATGCGCGCCACCCATCCCACCGCCGCGATCGGCCTGATCCCCGCCGCCAAGGGCGGGTCGGAGATCCGGCTCTGGAGCGCCACCGGACCGCTTTATCTCGAGGCGATCCGCAAGACCAAGCTCGCCCTTTCCCAAGGGCCGGCCGGCAAGACGAAATTGCGTGGCGTGCTCTGGCTCCAGGGCGAGTCCGACGCGCGCCCCGGCAAGGCCGAGATCTATGCCGCCGCCCTTCACAGCCTCGTCGACCGGCTCCGCGCCGATCTCGGCGATCCGGACTTGCCCTTCATCGCCTCGACCATCGGTGAAATGCGGCCCCCGGCGCCCGCGGATCTCAAACCCACCATCAACGCCATCCTCCTCGACTTGCCGAAACATCGTCCTGGCACCGCCTGTGTCGATGCCCGTGATCAGAAAGGCCACATCGGCGACTCGGTTCACTTCGACACCGCCAGCCAGGAGGAAATCGGCCGCCGCTACGCCGCCGGGTTGAAAAAAATCACCGCCGCGCCCTCGCCGAGTCCCGAAGCGGCCGGCACTTGGCCGGTCGAGCGGCTCCAGACCGAAATCCCCGCGCACCGCATCGAGGATCCCGCCGCTCCCATTCAGTCCATCCTCTACTCCGGCGAACCCGTCGGCGGAAGAGACACCGAAGTCTTCGCCTTTTACGCCTCGCCCCTGACCCTCGGCACCGCGAAGCAGGGCGAGACCTTCCCCGGCATCGTCCTCATCCACGGGGGAGGCGGCACCGCCTTTTCCGACTGGGTCTGGCTTTGGGCGAAACGTGGCTACGCCGCCATCGCGATGGATTTGTCAGGACGCCGTCCGCCGGCACCGCGGTATGATGACAAGGGAGAAAAGATCCCCGACGCCGGACACAAAGCCGAATTGCGTACCCGGCTCGAAAAGCCCGGCCTCGACCACACCGGCATCGAGAAGTTCAACAGCATCGGAGGCGACCTTTCCGACGACTGGCCCTACCATGCCGTCGCCAACGTGATGAAAGCCCACACCCTGCTCCGCACGATGCCCGGCGTCGATCCTGACAAAACCGCCGTGACCGGCATCAGTTGGGGCGGCTACACCACCTGCCTCGCCGCCTCCCTCGACGATCGTTTCAAAGCCGCCGTGCCCGTCTACGGCTGCGGATTCCTCCACGAGGGCGAGTCCGTGCAGAAACCCTCCATCGATGCCCTCGGCGACCGCCGCGCCGCCTGGATCGCCGCCTACGATCCCTCCAGCCACCTCGGCAAATGCACCGTGCCCACCTTCTGGGTCAACGGCACCCATGACATCCACTACGTGCTCGACAGCTACGCGAAATCCTACTCGCTGGTGAAAGGACCCCGCACCCTTCGCATCCAGCCGAAAATGCCGCACGGACACCCGCCCGGATGGGCACCCGCCGAGATCGGGATCTACGTCGACTCGATCCTGAAAGGCGGCGTTCCTCTTCCCGAGGTCGGCCCCATGACCGCGCACGCCGACACCCTGACCTTGCCCTATCGATCGCAGACGAAAATCGTGAAGGCGGAACTGCACTCCACCAGCGCCACCGGCAAACGCTCCGAACGCGAATGGCTCACGACCTCCGCCGACATCGAAGAGGGCAAGATCATCGCCCGCGGCCTCCCTGCCGACGCGAACACCTGGATTATCACCGTTACCGACGAGCGGGGAGCGATGGTCAGCAGCGAAGTGGGGATGCGGTGATCTCACCGCAAGGCCTCGCGCGCTTCGAGGAACGCGGCTTTCAATCCCTCGTAATCCGTCACCACGGGGAACTGCGGGAACTCGTCGATCACATTCTGCGGCGGGCAGAAGAGGATGCCGCGATCCGCCTCCGAGAGCATCGAGGTGTCGTTGTAGGAATCGCCCGCGGCGATCACCTGGAACTTGAGCTCGTGGAAACGCTTCACCGCCTCCCGCTTTTGGTCGGGCATGCGGAGATGGTAGGCCTCGACCCGGCCGTCGGCAGCGATGCCGAGCTTGTGGCTGAACAGCGTCGGCCAGCCGAGCTGACGCATCAGCGGTTTGGCGAATTCGTAGAAGGTGTCGGAGAGAATCACCACTTGGAACTCCGAGCGCAGCCAGTCGAGGAACTCGAGCGCCCCATCGAGCGGCCCGAGGGTCTCGATCACCGCCTGGAGGTCGCCGATCTTCAGGCCATGCTCATCGAGAATGCGGAGCCGCTGCGTCATCAGCACGTCGTAGTCGGGAATGTCGCGCGTCGTCGCGAGCAGCGCGTCGATCCCCGTCTTGCGGGCGACATTGATCCAGATTTCGGGGACGAGGACCCCTTCGAGGTCGAGACAGGCGAGTTGCATTTGAGAGGTGGAAAGGGGCACGTTTCAGCTGCTTCGGCCGGGAATTCAACGGGGAAATGCCGCTCCCGAATCAGATTGACCTCTTCCCGAGATTCGGCGGATACTTTTGCCAATAGTAATGAAACGCAAACCCGTCTCGCGCCGCACCCTTTTCAAACTTGGCAGTGCCGGAGTCGCGGCGCTCGCGGGTGGCGATCTCGCGGCGGCCGGGAAAGAAAAGGGCCCAGTCTGCGAGGAGGGCGGGTGCTGCATCACGCCCTCAGACGATTTCTACAATGTCGAACGTGGCAATCCCTTGCCCTACAAGCTGCCCCTCGAGAAGCAGCGCTCGATCGGGATGGTCCGCGAAACCTGGCAGCTCGAGATCGTGAGCGATCCTGACAAAAGCACCAGGATCGAACGACCCATGCTCCGCGCCGACGGCACCGCCCTGACTTTCGATCGCTTGATGGAAATCGCGAAGACGAAGGCCGTCAGCTACCTGAAGGTGATCACCTGCAACAACCTCGCCGATCCTCTCGGGCATGGACTCTGGGAGGGGGTGCCGCTGCGTGACGTCCTCTGGGAATGCGGCCCGGTCGAGGACCTGCGCCACATCTGGTATCACGGACATCACAACGAGGACCCGAAGCAGATCTTCAAGTGTTACCTGCCGGCGAACCGGGTCTTCGAGGATCCTCCCGGCGAACTCCCCGTGATCCTCTGCTACAAGCTCAACGGCGAATGGCTCACCGGCGAGCGCGGTGGCCCGGTGCGGATGATCGTGCCCGAGGCCTACGGCTTTAAGTCTGTCAAGTGGCTGCAGCGGGTCGGCTTCAGCAACGACCACCAGTCCGACGATACCTACGCGAACGGCAACAACGACATCCATTCGTGGCTGAAGACATTCGCCCGCCTCGGCACCGTTCCCGAGAACATCGCGGCGGGCGAGTCGTTGACCCTTGCGGGCAATGCCCAGGTCGGCATTTCCGGCCTGATCAAGGTGCAATACTGGATTCGCGACACCCGCGATCCCCTGCCAGCCGATGATCCCCGTTTCGACAACGCGCCCTGGCAAGACGCAATGATCGTTCCCTTCGACGGAAGCGGACTGACGGGATTCGAGGGCTCCCCGCTGCATCCGGTCCAATTCGACCCCGTTACGAGGCAGCCGCGCGAGTGGCCGATGCGCCACACCCTTTGCCGTTGGGCCGCCGAACCGCTGCGCCTGACACCGGGCACCTACGAAATCCGCTGCCGCACCATCGACGCGAAGGGCATCGCCCAGCCGATGCCCCGGCCCTTTCCCAAGTCCGGCCGGAACCAGATCCAGAAGGTATCGCTGGAAGTCGTGGGTTGAGGAAGCGCGCACGTTTCAAGACCGTGAACCAGATCCAGATCCTCGATGAGCCGATCGATGGGATCGGGGGTAAGATTTACCGTTGAGACGGTTCAGACCGCTTGAAAAGGTCACACGCAGGGGCGACTGGGGATTCTCGGGAGGAATCTCCATCCACGAACAATTCCGCGAGGACTACCCTTCGGTTCCCTGCTGCCCTGACCCCCGACCCAACCCTCTTGCCATGTCGACCGTACCCTCTTCCGTCCTCGGCGTAATCCCCGCGCGTTGGGGATCGACCCGCTTTCCGGGAAAACCGCTCCATTTGATCGCAGGCAAGCCGCTCGTCCAGCACGTCTGGGACCGCTGCTCGCAGTGTCAAAATCTCGCCCGGCTCACCGTCGCGACGGATGATGAGCGCATTGCCGCGGCGGTCGAGGCTTTCGGCGGGCATGTCACGATGACGCGCGACGATCATCCCAGCGGCACCGACCGCGCCGCCGAGGTCGCCGCGGCCTTTCCGGAGATGACCCACATCCTCAACATCCAGGGCGACGAGCCGCTCATCGATCCCGCGCTGATCGACGAACTCGCCGCCGCGCTGCTCGCCGATCCCGCGCTGCCCATGATCACCGCCGCGAATCCGCTCGCCGCGACGGATCCGCTGCTCGCCGATCCGAACGTGGTCAAAGTCGTGATCGATTGCCACGGGCACGCCCTTTATTTCTCGCGCAGCCAGGTCCCCCACCCGCGGAGCATGCCCGACGACCTCGTCTGCTACCGGCACAAGGGCATCTACGGATTCCGGCGCGATTTCCTCTTCGACTTCGTGGCCTGGCCACCCTCGCTGCTGGAGCGCACCGAAGGCCTCGAACAGTTGCGCGCCATGGAGAACGGAGCCCGCATCCGCGTCGTTATTACCGACGATGACTCGCCCGGCGTTGACACTCCCGAGCAGGCGGCGATACTCCACGATTCGCTGTCTCGATGAAGTTTATTTTTGTTACCGGTGGGGTGGTTAGTTCACTTGGAAAAGGCCTCGCCGCCGCGGCGCTGGGGACCTTGCTGGAGCGCCGTGGGCTCCGCGTCCTCATGCAGAAATTCGACCCGTATCTCAACGTCGATCCGGGCACGATGAGCCCCTTCCAGCACGGCGAGGTCTACGTGCTCGACGACGGCGCCGAGACCGACCTCGACCTCGGCCACTACGAGCGCTTCACCAGCGGCCGCCTTTCCAAGCTCAACAACCTCACCAGCGGCCAGGTCTACGAGACCGTGATCAAGAACGAGCGCGAGGGCCTCTACCTCGGCGCCACCGTGCAGGTCATCCCCCACGTCACCGACGTAATCAAGAACCGCATCAAGGATGTCGCCAAACGCGAAGACATCGACATCATCATCACCGAGATCGGCGGCACCACCGGCGACATCGAGGGCCTGCCCTTCCTCGAGGCCCTGCGCCAATTCAAGGACGAGGTCGGGCATGAGAATGTCGCCTTCATTCACACCACCCTCGTGCCCTACATCAAGGCCGCCGAGGAGCTGAAAACCAAACCCACCCAGCAGAGCGTCGCCAAGCTGCGCGAGATCGGCATCGCACCGGATGTCATCCTCTGCCGCTCCGAGCACCCCATCGATCAGGATGTGCGGCGGAAGATCTCGATGTTCTGCAACGTACGGCCCGAGGCGGTCATCCCTTTCCTCGACGTCGCGGGCACCATCTACCGCGCCCCGCTGAACCTGCACGACCAACACCTCGACGACATCATCTGCGCCCGCCTCGGCCTCGTCACCCCCGAGCCTGATCTGCTTGAGTGGCGCAGCATGGTCGATCGCATCGTGAATCCCAGCCACAGCGTCAAGATCGGCGTCGTCGGCAAGTACATCGATCTGAAGGACGCCTACAAGTCCATCTACGAGAGCCTGACCCACGCCGGTGCGGCGAACGACACCCACGTCGAGGTCGTGCGGATCGACTCCAGCGACATCGAGGAGTTCGGTGCCGAAAAGTACCTCGCGAACGTCTCCGGTGTGTTGATTCCCGGCGGCTTCGGCGACCGCGGCATCGAGGGCAAGATCCTTGCCGCCCAATACGCCCGCGAAAACGGCCTTCCTTATTTCGGCATCTGCCTCGGCATGCAGATCGCGACGATCGAGTTCGCCCGCAACGCCTGTGGGCTCACCCACGCCCACAGCACCGAGTTCGACGAGGGCACCCCGCATCCGGTCATCTGCCTGCTCGAGGAGCAGAAGACCGTCCAGGACAAAGGCGGCACCATGCGCCTCGGCACCTGGGAGACGAAACTCCAGCCCGGCAGCCGGGTCGCCGCCCTCTACGGCAAGAGCTCCGTCAACGAGCGCCATCGCCACCGTTACGAACTCAACCAGAACTACCTCAGCCTCTTCGAGGAAAAGGGTTTCAAGCTCGTCGGCACCTCGCCCGACGGGAAGCTCGGCGAGATCGTCGAGATCCCTTCGCACCCTTTCTTCATCGCCGTGCAATCGCACCCCGAGTTCCAAAGCAAACCCACCGCCCCGCACCCGCTTTTCAAGGGGTTCGTGGCCGCGGCGCTGGAGAAGCGGGGGTGAAGGGTCGGCTACCGTAGCCCGCAATCCGGCCTTGCCGCCCGATGGTGCTTCTGCCATCCTCGCCCCGAGATGGGAAGGGATCGCAACTCGCGCATCGGGATCTTGGGCACACGTTTTGGACTGCTCTGCCTGCTCGCCGTCGCCTCTGCCCGTGCCGCCGATCCGTCGACCGCGGAAGCCCCGGCCAAGTCCGCCCCCGACACCGCCGACGAGGCCCTTCGCGGGACCTTTTCCCTCGAAGCCGCCGCCGGCTACCTCGACCGGCGCGCCCATCTCTCGGAAAACTCCTGCTACGCCTGCCACTCCACCTTCACCTACCTGCCCGCCCGCAGCGTGATCGATCCGCTCGCGCCCGAGGTCATGGAGACCCGGGTGATGCTTGAGCGTTTCCTGACAAAGCTCCACGATCCCGCCGAGGCACCCACGGTGAAGACCTCGCACATCCCGCGCGTCCGCCTGCTCGCCGCCCTCGAACTTGCCCGCCATGATGCGGCGACCACGGGGAAACTCGCCCCCATCACCCGGCAGGCCCTCGACCATGTCTGGAAACTGCAGAACACCGCCGGCGGCATCGACTGGATACACGTCCACGAGGCTCCCCAGGCCATCGACGACTGGTGGCCCGCCGCCATGATTGCCCTCGGCGTCGCCGCCGCGCCCGACGATTATGCCGACGAACCCGCCGCCCGCGCCGGATTGGAAAAGCTGCGCGGCTGGTTCCGGGCGCAGCAGCCCGCCACCCTCCACGAGCGGGCCCTCACCCTTCTCGCCCATTCCGCCATCGGCGGCATCGTGGACCAGCCCCGGCGCGACGAGCACCTCGCCGCCATCTACCGCAGCCAGCGCGAGGACGGCGGCTGGGGCATGACCGATCTCGCCCCCTGGCAGAGGAAGGACAAAAAGCCCCTCGACACCACCCGCAGCGATGGCTACCCCACCGCCCTCTGCGTCTACGTGCTCGCCCGCAGTGGCGTCGCACCAACCGAGCCCCGCCTGCGCCGCGGCATCGATTGGCTGAAAACCCACCAGCGCGAGAGCGGCGGCTGGTTCACCCAGTCGCCCTTCGCCCGCGACAAGATCGCCAGCAACACCGGCACCTCCTTCGCCATCCAGGCCCTCGCCGCCTGCGGGGAGCTGCCCGCGCCTCCTGCGGTGACCGCGGCGGACTTCGCCGCCGCCAGGACCCGCGCCGAAGCCGCCCTGCCGCCCGGGCAATTTCTGCCCGGGGATGAGTGAGCGAGGCGCTCAGAGCTGCGCGATCTGGCTCGTGATTTTCTTGATGCTCTTTTTCAGCTTCGCCACCTTCGCCATCTTGCCCGAGCGGATCGCCACGTTTAGATCCTTGTTCAGCTTCCGCATCGCCTTCAGCAGCGCCGCCTTTTTGGTGGCGGTCTGTTGGATCTGTTTGTCCAGAAGCGTCACCACTTCCAGCGTCACCTTCTCACCGCTCGACAGGCCCCAGAAATATCCCGGCGCCAGGTTCCGGTTGATGCCCGAGGGTTTCCAGCGCCTCGCCCGCGTAGGTCAGCGAGCCCGCCAGCGGACTGCCCGAGACGTAGCCGTTGGGATAGGCCAGGATGTCGTTCGTGATCACGAAATAATCTCCGGAGAACACGCCCAAAAAATTTTCCACGCCCGCTCCAAACGGCGCCGCATTGTTCGTCACCTGGTCTCCACTGACTGTTCCAAAGGAGCTGGCCGGCGCACCTCCGGCGTCGGAGAAGAAGATTTGCGAATTGGTAGGATCGACCTCGGAATCCCAAGTATCCGGGGTCGTCATGAACGAAGTCGTGTTCAGCGATCCGGAGTAGCGGACCACGACCTTGTCGCTGAACTCTTCGATCACGATCGCGATGTCCGCGCGCGATGCGGCGGGCAGGAGGGTCGCCAGGGCGAGAATTGGAACGAGCGCCCGGCGCAGCCCGTTCCGGCATGGAATGATCATGGGCACGGGTGTAGAGAGATTTGTGCCAAATGGCAAGAGATTTGCCTCCCCACCCGCGACCGTGCCGCCCCGCCCCCGTCAATCGTTGTAGGCGTTTTCGCCGTGCACGGATTGGTCGAGGCCGATCCGCTCCTGTTCCGCCGTCACCCGCAGACCGCCGCAGGCCACCCGGACCAGCGCGAGGATCAGGAAGGTCACCACGCCCGTGTAGACGATCGTCAGGACCGAGGCCAGCGCCTGGATGCCCAGTTGTTTGCCGAAGGAAAGCTCACCGCCGAAGAGCGGCGAACCCACCACCGCCACCAGCAGCGTGCCGACCAAACCGCCCACCCCGTGCACGCCGACCACGTCGAGCGAGTCATCGTAGCCAAGCCGGTTTTTCAGCCGCATCGACGCCCACCAGCAGGCCGCGCCAGAGCAGGCCCCGATCAGCAGCGCCCCCGCCGGAGTCGCCACCCCCGAGGCCGGCGTGATCGCCGCCAGTCCCGCGATCGCCCCCGTCGCGATGCCCAGCATCGTCGGTTTCCGCTCGATGCCCCAGTCGATCAGCATCCAGACCATTCCGCCCGTCGCCGCTGAGAGATGGGTGACGAACAGCGTCATCGCCGCCGCGTCGCTCGCCCCACCCTGGCTGCCCGCATTGAAGCCGAACCAGCCCACCCACAGCATTGCCGTGCCCATCACCGTCATCGGCAGATTGTGCGGCGGAGCCGGCTGGTTGCGCCGGCCCACCATCACGCAGGCCACCAGCGCCGCCACCCCGGCCGTGATGTGGACCACGATGCCCCCCGCCAGATCGATCACCCCCCACTTCGTGAAGAGCGATACGTTCTCGCCCGACCCACCGAACCAGGTGATGTGGCAGACCGGCGCGTAGACCAGCAGCGCCCACAGCACCGAAAACAGCAGCATCGCCGGGAACTTGATCCGCTCTACGAAGGTGCCGATGATCAGCGCCGGTGTGATGATGAAAAAGGTCATCTGATAGGCCGAGGGCAGAATGTCCGCGCCCGAGACACCGCGGTGCATCAGGTTCCCCAGACCGCCCGTCCAGCCGCCCCGCTCGCCCAGCGCCAGCGAGTAGCCGCAGACCAGCCAGACCACGCTCAGCACGCAGGCCAGTGCGAAGCAGTGCATCAGCACGCTCAGCACGTTCCGCCGGCTCACCAGCCCCCCGTAGAAGAGGGCCAGCCCCGGCAGGGTCATGAAGAGCACCAGTGCCGTCGAGGTCAGCATCCACGCATTGTTGCCGATCGTCGCGGCCGACTCCGCCGAAATCGGCGCCTCCGCCGCATCGACACCGGAGCCGAGGATCAGGGGCAAAAAGCAAAGGGCACGGAGAGACACCGGCCCACGGGTAAGAGTGGGGATCATGATTTTTTGGGGGGGGATTTTTGCAGGTTCCGCCCAAACCCCCGCCAGCGCAGGCACCGCATCGGAGTCAGTTGACCCTCAGAGGCTTAGGCGCGCCCCTCATGACATAAAGCCGGATGAAACGAAAGGAATTTCTTTGCCGGGGGTTCGGGGAAAATCCTCCCCCTCAGCCCCCCCGCCCCAAAGCCCCTTCGCCAAATCTTCCGCAAAGCCTCTCACGCCAGAAAAATCTGCTTTTCGCCCAGCTTGAGCGAAGCCGACAGGGTCCAGCCCGGACGATCTGCGGGCATCGTTTTGACGAGTGCCGCAGTGTAACCGTACTTGTCGATCTTCCACAGGATCGAACCGGTTCGGTTGTGTCGCCGGCGCCACGTCCTCAGTCTCTCGTCGAAATGATCGATTCCATTGGACCGCGCGGATTCCGCGAGCCTGGCGAGCGCGTTGAAGTATTGGTTGAAGTTCGCCAACTCGATGGCGTCGTCGGAAGATCCGGTCGGCTGGATGGCTTCGAGCTTTCTCCGAGCCCAATCGTAGTTCGCCATGAAGGCGCCACGGTTCGCGTCCTTCCCGCCCCAGTCGAGCGGTGGAGCCGATTGCCAAAAGTGTTCGACCATCTCGGGTTCGAGGACGAGTTGGAATTTCAGTTCCACGAGGTCATCCTTTTCCGCTTCTTCAAACAATTCGTTCAGGAGGGATGTCACGTTCCCGCTGGGCAGGGTCAGCTTGCCGCTCTCATCGAGCAATTGCCCGAAGAATTCGAGCATCCTCCGGTTCCGTTTCCTTTCCGGTTGCGGCAGGATTCCGCCATCCTTCAACTTCACCTTTCCAGCCCAGAAGAGGCTGGTCTCCAGTCGATAGGTGAAATCCTTCGCATTCTCTCCTCCTTTGGCAACGAAGCCCTTGCTCGAAGCGGTGAGAAGCGTGGAGCCGGATGCCCGGGTCTTGATCTCCGAACCAATCTGGTTGTCAAAAGAGGCGGATTCAGAGAACTGAAGATCGACCGCTCCGTCGATGTTCGTGGTCTTTCGCCGGACACTGGTGCCTTCCTGATTCTGGAGCGATGAAAGGAAGCGGAGGCGGAAGCTGGCGCGCCGCTCCACGGACTCTGCCGCGAAGAATTCGAAATTCCGGAACCTCGACCGGTGGGCCGGATCACGATAGGCGTCGAGAGCGGCGTCCAGGTCTCCTCGGAGCAGGCCGCGGTGGATTTCTGTCAGGACCGCGGCCGCCGCAGGATCGTCCAGCCCGGTGAACTCGAAGTGAAACAGCGACTCGTTCTCTTTTTTCAGGCTGAACTCGAAGGTCGCGCTGGCCTCGGCCACGAGCGGAAGAGCGCCCGAGAGCTGGTCCAGGAGTGTGTTGAGTTTGTCCGGCAGACGAGAAACCGGGATGCCGAACCAGGCTTCAAGCGCGCTGCCAAGGTCTTTCAGGTTTCCGGGCAGTTCGATTTCTGCCGGGTCGAAGACCGCGAGTTTGCCGAGAATGCCATCCACGGACAGGCCGGTCCCCGCTTCGATGAATTTCGCCATCAGTTCTCGCGAACTGATCGCTGTGGCGATCTCGGCGACAGGCATCCCGGTCCTTTCCTCAACGAGTCGAAGGAGATCCCATCCATCCTGATCCAAAACCGTTTCGAGATCGAGACGATCCACGAGGCGGAGCACCTCCTGGCGGAGCTCCGGAAGTCGGTCCGCGGCTCCCTCCACCAACTCCGCGACCTTTCTTTCATAGTCTGGAATCGCGAGAAAGGCGGACAGCGTGACGAGGGTGTTGCCGCTGAAGCGCGGAGATTCGAGGATCGTCCCGGCCAAGGTGCGGTAAGGTTCCGGCAGGGAGAGCACCGAGAGTTCCGCGAGCTTCGCGTCGATCTTCCCCGTGAGTTGCCTGAACCGTTCTTCGGGAAATGCAAGATGGGTCTGGTAAGAGTTGAGCACTTCCCAAAAGTCGCCGAATCTCTCTTTGAATCCGAGAAGTTGCGTGAGTTCGAGGCTCAACTTCCCGGACCACTCGCCGGAGAGGCGCTTCAACGGTTCATTGGCGGCATCGTAGAGATCGGTTAGGTCAAAACGTTCTCGCGCGGATGAAACGTACGTCGCCAGCTCGCCGAGTCGCCGGTCGAATGAAGCGGGATCGAGACCAAGGTTTCCGACGGCACGGGCCAGGAGGTCCGACAGGGCGGCCCTGGCATTGGCGCGACTGATGCCATCCGCGGTTACCCTCACTCCCGCGGAGAGTCCCAGGGTGCCGGAGGATGCCTTGCGGAACTCGAACCGTGCGGTCTTTCCATCGACCATCGAGGAGATCAATTGCAGGCGGGTCGTATACGAGGTCCTGACCCGGGCTTCGGCCACGACCGCGGCTTCGATCGGACGATTCGATCCGGCGGCAATCATGGACCCGCCCGAAAAAAAGGAGCGGACCAAGGCAGGCTTGGCGCGGAAGATCTGGCCCCAGCTGAAATCCGCCGAAAATGAGAAACCCGCCTGGAACTCGGCCATGAGATACTCTCTGCCGGGTTCGAGCGAAGTAAGGTGACGCGGATCGAGCGCGAACCGGAATCCGCTGCCGTCCCCGAGGTCGGACGCGACCGCTGCGCCGACCCGGGTTTCCCTTTTATGCAGCCGCACATGGGAAACGGCGACCGTGGACCCGGCCTGCAACCCCAGTCGCGCGCTCCCTCCGGATGCGACCGGCAGGTTTCCCGTTTCGATTCCGCCCTTCACCGTTCCGGTGATCCGGTAGATCAGGGCCGTCTCCGATCCGTCATAACTCCATGGATAACGGGGCCGCTTCAGGAGCCGCTCGTCATCATCATCGTCCGGCACCTCGACGATCGCCGGATTCGATCGATTCACCGCCTCAACTTCGAAACTTGAGTTGAACTCCAGTCGTGCCGCGGAATCATCGACATGGCTTCCTTTGATGAGGCTCGCCGAATGAAGGGTCTTCGCGGCATCGGGATCGAGGTCGTCCAGAATTCTGTCATCGCCGAGCAGAGCCGTGGCTTCTTGAAACTCCAACCCCGAATCGAGCAGTTGAATCTTCATGGGTTTTCTTCGGGTGCGGTATCCGAACCTCCGGTCTTGGTTTCGGAGTTGGATTTGCCTCCGCCTTTGGTTCCGGAGTCGGTTTTGGCCGCCTTGTATCCGACATAGGCGGTCGCACTGATTCCGAGCAACGTGATCAGTTGGTCATCGAACTTTGGCATTATCCATTCCGCGAGGCTCTGCCAGATGAAAATCACGCCGAGGACCCCGTTCCAAACCAGCATTTGCAACCTCGAAATCTCCGCCTCGCCGCCCTCCGAGATGATGTCCTCAAGGAAGCTCCGGCTCTTGTACAGAGGTTTTCCACTCCCGACAAATGACGAGGCAAGGAGGGTCCCCCCGTTGATCCCAAGCAACAACGGCACCGAACCGGACAAGACATCCATCTGTGCCTTCATCGCCCAAAGGAAAAGGTAGCAACCTGTGGAGATCGCCAGCCACCAGGCGAAAACGACCCGCGACGCGCTCCAGGGACTTTCCATCCAGTTTGTGATCTCTGGATGGTCTTTCGGTACCGATGAGCGGAGGGTTCCGGTTTTCAGGGCGACGAGCACGATGAACCAAAGCACTCCCGCCAGGGCGGCCCAGGCGATGGAACGCATCAGGATGGGGCGCAGCGGAACGATGATGGGAAAATTCGTCGTGCTTGAGCCGCCGTTGACGATCGTCGGCATTTTGAAGGATTGCGAGACGTTGCTCTCGCCGACCGTGAGTCCGACGGTGAGGGGTGCCCTGCTGTCGACTCCGTAGGCGACGATCAGGCTGCGCCAATTTTCGGCTTCGACCTGGGATGGGCCAACCCGGCGGAAGTGGAGGACTTGGATGGTGTCATCCTCCGTTTGGCCGGGGAGGGAACCTCCCTGCAGCTTGCTGTTGCTGTTGGCGTCGGGTTTGAGGCTGGCAAAGATCCTGCCGCCGATCGTGAGGCCCAGATTCTGCCGGCTGTTTTCCAACCAGTTCGCGAAAAGTTCCTTCTCCGCTTTGAGTTTCGTGGGCCAGTCCAAGCCCCGGTCTCCGATGAACCTCTTAAAGGAATCAAGGGTATGGGGGATGTTGCTCGACTGTTGAAAGCCGTTGAGCAGTTCCTGATTCTCACCGACCAAAACGATCAAATCGCGATGCCAACGAATCACGTTCTCATCAAGGGCAACCGGCATTTTTCCGGCGTTCTTCCGGCAATGCCCCAGCAACTCGTTTAGAAGGTTCGGGTCCTTCAATCCTTGAAGCGGACTCGTTTCAATCTTTTGGACGACGGCCTCCAACCATTCCTGGAACTTCTTTTCGTCCTCCCGGGTGTGGACGGCACCGGTCCGGGACCGGACGGAGAGGAAATTCCGATAGGTTTCGGCGGTGAATCCCGATCCCTTCAGGAGCGCCTCGTTTCCTTCGGCCCGGTCCATCAACCAACCATCGAAGTTGCGCATCCAAACGGTCACGGTTGCGGGCACGAGGACTCCTCTCGACCCTTCCGTGTAATCGCCCTTTTCGGTGCACTCTCCGAGGCGTGCGGCAAATACGACATGGGTGGGGACATCTTTCCCAGGACGGAGATCTCCTGCGTTGATGTCGCCTGGAATACGTGATTGGTGAATACCGCGTGAACGATGAATACCACCACCGACGGAATGACAAGTGCGAGAAAACTATAGCTGGATTTCGGAGATCCCGGCCCGAGTGACCTTGCGAGGCGTTTCAGCGCGCTGAAATCCGTGGATTCGGTCTGATTTGGTAAAGAAGAGGAGTCGTGCGTGGCCATGACAGGGTTGGATGCGTTCCCCGGTGAGCCATGCCATCCGGGTCGTGCGTCGCGAGATTCACCCGAAACTAACAAAAAGGTCAATGGATTTTGCGATTCATTTCCGAAAGGTTTTAGACCGTTTGCCAAAAAGAAGTTCATTTATTCTGAGTGTGTATTGCAGACTGAGCGGAGCGTTTCGGGCTTTTCCAGGAGGGTCAGAATCGACTTCTCGACCATCGCATCGAGTGCCTCGTGTTCGTTGGTGATGAAGCCGGCCAGATAGTGGCTCTTGAGATGCTGCCAGAGTCGTTCGATCGGATTGAGATCCGGGCTGTAGGGTGGAAGGTAGAGCGGGTTGATGTGGTGCCATTCGAGCGACTTCACCTTGTGCCAGCTCGCATTGTCGAGAACGAGGTAGACTGTCTTGCCCTTCCGGCGCGGAACCTCCTCGGCCATCGTGTCGAGGAACTGCTGGAACACGAGGCGGTCGCAATAGGGCACGATCAGACTAACGAGTTGTCCCGTCCGGGGTGACACCGCTCCGACCACGTTGGTCCTGACATGGCCGCCGTAGTAGCCGACACTCGGACGTGATCCCCGCTTCACCCACTTTTGGCGAGGCCTCGGATCCCCCTCAAAGCCCGACTCATCTCCGAAGAAGACTTCCGAGTTCGGATCCTCCAGCAACGGAAAGAGCTCGTCCACGAAGGCTTCCCGTTGTTGCTCCCACTCCTCGGGCTTGGATGGCAGTGGAAACCGGCGCGGGATGCGGCGGGCGTAGTCGTGTTCGTGAAAGTAGCGGACCAGGGTCCTGTAAGAGAGGTCGAGACCTTTTTCCTCCCGCAGCCAACCGCACAGTTTCGTTGCTGTCCAATGGTACTGATTGGCTTTGCTTGGATCGTCCACCACCGGAAGGATCTCAATCTCCACCGCTTGCTTCTCCATCACCCTGGAACGACCCGGAACCGGGTGATAGGTGATGGCGTCGATTCCTGCCTCGTTGAACCTGGAGATCCACTTCTGCAAGCACCGCTCGGAGACCAGGGCATGTTTTCGGGCGAGCTCGAAGGTGGCACCGCACAGCAGCAGGTGAATGGTGTTGAGACGCTTCTGAGCCTTCTGGTCCGGACAGCAGTCGATGGCCAACTCCAATTCCTCCATGGAGCATGGTTTCAGGGTCGGGGAACTGTCGCAGGCGTCCGATGCCATAGCTCTCAACCACTAGAAAAACCGTACAAGTGAAATTTTCACTTTTTACGAACGGACTTTTGGCAAACGGTCTAAATCACGAAGGGCAAACAGGAGTCGATAATCAGTCCTTTCATCGATGCGGGTCTTATAACAATTGATCGGGTCGATGACGCCGATGCTTTGGACTGGCTCACTACGATGTCGTCTCTCGCGCAACGACACCAAATCAGCTTCGCTGACGCAACGGCCTTACTCTGCGCTAAGCAGCGTGAAGCACTCCTTCTGACAGGCGACGGACGACTTCGAAGGGAGGTGTCAGATCACGGGGTGACCGTGCGAGGGGTCCTTTGGATTCTTGACCTTCTAGTCTCAAAAGAAGTGGTGGACTGCGAGAACGCGATACATGCTCTGGACGCGATCCTTTTCGAGGGAGCGCGCCTTTCTGAAGTTGAATGTCAGAAACGCAAGCGCCGATGGGGAGAGGGAAAGTGGGTCGAACCGGAAGGCTTCTGATATCTCAACGCCTAAAGCCGCAGCTACTTTTTCCCTACCTCCCCCTCACCACCTGCATCCCCACCGCATCCCGGGTCCCACGGCTCTCCCCGCTGACCGCGAACCGCGCCCCCGCAAACCGCTTCCCGGGTCGCAGGGAAAGATCGAGGCGTCGTGAATCGCCGGGCTCCAGATCACCGGTGACGGCTCCGGAGGTGAGGAGGGTGGCGGTGACGTTGGTGCGCACGCCGTTGCTGGCGAGGAAGCCGTTCAAGGCGAGCGTCTTCGGCGGACGGGTCGACTGGAGGCGGATCGTGTCGTCGTCTTCGCCGGCATTGGTTGCGGTGACGATCGCGGCGAGGGGACGGGTGCCCTGGCTGCGGAGGAGGAGGCGTTGTCCTGAGCCGGTGGTATTGTAGACGCCGATGCCGGAGCGTTTGGTCAGGGTGGCTCCGATGGCGAGGTCGGGTCGCGGTGCGGGCAGGGGCACTTCGACAAAGGTGTCACCCGCGTCGGAGAAGTCGCCGGAGACCGCTCCCCTCGTCGCGCGGACCGAATAATGGCGAGTCTCTCCGGGAGTGACTCCAGCATCGAGGTAGGCGGCGGTCGCACTGGTGCCGAGGAGGAGGTGTGAACCTGGATCGGATGAGGGACCACCCCAGATTTCGTAACCGGTCGCCCCGGCCACGGCCGTCCACGAGAGGTTGACTCCCTGTCCTGCAATCCAGGTCGCCGTGACGTTTTGGGGAATGGTCAGGGGCACGGCGACGAAGGTCGAGGCGGCGTTCGAGGCGGGTCCTGCTCCGCCCGCGTTCGTGGCGCGGATCGCGTAATAGTGCGTTTGCCCGGGTGCGGCGGCGTGGGTGAAGCCGGTCGTCGCGGTCGTGCCGACCGAGGCGAGGGATCCGGCGTCCGCGGAGAGGCCGCTCAGGATTTCATAGCCGGTCGCACCGGCGACGGCATTCCACGAGACGACGACACCTTCGCCCTCGACGAATGTCGCGGTGATGCCGGTCGGGGCCGGGAGCGGTTCCGGATTGTCGCCGCCGTTGTCATAGGGCGCGTGGCCGTTGTCACCGAGCCAGGCCGCGAGCGGGGTGCCGCCGAGTTCGACGACGGGGCCATTCGGTCCGGTCACGGCGACGGATTGGAGATCGGCGGCATCGAGCGCGGGATCGGGACGCCGGATCCTGACAAAATCCACATCAGCAATGAGGTCGGGATTGCCGCTGGTGTTGACGATGCGGTTCTGGTGGAAGGGGATCCGCGGATTCGAAAAATCCCAACCGGCCGCGACGGTGTTCCAATCGGTGTAGGTGGTCATGCCGATCTGAAGGGTCTGGGGAAGATCGGGCCGCTCGAAGCGGTTCTCGAGGATCCACGGTCCCTCGCCGTGGCGGCGGAGAAGGAGGAAGGTCGAACCGCGCCGCACCATCTGCAGCATGACGACCGGTTCGTTTTCCGGCACGCCGTGGGTGCGGGGATAGAGGGTGGAAACGCCGTTGGTCGTCGTTTTCACCTCGTAATGCCAGCGGTTCGGGTTGTTGCCGTCGGGCGTGGCCATGCCAGCACTGCCGAAGCCGAAGGAAAGAAAGATGTAGTTCTCCGTGTCGGGCTGCCAGGGGGTCGTGTAATGGTTGGGCTGACCATTCGCGGGCGGCGGCCAAGGCAGGAAGACACCGGGACCGGGATCGGGCGACGGCGCGGCATTGGTGAGTCCGCGGGGTGCGCGCACCATGAGTCCGGCGAGGCTGAAGTCGGAGTTGGGCCGTCCCGTTCCGGCGCGGTTGGTGACGTCGAGACGGGTCGTGAGGACGAAGTCGCCGTTGACCTCCTTGTAGGTGTAGGCACCGGTGAAGTCCTCATACCAACTGCTCGAATAAGGCATCAGGCGCATCTGCCCGGGGCTGGTCGTGTCGATGTCGTATTGCTCGAGCTTGCTGCCGCCCCAGCCTTCGACGGTCTCGTTGCGGAGCCAATTGGTGATCGTGTCAGGATCGTCGAACTCGTCGGAGAGCGGGGCGAGGTCGTCCGGCACGACGGGTGCGTAGTCGACCGAGGCGACGAGGGAGGCGTTGTTCACGCTGCCTCCGGCGAGGCCGTCGACCGCACCGGCGGGCAGTTGCAGGGTGATGGATCCAGCCCCGGTGAAGCCGCCCACCCGCAGCCGGTAATGGGTGCCTTCGGTCAGGGTCGTCAGTTGCGCGGTGGTTGGGCCAGCGGTGCCACCGAGGACGAAGTCGCCCGCGACGACACCGGTGACAGGGGCGGAGAAGACGATGTCGAAATCGATGAAGTCCTCCGTGAGCGGCGGCGTGAATCCCGGCAGGGTCGTGATCGTGACGGTGGGATTCGCCGGATTTTGGGTCGCGGGCGCCTCGCCGGAACTGCCGTCGAGTTGGCGGAGATAGGCGAGCAGATCGTCGCGGTCGCCGGTGGAAAGGGTCGTGACGACCCGGTGCGGGGCCGCCGCGGCGAGGACATTGGCATTGGCGACGAGGATGCCGTTGAGCATGAAGTCGGCGAAAGGATTGGCGTGGCGCAGCACTTCCACGGTGTTCCCCGCGCCTGGATTGAGCGGCACTTCGAAGTCGGCCCAACGCCATCCGCTCAACATCCAATTGTTGTCAGGAGACTGAATCAGGATGGGAAAGGTTTGTTCGACCCCATTAACGCGGAGCACCGCGAAGTCATTTCCGTATTGTTTGATATAGCGAAGCCGGATCAACGCGCTGCCGCCAGCGCCGCCATCGACGTTGTTGAACCGCACGCCGTTTCCAGCGGCTCCGGTGATGCCGACGAGTTGGCCTCCGAAAACGCCACGGGTGAAACCGCCACCACCTTCGCCGGGATTGTCGGTGCCGGTCCCGACCGCGGCGCCCCCGAGGAATTGGGCATTCGCCGCCGGCAGCCAGACGCCGCCAGCCTGCGAGAAGACCTCGTTCAGGGTCGCGCCGAGTCCCTGGTGCAGGTAGCGGCGCGCGGCGTGGAGTCCGATCAGGGTCGGCGTGTCGATGCCGGCGAGTGGCTGGCCGAGACGTTCGCCGCTGAGCGCGGAAAGGGTGCCGACGTTGTGCAGGGTGGGCGCGCCGTTCGAGTCGGTGAAGTCGTCGCCTTGGTGGCAGGTGGCGCAGTTTTGCGCGACGAACAGATCGCGTCCCCGCAGGGCCGCCGCGGTGAGCGAGCCGTCGGTGTTGCGATGGGGGCTGCGGGGGACCTTGGCGTTCCCTAACGAAGCCACATACGCGGCGAGCGCGTCGAGGTCGGGGTTCAGACCGGCTTTCGCCGAGGCGGGTGAACCGTGTTGGGTCGCGAAGTCAACAGGGTTCAGTCCGATGAATCCGGTGCCGCCGAAGGCGCCGCGGATGTCGTGCTCGAAGTCCTGGATCTCATCGAAATTCCCCGACCAGTGCACATTGCCGTGGGCCATGCCACCGCGACCGCGCAGATCGGTGGTGCGGCGCAGGCCTTCGCCGCGGCCGGTGAAATCCCAGACGCGGCCGTCGTGCCCGCCATCGACGTGGCAGGAGGCGCAACTGATATAACCGTCGGCGCTCATGCGCGGGTCGGATGCGTGGTAGAAGATCTGTTTTCCAAGGAGAACGTTGAGCGGCAGCGGCTCGGTCGCGACGGTGTCGATGGTGGTCATGTTAGGGAGCGATCCCTGGTTCATGGTCAGGAGCGGTCCGGCATCGAGGACGGTGACGCTGCGTCCGAGGAAGTTCTGCACGTAGAGCCGGCCGCTCGCCGCATCGACGAGGAGGCCCTGGGGAGCCGCGCCGGTGTTCGACTCGAGGGTTTTGACGAGAGGCGAGACGAGGGTGGCGCCGGCGGTGTTCGGACCCGTCACGGGCGCGAGGGAGAGGGCGTCGAATCCGACGACGCGGTTGTTCCCCTGGAGGGTGACGAGGAGGGTGTCGCCGAGGGGCGTGTAGCTGACGGCACTGGGACTGTCGGAGTTGTCGAAGTCGCGGCGCGAATGGCGGATCTCGGAATTGGCCTGCAGATCGAGGAAGGAAACGACGGCGCGCACCGTGGTCTCGAAGGTGAGGTCGTTGACGCCGAAGAACTCGCCGCGCTGGATGTTGTCCTGCTTCGAGACGACGGCGGCGCGGGTGCCGTCGGGGGAGATGGCGATGCCGGCGAGGTAGTTCGGCACGCCGGAGGCGCGGTCGCCGAGGTCGATCGTGTTCGAGGAGGAGAGGCGGAAGGTGCGCACCAAGTCGAGTGCGGGGGAATTTCCGTCGAATTCGGCGATCTCGGCCTCGAGGTCGGGCGAGAGGAAGCGGGTCACGAGGACACGCTCGCCATCACCGCTGACGGCGAGGGCGCGGGGCGTCGGGAAGGTCGTGCGCACGGTCGCGGCGGCAGCGGGATTATCGGCGATGTAGCGGTGCACCCGTCCCGATCCGTAAAGGGTGACAAAGAGCGATTCGCCATCGGGCGAGGGCGCGATGCCGAAGGGAGCCGATCCGTAGGGAACGCTGACGGTGGCGAACTGGGTCGTGTCGGGATTGAAGACGCGGATCTCGTCGCTGCCCTGACACGTCACCCAATAGCGTCCGTTCGCGTCGCGGGCGATTGAGCGGGGGTCGTCGCCGACCGCGATCTCCGCATCGACCTCGTTCGTCGCCGCATCAAACACGGTGACGGTGTCGGCATCGGGATTGACGACCCAGACGCGGTGACCGGCGATGCCATCGATGCCGGAGACGATCGTGGAATTCCGCGTCGGCTGCGGACCGGCGGGCGCGTTCATGACGAGGAGATTGAGGGGCCGGGTGATGGGCGCGCCGTTGCCCTCGCGGACCTGGACGAGGACGCGCTGGCGGCCAGCTTCGGCATAGGCATGATTCGCCGAGGCGCTCGCGCCCCAGCCCGACCAGGTGCCGGTGAAATTGAAACGGTATTGCAGCGATCCGCCCGGAGTCCCCGGCGCGGCGGTCGCGGTGAAGGTGACGTTTTCCCCCGGCGCGGGCTGGTAGTCGCTCGCGGTCAGCGCGGAAAAGTCCGGAGCGGGCGAGGCCTCGACTCCGCCACCGGTGGAGAAGCGGAAGGAATAGGGTTCGATGACATTGCCCGCCGCGTCGAAGAATCCGATCGGGTTTGCCGGATTCGAGTCGTCGGAGAAGAAGTCCACCTGGTAGGTCGTGTTGGCGGCGAGCCCGCCCTCGGGGGTGAAGGTGACGACGCCGGAGAAATCGTGGATCAGGTATCCCGGCACGGCCGCGCCGAGGCTGTTGCCATCCGGCCCGACCGGACGCACCGCGAAGTCGATGCCGTTGCGGATGCCGCCGTGACGCGGGTGTTCGTGGAGGAGGAAGCTCAGCGGGGCGAAGCGCGGGTAGTTTGCCCGGCCGTTTTGGGGAATGTGATAGGACACGGACGGAGCCGTCTCATCGGAGGCCTGCTGGTGCACCCAAACGGCCATGCCCTGCGAGCGGACGCCCCAGGGATTCTGCGCGTTGACGCCGCCGTTCGGATAACCGCCCGTGATCCAGAGATTCCCCAGCGGCAGCGACATCTGGGTGGTGTCGACGCCGGTGGCGGTCTCGTTGAGGGTCAGTTCGATCGAACTCATGCCGGCTCCGGCGAGGAAGTCGGTCATGTCGATCTTGCGATTGTGGATGAAGCCATAGCGGTCCTGGTAAACCGGGTAGGAGGCGTTTGTGAAACCGGGGATCGTCAGGGTCGGACCGGTGGTGACGGGGTTTTCGGAGGAAGTCGCGGGATCGGCGGCATTCGTGATGTTGGCCGAGGTGAGGATGTCGGTGGCAGAACCGATCACGTAGAGGCCGGTGCCGTCGCTGAAGAGATTCGGCCAATAGCCCTGGAAGCCGCCCTCGAGCGATCCGACATACTGCACGCCGACCTGGTCGTTCGCGGGATTGCCGTCCTCGAAATTCGTGTAGCTGAGCCGGTAGACGACGACGCCGTCGTTCGCCGCGAAACCGCTGCGCGCGTAGATGAGGAGGTCGCCGAAAAACATCGGGTGCCATTCCCCGCCGCCGAAGTTCCCGGCATGGTCGAAGGTCGCGAGGAGATCGCCCGGCGAGTTGACCATTCCGCCGACAACGCGGGGACGACGGATTTCAAAAATGCCCGAAGGCGTCTGTCCGCCGCCGTACCATTGCAGCGTCGCATACCAGGGCCCGGCCATGCTGGAGCGATTGTAGAGCAGAGGCATGTTCGAAAGCCTCGGGATGCCCGCGGTGCCGCCGAGCTCGACCGGACCGCCGAAGGTCGCGACGCGCATCACGCCCGGCAGCGTGTAGGGCCCGCTCTGGGCGCTGCCGTGGGCGTTCCAACCATCGTTATCCTGGATCCAGAAATTGTTCGGATAGACCAGGCCGAAGTCCGAGGGATGGCGCCGCACCGGATTCTCCGGATCGGAGATGTCGTAGACGCGCTTGATCAGATCCGATCCGGGGAAGACCGAGCCCGGCGACTCGCCCCCGACAATGAGCCAGCCATTCACATAGTTGAGCGTGGTGGTGCGGCCGAGGTTCTGCGAGCCGTTTTCCCAAGGCGCGCTGAGGAGGGTGCCGGGCGCCTCGGGGCGGGCCTCGTTGAGGAAACCGGTCGTGGTAACCTGGGCGCGGAGCGTGACCGGGGCCAGCGCCAGAAGAAAAGCAAGAATCGCACGAGAAGGGGGTGTCATGCTCTTTTCTTGGGAAATCCCGGGAACGGGTTACAATACTTGCGAAAATTATTTCTGGAAACGCTTATCGACATGGCCGCACCGGCTTCCAACGCACCGTTTCCGAAAACCAAGTGGAGTCTCGTCCTCGGTTCCGTCCGCGGCAGCAAGGCGGGAGAGGCGGCCTTGGCCGAACTCTGTCAGGCCTATTGGTTGCCGCTTTATGCCTTTGCCCGACGCAGCGGCCGGTCGCCGTCCGATGCCGAGGATCTCGTCCAGGGATTCCTCACCAAGGCGGTCGTTGATGATCTCTTCAAAAGGGCCGACGCCTCGCGCGGCCGCCTCCGCACCTTCCTCCTGACTGCTTTCCGTCGGTATGCGAAGGACGAACACGCCAAAGCCACCGCTGAGAAACGCGGAGGTGGAGCCCTCATCTCGCTCGAAGGCATCGACGCGGAACACTGGTATTCAGGTGATGACGCCGACGAAACTCCCGAGGAGGCCTACGACCGGCAGTGGGCCCTGACCTTGCTGGAGCGGGCTTGCGAGCGACTCTCGTCGGATTTTGCCTCGCGTGGCAAGGCGGAAGACTTCGCGGTTTTGCGGCCCTACCTCACTGCGGTGGCGGGATCTGAGGACTATGAAAGGATCGGCGCTCTCCTCGGGATGAAGGCCGACACGGTGAAGGTCGCGGTGCACCGGCTCCGGGCACGTTTCGGCACGATTCTGCGCGAGGAGGTCGCGGAAACCCACGAGGGTGAGGGCGACGTGGACAGTGAACTCCGTTACCTCATCCGCCTGCTGTGAGCACATCCGGAGATCCTGACAAACCGACCAAGTCCTCCCGTCCCGCGCTGGAAGGTCTCGATCCCCGCCTGCTCATGGCCGAAGGCCTCGGTCTCGATTCCGAGGCTCCGGAAGCGGGCGGGACTCCCGACATTCCCGGCTATGAGATCCTCCGCCTCCTCGGCAGCGGCGGGATGGGGCGCGTCTGGCTGGCGCGTCAGACCAGCCTCGACCGTCTCGTCGCGGTGAAAGTGCTCGGTTCCGGCGAAACCGCCGCGAGCCAGTGGCTCGATCGGCTCGAACGCGAAGCCCGCTCGATGGCCCGGCTTTCCCACCCGAACATCGTCGCCGTTTATGACTTTGTCAGGATCGACGGGGGTGCCGCGATTGTCATGGAGTGGGTTGGTTCGGGCACCTTGCGGGAGAAGTGGCTCGCCGCCCGGAAACCGGTCCGCGATCTCGGGACGATCGCGGCCGTCATCCGGCAGATCGCCGCGAGTCTTGCCGCCGCGCATGGAGCAGGCATCGTCCACCGCGACCTCAAGCCCGAGAACGTGCTGGTCGCGGTCGACGGATCGGTCAAAGTCACCGACTTCGGCCTCGCCCTGCCCACGGGCCCGGACCAACCTCGCCTCACCCTGACCGGCACCTCGGTGGGCACGCTCGGATACATGGCACCCGAACAGCTCGAGGGCCGCGCCGTGGATGGACGTGCCGACCTCTTTTCTCTCGGCGTGATCCTCTATGAAATGGTCACCGGCATCCGGCCCCAGGGGCATTTCGATCCACCCCGCTCGATCCGTCGCGACCTGCCGGTGGCCCTGGAAAAGCTGATTCTCGACTCTCTGCGGACCCGCCCCCAGAAACGGGTCGCTACGGCGGAGGAGTTTCTCGCCCGGCTCGAGCGGGCCATGCATCCGCGGAGTCGTTGGCTGGCCGTAGCGGCGGGATTTGCCCTGCTCACACTTGCCGGTGCGGGCACCTACGCCTGGATGACAGGACAACCGCGCGAACCTGCGGCCTCCTTCACCGACAACGATCGCAGGTTGGGCCAGGCGGGCGAATCGCCCCTACCGCAGTCGCCTCTGCCGGTGACGCCACCATCGCCTGCGGTTTCCGCCCCGGAGCCGGTCGCTCCACCCGCTCCGAAAACCGAAGCGCTCGCCGTCCTTCCCAAACCGGAGCCGGCCCCCATCCCTGACAAACCCACCAAAACCGCGGAGCCCGTTCCTGAACCGGTGGCGGACGCTCCGCCGGAAGGGATCACCCTGCCCGCCGCATGGTCCAACCATCTCGCGCTGCGCCCCGTATCGGGCAACTGGATCCGGGAGGGTGCCGCCTGGCGCAGCGACAACTCAAAAGCGGTCCTGCAATTGCTCGGCTCGCTGCCTCCCCGGGGTTTTCGAGCCCGGGTCGCCTTCACCCGTCTCGAAGGGACCTACTCCATCGCCATCTTCTTCCGGACTCCAAAGGGCACCGGCACCGCCGAGCTCTCCGCATGGGAGAATAGCCTAGCCGGTTTCCAGGTGATCGACGGACAAGACCTGAGGACGTTGCCGGAGGCTGTCATCATTCCCATCGAAAACGGGAGGCGGTATGAACTCGAATTGGAATACGGTCAGGACCGGCTGCGAATGTCCCTCGATGGCAGGACGGTGAAGGAACTCGAATGGCGGTGGCAGGAGATCGGCGTGGCTTATCCGTGGGGATGGGAAACACTCGACACCAAGGGCAGCGCACTCGCGATCGGGTCCTACGAGAGCCCGACGCTCTTTCACGAAATCACAGTCGAAGAGCTGTGACCGGCACCCAAATCAACCGAGGATTCCGCGGATCACCTTGGCACCCTCGACCCCGGTCAGTTTGGCGTCGAGTCCTTGGAACTTGAAGGAGAACGCTTCGTGCCGGATCCCGAGCCGCTCCAACATCGTCGCGTGGAGATCATGCACCGTGGTGACGTTTTCCACCGCCGCGTAGCCGAGCTCGTCGGTGGCCCCGTGGACGATGCCGCCCGTCACCCCGGCTCCGGCGAGCCAGACCGACATGGCCTTGTTGTGATGGTCGCGTCCACTGCCGCCCTGCGACATCGGAGTGCGGCCGAATTCACCGGCCCAGACCACGAGGGTGTCATCGAAAAGTCCGCGCTGTTTCAAGTCGGTGATCAGGGCCATGCAGGCGCGGTCGATTTCCTCCGCCTTCAGGGCGATGCCATCCTTGACGCCTCCATGGTGGTCCCAGTCCTTGTGATAGAGCTGGATGAAACGCACTCCGCGCTCGGCGAGGCGGCGGGCGAGGAGACAATTCGAGGCAAAGGATCCGTCGCCCGGCTGGCAGCCGTAGAGCTCCATCGTCCGCGCGTCTTCTCCTGACAAATCCATCAAACCGGGGACGCTCGCCTGCATCGCGAAGGCCATCTCGTATTGCGCGATGCGCGTCGCCACCTCGGGATCCTCGACGAGGGATTCGTGGCGGCGATTGAGCGAATTGATCGCGGTGACGTCGGCACCCTGGCGATCACGCGTCACGCCCGGAGGATTGGTGAGGTAGAGAACCGGATCACCCTTGCTCCGGAGCTGGACGCCCTGGTGTTTTGTCGGCAGAAAGCCGCTGCTCCATTGCCGTGCCGCGATCGGCTGGTTCTGACCGCCTTTTCCAAGGGAAGTGAGCACGACGAAGCCGGGCAGGTCTTCGGCCTCCGTGCCGAGTCCGTAGGTGACCCACGCTCCCATCGAGGGACGTCCCGCGATCTGCGAACCCGTGTTCATGAACATGTGAGCCGGATCGTGGTTGATCGCGTCCGTCGTCATCGAACGGATCAGGCAGATGTCGTCAATCACTGATCCGATCTGTGGAAAGAGCGAGCAGATCTCGGTCTGGTTTTTGCCATACTTAGCGAAGGGATGCTGCGGGCCGAAGCAGGTCAGCGGTTTGCCCTGGAGCTGGGCGAGTTGCTGGCCTTTGGTGAAGGACTCGGGCATGGGCTGACCGTCCATCTTCGCGAGCTTCGGTTTCGGATCAAAGGTCTCGAGGTGCGAGGGGCCGCCCGCCATGGTCAGCCAGATGACCCGCTTGGCGCGCTGCGGCAAAGGTTGCGTGCCGAGAACGCCCCGGGTCCCGGCCTGAAGGCGCGGATCGAGAAACGAGGCGAGCGCGAGCGAGCCAAGGCCCTGCGAGGTCTTTCCAAGAAAGGCACGGCGGCTGAAGTGGCGTAATGGATCCATGAGCGTCAGAGGCAGGTCAATGAACCACAGTTCACGCCGCCTCCGCAATCGAATCCGGCGGACGCAATCGGGGAAGGCCTCGCCGAATCGGCTTTCTGCGTTACCTTCGCCGCTCCCCCCATGTCCTCCCGTCCCCCCAAGTCCGCCGTGATCGGCGCGATCATCGCCTTCGGCTTCTGGGGGACACTGCCGGTCTTTTGGAAACAGCTCAGCCATGTCGGGCCCGATCTCACCCTCGCCCATCGCGTCTCCTGGACGATGCTGACGGTGATTCCCCTGCTCGCCTGGCGCGGGGAACTTCGCCACTGGGGCGCGGCCCTGACCAAGAGCTCCAACCTCCTTGCCCACGCCTTCTCGGGCCTCCTCCTCACGATCAACTGGGGCACCTTCATCTGGGCGGCGAACCACGACCGCATCGTCGAATGCAGCCTCGGGTATTTCATCAATCCACTCCTCAATGTCTTCATCGGCAGTCTCCTCCTCGGCGAAACCCTGCGGCCCCTGCAGAAAATCAGCATCGCCTGCGCCGCGCTCGGGGTGGTGATGCAGATCGTGGCCCTCGGCACCTTTCCTTGGATCGGGCTGATCCTCGCCCTCAGCATGGGATTCTACGGACTCGCCCGCCGGCGCAGCGAACTGGGATCATTGAGTGGACTGGCCACGGAGACGCTCGTCTTTCTACCGCTCGCCGCGGGTTACCTGATCTGGTCGGGAGTGGGAGGACGCGAGCTGTGGGGACGCGGCGATTTCCACGACCTGACCTGCATCGGAGTGCTCGGCATCGTCACGGCGATCCCGCTGCTCGGCTTCGCCCACGCGGCGAGAAAGCTGCCCTTCTCACTGCTCGGCGTGCTGCAATTTCTTGCGCCGACGGGGCAGTTCCTCACCGGTGTCTTCATCTACCACGAACCCTTCACGATGCGCAGCCTCGCCTCCTTCGCGTGCATCTGGGTCGGAGTCGTGTTGTTTTGTGTCGATCTGTGGAGGCGGGACAGGACGAAGCTTTGAACCGATCGCACTTTCCAACCTGTCACTTCCGATCCCGCAAGAGATAGGTCATCAGATCGCGCAGCTCCTCTTTCGTCAGAGCCTGATCGAGTCCTGCGGGCATGAGCGAGACGGGCAGGGCCTCGGTCTTCGCGATGCCGCTCTTGGCGATCTTCGCGACGAGACCGCCGGGTTGGGCGAGGTGGAGTTCGCTCTCGGTCTCCGCGACGCGGGTGCCGACGGTGACTTGTCCATTCTTCCGCGTCACGGTGTAGCCGATCGCATCGGGATTGATGACCGCACCTGGATCGACGATGTCGCGCAGGACTCCGGCGTAGTCGCGATGAATGAGATTGTTCAGATCGGGGCCGACCTCCACTCCTTCGCCACGGAGGCTGTGGCAGGTGGCGCAGGCAGCTTTGCCATTGAAGAGGGCGCGTCCTTTTTCCCAATCTCCGCCGGTGAGTTCGGGGATCTCCTCTTTGGGCAGATCGGCCGGAGCCGGCTCGGCGAAGGGAAGGAGGAAACGTTTCACGCCGGGAGCCCGTTCGTGATTGTCGCGCAGGGTCGTATATGAGACCTCAAGCCGCTTCACGGGAGTCTCCAGGGTCAGCGTCAGCGCGAGCCATTGATTCTCCTTCGTTCCCGCGACGGTGACACGGCTCTCGCGATCACTGATGCGTTCCACCTCGGCGTCCGCCGCCTCGATCTGCAACCCGGCGTCGGACCGGAAGATCATCGTCACCGTCTCGGGCGAGGGGGTGTAGTCGAGGACCGAACCCGGTTGGGTCGCGGGCAGCATCAGATTCCAGAGATCGAGCTTGGTCCGCATCGTGAGACGACCGGGTGAATCCATCCGCGCCCAGAGCGCATCGTGCGGCGCACTGCCCCTGGTGAAAGAGCGCGACACACCGAGGTCGGGATGAGGGAGCCAGCCCTGCCACCTTCCGTCCTGTCCCTCGCCGCTCCACTCCGTTTGCAAACCCGTGAGATCATAGGCGAGAGCCGTCTCGCCGATTTTGAGATCGTGATAAAGGGCGAGCCGTCGCGGCACGGTGGTGAGGACGAGACTGCGGCCGTCGTCTCCGCTCCGCACCGACTTCACCGGCAACGTGCTCACGGGTTGTCGCTGCTGCATCGCGACGACGGCGTAGGGAGGCCGCATCGTCTCGAGGTGATCACCGGCGGAGAGATATCGCCCGGCGCGCAGGGCCACTTCGGATACCTCGACGGCTTTCACCGGACGATCATAGGTCACGACCGTTTCCGTTTCGCTCGCGGCCCACGCGAGGACAGGCTGGGGTGCTTCCGGGTTTTCGTAGGAGATTTTGAAAAGCCGTCCCTCTCCCTGGGGTCCGTTGCCCCAGTCGGGTTTGCCGGTATGGCAGGCGACGAGCAAATCCCCTTGAGGTGAAATCGCACAATCGACGGTGATGAGATTGAGGCGCGCGAGGCCTTCCGTTCGGGCGACATATCCCGCGGCGGATTTTTCCAAGACGGTGCGCCAGAGGATGCCGCGCGATTCGCCGGTGACGATGGCGTTGTCTTCCCAAAAGGACGGGCCGAATTTCCCGCGGCCCGGCCCCGGTGTGTTGAAGCGGAATCCACAGGTGCTCTGGTGTTGCGGTGCATAATTCCAGACACTCGGCTCATCAGCGACTGCCGGCAGATAGACGGGATGGCTGGGAGGAAACCCGTAGTGGCGGCCCGGCTGGAGATGGAGGAGCTCGTCGAAGGGATTCCCGTTCGGACACCAGGTCGCGCCTTCCTGATCCGTGCCGAAGAGATCACCGTGGCGGTTGAACTGGAGTGACATGATGTAGCGTAGGCCGGAATTCAATTGCTCCACTTTTCCCTCATCGGTGATCCGCAGGAGGCATCCCCGCCGCGCTCCGGTCTGATAGTGGGCCTTGCCTGAAGGCTTCTGTCCCTTTGGGAAATCCTCCTGCCAATAGGGATTGTTGTAGCCGGCGTTGCCCATCGTCACATACCACGCGTTGTCGGGACCGCGTGCGAGGGCCATGCTGCTGTCGACGCGACGATGGCTGAGGTATTTCGCCGAGACCATCGTGGGATCGTCGAAGCCTTTCGCGATCGTCTCGCGTTGATCCGGCACGCCGTCGCCATCGGTGTCGCGATAACGCACGATCTCGTCGGTGAGGGCGAAGCAGGGATCACCTTCCTGCACGACGATGCCGAGCGGGTAGTTCGGGACCGCCTCGGGCTGAAAGGTCGTCACTTCGTCCTCGAGTCCATCGCGATTCGTGTCTCGGAGGAGGTGAAAGCGGCCGTCGTAGCCTCCTGCGAAAAGGCGGCCGTCGGGGGCATATTCGATGTTATTGAGCGAGGACAGTTTCACCGGCAGTTCCCGGATCACAAAACCCGGCACCAGCATCCGCGGAGCGACCTCGGGCGATTCCTCGAAAGGCGGCTTTTGGGCCTCGTCCGGGACGGGAGGGAGTGGCTTGTCCGCGGCAGAGAGAGCGGTGGCGAGGATAGGGAGAAGGAAAAGGCGCTTCGGGGACATAGGGGAAGCGTTGTATCATGAAGTTGCGGTCAACAGCAAGAGAGCCGTGTCGCGTTTTCAGGGGCGCGGATCAAGGTCTGAATTGATTTTCGATCCGCGCTCAACCCAAGATCTCCCCGATCACCTTCGCGCCCTCCACGCCGCTGAGCCGCGCGTCGAGTCCCTGGAATTTCACGCTGAAAGCCTCGTGCTGGATCCCTAGCCGATCCAGCATCGTCGCATGGAGATCATGCACGGTCGCGATTTGATCGACGGCGGCGTAACCGAGCTCGTCGGTCGCGCCGAGGACAAAGCCGGGTTTCACGCCGGCCCCGGCGAGCCAGATCGACATGGCTTTGTTGTGGTGATCTCGGCCCACCGGCCCCTTGTTGCCCTGCTTCATGGGCGTGCGACCGAATTCGCCGGCCCAGACCACAAGGGTATCCTCGAGAAGGCCGCGTTCCTTCAGGTCTGTAACGAGGGCCATGCAGGCGCGGTCGACTTCGGCGGCACGGAGCGGCAATTCCTCGCGAAGGAGACTGTGGTGGTCCCAGTCGCGGTGATAAAGCTGGATAAAGCGCACCCCGCGTTCGGCGAGGCGCCGGGCGAGGAGGCAGTTCGAGGCAAAGGTGCCGTCGCCTGGCTCACATCCGTAGCGGGCGAGGGTCGCGGCGCTCTCCCCGCGAACATCGACGAGGTCGGGCACGCTCGCCTGCATGCGGAAGGCCATTTCGTATTGCGCGATGCGGGCGGCGATTTCAGGATCGGCGGCGAGGGATTCGTGGCGGCGGTTCAGCGCGTTGATCGCCTCGACGTCGGCACCCTGGCGCTCGCGGGAGACGCCGGGCGGATTGTTGAGATAAAGCACCGGATCGCCCTTCGCCCGGAGCTGCACGCCCTGGTACTTCGAAGGCAGAAAGCCGCTGCTCCATTGCCTCGCCGCGATCGGCTGGGGCGAGCGCCCTCTCCCCGTCGACATCAGCACGACAAATCCGGGAAGATCCTCCGCCTCGGATCCCAGTCCGTAGGTGACCCACGCGCCCATCGAGGGACGTCCCGCGATCTGCGAGCCCGTGTTCATGAACATGTGGGCGGGATCGTGGTTGATCGCGTCGGTTGTCATCGACTTCACCACGCAGATCTCGTCGGCGATCGAGCCGAGGTGCGGGAGCAGTTCGGACAGTTCGGTGCCGCACTTGCCGTGGCGCTGGAATTGGAACTGCGGACCCTGACAAAGCAGCGTCTGCCCCTGGAGCTGGGCGAGTTGCTGCCCCTTCGTGAAGGAGTCCGGCATCGGCTTGCCGTTCATCTCCGCGAGCTTCGGTTTGTGATCGAAGAGCTCGAGCTGCGAGGGACCACCCGCCATCGTCAGCCAGATGACGCGTTTGGCGCGCTGGGGCAGAGGCGGTTTGCCGAGGACTCCGGTGGCGGCGCGGGTCAGGGAGGGAGAAAGCAGGGAGGCGAGAGCGACCGAGCCGAGGCCTTGGGCCGAGCGGCCGAGCGGCCGAGGAATGTGCGGCGGGCTAGGGAAAGGTTGAATCTCTCGTTCATCGGGCCTTCGTCTTCACGCCAAGGAGGGGCGACATTCCTTGGGTGCCCTGCTTGATGGAATCATGTTCATGGAACTTCCTTAACTCCGCGTCACGCTCTCGTGCAGATTCAGCAGCACCCGCGCTGCGTGGGTCCATGCGGCGAGTTCAGCTTGGTCGACTTTTTCCGGCAGCGGCGCGAGACCGACTTTGAGCAGTTCCCCCGCTGCCGCGGGATCGGCCCGATATTCGGCGAGGTTTTTCGCGACGAGATCGCCGACCAGCTTCGCCTCCTCCGCATCGGGGTCGCGCTGCAGGGCGGCTTGCCAGGCCCAACGGATCCGGGTCGCGGCGTCACCCTGACATTCCGACAAGATCCGTGCCGCGAAGGCGCGGGCGGCTTCGACGTAGGTGGGATCGTTGAGAAGGACGAGGGCCTGCTGGGGGATGTTGGAGCGGTTGCGTTCGGCGGTGCATTCCTCGCGGCTGGGCGCGTCGAAGGCGACCATGCTGGGATGGAGGAAGCTACGCTGCCACCAGGTGTAGAGGCCGCGCCTGTATTGGGAATCGCCCGTGTCGTTCTGATAGGTGCGCGCAGGGAAGTTGAGGTTTTCCCAATAGCCTTCAGGCTGGTAGGGCTTCACGCTCGGGCCGCCGATCTTGGTCACGAGCAAACCGGAAACGGCGAGGGCGTGGTCACGGATGATCTCGGCCTCATGACGGAAGGGGCTTTGCCGCGCGTTCTCCCGATTGTAGGGATCGGCCGCGACAAGTTCGTCCGAGGCGACCGAGGTCTGGCGGTAGGTCTCGCTCATGACGATGGTGCGGACCATGTGCCGGTAATCCCAGCCGCGGTCCATGAACTCGCAGGCGAGCCAGTCGAGCAGGGCGGGATTCACGGGCGGCTCGCCCTGGGCTCCGAGGTCGTCGAGGACCTTGCTCAGTCCGGTGCCGAAGAAGTGTTTCCACATCCGGTTCATCACGGTGCGCGCGGTGAGCGGATTCTCGCGCGAGACGAGCCATTGCCCGAGGTCGAGGCGGTTGGGGATGCGTTCGCCGAGATCGGGCGCGGGCAGGTAATGCGGCAGGGCGGCCTTCACGATCTCGCCGCTCTCGTCCATCCAGTTGCCGCGCGGGAGGATGCGTACGACACGATGGTTCGTGTCGCTGATGGAGACGATGCACTTCGGCGCGGTCGCCTCGAAGTCGGACTTCGCCTTCTCGGCGGTGGCGAGTTCGGCGCGGAGCGACTCGAGTTCGGGCGCGATCTGTCGGTAGGCCTCGGCGAGTTTGGTGGTTTGGTCAGGCTTGCGCTGCGCCGCGTCGGTTTTCAGTATCGCGGTGATTTCGGGCGAGGGCAGGGCGGCCCCGGGTGCGCTCGCCGGATCGGCCGCACTGGTGTGGGCGAGACGCAGGTTCGCGATCTCGTGGTTTTCGCCCCAGGCAAAGGCCAGGGTGAAGGTGAGATCCTCCGCCGTCCCGAAGGGCTCGGCGAGGGCGAGAAACAGCGCCTGATCGGCCCCGGTGCCGCCGAGGACGGCCCAGCCGTTGTCCTTGCCTTCCTTCTTTCCATCAATCGCGCCGGCGGCGGGGAACCCACCTTGCTCATAAGTGGCCGCGGCCTTGGCGAAGGCGAGCTTGCGATCCTTCCCGACCGTCGCGGTGATCTCGGTGAGAACGAAGTTGCCATTCGAGGCAAGGCCGACGCCAGGCGATTTGTCTTTCACCGCAGTGAGGCGGAAACCGGTGATGCCTTTCGCGGGGATCTTCGTGGTGAGAAGATAAGTCTCGGTGCCGTCGTTCTGGTTCCGCGCGTTGCGTTTGGGATCGATCGAGGCCCGGACGAGCCCGTCTTTTTCGGCCTTCAGGATCACGTTCTTTTTCTCCGTGGATGCCTTCAAGGAAGCGACGCTCTGCCAGGAAGCTTCTTTTGCGATGGCCTCAAGGGCGGACTTTTCCCAGGCGACCTGACCAGCGGCGAGTTCAGGACGTGGTTTCGCGAAGTCGGCCCGCAGCACGGTCACCTTCGTGGTGAGCTCGTTGAGTTGCTTTTTCCCCGCGTCGTCGAGGACCATCATGCCCTCCTCGCGGCGTCCGAGGATGGGCTCCTTGATGTCGGCGAAGAAGGCACCGAGGGCATAGAAGTCGCGCATGGAGAAGGGATCGAACTTGTGGTCGTGGCATTGCGCGCAGCCGGTCGTTTGTCCCATCCACGCGGCCCCGACGGCGCGGACGCGGTCGGTCAGCATGCGCTGTTCGTAGTCCTTGGCCTGGGCTCCACCCTCTTCGGTGCTCAACAAAAGACGGTTGAATGCGGAACCCACTCGCGTCTCCTGGGTCGCATCGGGGAGGAGGTCGCCGGCGAGCTGCTCGATCGTGAAACGGTCGAAGGGTTTGTTGGCATTGAAGGAGGCGATGACCCAGTCGCGGTACGGCCAGACGTTGCGAGGGTTGTCGCTGTGGTAGCCGATCGTGTCGGCGAAGCGGACCACGTCGAGCCAGCCGATCGCCATGCGTTCGCCGTAGTGTGGGTTTGTCAGGAGCCGGTCAACGAGCTTCGCGTAGGCGTCGGGGGATTGGTCCGCGACGAAGGTCGCGACTTCCTCCGGTGTCGGCGGGAGGCCGATGAGGTCGGCGTAAAGGCGGCGGATGAGGGAGCGTTTGTCAGCCTCCGGAGAGGGCTTCAGTCCGATCGAGGAGAGTCGCTTCCGCACAAGGTGGTCGACGCCGTTGGCACCCGCCGGCACCTCGGCCCTGACCGGTTTTTCGTAGGACCAGTGCTGCTGGTATTCGGCGCCCTGCTCGATCCACTTCGCGAGGAGGTCCTTTTGGCGTTTCGTCAGTTTCTTGTGCGAATCGGGTGGAGGCATCAGTTCGTCCTCGTCCTCGCTGAGGATGCGGAAGAAGAGCTCGCTTTCCCCTGGCTTGCCCGGGATGAAGGCTTCCTTCGCGAGGGCTTCGTCGCGGAGGTCGAGACGCAGTTTGCCTTCGCGATGGTTTGGATCGTTGCCGTGGCAGTAGAAACAGTTGTCCGAAAGGATCGGGCGGATGTCGCGGTTGAATTCGACCCGGTCCGGCAAAGGCGGCTCTGCGGCCCCGAGGGAAAGGCCGGAAAGGGAGAGCAAGACGAAGCTGCGGGCGAGGGAAACCGGATGCATGGAACTTCCCCTATTGAGCGCGAAACGTAGTCTGGTGGCAATGGCTTGTATAGGGGAATGGGAGGCGGCTGGCGATGTCGTTTGTAGCCGGGGTCAGTGACCCCGGGGCGGACGTCCCTGGACCCACGGCCCCGCCTCAATGAGGCCGGCTACAAGTTGGAACGAACCCACATCCGTCACTTCGCACTTGCGGATCACCGTTTTCAATTGAATGATTTCCAAAATTGTTCAAAAGAACAATCACCTCTCGCGATTGGAGGTTATTTTCTCCCGTCATCCGGTCTACTTCATCACCACCAACGCGGAAGACCGTCGGACGCGCTTCGACTGCCCCGAGTTCCATGAGATCTGCGAGGAAGTCTGGGAAACCGGTCAGTCGTTGCATGGATGGTCCGTCGGTCCCTATGTGATCATGCCGGATCATGTTCACTTCTTCTGCCGCGAAAGTCGCGAGATTCCCGAGAGCCTCAGTCTCTTCGTGGGAAAATGGAAAGAATGGACCGCTAAAAAAGCGATCCGACGGCTGGGGTTTTCGAAGCCCGTCTGGCAACCGGAGTTTTTCGATCACGTTGTGCGGAGCGAGGAATCCCTCTCGAAAAAGATTGACTACGTCCTCAACAATCCTGTCCGAGCCGGGTTCTGTGACGATCCTTTGGAATGGCCCTATCGCGGTAATCCCGGCGAATGGGTCGGCGGATACTTGTAGCCGGGGTCAGTGCCCCCGGGTTCGAAAGTCCCTTGGCACACGGTCCGGCCTCAGTGAGGCCGGCTACAAGGTCCTGGCGTCGTCATTTGTAGCCGGGGTCAGTGACCCCGGGCTCGAGCGTCCCTTGGACCCACGGCCCGGCCTCAATGAGGCCGGCTACAAGGTCCTGGCGTCGTCGTTTGTAGCCGGGGTCAGTGACCCCGGGCTCGAGCGTCCCTTGGACCCACGGCTCGGCTTCAGTGAGGCCGGCCCACGACTCATCCCTTCCCTTTGCCCTTCCCCTTCCCACCCTTTTGGCCGCCCTTCTGTCCACCCTCCATCAGATCGGGCAGGGGCAGGTAATCCCAGTCGAGGATCATTTTTTCGGCGAGGGCTTCGCGCAGTTCCTTCTCCACTTTCGCGAACTCCGCCTTACCGCTGAGATTGTTCAACTCGGAGGGATCGGACTCGAGATCATACAACTCGTAGACGGGCCGGGGTGTCGTGAAATAGGTCGCGCTCACTCCGGGAGCGAGCTTGCCCTCGGCATGGGCGGCCTGGATCTGGGTCCAGCCCGCGCCTCCGGCGGAATCGACGGGCGAGTAAGGAATCCAAGGAGTGCAATTGTAGATGAGCTTGTAGCGATCGCTTCGCACGGCGCGGCCGAGGTCGTAACCGGCGTTGGTCATGTTCGCGGTCACGGGTGCCGATCCATGCGGACCGCGCTCGACGAAGAGATGTTTCCGCGGATTGAAGGCCTCGCCCTTGAGCAGGGGAACGATGCTGATCCCGCTCATCTTCGGACCAGGTTCAAGTCCGGCGGCCCCGAGCAGGGTGGGCGCGAAGTCTTCGCCACTGACGAGGACATGCGATTCGCCGCCGGGCTTCACCACACCGGGCCAACGCACCACGAAGGGCACGTTCGATCCGGGATCGTAGAGCGAACCCTTGCCGTGGGGCAGGGCCGCGCCGTTGTCTCCGGCGAAGACGATGAGAGTGTTGTCCTTCAGACCACGTTTTTCGAGTTCGGTCAGGACTTCACCGACGGTGCGGTCGACGCGGTTGATCTCGGCGAAATAATCGGCGAGTTGCTCGCGCATCCCGGGCAGATCGGGCCAGTGGGCGGGGAGCTTGAGGGATGCGGGATCCGGGCGGAACTCGGCGGGCGCGTTCCACGCGTGATGCGGATCGCTGAAGTTCGCCCAGAGGAAAAACGGCTTCTCCTTCGGACGATCGTCGAGAAACTTCGCGACCTGACCCGCGACCTCGGGATCCGGGCAGGTGTTCAGGAAATCGACCCGGTCGGCGAAGGTCTTGAGGTCGTGCTCGTCGAAGACACGCGCGGCCGCAGCTCCGATCTTGGTGGCTCCGTCGAGGTGGAAACTGCGGCCGCAGATGCCGGTGTGGTAACCTCCCTCGCGGAGCAACTCGGGCAAGGTGACCTCGTCCTTCGGCAGCGGCGCCGAGAAGCGGGTCATGCGCGCGGCGACGGCGGAGCGACCGGTCATGTAGCAGGCTCGGGAGGGGACGCACTGAGGGGCTCCGGTGAAGAAGCGGTGGAACTTCATCCCCTCGGCCGCGAGTTGGTCGATCACCGGCGTCTTCACGTTCGGATCGCCGTAGGTGCTCAGGTAGGGATAGCTGTGATCGTCGCTGAGGAGGAAGAGGAGATTCGGACGGGACGGGGCGGCGTGGAGGAGGCCGGATCCAATCAACACGAGGAGGGAAAGAAGGAACTTCATGGCTGGGTCGGGGATGAGGTGGGCGTGCGGGCTTGAACCCCGGTTCCGTCGCGGAGTTCCCGGTAGATTCCGGCGATTTCCCTCAAGGGAACGGCGTAGAAACCGGCGTAGTCCTCGCCACGCTTGAGGCACTCGTAAAAGCTGCCTTCCTTCCCATCGTGCGGCGCGCTCCGGGAATTCTCCTGGAGAATGTAGAGGTCGCTGCTGAATCCGCCGAAGACCTCCCGCGCGGCGACTTGCCGGATGAGTGATGCCGCGGCCCGGTTGCGGCCGACGGGAAGCGGATCGTTCTTTTCGGCGTCGTCGTATCCGGGGAATCCTCCGCGTTCGGTCGCCGAATAGTCCCAGGCGACGGTGATGAGATCCCACGCCACCGGGATCGATCCCGCGTTGCGTTCCGCGACCCACTTCCGCAAGGTCTCCGCTCCGAATCCCGGCTGGAGCCAGTCGCGTTCCGTTTCGGTGCCGTGACAAAAGGCGCTCCACGTGTCCTGCACGGAAGATCGGAACGGTGGTGTGATCGCCTCACCAGGTTGCAGGCCGAGCCGGATCAATCCGGAGGAATAATGTTTTGTCAGGATCCTGGCAAATGGGGAATGATCGCGGTTCGAGGCGATGTCGTAGATCGCGACCGAGTTCGAGGGAATCACCTCCCGGAGTCGCGCCACGAAGCGATCAAGCGCGTCTGGCGTAAAAACCGGAGTCATCGCCTCGTCGTAGCTCCGCGTCACGAGCGCGGGGATCAGCTCGATCTGCGGCGGGGTCGCCTCGCGCCAGTCGCGGAAGATCCGGAGGGCTTCCTCCTCGGGCACTTCGCGATGGTAGATCAGGTAGAGCCGGTTCGCACCGCCCGTGACGGTCAGCCAGGCTGCGGCGTGGCGGATCTCCTCGGTCGAGGGCGGGACGGTCGCCGGATAGTCCGGACCGAAGTAGTTTTTCTGGGTGAAGAGACCGAGCGAGGCATGGAGCCAATAGGACCGCTCGAGGGGGCGTTCCCCGGCCACGGCCGCAGGAAGGACCGCGACGAGGCCGGCGAGGACCAGGAAACTCGTTCGGTGGATGCGCATTCCCGCAAGGTTACTCCGGGGAAAATCCCTGAATCAAGGCTCGATTCCGGACGTCGTTTTGCTATTCCATCATCAACCACCCATGAAACCGCTTTCATTTCTCCTCCCCGCCGTGATCGCCGCCGGTTTGATCCAGGTCGGCGCCGCCGATCAGCCCCTCGTGGACGAAGCCATCCTCGATTACCTCCGCATCGTCGAAGACCCGGACGGCCACACCAATCTCCGGGCCGGGGCCAGCCTCGAATCCGACATCAAAGGCAAGGTGCTTTCCGGCGGTCCGGTCTTTGTCGATCCCGCACCCGAAAACGGCTTTCACATGGTCTTCGTCGACAAGGCGGACGGCACCTCCGACCGCTACATTCACGCGAGCCGTCTCAAGCCGGTGAAAGGCTGGAAGGCCTATGGTCCCGAAGGTTCCACCGGAACTCTGAAACACGCGGGCTTCGAGGCCGTGGTGAAGGATCCCGCCTACGTCTCCGCGGACCACAGGATCACCCGTGACGCCCACGGAATGATCCTGGTGAACGGGAAACTTCCCTGGGGACAGGACGGCGGCGAGCCGAGCCGTTTGCTGAAGCTCGACATCACCCTCGCCGGCCAAGCGGTCGCGCTTCCGGCCGAGGCGACGGACAATCTCTACGAACCCAATCTTGAAACGCTCGTGCTGCTCACTCCCGGAAACCCCGCCGATCGCGCCATCCTCATGATGGCGAATGGGGACGGTGCCGGTGGGTATTACGTCGTTTGGGCCTTTGAAAAAGGCGCCTACAAGGGGCGTGCCATCATGATGCCGTGAGCAAGGAAAGTCTTGTGACCCTTCCGCAAAGCCAACACGATTGACTCACTGTTGGAAAATGGGCAAACTGCCCCCATGAAACCCAATCCCGTCGGCTGGTTTGAACTCTACGTGCAGGACATGAACCGCGCGAAGGCCTTCTATGAAACGGTCTTCGCGACGACCCTCGAGTTCCTCCCGGGGACCGAGCACGAGATGTGGGCCTTCCCCATGGAGATGGAGCAATACGGATGCCCGGGTGCCCTCATCAAGATGGACGGTTGCCCCTCCGGTCCCGGTGGCACGCTGGTTTACTTCAGTTGCGAGGATTGTGCGGTCGAATCCGAACGCGCCGTGTCTGCCGGTGGCACCGTTTTCAAGGAGAAGTTCTCGATCGGGCCCTACGGCTTCATCGCCCTCGTCCAGGACTCCGAAGGCAACTTGATCGGACTGCATTCGCGGGCTTGACTCAACAGGGTCGGGTGCGAGACCCATCAGGGTTGGCTCACGCGGAGTCGTAGGAAACGTTTCGCGGCGGCTCCGATCGCGGTCGTGTCGCGGTAGGTGAGGGTGCGGAGACTGCCGTTCAGGACGTCCGCGTGGAGCACGATCCCTCCATCGGACCAAGTCGAGAGATCGCTCCCGCCTTCGACCGTGTAGGTGATGCCGGCCGGCGCGGGATCGGGACGGGTGTAGCTGACGGTGAGGTAGCGGCTGCCCTCGATCGTCACCTCACCGAAGGCAAGCCGTCCCTGATGGCCGAGGGTATCGGGCTCGAGACCGAGGGCATATTTCATCAGGTTGGAGAGCCCGTCTCCGGCGAGATCGGCGGTGGCGCTGCCTTCGCCGCTGCCGTCCATGGGCAGGCCACGAGCGAGGAGCCACTGATGGTAGCCGTTGACCGTCCCCGCATTCGGCTGGCGGATGTCGTACCACTGGTCCCCTCCGGCGGATTCTTCACTGAGCAGGTAATAGCTCGTGTTCGCGGCGAGGGTGACGAGCGAAGCGAGATTTCCATAGAGGAATTGCCCGGCGGGAGCGCCCGCGGTATCGACGCTGGTGGAGGCAAGCACATTCCCGGTCGAGACCTCGATCAGGCGCAGCGCGTGCACGCCGTTGTTGCCCGGCGCGACCCAGCGGCCGAGTTTGGAAAGGGAAAGGATCGAGTTGCCGGTCCTGAATTCCATCCCGAACCAGCCGCTGGCGTCGTTCCGCAAGACCGTGAGACCGTGGCCGGTGATGAAGGCGGTCGCCGGGGTGGAATAGCGGAAACTGACCGGGATGTAGGTGTTGTTGGCACTGAAGGAAAGCGAGAAGCTGGTGCCGTTGCTGGAGAAGACCGATTGGTTGACGGTCGCAACGCTGGTCGCATAGGTGGTGAGGGTATTGTTTCCTTCGTACCACTGGTCACCCCCGCTGACTTCCTGGCTGACGAGGTAGTAGGCATGATTCGCCTCCAAGGTCACGGGTACCGCCAAAGGGGCGTAGGCAAATCCCACGGGAGCGCCCGCCGTGTTGACCGCGACACTGGCACCGGGAACGGTGGCGTTCGTGTTCGCGTCGACGACGCGGACGGTGTGCGTGCCGGTGTTGCCACTGAGGACCCAGCGCGCCAGTTCCCTGACCACGACCGGGGAAGAGCCGGTGGTGAACTTGCAACCGAGCCAGCCGTTGAAGTTGTTCCGCAGGGCGGAAGTGCTGAGAGTCTGCGCGGTGACGAAGTTCGTGGAGGGCGTGTAATACTCGAATCCGGTGGGCACATACGCCTTCTCCGGGGGAGCGTCCGCGAGAGAAAAGGAAAGGCCGTCGCCCGAGCGGATCGCTCCGGTGATGGAGGCCGCGCCGGTCCGGGTGATTGCTGCGGCCGACACCCACGAGGAGACGCCCGTCGGGGTGATCGCCCGGATCCGATAGTCGTAGTAGACCCCGGGAAATGCGGCGCTGTCCGTGAAGGTCGTGGCATCCGGAGCGGTGGTCGTCAGGAGCGTCCAACCGCCGTTCGCGACGCGGCGCTCGATTTCAAATCCGGTCTCGCCGGTGGTGAAATCGATCCAGGAAAGCACTACGCCGGATCCCGATCCCGGGGTGAGGGTGAGGAAGCCGGGACGGGCCGGCTTCGTTGAAGCGGTCGTGACTTCCAAGGTGGGCGGCGGCAGGGTTGCATGCTCGCGCGAGGCCCAGATCAAGGATCCGGCGAAGGTGGCCGAGGGAAGGATGGCCACGGTCACGAGATTGTTCGAGCCCCGATTGAGATGGAGGGTCGAGGGATTGACATTGATGGTCGCCACCGTGCCGATCGCGGGAATGGTCGACGCGTCAAAGTGGAAGTAATTGGCCAGTGTCGATGCGGTCCCGGTCAAGCCGGGAGTCGTCAGGTTGTTTTGGGGGGCATTCTCCCAGGTGATGCCGGTCTCCTCCCACGTGTCGGAACTGTCCGCGAGCATGCGAATGGACAACCAGAACATGTTTTCGATCGCGAAGGTTTCGTCGATCCCCACCCCGCCGGTATAGGCGAGTTTCAGCCGGGCCGACTTCAAGGCGGGCAGCGTCCCGAGATTGAAACGGAGGTAGGCCTTGGTCACCGGAGTCATCGCTCCATCGGCGATGGCGGTATCGGCGACGGGCAGGGTTTCTCCGGTCCCGAAGTTCGTCGCCTGGTTGTCAAAGCGGATGAAGGCGTCGGCTCCTCCCGCGTCGTCGGTGGTGAGGGCAAAAACCTCGTCGGCCGCAGGCACCATCGTGCGGATGGGGGCGCTCCAGGCACTCGCCCCGGTGTCGTTGTAGGCCTGGATCCGGTATTCGTAGGCGGTGTCGGGACGGATCGTGTTGTCCGTGTGGTTCACGGTCGAACCGCTCGTCGGATTCGCGACGAGGTCGACGGAGCCATCGTCGCCACGACGTTCGATCCGGTATCCGGCCGCATAGGGGGCGGCGGTCCAGGTGAGGGGAACCGAGGTGTTGGTCACCGTTCCGAAGGCGAAGTTGGCCGGCGAATCCGGCGCGGGCAGTCCGGTGATGCTGATGTTGTCGTAGGTCGCGAGCTGGTAGTCGCCGAGATAGGTGGAGCTGGCGGCCCAGTCGGTCGAGTAATGGAAGATTCCCCAGAGGGCGGTGGACGGCATCGAAGCGATCGCGGCACTGCCCAGGACCGTCCAGGTGGTGCCATCGACCGAGGATTCGGCCGTGAAAGTCGTGCCGGCGCGGGTGAGGCGCAGCCACTGCGGCGTGTCCTGGTTGTTGTCCGCGGACGGCAGCACGGTCATGCCGCCTCCGACCGTCGATCGCGAGGCGAGCTTGGTCCCGTGGTTTGCAGCGGCGCTGGCGGCCACGGCGGCGGCGGCGAGGGCGTTGTTCGCGGTCGTGGCGCGGATCATGACCGCGAATCGCGCACCGTTCTGCGCGGTGACCGGAGTCGGCACCCGCATCGTCATCACTCCGTCGCCCGAGCGGCTCTGGTAGATGAAGCGGCCCGCCTCCGAAGTCGAACCGCTGCCGACCCCGCTGCCGCCCATGGTCGCATCGCCAATGAATCCTTCCGCGCTGACGGCGGGAGATTGATCGGTGATCACTCCTAGCATCGCCGAAGTCCACGCCGGATCGAGACTTGCGGTCGGATCTTCGATCAACACTGCGATGCTCGACCACTGCGCGACGGCCGATCCGTTGGTCGGCGAACTCAGGTTCACCTTGAACTGCCTCGGCAACTGCGGCGTCGCCGTATTCGTGATCGAAACGGTGAACGTCTTCGGTGCTGTGTCACCGTCGGCCCAGTTCAGCGTGCCCGATTTGCTCGTGTAATGGGTGCCGGCGATGGCGCTGGAATTGGCCGTGGCGTAATTCACCGACACCGCGCCCACCGCCCCGCCGAAGCGGTTCACCGTGAGGGTGACGGTGCCGGCGTCCTTGTTGATCTTCGTTTTTGTCGTGCTGAATTCGAAGAAGCCCGCGACCGCATCGAAGGAGGACTCGTTCGACGGGATGGAATCTCCGCCGCTACCGGTCGCCACGACACGGTAATAGTAGACATTGCCTTGGGTGAAGGGACCCGCATCGGTGTGGCTCACGGTGTCGGCTCCGAGGGTTGCGAGGGTTCCCCAGGCGCCCGCCGCGTTCGTCTTCCGCTCGATCCGGAACCCGGTTTCATCACTGGAGTTGTCCGACCAGGCCAGCGCGGCACTGGTCGAACTGATCGGCGTCGCCACGGTGAGGTTCGCGGGATTCCGGGGAGCACCGGTGGCACCGGAGGACACCGTCACCGTCACCGGAGAACCGACGCTGAGATTGTGGTAGGATCCGCCGGGCACCGACTCCAGCTTCAGGGTGCGGACGAGGTAGGTATAGGCATTTCCCGCCGTGACCGTGGCATCCGTGTAGGTCGTGGACGCCGTCGCATTGGACGTGAGCCTGACAAAGACACCATCCGGGGTGTCGGCGCGGTAGACGTGGTAACCCTGCAGCCCCGGCTCCGTGCTTGCCGCCCAGCTCAGGACGACCTCCGAATTGGCGCTCGTCGCGGCGAGTCGGCGGGGCGGCTCGACCGCGTGCATCCGCAGGGCCGGATCACCCATCAGACCGACGTGGACCCCCCGATAAGACGATCCTCCGGGGACGTAGGCACCGCCACCGGTCAGGCCGCCGTTCATTGAGGAGCGGGTCATGTAACCCATCGTTTCCCCCATGCCGGGTTGATGCGGGAACCAATTCGGGCGGCCCGCCCAGAAGCAGGTCAGTCCGAGCGAGTCGCCGTCCGCATTCCCGGCAATGACCGAACGCATCAGGTTGTTGTCGGCGTCCCAGTCACCGTGATAACTGCCAAACACACTCGTGAAAACGACGCGGCTCGTCTTTCGCCCGAACTCCATCGAGACGCCGAGCGTGTCGGCGTACTCGTGGCTGCCTCCCCCGCATCCGTGACCCCAGAGGTAGTCTTTTCCACCCGCGTAAGCCGGCAAAAACCATTGGTCCGCGGGAGCTTCATCGATGGGCGCATCGGGGGCTTGGCCGACGCAGGCAAAGGCTCCCATCCATGCCGTCACCGCGAAGGGTTCCGAGGTGAAGGCATGTCCAAAGCCATCGCGGATCAGGGTGCGGCGTGGGATCGCGGCATACGCTCCCTGCTTGTGACGGAAGTCGTGGGCACGCCGCAGATAACGCCTCAGCCTTGCGATCTCGGTCACGGCCGTAGCCGGGGAACGGTTCAGGTTGTGGAAATCCACCCGGCCGACCTGGAGTTCGACAAGGCTGGGAAAACTCGTTTGGTCGAATTTTCCGTCGCCCGGGATGTTGTCGTTCTGCGCCCGGGAAGCCGTGGTGTTGTTCACCGTCGTATCGGTCCAGGTGCCGTCCATGTCGCCGTAGTAGCCATCGGCGGGCCAGGCGCCGACGTGGTCGCCGTGTCCATCCGGGGCCTGGTTGCCCGAGTAGGGCACCGGCACATACCCGAGGAGGTAGACCGCCTTCACGTTCGTGGGATCGGCGTTGTAGGCGGCGACGATGAGCGCCTTCGTGCTGATCGCCGTGCCGCTGCGGGGAGCGGTGATCGGCAACACGGTCCAGCCGTCGGCGGCCAGATCGAGCTTCAGTTGCGCGATCTCCGGGGCGAGCGGCGTGACCATGGTGTCATCGATGACGAGGAGCAGCTTGCCCCGATTGTGCACCTCCGGGACCTTCACCCCGGCGCAAAGGTAGCCCATCGCCACATTCGGAGACAGCCCGTTGAGATTGCGCTCCATCCAGTATTCGTATTCCACGTTCGGCAGGGCGGTGCTGTCGACGTAGCTCGTCTGGGTGGTGGTGAGATCGGCCAGTTTCACCCAGGTCGTCTCGCCCTTGAGCCGGCGGTGGATTTTCTGTGCGGTGATGTTGCTCTGGACCCGCTGTGTCCAGCTGAGGGTGATGTGCGGCGCGCTGTCCGACACCGTCGCCTTGAGGTCGATTGCAAAATCCCGTGGCACTGCGGCATCGAGCCGATGGGTCGCGAAGAATCCGGACACGGCAAGGAAGACGACCGCGGGAAAGACGGACCAGGAGCGACGCATGATGGATGGGAATTTTCCCGAAAGATAGCGGGACGACCCCGTCAAAGGGGAGCCCGATTTTGTGCACCCGTTGCGCAACCGGCCGACCTCGGATCCACGGCTTGACCGAGCCCGGCGGCGGGCCGTCGCGACGCTGCAAACGTCCTTGCAGAACACCTCACGCCTTCAGCGCGAAGCCGCTCACGGCGCAGCGTTCCAGGCGCAGATGGAGGTTGCCGCCGGCGAGGCAGCTGGCGGGAATGGCGAGCGTGTAATGGCTGTCTTTCTTTTCAGGCTCGGCGGGCTCCCAGGTCCGGCCATCGGCGGAGGTGCTGATCTGCAAGGTCTGGCCCTTCGATGCCATCGGAGCGGCGAGGATGGTGCAGCGCCTGGCTTTGCCATTCGCGAGGCTGAGCGGGAGACGGTAGTCGAGCTGACTGGCATAGGCCCAGTAGTTTTCACACCACGCGGCTTTCGTCGCGGTGCGATAGGGTTCGTCGCCTTCACCGACGAGCACTTTCCAAAGGAGGTCGGACTGGTTTTCAAAGGGAAGCAGCAGCGCCTGCTCGCGCGTGGTCACGCCCGGGCTCTCGATGCGCCAGCCTTCGACCTCATCCGCCACCTTGCGAAAGAGGCGGCCGATGAGCCGTCCATCGCGGAAACACCACAGCCAGTAACCGGGACGCTCCGTGCCCCACACGGTCGGATTCGCGGCGGTGATGGAGGCATTCACGAGCCGCTCGCCGCCGGGGATGCGCAGGACGCGGTCCGAGTTTGTGTGGATGTGGCCGCCGATGACCCACAAGTCGCCGCGCAGCCCGTCGAATCCGCGACGCACGGCGCTGGTGATGCCGCGCTCGTTGACCACGGAGCCGACGGAGGGTTGATGGATCGCGGTGACGAGCGTGCCGCCACTGCGATGCAGACGACGTGCCTCCTTTTGAAACCACTCCTCCTGCGCCTCGCCGAGCCGTCCACAGGAGCCGCCGTTGGCGATGATGAAAGCGACGCCTTTTTCCTCAAACGCATGCGTGACGGGAGTGTCGCCAAACACGCTGCGGAAGAGCCCGAGATCGCTCTCGCCGGGGTAGGTGTCGTGATTGCCGAGCGTGAGCTTCAGGGGCGCGAGACGGGCGAGATCATCGCTGTGCTTCTTCAACGCCCGGAACTCGTCGAGGGCCAGCGCACGGTCCTTTTCGCCGGGCACGGTCCCGAAGCTGTGCGAGGCGCTGACGATCAGATCGCCCACGATGCCGATGAAGGCCGGCCGCGGGCTCATGCGCTCGACTTCCGCGATGATGGGCGGAAGGATGGTCTGCGCCTCGCCGATGCCATAATGAATGTCCGCCATCCAGAGCGCCGTGAAGCTGCCCGCCTCCTTCGGATCAAAGCCCAGCATGCGATACGCCTCGTCGAGCGTCTTGGCGTGACGTTTCTCCTCACCCAGCACGATGCCCGATGAGGCGGCGATAGCGGCGGAGGTGCGGAGGAAGTGACGGCGGGTGGTGGATCTCATGGCTGGGTGAAGGGAAGAGGACATGAAGCGGAGTTGTCGGCCGTGGGGATATTTCATAGGGATCGGTCAATTGTCCTTCGCGGGCGCGGTCGGATTGCCGGTGGCGCCGGCATCGGCGGGCAAATCGTGCCGCGTCAGCCATTGCTGATATCGCGGTGGCAATTCGAAGTCAGCAGGTCGATCAAACCGTCCGCTACCGTTGGTGAATCCCGGTTCCGCGAAGATGCTGGTGCTGTCGATGAGGCCGCCGGAGATATCGTGAAGCGCCCGCCATGTGGCCGCGTTCCAGCTCGCGGCTGGATTGGTGGAGGTCCAGGCATCGACCGAAGTGGCATGGTAGAGGTTGTGGTCGATCGGGAATAGACTGCCATCGGTCACCGCACTTTTGAAGGCGATGTGCGTCGTGGTGTCGCTGAAGATGTTGTGCCTCACTTCCCAGCCGCTTTGATACTCCAGCGTGAGACCGGTGAGGCAGTTGTACGCGATGTTGTGCATCAGCTTGAGCGGCCCGGGGCTGGTGCAGCGGGTGTTGAGATTGTAGCCGCGGCGATTGTGGCACGAGATGTTGTGCCGGATGACGGCATTCGAAACACGGTCCGGCGTGGAGCCGCCAAAAGCGCTGATCCCCGTGTCGGTGTTGTTGAGTAAGTTGTCCTCCACCACGATGTCGTCGAATCCACCCTGCAGGCTCGGCACCCAGATGGAGATGCCGTTGCCGCCATGCATTCCGGGTCGCACGTTTTCCACGGTGTTGCCTCGGATCACGAGGCCGATGGGGCTCTGGATGTAGATGGCCTCGTGGTCCTGGGTGCCGGCGGGATCAAAGTGGCCATCGACGTCGAGGTCGCGGATGGTGTTGTTTTCGACGAGCACATTCACCATGCGTCCGGAAAGCGCGGTGGTGCCATCACACCAGAATTTCGTGGCGAAGAGCACGTTGGTGATCGTGTTCCCCCGCAGCACGACCTCCTCCAGCCGTTGGTCCGGGTAGTGCAAATTGATGGCGTTGACATTCCATTCAAAATCACAGTCCTCCACGGTGATGCCGCGGACGGTCCCGGTGGAAGCGCGGAAGCTCAGCGGCGTGGACGTGCCGGGAAAAGCGAGATTCCTCACCGTGATGTGGGATCGATCCACGAACGACAAGCCCGAGCCGCCGTTCTGCGTGGTGCGCACGACATGCGCCGTGGTCGTGCCGGAGGAGGGTTTCCAAAAGACTTCACGGGTGGCGGCATCGTGAAACCACGCGCCATCCGAGCAGGTAGCGTCGGAGGCCTTCCGCTGATACACGCCATCTTCCCAGAGATGAGCGGCATCGCTGGTGAGTGACTGCCATTTGAAGACACCGGGATTCGTCGCCGTCCAGCCGGAGAGGACTTTTTGCCCGGTGATGACCTTGGGTTTCGCACCCTCTCCGTAAAGATCAAAGACGATGGGTGAGCCCGCCGCGCCGGAGTTTGTGAAATTCACGCTTCCAAAGTGCTCGAAGGTCTCGCCCGCCTTGAGCAGAATTCGATCGCCGGGCTGGAAGCCGGTGGTCGCGCTGTGGGAGACGACTTTTGCCAGCGTCTTCCACGGGGTCGTCTGCGATGTGCCAGCGCTGGCGTCATCGCCCGTTGAGCTCACATGGTAGGTGGCCGCAGGGAGTGAAGAAATGCTGCCAAGAAGGAGAAGGATGATGAAGAAACGATCCATGAGACAGGTCGAGAGGGTGCAAGTCATTGCCGCAGGAGATGATCGATCACGCCCACGAGCACAGTCGTGCCCGCCTCATCCAGCTCCGGCTCGGCGGGAGAGGTGACACGGCTTTCGCCGGCCAGGAGATAGGGGGTCACCGCATAGATCGGCAGCAGGGCGAGGTGATGATCGGGGGTGCAGGCACCGACGAGCAGCTTCACATCGCCGCTTTCGAGGGTGAGCAACGGTTCGAGCTTGCTGTCGGCGGCGGGTTCGATCCGCCAGGGACAGTAGGGACGCTGCCAGCCGGCGGGCGTCTCGGGCGTGTTCACGATCTGCCACGCGGGAGCGCCGGGCAGATGCGCAATGAGTTTGGAGCCGGTGAAGCGCTCCCCCGGCAGGGGCAGGTAGGCTTTCTCGGTGCGCTGCAAGGCGCTGGTGAAGGGCTCGAGCACCTTCTTCGGCAATCCGCCATGGCCCATGATCCACAACACGCGTCCGCCGCGCTTCAGGTAATCGGCGAGCGCCGTTTCAAGCTCGTCCGTCTTCATCCAGTGGTAGCTGCTGAACTGAGTGGCGACGAGGATCATGAGAGGCACCTGCTTCGGATCCGGAAAACCCTCCGCGAGCAATCGCCGCACATCGAAGGTGGCATGCGGGCGGCCGAGCTTCCGCAGCGTGCGCACTGTGGCCGCGCTTTGCACGCGGCTGGAAAAGCCCAGCATGGCATCGTTCATGTCCCACGTGGGCTCCAGGACGATGCCGGTGATGTTTTCATCGCCTGGCTGCAGATCACGCAGCACCGGCGCAAAGAGCGCGTCCTCATCCAGGCGGCGCTCACGCATCAGCGACTCGACGGTGCCTTTCGCCGCCGCGGTGGCCTCGGGCGTGAGCTGGATCTGCGTGCCGTCCTTGGCAAAACGCATCGCCACCTCCACGTCACGCAGCGTTCGTACCACGGCCCAGGCGCCGAGCTCGCCGATGTTCTTCCAAAGCAGCTCGCGGCCCTTCGGATCCTGCTTGTCGATCCAGGCCGCCGCGCCTTCCAGCACTCTCACCCCGCGCGGACTGCAAAAGCGTGCGCCTTCCTGTCCGTAGAGCAGCAGCTCCTGAATCTGCCGCTCGGCATCGCGACCGTCATCATGCAGCATCAGCCGATCCACCGCCGCCGCAAAGGCTTCCGCGCCGCCGGCGGTGTCGTGACCGGAGCCGCCGAGATCGAGCAGCGGGGCCACCTGCGAGAAATCACCGGCATGCGGCAGTTTCACCTTCCACGGACCCCATCCGTAGGTGGCCGTGTGAACGAGGGGATCGTGATTGCACGCCGCCATGTCGGCGATGACGTGCGAATGCGAGGCGATCCAGTGGGCGATGTGCGCCGCATCGTCCTCGCGCAGCGCTTCCACGAGCCGCGCAAATCCCGCCACGCGTCCGTGATCGAGATGCAGATCGTAGCGCGACTTCAGCCCCGCCTGCTTCAGCGCCGCGATGGCCTCTTCACCGACCTCCTCGGTCAAAAACGGCTGAAAGCTGTCCGGGTAATGGCTGTCATGCCTGATCGCCTCCTCGAGGATCTCCGGCGTGAACTTCACCCGCAGCGCCTCCGGCAGGCGATTCATCACCTCGCGCGCCACATCATCATGTCCCGCACCCCATGCGGCGGCGATGCGGGGCAGGAGAAGGATGGAGAAAAGAATGAGACGGCGGATGCGGATGAGGACGGCGATGCAGGAAGTCAGCATGGGTAGGTGAAGGGAAAGCATCGCAGGTTAGGGCAGAAGGATGGCAGATCGCAAGGCCGCCATCCCATCTCCACCTCCGCGTGAGTTTCCCAAAAGATTGCGGGAAGTCCTCGTCAAAGGGGAGTCGGATTTTGCGCACCCGTTGCGCAACCGGCCGGATGCACCGATACTGCGAGGTCCACCATGCCTAACGCCCGCAAATCCGCCTGCACGATGCGCGCCGTCGCGGCGCATCTCGGCGTTTCCCATGCCACCATCTCGCGCGCGCTTCGCGACGACCCGCGGATCAGCCGCGAGATGCGCCTCAAGGCGGCCAAGGCCGCGGCCGAGCTTGGTTACCGCCGCGACCCGAAGCTCGCCCAACTCATGAGCCATGTGCGCGCCACCAAGGCCCGCTCGCACCAAGGCACTCTCGCCTGGATCACGGATCACGACCTCGACATTCCGGCGGAGAACGCCGCCCATCACCTCTACTGGGAATTCGCGGTGAAGCGGGCCGAAGAACTCGGTTACCGCCTCGAACGTTTCACCAAAATCGGCCCGCCGGAAGCCCCGAAGCTCGAGCGCCGCCTCCGCGCTCTCGGCATCCAGGGCATCGTCATCCAGCAATACAAGGCGCGCCTCGATGTCCGCGAATGGAATTTCAACTGGCAGCACTTCGCCGCGCTCCACAACGGATCGAGCCAGGTCGATCCCACCCTCGATTCCGTCGATGCCGACGATGTCGGAAACTGCGTGCAGGTATTCGCCAAACTCGCCGAGATGGGCCACCGCCGCATCGGCATCTGCACCACCGCCGCGATCGAGATCGCGACGAACTACTGCCTTTCCACCGGCTGGCAGCGCTTCCGCTTCCTCCATCCCGGCTACCCGGACCTTCCTTCCTGCCTTCTTCCCGATCTCGGACCCGAGTCCGCCCGGATCGTGAAACGTTGGCTGAAACGCCACCGCATCGAGGCTGTCGCCTCACAGGTGCGCGGCATGAAGGAACTGCTCGAAAGCACCGGGCACCGCGTGCCCGAAGACCTCTCCCTCGCGTATCAGGGCGTCAATCCGCACGGGCCGAACTCGGGCATCTGGCAGCGCGAGGATCTCATGGCAGCGGCCCTGATCGAAACCGTCGTCGCCGGCGTCGAACAGGATCGGCTCGGACTCCCGGCGATCCCACGTCTCACTCTCATCAGCGGACGCTGGCACCCGGGCACGACGAGCATGACGCGATCCGGAGGTTCCCTCACCGCTTCCCCCAAAGCTCCCGCAGCAGTTCCGTCATCCCGGGGTCGTGCTTCGAGAGTTCCTCGTTCGTGAAGGGGAAAAAATCGTTCCTTGAAAAGAACGCCTCGCTCGTCTCGGCGAAGTATTCCTGTGGGTTTGTCAGGGCGTAGGCCCGTTCGAAGGCATTCGGCCGGTCGCCGCCGAAGCGTCGTTCCACCTTTTCATAGCCTCCGCCCTTTTTCGCCGCCTCGAAGGCGAGCCGGATCTCCGGGTTGGCGAACCCCATCGGGAGGACCCGGTGGTGGAAGGAGTGGGCGAGTTCGTGCAAGGTGAAATTCGGCATGCGGTCCGTCTCCTCCTCGAAATGGAGGATGTTGGTGAACTCGACTCCGCGCGCCATCGCCGGATCGCGACCATTTTTCTCCAACCACTCCGCACCGGGATGATACTCCGCCCGAGGGACCACTCCGGGATAGGCCCGGCTGAAATAGAGCGGCACCTTTTGCAGTTCTGTTAGGGCGGGTCGAGGCACCACTCGCAGGATCTCCCCCAATTGTGCTTCGAGGAGCTCCAGTGCCCGGGCGGTGGCGGCGGGTTCACCATCGATCAGCGCACGCTCGATGTGGACTTCCCAACCAAGGATGTTCCGCGTGATCCGGGCCGGAGGATCGGCAAACGACCGGACCGAAAGCCAGCCTGACAAAAACGCCAGAACCGCGAGGGCTGCCATGGCCCGGATCGACCGAAGAGGGTTCATACGTGGACCAAAGAGGGTCGGCCGTGGGTTCATCGCATCCATTCCCATGTCCGTCGGCAGGCGTCAATCGCCTCGGTCACCGAACCGAGCGCCTCGACCCTCGCCACCGCCTTCGGATCGCCTCCCCAAAAGCTGTTCGGGGCCGCGACCTGCTCGAGAATGAGCTTTTTGACCTCGGGCCACGAGGGTTTCTTCTTTTCCCGCACCTCGACCCCGTGGCGGCGCGGACTGGTGCCCCAGTCGAGCCAGATGGATTTCGCACCGGGTTCGAGCTCGCTGCGGACGACTTCGTAGAGGCGTCCGTCGGAGTCGAGGATGAGACGCTCGATCAGGTTCATGCTCGAGGATCCGGTCGTGGTAATGAGCTCCGATTCCGTCTCCCGCACATCGAGGCCATTTTGTCCGATCAGCAGGACGGGGTATGCCAACTCCATCGTGACTCCCGGCGGGAGCGGCGGAGGCGGCGCGACCGGCTTGCACCCCTTCAGGAGCGTCAGGGAAAGCAGGGCGAAGAGCCAGCGGAAGGGTCGTCGGGGCGATGAGAACATGGCAGGGATGGCTGGTAGGATCCTGAGGGAAACGGGGGCGAATGACAAGGTCAGGTCATTCCCTGCTGGCGCGAAGACGCGAGATGGTGGCGCGATTCTGAGGGTGGGAGACGCCGGCTTCCCCCTTAATCTCTTGGACAAGGACCATTCAGGACTTTTTCACCCATGGGCCCCGACCGCTCCAGCTTTTATTTCTTCCTCGCGACTGCGGCATTCTTCGCCGGGTCCCTGCGTGCCGAAGAGGTATCCCCTCCCCCCACGAAGCCGCTCCACTTCGTCAACGACATCATCCCCATCCTGACGAAGGCCGACTGCAACACGGGCGGCTGCCACGCCAAGGCGATCACGGGCCAGCGCGGCTTCCGCCTTTCCCTGCTCGGTTTCGAACCCGAGGAGGACTACGAGCACATCGTCAAGGAAGGCCGCGGCCGCCGCGTCTTCCCGCCCGCGCCGGAGCAGAGTCTGCTGCTGCTGAAGGCGGCGAACATCGTGCCCCACGGCGGCGGGAAAAAACTCGATCCCAGCGATGAAGGTTACCAGACCCTCGTCCGCTGGATCAGCGAGGGCATGCCCTACGGCAGCGAGGCCGATCCGAAGATCGCCGCCCTCGAGGTCGAGCCCGCGCATCACATCATGAAGCCGGGCACGAGCCAGCAGCTCAAGGTCACTGCCCGCTACTCCGACGGCAGCGCCCGCGACGTCACCGGGATGGCGCTCTACGAGGCGAACGACCGCAGCATGGCCGAGGCCGATCACCACGGACTCGTCAAAACGCTCGACCTGCCCGGCAAGGTCGCGGTGATGGTGCGTTACTCGGGCCTCGTCTCGGTCTCGAACATCTCCATTCCCCTCGGCGCGCCGGTCGAGACGGTGCCGCCGTCGAAAAACTTCATCGACGATCTCGTCTTCGCGAACCTGAAGGAAATCGGCATCCCGCCCTCGCCGGTCGTCGATGACGCGACCTTCCTCCGACGCGTTTCCCTCGACATCGCCGGACGCCTCCCCACGGTCGAGGAGACGAAGGCCTTCCTCGCGAGCACCGATCCGAAGAAGCGCGACCAAGCCATCGAGACCTTGCTGGCCACGCCGGACTACGCCGACTACTTCGCGAACAAGTGGACCGCGCTTCTGAAGAACAAGCGCGAGGACGCCGCCGACATCACCGCGAACTTCGCCTTCCACGCCTGGATGCGCGACAGCCTCCTCGCGAACACGCCCTACGACGACATCGTGCGGCAGGTCCTCGGGGCCACCGGCACGATCGTCTCGAATCCCCCGGTCGCGTGGTACAAGCGCGTCAAGGAGCCGAACGCCCAGCTCGAGGACGTCGCCCAGCTCTTCCTCGGCGTGCGGATGAACTGCGCCCAGTGCCACCACCATCCCTTCGAGCGCTGGAGCCAGCACGACTACCACGCCATGACCGCCTTCTTCACCCAGGTCGGTCGCAAGCCCACCGCCATCGCCGGCGAGGACCTCATCTTCCACAAGCGCGGCCTCGCCGCCTTTGAAAACAAGAAGACCGGCGCCAAGGTGAAGCCCGCCGGCCTCGGCCAGACCCCGCCGGAGATCGCGCCCGACGACGACCCGCGCCTCGTCCTCGCCGACTGGATGGGGGAAAAGGAGAATCCCTTCTTCGCCAAGGCGCTCGTGAACCGCTATTGGAAGCACTTCTTCAAGCGCGGCCTCGTCGAACCCGAGGACGACCTCCGCGACACCAATCCGGCGACGAATCCCGAGCTGCTCGACGCGCTCGCGAAACATTTCATCGAGAGCGGCTTCGACCTGAAGGAGGTGGTCCGCGCCATCACCCGCAGCCACACCTACCAGCTCAGCGAAATGCCGAACGAGCACAATGCGATCGACCGGCAGAACTTCTCGCACTTCTATCCGAAGCGCCTCCCCGCCGAGGTCCTCCTCGACGCGATCGACGGACTCACCGGGGCGAAGACCGACTTCGCCGACCTGCCGCCCGGCACCCGCGCCATCGCCCTGCCGGACAACAGCTACAACCGCGCCGCGCCCTTCCTGAAAGTGTTCGGCCGGCCCGAGGGCGCGAGCGTCTGCGAATGCGAGCGCATCCAGTCCTCGAGCCTCGCCCAGAGCCTCCACCTCATGAACTCCGCCGAGGTGAAGTCGAAACTCGCCGCCGGCGGCGGCCGTGCCGAAAAACTTTCCAAACCCGAGGTGCCCGTCGCCGACGGCATCCGCGAAATCTACCTCACCGCCTTCAGCCGCGAGCCGAGCGGCGAGGAGCTGAGCATCGCCGAGGATTTCATCGTGAAACCGCGCACCGACGCGCAGGACAAACCGATCGACCCCGCCCGCGCCAAGCGCATGGGCTACGAGGACCTGCTCTGGGCGATCATGAACACCAAGGAATTTCTCTACAACCACTGAGACCATGCGACGCGTTCCGTTCTTTGCCGCTTTGTCAGGATTCCTCCTCGCCGTCCCGGCGATGGCCCAGCTCGTCGTCCTGCCCGCGCCGCGCCTCCTCACGACCCTGCCGATGGGCGGCAAGGCCGGGAGCAGCGTCGAGGTGATGATCGCGGGGGAAAACATCGAGGAGGTCACCGCGCTCCAGTTTTCGACGCCGAAGATCACCGCCAAACCCGTCACCGGACCCGACGGCAAGCCGGTGGAGAACAAGTTCCTCGTCACCATCGCCCCCGACGCGCCCGTCGGCGTGCACGAGGCCCGCGTCCTCTCGCGGCTCGGCATTTCCTCGGCCCGCGCCTTTTCCGTGAGCAATGTCGACGAGGTCCCCCGCACCGCCGCGAACAACAGCGTCGAGACCGCCCTGAAGCTGCCGCTCAACACGATCTGCAACGCCACGATGACGAAGCGGGCCGTCGATTTCTACGCCTTCGACGGCAAGAAGGGACAGCGTGTCGCGGTCGACTGCGCCGCCACCGGGATCGATTCGCGGCTCACGCCCGTCGTCATCATCGCGAACGACAAGGGCGCCGATCTTCTCGTGAACCGCACCGGCGGGGTCATCGACTTCACCCCGCCCTCCGACGGCACCTACCTGATCAAGGTGAACGACCTCACCTACCAGGGCGGCGAGCGCCATTTCTATCGTCTCGCCCTCCGCGAGGTGAAGGGCAACGGACCCGCCCCGCAGCAGCCCTCGACCTCGCGCGTCAGCGCCGTCTCCTGGCCGCCGCAGGGTCTCGCCGCGAACGCTCCGGCCAACGAGGTCGAGCCGAACGACAAGGCGAAGGATGCGAAGAAGGTCACCCTGCCGCTCGATGTCGCGGGCAGCTTCTTCCCCGCCGCCGATGTCGACAGCTACGAGTTCGAGGCGAAGAAGGGCGAGGTCTGGTGGGTCGAGGTCGCCTCCGAGCGGATCGGTCGTCCCACCGATCCCTTCGTCCTCGTGCAGCACGTCGCGAAGAACGGCGCGGTCGAGACCCTCACCGACGTGGCCGAGCTTTATGACATTGTCAGTCCCGTAAAGGTCTCGAGCAACGGCTACTCCTACGACGGCCCGCCCTACGACGTCGGTTCGCCCGATGTCCTCGGCAAGGTCGAGATCAAGCAGGACGGTCTCCACCGTCTCTCCGTGCGCGATCTCTTCGGCGGTACCCGCAACGATCCGCAGAATGTCTACCGGCTCCTCGTGCGCAAGGCGCAGCCCGACTTCGCCATCGCCGCGTGGGCCGTCCACATGACCCTGCGCAACGGCGACCGCGCCGCCTTCTCCAAGCCGATCTCGCTCCGCGCCGGCGGAGCCATGGTCTTCGAGGTGCTCGCGGTGCGCCGCGACGGCTTCGACGGCGAGATCGAGATCAAGATGGCGGGCCTCCCCGCCGGGATCACCGCGAGCGGACTGAAGATTCCCGCCGGCAAATCGGTCGGACACCTCGTCATCAGCGCCGATGCGAACGCAAAGCGCGGGCATTCTCTCGCCACCATCACCGGTCATGCGAAGATCGACGGCAAAGACGTCACCCACCCCTGCCGCGTCGCCTCGATGGCCTGGCCGGTGAAGGATGCAAAGGGCGAGATCCCCAGCCCGCGCCTCTTCGCCGACGTGCCCGTGTCGGTCTCCGACGCCGAGCCTTCGCCGATCACGATCACCTCCGCCGAACCGAAGGTCTACGAGGCTGTCGAAGGCACCACCCTGAAGATTCCGCTCAAGGCCGAGTGGCGCGGCGACTTCTCCGGCACCTCGATGAAGCTGAAGGCCTACGGCGCCGGTTTCGAGGGGGTGAAGGAATTCGACCTGCCCGTGAAAGCGAACGCGACCGAGGCCGTCATCGATCTCGCCGCGCTGAAGATCCCGCCGGGCGAGCACACCATCGCCTTCTACGGCAGCGCCGTGGCCAAGTATTCCTACAATCCCCAGGCCGTGAAGATCGCCGAGAAAGAAAAGAAAAAGGCCGAAGCCGAGGCCGCCAAGATCGCCGCCGAAGCGAAGAAACTCGCCGGAGACGCCGCCAACGCCCCCGCCGAGAAAAAGACCGAAATGGCCAGCGCCGCCAAGGCCGCCGAGGCAAAACAGAAGGAAGCCGAGGCGATGATGACAAAAATGACCGCCAAGGTGAAGGCCGCCACCGACGCCGCCGCGCCGAAGGACATCGTCGACATCTACGTGTCCGCCCCCATCCGCGTCTCCGTGAAGCCGAAGGCGGCCCCTGCTCCTGCAGCCGCCGCTCCGGCTCCCGCCACCACCGCGCAGAAATGATTCGCCGCTTTTCCAAACTTTGGGGTCTTTGTCAGGGAGCGGCTCTTCTGGGCTTCCTCTCCCCGGTCGTCGCCGTCGAGAAGCCCGAGTTCTACCAGGACGTCTATCCTTTCCTCAAGGCGAACTGCATTTCCTGTCATAACAAGACCACCACGAAGGCCGGGCTGAACATGGAGACGCCCGAGCTCATGATCAAGGGCGGCGACTCCGGCCCCTCGATCGTCCCCGGCAAGAGCGCCGAGAGCCTTCTCGTTGAGGCTTCGGTCCATTCGCCCGACCTCGAGATGCCGCCGCCGAACAACAAGTCCGGCGCGGTGAAGCTGACCGACGCCGAGATTGCCGTGCTCAAGACCTGGATCGACCAGGGAGCCAAGGCGGGCGTGCAGGCCGAGCGCCAGGTCACCTTCAAGGCGCTCGCCCCCGGGATCGATCCCATCTATAGTCTCGCCCTGACGAAGGACGGTCGCCATGCCGTCTGCGGCCGCGGGCACCGGCTCTTCCTCTACGATCTCGCCGCGCGGCAGTTGGTCGCCGAGATCACCGACCCCGCCGTGAAGGGCGGCGGCGCCCACCGCGCCATGGTCCAGTCGCTCGCCTTCAGCCCCGACGGCACCCGCCTCGCGAGCGGCAGTTTCCGCGAGGTGAAGCTCTGGAAACGCGAGACTGTTTCCGCCGAGGCGCCCGCCGTCGCCGCTCCGAAGCCCGCCGACGAGGCCTTGCTCAAGAAGATCGCCGAGACCGGCAAGGTCGCGATTGTAAACCACCAGCTCTCGGCCGATGGCAAGGTGCTCGTCACCGGCTGCAGCGATGGCTCCGTCCGCGTCTGGGACGTTGCCTCCGCCAAGTCCCTCGCCGAACTCCGCGGCAGCGCCGCGCTCGTGAAGGACATGGCCGCCCACGAATGGACCGTCGCCCGCGAGACCCTCGAGCAGGCTTTCCAGAAGGCCGAGATCGCCCGCATCGAAGCGCAGAACAAGGCCCTCGATGAACTCCTGAAAAAGGCGCAGGAAGCCATCGTCGCAATGCAGAAGGTGCTGCCCGAAAAAGAAAAGGCGGTGAAGCCCGCGCAGGATGCCAAGGGGGTCGGACAAAAAGCCGTCGACGAGGTTCTCGCCAAGATCAAGGCCGCGCCCGGAGGCAAGCCCGACGCCGCCCTCGAGAAGGCGCTGAAGGACGCGCAGGAAAAACTCGCGCCCCTCACCATGACCGAAACGTCCGCCCTCGCCGCCGTCGCCGCGACGAAGAGCAACATCGTCGACGCCGAAGCCGAGGTGAAACGCATCAACGATTCCAAGGCGAAGAATGCCAAGGCCGTCGAAGCCGCCAATGCCGCGATCACCGCCGCGAAGCAGTCGCAGGACAAGGCGACCGCCGCCCTCGCCGCGGCCAAGGCGACCCTGACCAAACCCTCCGCGAAACCCGTCGCCGTCGCCCTTTCCGCCGACGGCCAGCGCGCCGCCGCCGTCTTCGACGACGGACGCCTCACCGTCTGGGCCGTCGCCACCGGCACCGCCGTCGAGGACCAGGCCGGACCGGCCGCTCCCAACGCGACTCTCGCCGCGCGGCAGGACGGTGCCTTCACCGCGACCGCGCCCGATGGCAAGGCCCGCGTCGCCGGAACTCCCGTTCGCTGGGTCCTCGAGCGCACCCTTGGCGGCGAGAAGGAGCCGCAACTCTTCGCCGACCGCGTCAATGCCGTGAAGTTCAGTCCCGATGGCAAACTCCTCGCCACCGGCGGGGGTGAACCCTCTCGGAGCGGAGACCTGACCCTCTTCGATCTCGCCGCCGGCAAGGCCACCGCGACGTGGAAGGACCGCCACACCGACATCGTCATGAGCCTCGATTTCTCGCCCGACGGCAAGCGCCTCGCCTCCGGCGCCGCCGACAAGATCGCCCGCGTCACCGAGATCGCCTCCGGCAAGCAGGTGAACCTGCTCGAGGGCCACACCCACTACGTCATGGGCGTCGCCTTCCGCGCCGACGGCCGCGTCCTCGCCTCGGCCGGGGCCGACGGCGTCGTGATCTCGTGGGACATGATCCTCGGCGAACGGAAGAAAAAGATCGAGGGCTGGACCAAGGAGGTCACCTCCCTGCAGTTCATCGGCGCGACCAACCAGATCGTCACCTCGGCGGGCGACAACCGCGTCCGCATCGTCAACGACGAGGGCGGCGAGGTCCGCTCCATCGCCGGGCTCCCCGACTTCATGCAAGCCGCCGCCAGCACCGCCAACGGCGCCACCGTGGTCGGCGGCGGCGAAGACAGCACCCTGAGAATCTGGAACGGCACCGACGGCAAGGAACTGGCCGCCTTCGCCGCGAAATAGAAACCAAAAGGGATTGAACCACGAATTGCACGAATCAAACGAATCCCATCCTCCGCCAGGTTTTTAAAAGCCATTCGTAAAATTCGTTCCATTCGTGGTCCTAACAAAACTCCATTTCTCCACCACTCCTTTCAAACCGATCACCGATCACCGTTTACCGATCACTCTCTCCCATGTCCACGCACCCCTCCCCCTTCCGCTGCTCCGGCCCGCTCGATCGACGCGGTTTCATGCAGATCGGCCTCACCGGCATGGCGACGCTTTCCTGGCCGGGGTTGATGAAGTTGCGCGCCACCAACGCCGCCCTCCCAAAGTCCGAGCGGAAGGCGATCATCATGGTCTGGCTCCCGGGCGGACAGTCCCACGTCGACACCTACGATCCGAAGCCCGACATCGGCAGCGAGTACCGCGGTCCCTTCAAGACCATTTCCACCAAGGTGCCCGGCATGCAGCTCACCGAGCTGCTCCCCATGAACGCGAAGATCGCCGACAAGTTCACGATCGTGCGTTCGATGAACCAGAAGGCCGGCGGCCACCCCGCGGGCTCGATGCAGATGCTCTCGGGCGACAGCGACGAACGCGACAAACCGAAGCCGCGCCTCCCCGACTGGATGTCGGTGGCCCATTACCTGCGCTCGCAGAATGGCAAACGCAGCAACCCGCTTCCGAACTACATCGGGGTCAATCCGCCGCTCGAATACAACGGCCCCGCCTACCTCGGCGACGCCTACGCGCCCTTCTCGGTCAGCGACGACCCGAACCGCCCCAATTTCACCGTGCCGAACATCGGGCTCTCCGACGCCGCCGAGACGCGCCGCCTCAGCGATCGCGTCGCCCTGCGCAAGAGCCTCGACAAGCTCGAGCGCGCCTTCGACAAGGAAGGTGAACTCGGCGCCCTCGATGAATTCGAGGGCCAGGCCATGACCCTGCTCACGAATCCGCAGACCCGCGACGCCTTCGACCTGAGCAAGGAGGATCCCGCGATCCGCGACCGTTACGGCCGCAACCGCTGGGGCCAGCAGCTTCTCCTCGCCCGCCGCCTCGTCGAGGCCGGCGTCGAGATCGTCACGAGCAGCCTCAGCGGTCCCCTCTGCGGACGCGTCGGCAACTGGGACGACCACGCCGTGAACCAGCACCAGTTCGAGGCGCTCCGTTTCCGCATGCCGAACTACGACCGCGCCGTCTCCGCCCTGATCGAGGACGTCTACGCCCGCGGTCTCGACAAGCGTGTCCTCGTCGTCGTCACCGGCGAATTCGGCCGCACGCCGAAGATCAGCTTCGACCGCAGCACCGGAGCCGGCGACGCCAGCGCCCCCGCCGGCACCCTCCAGCCCGGCCGCGACCACTGGCCCCGTGCCTTCTCCAACGTCTGGGCCGGAGGCGGCATCCAGACCGGCGGCATCATCGGCGCGAGTGACAAACGCGGTGAAGACGTGGTGGAAAGACCCTGCGGTCCCGGCGATTTCCTCGCCACGATCTACCACCACCTCGGCATCGATTCCTCGAAGATCACGATCGAGGACTTCAACGGAAGGCCGACCCCCATCGTCGACCACGGCAAGCCGATTCCGGAGCTGGTGGTGTAAGACGGAGGCGCTTGCGACCAAGGAGGCGGGACATTCCTGTCCCGCGTCGTGCCGATGGCGATTGACGGCATCGCCGCGTTTCGTCATTCTCGGGCCAACCCATGGAATCTGAGAGCGTGGCAAAACCCGGCGCGAGTGCGAAGCCCCGTTTTTTCTCCTACGGGCTCTTGTCAGGAGTCGTGATCGCCGCGGGCGCAGCCTGGTTCATCGGGAATCGGTCCGACCCGGTGGATCACGCGACCGTTCTGAACATCGGAGACGGAAGCGGACTGATGGCACGGGAGATCCTCGCGGCGGCGGCGGTGTTGTCGAATGAGCGAATGGTGAGGATCGAATTTTTGTCTGAAGGAACGATGGGATCGGTGACTGTGATCGATCGTCGGCGCCTTGATTCACCAACGATCATCTGTGAACCGTTTCTCGTGCGTGTGACCCCGTTTGGAGTTCATTTCGAAGAAGAGGAACTTTCGCTAGATGCCTTTCGTGCACGGCTTGCCGTGATTGCCGAGTCAGCACGCCTTTCAGCTTCCAGGGGATTCATTTTGCTCTCTTGTGAAGATAGAACGAACGGCGAAATCTTGGTCAACATCCTTCGTGACTTAAGCGACGTCGATTCGATGGACCTCATCCTTCCCGACCATCGCTGGATCTTCGAGCCCCGCCCGACGCCACCTCCATCTCCCCCGATCAAACCCCTCGCCCATCCGGTCGAGTTGAAGTGATCCGCCTTCACAAACCGCGCCCGTCACATCCGCGCATACATGAAAATCTCCCGCACCCGCGCCTGCACCTGTTCTTCGCTCCAGTCGGGATGTTCCTGCCGGAGCCGCGCGGCTTTGAGCCTGCGCGCTCCCCAGTAGAGCTGGAACGCCGTCTTCAGCTTTTGCTCCCCGCTCATCCGGCGGAGCGTTTCGATGTATTCCGGCGTGAGCGGTTCGTTCATGGAGGACCGCTCCCACTATCCGGGAATCCCGGCGACGTGGCAAGCGGAAGCGCCACGACCTCACTTGATCAAGCGCAGATTCCCGGGATAACGAAAGCCATCCCTGCCGCGCCTTGATCGCCCTGATAACGACGAGCATCAGCATCGCGAAACTCATCAGCGAGGTGAGAATTCCGATCACAGTGGACTGCAATGATAGGTCAGAAAGGACCATTGTATTTCGCATTGACTCTCATTGCGCATTTTGGCAACCATCACGTCATCGCCCTGAATCGTCCCGCCAAACCCGTTCGACGCCATGCCCACGAAAAAGTTTCAACCCAAGTCAGCACCGATTGCCGCGAAATCGACCAAAGGACCCGTTGCCACTGCCCCAAAGAAGACGCCGAAAATCAAGACGGTCTCTCTGAATGCCCGGCCGGACCGGGTCGATCTTCGGGACCGTCTCTACCAGCCCAAGTTGGCCAACTTGCCCGATTGCTCACCGGAACCCGCCCTGCTCAAAGACTGGGTTCCCGAATACCGGAAGCTCATTCTCGATCAGGGCGAAGAAGGTGCCTGTACCGGATTCGGGCTCAGCGCGGTCATCAACTATCTGATTTTCAGGGAATGCAACCTGAACGGTCGCCAATACCCTTTCCCTCAGGTCAGCGCCTCGATGCTCTATCGTTTGGCTCGCATCTACGATGAGTGGCCCGGTGACGACTATGAGGGTTCGAGCTGCCGGGGCGCGATGAAGGGCTGGCACAAACACGGCGTTTGTTCCTGGGATTCATGGCCGTATTCCCACGCGAATCCGGACGCTGGGCCAATCGCTTCCGGTTGGGAAGCGGAAGCGCAGAGGATTCCCCTGGGTGCCTACTACCGGGTTGAAAGGACGCTCATCAATGACATGCAGGCCGCGATCCATGAGGTGGGAGCGCTTTATGTTTCCGCCGATGTTCACGAAGGTTGGGGCCTGGTTCCCGCCTCCAAGGGAGGAAAAGCAGGAAAACTGCCCATCATTCCATGGCATTCAAGTTTTGAGGCGGAGGGGGGGCATGCTTTCGCGATCGTTGGCTACACTTCCGACGGGTTCATCGTTCAGAATTCCTGGGGTCCTGATTGGGGCCACAATGGATTCGCGGTATTGACCTATGATGATTGGTTGAAATTCGGAACCGATGCTTGGGTGGCCGTGATGGGTGCGCCACGGGCGATCACGAGCGGGAGTGCTGGCGCAGCGGTGCGCGGTGCCTACAACCCGTCGCTTGCAGCCCAGAGGAGCGGGGCGGCGGGAGGACCCGCCAAACATGGAACCCCGGCTGGGAAGCATCCGGGCATCTGGAACAACCCGGACACGCTTCGACACACCGTGGTCCTCGGCAACAACGGCTTCCCGGAACGGCGCAACGTGGCCCATCGCGACGGCCGCGAAGCGGTGATCGCAGTGGCGCACGACGAAGTGATCAAATGGGCCCTCTCCCGTCCGGAGAAGACGGTGAAAGTCGCGATCTACGCCCACGGCGGACTCAACAGCGAGGAAGCCTCGCTGCGCCGGGTCAGCATCATGGGGCCGTGGTTCGAGGCGAACGGCATCTTTCCTCTGTTCTTCACCTGGAAGACCGGAATCAAGGAAACCCTGGGTGGCATGCTTGCCGATGCGGCTGCGAGGCTGCTTCCCTTTGATTCCACGGCTGGAGGAGTTCAAGATCGCTTGAAAGTGTGGAAGGAGAAAGCCATGCACGCCGCCGCCGAGGCCCGTGATCGACTCCTTGAAAGTGTTTGCAGCGAAATCCTTGCCCGGGCCGGGTGGACGGAGATGAAGACGAACGCCGCCGCTGCCGCGGAGGCGGATGGGGGCATTGCCTTGACGGTCCAAGCCTTGCAGACGGCATCCGCCGCTCTTTCGACCCACGGCAAGAAACTCGAATTGCACTTCATCGGCCACAGTGCCGGCAGCATCCTGCTGGGTCACGCCATTCCTTACCTGACACAGCCGGTGGCCTCGCTGCATCTCTACGCCCCCGCCTGTACGGTGGAGTTCGCCAATGCGTTCTATTTGCCGGCCATGAAATCCGGGAGCGCGCTCGATCCTGCCTATTGCCGGACCTACGTCCACAATCTCGATCACCCCGCGGAAATGGCGGACACGGTCGGTCCTTACGGTAAGTCGCTCGTGTACCTCATCTGCCGTGCCCTGGAACCCATGCACAAAACTCCCATTCTCGGGATGGAGGCCGCATGGAAACCGGCATTTGATTCCGAGGATATCTTTCATGCCCGCTTTACGCCAGCGCTCAAGCTCTGGCGGAAGAACGCGGCACACGTCACCACGGAGTATTATCGGCTCGCAGCCCACACGGTAGATAATGGTGAGTCCCGTGAAACTCCGAAACATGGCACCTTTGACAATGACATCCTGGTCCTGAACGAGACGATTGCTCGGATTCTTGGCAAGAAGCCGATTCAAAGTGTGAAATGGCTCTCAGGGTTCTGAACTCACGCTGCCGACCATTCTTGAAGATCTGGCTGACTCCGGGGGCGTTTCAATGGTTTCCGGCGTGAGCGGTCCACCGGCGAGTTTCTTTGCGGACAGTCCGCGATTGACCACGGCTTCTCGATCCGACATGCTGGAGCCCATGGAGTTGTCGAGCCTCTTGGAACCTTTCCTGACCCGGCGTGTCTTCGTCTCGATCCTGATCCTCAGCCTCATGGTGACACTGGTCCGGGCGGATGAAACGCCCGCGCTGCAACGCATCCGCGAAGTTCTCGCAGCACGGGAACAAGCGGTTCGGATCGTTTGTTTCGGCGACAGCGTGACCGGCCTGTATTATCACAGCGGCGGCCGCCGCGCCTATCCCGAGCTGATCGGAGAACGGTTTCAAGAAGCCGCGGTGATCAATGCCGGCAAAAGCGGCCACACCACCACGAATGGTCTCGCCCGCATCCAACAGGACGTGCTGGTCCACAAGCCGCATCTGGTCACGGTGATGTTCGGATTGAATGATGTGGCGAAGGGCAACATCGACCTCTACCGGAAGAATCTCTTCGAGATCGTCACGAAATGCCGCGCGGCCGGGGCCGAGGTGATCCTTTGCACGCCGAACGCGGTTTCGGAAACAAAGGAGCGTCCCGTGGCGGCGGTGGCTGCCTTCGCCAAGGTCGCCCGGGCCGTGGCGGCGGAGCTCCAAGTGCCGCTGGCTGACGCGCACGCCTCGCTGGAAACGCTGCGGACGGCCGATCCGGAGGCCTGGAGGTTGTCGATGAGCGATGAGATCCATCCCAACCTTCGCGGTCATCGGCGGCTCGCCGAAGCGATCCTGTCCGTGATCGAAGGCAAGGCGGTGAAGCTTCCCGATTCGAACCCGGTTCCGGAGCCACTCCACTTCACCCTGACAAAGACACAGAAAAACCTGCCGGTGAAAGTGCTGGCGATGCCCGGCCTGGAAGCGATCACCGCCAGAGCGATCCCGGGTGCGGTGATGACAACGTGGCCGATCGAGGGGCTGGACCGCTATCACCTGATGAAGGACGCCGCCCACCGGGTCCGCCCCTCGACGCCGGATCTCGTCCTGATCGCGGTGCCGCGGTCCGCCAGCGCCAAGGACCGGGAGGAATTCATCCGCACCCAGATGTGGATCGCCTCGAACAGCCTCAGCCAGGCCAAACGGGCCTGGGATGTCGTGATCGTGCATCCCGATGTCTTCGAGCCGTTGGATGTCGATGAAGAGAACGACGCACTCATCCGTGCGATCGTGCCAGCGCAGGACCTGCCCTTGATCGACCGGGCCCCCGGTGACGAACGCGAAGCTGCGGCGATCGTCGCGGAATGGCTCGAGCCCGCCCTGAGGCCCTGATTTTCATTCGCGGGCGGAGGCGGATGTGTCAGGATGGAGCCGCATGAAATCCGCCTTGTCCTTGTCATTGGTGCTTGCCTTCATGGGGTCCGGTCTTCGCGCCGGTGCCCAGCAGTATGAGAGCCTTCCACTGCTCGACGTCCGTACCATCCTGGCCCCGGAGTGGATTCGAAGTCCGCTCCACCAGGTTCAGCCCGAGGTGCGGATGGCGGAAGGGCTTTTCCAATTCGTGCTGCAATCCGTCTACGGCGTCGAGGAGATCGATGGGTCCGACCGCCTTTGCCAACGTATCCGGGAAATTCATGCCGCCGCCGCCTTGGCAGAAAAAGGTGTCGGTGGGGCAGCGGTGAAAGGCCTTGTCGACGAGACCGCGGGCACGGTCAAGAATCTCGGGAGCGCGGTGAAGCGGCCGGTGCGAACCGTGCTGAACATCCCCAAGGGCATCGGCTCGGTCGTGAAGGGCGCGGCGGGATCGACGAAGAACCAGCTCGCCGACAAGGGCAACTACTCGGGTGGATTCGTACGCGATTGGTTCGACGTGAGCGAGCAGAAACTGAAGCTCGCCTCCGAACTCGGGGTCGACCCCTATTCCGATTTCGAACCGCTCCAGGCCCAGTTCAAGCGCCTTTCCGGCACGTCCACGATCAGCGGACTCGGCATCCGCATCCTGGTCCCGGGCGATGGCATCATCGGGATGGCCGCGAAGGGTGAGGCCTCGCGACAGCTCAACCATGTCTACCTGACCGCACCGAGCCAGCTGCTCAAGGAAAACCGCGCCATGCTGCAGCAGGCGGGTGTTGGCGAAACCGCTGCCGCCGCTTTCTTTGCGAGTCGTCATTGGTCACCCGCCGAGCAGGCTCTGCTGGTGCGCGAGATTGCCGGCCTCGGCCGACCGACCGGGGCGGAGGATTTTCTCGCGGCGGCCGGTGCCGTGACCGACCGGGCCGGGGCGTGGCATTACCTGCGCTCGGCCCGGATGCTCCTGCTCCTGCACCGGCAGGGAACGGCGATCACGGGTCTTTCCTCCTTCCATGGCTTCCCCGCAGCGGTCTCGGCGGAGGGACGTTGGGTGCTTCCGCTCGCCCTCGACCGGGTCTATTGGACGGAAAATGCCGCGCGCCTGGCCGATGCCCTCACCGCGACGGCGCGCCAGTCCGGTTGCAGCGGATCCGACCTGCTCATCGCGGGCGAAATGAGCGAGCTGGCGATCGCGCGGATCACCGCGATGGGCATCCGCATTCTCCCGGTGCGGTGATGCGAAATTGTGCTCGACCCGGGCGGCGGGAACTCCGATTCTCACCCATCATGAGCCTCGCCACGGTGTTGCCGGATCGTTTTGCCCGCTCCTTCGATCTCTATCGCGACCTCGCCGCATCGCTTGACGAAAAGGCCCTCGGAAGCAAACTCCCCGGGCTGCCCTCGAACTCGATCGGCTTGCAACTCTGGTGCGTCGTCGGTGCCCGGGAGAGCTACTTCCGAGCGATCATGAGCGGTCGATGGACCGGCTACTCCTGCTCCCTGGAAGAACCGGGGCGAAAGGAGCCGGTGATCGCGGCGCTGCGTGAGTCCGCCGACGAGCTGCTCGGCTTGCTGGATTCGGTGGGATCCTTTGACCTCACGCAAAGCGGTCTGGTTCTCGATCTGCTCGAGCACGAGACGTCCCATCAGGGGCAACTGATCCGTTATCTCTATGGGCTCCGTCTCCCGATCCCGGCGAGCTGGCAAAGACGGTATGCCCTAGCCCCGCTCGCCGGGAGTTGACCCTGTCAGGTCAACGACCGAACCCTCTTTGGTCAGCGTGCCTTCGCTTTTTTCCGCTTCGCGGGCATCGGCTTTTTCGGAGGAAGCGGCGCTTTCTTCGCGGGGACCACGAAGACCCGATCCTGGATTTCATTGCGGATGCCGGTGTTGCGGCGGATGATGGTGGCGAGAGTCTGGCGATCGATCAGGGCGGCCATTTCGCGACCGAGGTGCGCCTGATACCAGAAACGGTCGCCATCGCGGAGACGGGTGAACTGATCACGCAGGATGGTCACAGCGGTCTCCCCGAGCAAGGCATCGCCGTGGGGAGGCTCGGCCAGCACGCCGACCCAGAGATCGATTTGATCGACGGTGGCGTAGACCGAGGCGAGCCGGTCCTGCACCTCCTTGGAAGGATGGATGTCGGCGAAACTTTTCACCGCACGCAGCCCGAGTTCCTTCCGCACCGTGGTGTAGTCGGCAAAGCCATGGTCGCGGCCCCGTTGGATGTTGAGCGAGGCGAGGTCGAAGCCACCCGAACCGGGCGCGCCGAAGAGGAAGTTGCGGACGCCGTCGACGAGGCGGTTGTCGACCTCCTGGGCAGGCTGGGCGGCGAGACCGCGCAGGACGGGATCAATGCCTCCCTCCTCGGTGATGGCGGCGATATTGAAGAAGGCCTCGGCGAGCGGCAGGTGACCGGCCTCGATCTCGTTGCCGGAGGCGTCGAGGCGGAGCAATTGCGGTGAGAGCATGGTGTGGCCGAAGCGATAGGCGGCGGTGGCGAACTCGTTGGCGATTCCGGGATTCACCGAGGGCCGGTAGCCGGTGTAGGGTGGCAGCGGACGCGTGCCGATGACGATGGGGAGGAATTCATTGTAGGTGATCGCCTGCACCTCGGCACCGACGATGGCGCGGGCGGTCTCGTAGATCTGATCGTCGCTGAGCCCGGGATTCGCCGTGGCGATGATACCGGCCCAGTAGTTGTGTTCGCGCATGAAGAGGGTGTGGATCGTCATCAGTCCGACCTGCTCGTTGACCCGGAAATCGCCGGCGATGAAGAAGGCGGGAGAGAGTGCCGTCGGAGCGTTGGGAAGCCCGTTGATGTTGAAGGGCAGCAGATTTCCCTCACTGGTGCGGAGGCGCCCGGTGCCGTCATTCGCCCGCAGATCGGCGGCCCGCTCGGCATCGGACCCGTAGATCTGCGACGCGTCGATGTAGGCGGTGAGCTCGTTGAACTGCTCGAGGCGGCCGTCCACGATTTCGGAATAGGATCGGTTGAGTCCGATCACCGCGGTGCCCGTGCCTGCCGGATCGAAGAAGGGATCACCTTTGGGAACTGGCACGTCGAAAGGATCGGCCGGATCGGCCGTGGGGGTGAGATCGAGGTCGTGATCGAGGAACTGACCCCACTGCCAAACGAAGTCGCTGACGCCACGGCGGTTTGGCATCGATTCCTCCTGCGCGGCCACGGCATTGCTGATGGCGCGGGCCGAGGGACGGTCGGAGCCGGAGGGCGTGGTGCCGTCTTCGCCGAAAGCCGGGGTCGTGAGCCTGAGGAAGGGCTGTTCGGTGCTGCCCCAATCGGGTTGGTCGGGATGGTTGCCCCTGCCGTCAATGGTGCGGAACTCGGAGGGGATCGAGATCACCTGACTGCCCATGCGGAGGCGACCGGGACGCGGGGTGTGGTTCTTGCCGGTGGTGTCGGGGGTGAGGCGACGACCGCTTTTCGGCAGGTCATCCGGGGCGGCTTTCGCGACCGGGCGATCCTGGGCGAAAGCGGTGGAGGTGAAAACGAGGGTTAGCAGGATGGGGATGGTTGTTTTCATACACCTCTTAAACCAAATCGAGGTGACAAACCCACCGTTCCTTTCATGACAGTGTTGTCATGATGAAAGGCACCCCGGAAAATCAGGACCCGGCCGCGGGGAGGCTGGCGACGAAGCAGGTCGTCTCGCCGTTCGATGCGGCGAGGACGAGGCTGCCGCCGTGACCCTCGACGATGCCCTTGGCGAGGCTGAGACCGAGCCCGAAGCCGTCGACCTCGCGCGAGCGCGAGCGATCGGCCCGGTAAAAACGATCGAAGATACGCCCGCGGTCCTCCTCGGCGATGCCGGGCCCGCTGTTTTCCACCGAAATGACGATGCGGTCGTGCGAGCGGGCCGCGTTCATCCTGACAAATCCACCTTCACAGTTGAACTTGATCGCGTTGTTCAGCAGGTTGAGGAGCGCCTGGCGGAGCAGGACCGCATCACCCGCGACGGAGAGTCCGGGCTCGATCCCGGACTCGAAGCGGACGGAGGCTTGCTCGGAGAGAATGGCGGCGTCCTCGGCAAGGGCTTCAAGCTCTTCGGAGAGGGAGAAAACCTCGTGCCTTTGGATCAGGTTGCCGACATCGGCCCGGGAGAGCATCAGCAGACTTCCGATGATGGACTTGAGTCGTGAAAGTTCTCCGCGCAGCACCCCGAGGGCGGCCTCTTCTCGTGAACCCGGTTCGCATTCACGTTGGGCGGTCTCGATCTCGGCCTGCATCACCGTGATGGGTGTCTTCAACTCGTGCGACACGTCGCCGCTGAACCGGTTGGCATGGGCGAAGGCCACCTCGAGCCGGTTCATCATCGCGTTGAGCACCGCGGTGAGGCGTGCGATCTCCGGATCGGAATGCGGATCTTCGGGCATGCGGGCATCGAGCGCCTCGGCCGAGACGCGCTCGGCGGTCGCTGAAAGCACGCGCAGCGGCCGCATCGCCCGCGAGGCGACGATCCAACCGCCGATGCCGACCAGGAGCACCGCGATGGGCGCGCCGAGGAGCAGGCCCTGCCGCAATTGGGAAAGGCCGGGGTTGGCCTTGGCGACATTCATGCCGGCGAGGATCCCGAAACCTCGCTCCTGCACGGAGACGAAGCGCCACTTGGCCCCGTTGATCCGGGCGTCGGCATATTCGATGACCCGGTTTCCATGGGGAGGATCGGGTGGCCCGCCGCCGGGTCCCTCGGGTGGATCGGGCGGCGGGGGGAAGTCTCCGGGATCGAAGGAATCCGGGGCCGGCTCACCGGGGCCGGGACGCTCGGGGCCACCGCGCGGTCCGCCTCGACGCGGTTCAGGACGAAGCACGGGATCGGGATCGGCCACGGGAAAATCAGTGGGCAGAGCGGCTTCGATCCGGTCGGACCATCCTGCGGATCCGATGATGCGTTCCTCATCAAAAAAATCGCGGGCGCTCAGGACGATCAATCCGGCGGCGAGGTCCTCGCGATGGAGTCCGTCGAAGAGCGCGGAGGTGGACTTTTCATCCGCCCACGGATTGATCTCGCGGATGAGGCGACCCGCAATCCCCTCGAGCCGGACGTCGGTTGAATCGCGGACCGCATGCATCATGAGCTGCCAGGAAAGCAGGCCAAGCCCGGCGATCGCCAGGCCCGAGACGAGCATGGAGATCAGGGCGAGCCGGACGCGCAGGGACCGCATGGAGGCGTTCAAACGGGTTTGCCGATGCGATAGCCAACGCCGCGCACGGTTTCGATGAGTTTGTCAGGGTGGCTGCCTTCGACCTTCTTCCGGAGGCGCTGGATGTAGACGTCGACGAGGTTGGTGTCAGGATCGAAGCTGTAGTTCCACACATGTTCACAGATCTGGACGCGGCTGAGGACGCGGCCGGGCGAGCGCATCAGGTACTCGAGCAGGGCGAACTCGCGCACCGAGAGCGGGATCTCCTCGTCGCCGCGGGTGACGACGCGGGTGAGCAGGTTCATCAGCAAATCGCCGACGCGGAGCAAGTGGCTCGCCTCGCCCGAAGAACGCCGCACCACGGTGTGCAAACGCGCGATGAGTTCCTCGATGTAAAAGGGCTTCGTCATGTAGTCGTCGGCGCCGAGATTGAGGCCCTCGAGCCTCTCGTCCAGTTCGCTGCGGGCGGTGAGGAGGATCACCGGCACGCTGTTGCCTTTCTTGCGGAGGTTTTTGAGGATGCTGAGCCCGTCGCGCCCCGGCAACATCACATCAAGGACGATGGCGTTGTAGGGTTCGGTCAGGGCGAGCGCGTAACCCTCGTCGCCGTCGCGCACGACGTCGACGACGAAGCCGTGCTCCTTCAGCCCCTTGCCGATGAAGGAGGCGATGCGTTCCTGATCCTCGACGACCAATACTCTCATTTCAGTGGCGGAGCGGGCGTCAGCATGCCCGCTGGTAGCAGGGGCTTCAAGGCAATTCGGATCGCGGAGGAGTTTCATGTTCAACCGGCCGTGACATTGATCCGGACGACATCGGCAGCATCGTCGAGCAGCCCCGAAACCGAGCGGAAGTAATACTGGAGCTTGTAGCGCTGCTTCTTTTTCGCCTTCGCGCTGCGCTCTGGCTGCATACGGATCTCGAGGGTTTCCTTGGCGCCGGAGGCGAGGTCGGTGCTGCGGGCGAGCCCGACTTTCAACGCGGCGGTGAGGTTGGTGGCGCCAGATCCCGTGCGGTAGCAGGAAATGCGCACGCAGGGGCTGCTGCCGATCCCTCGGTAGCTCATTTCATCATCGAGGGTGCCGTCGTTCTGCGATTCAAGATCAACCGCGATCCGTTCCCATCGTTTGATCTTCGCGACCCGCGACTGACCGCCTCCATTGAGATTGATCACCCCATTGCCGAGCAGGGATCCGTTCGACCCTTCCACCAACAAATCGGTCGCGGCGCTGCCGGCGACACCCTGGGCGGATTCGCCAAAGTTCGGGGCGACGCCCCCATCGTCCGAGGCCTGTACCCAGTAGTGATAACTCACACCCGGCTCGGCATCGGGGTCCGTGAAACTCGTCGCGTCGGTCGATCCGATTTCGAGCGCTGCATCGATGTCATCGATGAGCCCGCGGAGGATCCGGTAGCCCTCGGCACCCTCCGCGGCGCTCCATTCGATCACCAGTTCACCAAGCGTCGCGCCGAGCGATACCGTCAGGTCCGTGGGGTTGGTGATACGACGCCGGCCCGAGACCGGGGAAGTGGCCTCGCCGTTTCCATAGGGGGTTGCCGATTGCACGTAGTACCAAACCGTCTCGCCGGCAGGGACATCGGTGTCGGAAGCTGTCGCCGTGGTGACGGTGCTCAGGAGCGTGTAGGCACCGGTGCCGAGCTTCCGGAACACGAGGTAACTCTCCGCACCTTCGACGGAGTTCCAGCTCAGATCGATCCGGTCGTCGAAGAGAGCGTTGCTTGCCCCGAGCCCGGTCGGGGCGCGGAGCCGACGCCACCCGGAATCCACGAGGCTGCGGCCGATGATTTTCCCATCAAAGAGGAGCTCCACCTGGTAATGGTAGATACGCAGCGGTGTCACCGACGAGTCGCTGTACCCCGAAACGCTCAGATCGGTGATCGTGGTCATCGCGGCTGGATCATCGGTGACTCCCCGGCGAACCCTCGAACTGAGATCAGGGACAGGCAGGGTCCACGAGAGCGCGATCTCGTCGTAGGAGGCGCCGTCGCTCGAATCGATCGTGAAGCCATCATAAAGGAGTGCGCTGGCCCGGACGGAGGTGCTCGGCGCGCTTGCCTCGTCGGCATTCACGGCCACGATCCAGTAGTAATCTCCCTCCTCGAGATCCCCTTCATCGTCGGTCCAGGTGGTCGTGTCTCGGCTCTGAATGAAAACAGCGTCGGAGAAGTTTGAGGTCGAGGAGCGATAAACATCATAACGGGTCGCGCCGGAGACGGCGTCCCAAGAGAGTTTGATCGAACTGTTGATGAGGTCGCGTTTCGCGGTCAATCCCGCGGGCGCGGCGAGCAGTCCGGCGGTTTCTCCGAAGACCGTCGCCTCAAAGGACGCCGATTCGCCGATGATTTCCTGACCATCCACGAACCATCTTCCGTAGAGGATCGTTCCCGCGAGGGCATCACCGCCGGGGATCGCCACGGCGACGCTGGTGAAGCCGGAGCGGTCGGTGCCGAGGGTGGCATCCCACGAGGTTCCACCCGAGGTGGTCTGGCGGAAGCGATACTTCACGGTGCCTTCGGCTGGAACTCCGCCGCCGGAGTCGACGGGCTCGTCATCGATCACGAGCCACACCTGGCGCCCGACCGGCACCCGGGAAAGGCCGATGGTGAAGTTCGCGCTCCCTCCGAGCGGAGGCTCGACCGCCGTCATCAGGGGCAGGTTGCCGAGTTCGTCCGCGATCATGGATCCGGTGACGACCGGAGTGCGGTTCGATCCCGCGGATAGGGCGGGGCGGGAGAATGGACCGGTCTCGGCGGCTACCCGTGGATCGGTAAGCGGGCGTCCCAGAAAGGCAACCAGCGCCGCCTTCTCCGTGTCGGTCAATCCGAGCGGCTGGATCACGGGTGGTTTGTTAGGGGCATCGAAGTCGCCTCCGCGGTTGTAGAACTCGACCACGTCCGCGAGCGAAGCAATGCGACCGTTGTGCATGAACTCTCCCCTGAGGGCGACATTGCGCAGGGACGGTGTCTTGAACTGGCCCCGGTTGCCGTTGACCCCGGTGACGATGGAGCGGCCGAGGTCCTCGCCCTGCGGACGCACCCCTATGTAGTGGAAGGCATCGTCCGTGAAGCGGTTGCCGGAGTGGCAGCCCGCGCAACCCTGGGTCCGGAAGAGATTCTGGCCCTGCTGTTCCTCCGCGGTGAGCGCCCCGGGCGTGCCGGCGATGAAGGCGTCGATGGGAGCCTGGTTCGACACCAGCGAGCGCTCGTAGGTCGCGATGGCCATGATGATTCGCGACGGTGTCACTCCCGCGCTGCCGAACGCGGCCTGGAAGAGTTCGGAGTAGTTGCGACCAGCGATCCAGGTCGTCAGGTCCGACGGCACCGAGGGTGCGAGGGCCAAGGGGAGGGCATGCTCGATGCGCGACGCCACCGCAGTCCAGTCGCGGCCGGCGTGGGCCATTTCCACGCTGCTCGTCGGTGGTCCGGCGGCCTGACTCTCAAGCGCGGCTCCGCTCGCGAGCACGACCTGGCCGCTCACCGGATCGGTGAAAGTCCCGGTGGCCCGTCCGTCCCAGAACAGTGCCGCCGGGTAGGCCGAGTTGATCGCGGAAGGGGAATAGCGTCCCGTGACCTGCACGGCGATGCCAAAGAAGTCGGCGAGTTGTTGGAGTCCGGAAGCATTCGTTGCGATCACGCCGGGAGATCCCACGATGTCGTCGCCGTTTCCGAAAGTCCCGTTCGGACCCGGGTGCAGGGTCGTGGAATTGGATCGCGGATCGGATCCACCTGACACGGGCTGGTGGCAGGTCCCGCAGGCCACGGTGCGGGTGGAGGAGAGCTGCTCGTCCCAAAAGAGGGCCTTGCCGAGCTGCGTTTTGTCTGTCGTGATGGGATTCCCGGCCGGTGCGGTCGGAGCAACGAGCGGGGTCAGGGGCGGTGGTCCACCCTGGGCCACCAGGACTCGGGGAGAAAGGGACAGGAGCGCGACAGCCGCAGGGAGGAGGCGTTTGAGCAAGCGGGGGATTTCCATACACCACCTGATACCGTTCCTGCATGACAGCCCCGGGAGCAGCATGATGACAAAACTGTCATTTTGAGGATTTTTTTTTGATCCCGAGGAAAGCTCCATCTGCAATTTTCATCCTTCCGGCCCGCGGTGCCGTCTTGTTTTTGACAAGCGTATGAATTGCGCTCCTTTGCATCCTTCAGCGACTGAGACTTGAACGCGCTGGCCGAAAACCTCATTTCCCCCGTGGTCCTTTGCTTCGTCTTGGGGATCGCGGCCCGTTGGGTGAAAAGCGATCTCGCGGTGCCGGAGCCGGTCTATCAGGGGCTCTCGATCTACCTGCTTCTGGCAATCGGACTCAAGGGAGGGGCTTCGCTCGCCGTCACTCCCTTTGCCGAATTGCTCCTGCCCGGTGTGATCACTTTGGCGCTGGGGGTCCTGACTCCCGTGTCGGCCTTTTTCCTGATGCGGCGCTTCGGACGCCTCGGGATAGAAGACGCCGCCGCGGTCGCCGCCCATTATGGATCGGTTTCGGTGGTGACGTTCCTCGCCGCGGTCGAGGCGGTGAAACGCAGCGGTGTCGAGACGGAAGGTTACCTCCCGGCGCTCGTCGCCGTGCTCGAGGTGCCCGGCATCATCGTCGCCCTGCTCTTCGCCAGCAGTGGCGGTGGCAGCGAGGGCAGCTGGAAAAAAGCGCTTCACGAAGTGGTCACCGGCAAGAGCATCGTGCTGCTGCTCGGAGGGCTGCTGATCGGCTGGCTCTGTGGCCCGGAAAAACTCACGGACGTGCAGCCCTTTTTCGCTACGGCATTCAAGGGTGCCCTCTGCATCTTCATGATCGAGCTCGGCCTCGCCGCGGGCAAACGTCTCCGCGACGCGGGCAAGGCCGGGGTGCGGCTGCTCGTGCTCGGGTGTGTCATTCCGGTGTTGCACGGGATCATCGGAGTCTTCGCCGGAAACATGGCCGGTCTGAGCCCCGGCGGAGCAGCGGTGCTGGGCGCGATGGCCGGCAGCGCCTCCTACATCGCAGCGCCAGCCGCCGTCCGGGTGGCGCTACCGGGTGCGAATCCCGCGTATTATTTGACGCTCGCCCTCGGCATCACCTTCCCCTTCAATCTCGCCATCGGGATCCCGCTCTTCCAAACCCTCGCCCGGCACCTCGAATCATGGCTCTGAAACAAACCCTCCGGAAGGTCACCATCATCGCCGAGCGCGTCCTGCGCGACGACCTCATTGCCCTGATCAAGGAACGTGGCGCGCGTGGTTGGACCTTGACCATGGTCGAGGGCGAGGGCTCTCGCGGCATCCGCGCCTCGGAGTGGGAGGGCCGCAACGTGCAGATCGACACGCTCGTTTCGCCTGAGGTCGCCGATGTGATCATGGACGAAGTCGGGGCCCGCTATTTCAAGGACTGGTCGGTGATCGTTTACGCCGCCGACGTCGAGGTGCTGCGGAAGGACAAGTACATGGGATAGAGGCACGATGGCGCTGGACGCCCGAGACTCCTTTTTCTTGAAAGTCGCGTCTTTGGCTGGGAGCCTGTCGCCTCGATCGCCATGGACCTCCGCATCTCCCTCGTCGTCATTTTTGCCCTCTCATGGGCCGCGTCCGCCCCGGCCGCGGATGCGAAGCCGAACTTCGTCATCATCAACATCGACGACCTCGGTTATGCCGACATCGGTCCCTTCGGTTCGACCGTGAACCGCACACCGCACCTCGACCGCATGGCCGCGGAGGGACGCAAGCTTACTTCCTACTACGCCGCCCCGGTCTGTTCGCCCTCGCGGGCCTCGCTGATGACCGGCTGCTATCCCAAGCGCGCCCTGCCCATCCCCCACGTGCTCTTTCCCTCGGGAGCGGTGGGATTGAACCCCGCCGAGGTCACCGTCGCCGAAGTGCTGCGGGGAGCTGGCTACCGCACCGCCTGTGTCGGGAAGTGGCATCTCGGCGACCAGCCTCCCTTTCTCCCGAAGGCCCAGGGTTTCGACTACTACCTCGGGATCCCCTACTCGAACGACATGGGCACCGCCGTCGAAGGATCGAAAAGCGACCTCGGCGAACCGATCCCGGATCGCTCTGAAAACGGAGCCAAAGCGAAAGCCGCGTCAGAGGATCCCGAGACCGGCCTGAAGGGCATGCGCCAGCCGCCGCTGCCCTTGGTCGAAAACGACAAGGTTGTGGGCCGCGTCAAACAGGACGAGCAGCAGGCCATCGTCGCCACCTACACCGACGCCGCGGTGAAGTTCATCAAGGAAAACGTGGAGCAGCCCTTCCTGCTCTACCTGCCGCATAGCGCGGTGCATTTCCCGCTCTATCCCGGCAAGGACTGGGTCGGCAAATCCGGCAACGGGCTCTATGGTGACTGGGTCGAGGAGGTCGATGCCAGCGTCGGTCGCATCCTCGACACCCTGCGCGAGTCCGGGATCAGCGAGCGCACCCTCGTTATTTTCACCTCGGACAACGGGGGCACACCGCGCGGTTCGAACGCACCGCTGCGCGGTCACAAGGGCGGCACGTGGGAAGGGGGCATCCGCGTCCCCACGATCCTCTGGTGGCCCGGCACCGTGCCCGCGAACACCAGCAGCGATGCGATCACCGGCATGCACGACGTGCTCCCCACCTTCGCCGCGCTGGCCGGGGTCGCCCTTCCCGGAGGACATCGGCTCGATGGCATCGACGCCTCGGGAGTGTGGCTCGGCCGGGAAGGCGCGAAAGGACACGAGGTCTTCCATTACTTCCGCGGCTTCGAGATGCAAGCGATCCGGAAGGGAGCATGGAAGCTCCACTTCGGTGTCGCCGAAGCGCCCAAAGGCAAGGGCGGCCCCGGAGGCCGCCCGGTCGGACTTGCCCTCTTCAATCTCGAAACCGATCTCGGCGAGACCACCAACGTGGCATCGGCGCATCCGGAGGTCGTCGAAGAACTGCAATCCCGCGCCTCAGCCATGGACGCCGACCTCGGCATCAAGCCGGATTCGTCAGGGCCCGGGGTCCGCCCGCTCGGGCGCGTCGAAGATCCCGAGCCCTTTCTCGACCACGAGGGCAAAGTGCGCGCCAACGCCATTGGCACCACCGACCGCTTTCCATGATACGCCTCTCTCCCACACTGTTGGTCTGTGCCGCCGGCCTCGCCCTGACAAACCCACCAAACGCCGCGGAGCCGCTCGCCTGCGAGTGGGTCTTCACCGGCGGGGGCGCCAGCCACGACAAAACGAGGGCCGTCGCCTGCGATCAGGCCGGCAACGTCTTCCTGGCTTCCGAATGCGACGGCGACACCGGCTTCGGCGGCATCACCCGCACCGGGGCCGGCGGCCTCGACATGGTGTTGGTGAAGCTCGATGCCTCCGGGCAAGTCGCCTGGGTGAGTGGTCTCGGCGGCACCAAGACCGATCGTGCCTATGGCGCCGACACCGACGAATCCGGCAACATCTACGTGACCGGACATTTCGAAAGCGCGGATCTCCGCGTGGACGGCGCGACGCTACCGAACGCGGGAGGATACGATGTTTTCACCGCGAAGTTCTCGCCGGAAGGCCAGGTGCTTTGGGTGCAGACCGCGGGTGGTCCCGGCTACGACTATGGGCACGGCCTCGTGGTTGATGGAGAGGGCGATGTCATCATCACCGGAGCCGTCCAGGCCGAGGCCGCTTTCGGCAGTGAAAAAGTCGCGGGAAATGGAAGCTCGATCTTCTGCGCCAAGTACGGAACGGACGGCGGATTGAAATGGCTCCGCTCGTCCTTCGGAGTGTCCGGCAGCGGACACGGCATCGATGTCGACGCCGCGGGCAATCTCTATCTCGGTGGCAATGTGTCGGGCAAGGGAGCCTTTGGCGCGGTCGCCCTCGAAGCCCCCGGTCAGGCGGCACTCGCCTTGAAGCTCGACGCCACCGGCAATGCCGTCTGGGCCAGTGTCACTCCCGGCACTCCCGGCGCGCTTTATCACGAGATCACCTGCGATGCCACCGGTCGCGTCTGGTGCGCCGGCATGTTCAAGGGCCGGGTCAATGTGGCCGGCGAGAGCTTCGCGAGCAGCGGAGAAAAGGACAACGACGGACTCATCGTGCACCTCGATCCCGCGGGGACGGTGCGATGGGCGCGGCACCTTCACGGTCCCGGCACCGACTACTGCCTCGGCGTCGCCACGGACGAAGCCGGCCATGCTTATGTCTGTGGCGACTTTAACACCGACAGCGCCCTTGCCGGCACCGCCATCTCCACCCGCGGCAGCGGCGACATCTTCCTCGCCGGCTTCGATGAAGCAGGAGAGCTGCAATGGGTCCAAACCTGCGGTGGCGTCAAGAATGACAACGCCTATCCCCTCATCTTTCGCGCTCCCAATGAACTCATCCACGCCGGTGCCTGCACCGCCCCGGCCGACTTTGGCGGACGAGGAGTTGCCGTGTCCGGGGGCAGCGATCTTTACGCGGCCAAGTGGAAAAGCTCCCCGGCTCCGGCTGGGGCAGCGACGCGACCTTGAACCCATGGACCCGACCGGGTCAGGTCGGGCATTGAACCCTGTCGGGGAGCGGCCTTTCAGCGTGGCACCTCGTGATACTCGAGCGCCCACTCCCGCATGAAACGCACCCGGGTGGGATCGATGCGGTAGAGGATGAATTGGGGATTTTCCGGCGAGCCGAGATATTGGCGCAGCAGGGGATTGGATTCCCAGATCTTGGCGATCAACGCATGATCGGTTTCGATCACAGCGACGCCGGTGATGCGCACCTGATCGTGCGAAGGTGCGAGATAGGCGAGTTCCACCCGGGGATTCGCGGCGATCTCGGCGGTTTTGTGATAAGACGCAAGGTTGGCGACATGAACCGTGAAGTCCTCGGCCACCCGGACGGGCGAGACCGGGCGGACGCGGGCCTGGCCCTCGGCGTCAACCGTGGCGAGCATGGGAAACTTTGCTTCGCGGATCACCGCTTGGGCAAGTTCGTGGAGACGCTCCGGATCGACGGGTTCGGGGCGGGGTTTCATGGTGGGTTTGTCAGGAGAGTGGCGGTTACCGGGCGAGGCTCAGTGGCGTTTTCCCCAGTCTCGTGAGCGCTTTCAATGCTTCCTGCGTCAGCGCTTGATCAAACACCGCGACGCCGCCGATCCAACCGGTGAAGCCGACGCTGCGGGAGCTGTGGATGACGCGTCCGATCGTGAAAGGGCCGCCGCTGCCGTCGTTGGCAGGAGTGTAGAGATCGTGGGGATACCACCAGGGATTGAGTTTCAGGGCGACGAGATCTTTCGTTTGTTGGTCGCCGCGGGTGACGACTTTCACCTTCGTGTAGCGGTATTCGCGAATCTCGACGCGCTCCTCGGGAGAATCGCTCACGACCTTCACCGACAAAGCCTCGTCTTCGGGCGGATTGTAAAATTGATCGGCCGGAAAGTCCGGATCCTCGCCCTCCTGCATGCCGGGCGCGCGATGGAGACGGCCCTGCTTCCATGCGTTGTAAGCCGAAGAGATGAGTTTGTCCTCCTTCGGATTTTCGAGCCAGCGCTCACCCGCCTCGCCGTTGAGCCAGCCGATGAGCTCATCGGTCTCGTGATTGAAAGTCATCGCAAAACACTGCCACGAAGCATCGAGCACGTCGGCCGGCGCATCCCACGGAACCTTCGGCGAGACGCCGACGGAGTTGCATTTGTGGAGGGCGTAGCGGTTCAGGAAAGAACTCGCCCCGTTCTCCGAGACGTGACCGCAGGCCGAACCTTCCTTGTTGAGTCCCGCGAAGAGGGCGTATTGGCGCTGGCCACGCTCGACTTTTTGGATGGCGCTCGTTTCCTTTTGCTTCAGGTCCGTGCCTTCGTGCCAGATCCCGGCGAGGGCGTGGTTGCCGCTTTCACGGATCGCCCACACGACGACGGAGACCGATTTTCCCGAGCCCTTGATGTCGAGGGGCGAATCGTGGAGCCGCTCGCGAGGCACATAAAGGAAAGGGCGGAAGTCGGGGTTCTCCTCGGCTTTGATGCGGATCGCCTCGCCGAAGGGACCGCGCCCCATCAGGGGAAAGTCGGCGTAGCTGGCCGCGGGTCCGGCGCCCCAGTAGTCCTTGATGTAGTTCGCGGCGTCGAGGGCGTAGTCGTTCGTCGCGCCCTCCGGGACGTGGGCGGTGAAGCGTTTCTGCCCGCCTTCCTCGCGCCTGACAAAGTCCCAAAAAGCGACGAGGCCCGGCGTCTTCGTGACGGCGGCGACCCGTTCGGCCGGGGTCTCGGCAAGGATGGGCATGGCGAACACGAGGATCGCGGGAAAAAGGAGAGATCGTGGCATCCGCGAAGAATAGACCAGACCGCGTCACTTCGCCAACTGCGCCGCGAGCCGCACCGCCTCGACGAGGCTGCTGCCCTTGGCCTTGCTCTGCCAGGCGATGTCGCAGGCGGTGCCGTGATCGACGCTGGTGCGGATGATGGGCAGGCCGAGAGTCGTGTTCACCGCGGTGTCGAAGGCGAGCGCCTTCAGCGGGATGTGGCCCTGATCGTGGTACATGCAGACGAAGGCCCCGGTGCGGCGGCGGCGTTCGGGGAGAAAGGCGGTGTCGGGAGGGATGGGACCCTCCACGGTGATGCCGCGCCGGCGCGCGAGCTCCATGGCGGGTTCGATGAGGGTTTCCTCCTCGCGGTTGCCGAAGAGACCGTGTTCGCCGGCGTGGGGATTGAGTCCTAACACACCAATGACAGGCTCTTCGCCGCGGATCCGTCGCATCGCGTCGGCGGTGAGTTCGATGACATCGAGGATGCGCTCGACCGTCATCAGCGCCGGCACCTCGTGGTAGCCGCAGTGCACCGTCACGAAACTCGCGCGCACTTCGTCGCTGTATTGGAACATGCAGGCGCGGGTCGCTCCAGTCTTGTCGGCGAAGATCTCGGTGTGGCCCGGATAAGAGACGCCCGCGGCCCGAAGGGCTTCCTTGTTCAGCGGCGCGGTCGCGACGGCGGCGACTTCCCCGGCCATCGCGGCTTCGATGCTTTTCAAGACATAGCCATAGCCGGCTGCTCCGGTTTTCGCGCTGACGATCCCAGGTTCGAATCCGGTGTCATCGAAGTGGGTCAGGTCGCGGACCGAAGAGGGTTCGGGCGCGGGCAATCCGGTCACTGCCGCGCAGCGACGCAGGATCTGGAGATCGCCGTAGATCACGGGTGTGGCAAATTCGCGCACCGCCGCGTTGGCGAGGAGTTGCAGGCAGACCTCGGGTCCGACCCCGGCGGGGTCGCCCATGGTGACAGCGATGAGAGGTTGGGACATGGAGGACTCGTCGGGAGGAAAGCAATCGGACCACCGGGCCTCGGGAGCAAGGGGATTTGACGGGGAGGGATTGAAGCCCGATCCGGGAACGAAGCAGGCCTCCCGCGTTTCCACGAGAGGCCTGCTCGAATCAAGGATGGGCGGGAAATACCGATCAGTTCAGTTCGAAACGATCGAGATTCATGACCTTGGTCCACGCTGCCACGAAGTCCTTGATGAACTTCCCGTTCGCGTCGGAGCAGGCATAGACCTCGGCGACGGCGCGGAGGATGGAGTTCGATCCGAAGACAAGGTCGGCGCGCGTGCCGGACCAGCGTGGCTGGCCGGTGGTGCGGTCGTGACCGTAGTATTCGTTCTTCGAGACCGACTTCCACTCGGTGCCCATGTCGAGCAGATTGATGAAGAAGTCGTTGGTGAGCTGTCCGGGCCGGTTGGTCAGGACACCCTGCTTCGAGCCGTTGACGTTGGCACCGAGCACACGGAGTCCACCGACGAGCACGGTCATTTCCGGCGCGGTCAGGGTCAGCAACTGGGCCCGGTCGATCAGGAAGGCCTCGGCCGGGACGCTGTAGTCGCCCTTGAGGTAGTTCCGGAATCCATCGGCGACGGGCTCGAGCACGGAGAAGGAGTCGACGTCGGTCTGCTCCTGCGAGGCATCCATCCGGCCGGGGGTGAAAGGCACGGTGACCTCGGTCCCAGCGGCCTTGGCGGCCATCTCGACTCCGACACCGCCCGCAAGGACGATGAGATCGGCGAGGGAGATTTTTTTGCCACCGGCAGCGGAACCGTTGAAGCCGGTCTGGATGCCCTCGAGCACGCCCAGCACCTTGGCGAGCTGCGAGGGTTGGTTGACCTCCCAATCTTTCTGCGGGGCGAGACGGATGCGGGCTCCGTTGGCACCGCCGCGCATATCAGAACCCCGGAAGGTCGAGGCGGAAGCCCAGGCGGTCGAGACGAGTTCGGAGACGCTCAAACCCGATCCGGCGATCTGCACCTTCAGCGCGGCGATGTCGGCGGCGTCGACGAGGGCGTGGTTCAGCGCCGGAATCGGATCCTGCCAGATCAGCTCTTCGGCCGGCACCTCGGGGCCCAGGTAGCGGGCGCGCGGTCCCATGTCGCGGTGGGTCAGCTTGAACCAGGCGCGGGCGAAGGCGTCGGCGAACTGATCGGGATTCTCGAGGAAACGGCGCGAGATCTTCTCATACTCGGGATCGACCCGCAGGGCGATGTCGGTCGTGAGCATGGACGGCGCGATCTTTTTGTTGGGATCGTGGGCGTGCGGCACGGTACCTGCGCCGGCGTCGCCCTTGGGTTTCCATTGCTGGGCTCCGGCGGGACTCTTGGTCAGTTCCCATTCGTAGCCGAAGAGGTTCTCGAAGTAATTGTTGCTCCACTGGGTCGGAGTGGTCGTCCAGGTGACTTCGAGTCCGCTGGTGATCGTGTCGGCACCTTTGCCGGAACCGAAGCGATTGCGCCAGCCGAAGCCCATTTCCTCGAGTCCGGCGGCTTCGGGATCGTCACCGACGTTGTCGGCGGGGCCGGCTCCGTGGGTTTTGCCAAAGGTGTGTCCACCCGCGATCAGCGCCACGGTTTCCTCGTCGTTCATCGCCATGCGACCGAAGGTCTCGCGGATGTCGAAGGCGGACTTCAAGGGGTCGGGATTGCCATCGGGACCCTCGGGGTTCACGTAGATCAATCCCATCTGCACCGCGGCGAGGGGGTTCTCGAGCTTGCGGCTGTGGAGGTCGCCATCGGCATCGTCGTCCGAGACCAGCACTCCGCGGTCTCCCTCAACGCCTTCCGAACCGTGGGCGTAACGGACATCACCACCAAGCCAGGTGGTTTCGCTGCCCCAGTAGACATCCTGATCGGGCTCCCACACGTCCTTGCGACCACCCGCGAAGCCGAAGGTCTTGAAGCCCATGGTCTCAAGGGCGACGTTGCCGGTCAGGATCATCAGATCGGCCCACGATATCTTGCGACCGTATTTTTGCTTGATCGGCCAGAGGAGCCGCCGTGCCTTGTCGAGACTAACGTTGTCCGGCCAGCTGTTGAGCGGGGCAAAGCGCTGCTGTCCGCGGCCGCCACCCCCGCGACCGTCACCGGTGCGGTAGGTTCCTGCGCTGTGCCAGGCCATGCGGATGAAAAGCGGGCCATAGTGACCGAAGTCGGCCGGCCACCAGTCCTGCGAATCCGTCATGAGCGCGGCGAGGTCCTTTTTCAGCGCCGCGTAGTCGAGGCTGGCAAACTCCTTGGCGTAGTCGAAGTCGGGCTCCATCGGATCGGACTTCGTGGAATGTTGGTGGAGCAGCTCGACCTTGAGGCGGTTCGGCCACCAGTCGTTGTTGGAGGTGCCACCGCCGGTTGCGGGGTGCGGCTTGCGTCCGTTGCCATTGTGGAAGGGACACTGCGAGATGGAGGGGTCTGAAGATAGGGTTTCGGTGGACATGGTGATGGTGAGGTTGACACCCTGGCTCAGGGCACGGTTTTGGCTACGAGAATAGACCGAATCCGGATCATTGTTGAAATACGAAGTTCCTTCATTTACCATAGGTTTTTCCTATGGAACTCCACCAACTCCGTTACCTGCTCGCCGTGGCGAAAACGGGGAACTTCAGCCGGGCGGCGGAGCTCTGCCACGTCTCCCAGCCTTCCTTGAGCCAACAGATCGCCAAGCTCGAGGACGAGCTGGGCGAGCGTCTTTTCAGCCGCTTGAAACGACGGGCGGTGCTGACCTCGGCAGGCGAGGCCCTGGTGCCGCGGGCGACCCGCATTCTCTCCGAGGTCGACGCGGCGCACCGTGACGTGGCCGATGCCGCGGAAAAGGTGCGCGGCCGGGTCGCGGTCGGGGTGCTGCCGACGATCGCGCCCTACCTGCTGCCGCGCATCCTCCCGGCGGTGACACGGGCCTGCCCGGAGATGGAGCTGGTGATCGAGGAGGCCACCACCGCGCGCTTGCTCTCCGCGGCGGCCGCTTGCGAGCTTGATCTCGCCATCATCAGCCTGCCGATCGACGATCCCAGATTCGTCTGCGAGACGCTCTTCGAGGAGGAATTGCTCCTCGCCGTGCCTCCGCGGCATACCCTCGCGGCCAAGGGTAAAGTCCGGCTGCAGGATCTCGCGGACGAGCGTTTCATCCTCATGGGCGAGGGACACTGCCTTGCCGACCAGTCGATCGACTTCTGCGAGAGCCATCAACTCCATCCGCAGATCGCTTTTCGCAGCGCCCAGCTCGAGACGATCCAAGCGCTCGTCGCGAGCGGAGCGGGCGTGTCGCTCATCCCGAAGCAGGCGGTGCGAACCAAAGGTTCCGGCCAGCCCGTTTATCTCTCCCTCGAGAAACCGCGCCCGAAGCGCAGCATCGCCGTGCTCTGGCGGAAAGAACTCCACCACGGCCGCGCCGCGCGCGAATTCCTCGAGGTGCTGCGCCGGACCGGGAGCGGGCGTTAGCAACGGTTCGCCGGGGGCATCATCCCGGCGAGAATTCCATCGCCGCGGGAACGCGCCTTGTGGTAAGCGGATCTCATGTATCGATCTCTGCTCGCCTTTGGTTTCTTTTGCTCGCTCCTTCCCTCGATCCAAGCACAACAGGCTCCTCCCGCAACGCCGGCCAAAGCGCCGGTTGAGAACGCGGTGCCGGATCTCGCCGACCTCGTTTACGGGCCCTTTCCCGAGAACCGCGTCGACTTCTGGCACGCGAAAGGTGAAGGCCCGCGTCCCTTGCTCGTGCAGATCCATGGCGGAGGATGGCGCGGCGGCACGAAGGAGGTGACTCCCGCCTTCGTGAAAAGCTACCTCGACCGAGGGATCTCCGTCGCCTCGGTCGAATACCGACTGACCCCGGCGAATCCCCTGCCCGCTCCCGTCCACGATGCCGCCCGGGCGATTCAATATCTGCGCAGCCGGGACGCCGAACTCAACATCGACAAAAAGAAGATCGCCCTCACCGGAACCAGCGCCGGAGCGTGCACTTCGATGTGGCTGCTGATGCACGATGACCTCGCCGATCCGAAGGCCGATGATCCCGTGCTGCGCGAATCGACCCGCGTCATCGCCGCCTATGGAGGAGCCGGACAGACTTCGATCGATCCCAAGGTGATCGAACCATGGCTCGGTCCAAAGGTGCTCGATCACCTCATGATCGCCAATGCCGTTGGCGAACCGAACATCGCCACCGCGCTCCAAAACTACGAAAAGCATGCCGCGGACTACCGCGAGTATTCCGCGATCAATCACGTCAGCGCCGGCGATCCGCCCCTCTTCATGAGCTATTCGCCGGACATGAGCCTGCCTTCGAAAAACGCCGGCCACGGCATCCACCATCCCGTCTACGGCGTGAAGATGAAGGAAGCCTGCGATGCCGCCGGGGTCGAGTGCCACCTCTTCATTCCCGGTACCGCGGAGTCGCCGCGATACAAAAACGGCAATGAATTCCTCATCGCCAAGCTGCTCGAGTGATCCATGAGCCTGCGCTCGCACGTCGTCGCCGTCTTCGCGTTCGCCATCGTCTACATCGGCGGCGCCGTTGCGCTCGCGATGGCGAGGGGCAACCGCGAGTTCCTTTTTTATATCCTCGTGATGCTCGTGCTGATCGCGGCGATCACGTGGGTGCACTCGCGCGTCCGCCTGACCCCTGGCTTGCTCTGGGGGCTCGCCGTTTGGGGCTTCTTCCACATGGCGGGCGGCTTGGTGCCGCTGCCGCCCGGATGGCCCTACGAGGGAGATCACGCCGTCTTCTACAGTTGGTGGATCGTGCCGCCACATTACCTGAAGTACGACCAGGTCGTGCACGCCTACGGATTCGGCATCACCACCTGGCTCTGCTGGCACGCCCTCCGCACCGCCATCATCGGATTCGGGGCGCCGCGGGATCAGATCAAACCCACGCTCGGCATGCTGACCCTCTGCGTGGCGGCCGGCGTCGGCTTCGGCGCGATCAACGAAGTCATCGAATTCATTGCCGTACTGACCCTGCCCGACACCAACGTGGGCGGTTACGAGAACCTCGGGTGGGACCTCGTTTCCAACCTCTCCGGAGCGGTCCTCGCGGCTCTAATCATCCGTTTCGGAAGTCGGCCGCGCGGATAAGGTCCCCCGAACGCGCTTCGATCCGTTCTTGTCGCCGCGCCGTCAATTTCCTACGATCGCTGCCATGTCCCCCGGATCGCCCTTCTTGGACCGGCGCCATTTTCTCCGTCAGGCCGGCGGAGGCCTTGGCCTGCTCGCCCTCGCTCCCCTCCTCCCCGGACGGAGCAACGCGGCGACGGGCGGCCCTCATTTCCCGGCCAAGGCGAAGCGGGTCATCCATCTCTTCATGCACGGCGGACCCAGCCACGTCGACCTCTGGGATCCAAAACCCGAGCTCGCGAAACGTTCCGGCAAACCGCTGCCCGACTCCTACGGCGAAGTGATGACGCGCCGCAAGGTCGCGCGCAATCCCCTGCTCGCTCCCCTCAGGCCCTTTCAAAAACACGGCCGGAGCGGCATCGAGCTCTCCGATTTCCTGCCCGAGATGGCCCGCTTCGCCGACGACTGGTGCGTGATCCGATCCTGTCACGGCGACAGCGTCAACCATCCGCAGTCGGTCTACCAGATGAACACCGGCTCGATCCTGATGGGCAAACCCAGCCTCGGTGCCTGGATCAGCTACGGGCTCGGTTCGGAGAACGAAAGCATGCCCACCTACCTCGTCCTCCCCGACCCACGGGGCGGTTCCAAAGGCGGACCGCCTGCGTGGGGATGCGGCTTCCTGCCCGCCGTGCACCAGGGCGTAACGATGCGGCCGGGCGGCAATCCCATCATGAATCTCAAACCTTCCGACCGTCTTGCCGCAAGTCAGCGCGACACCATCGACCTCGTCCAGCGACTCAATCGCCGTCACCTCGAGGCGCGTGACGGCGAAGACGAACTCGCCGCGCGGATCGAGTCCTACGAGATGGCCTTCCGCATGCAGACCGAGGCTCCCGACCTCGTCGACCTGCGTGGCGAATCGGAGGCGACCCGCAAGCTCTACGGCATGGACGATCCGGTCACGCGCGAGTTCGGCACCCGCTGCCTCCTGGCCCGCCGCATGCTCGAGCGCGGGGTGCGTTTCGTGCAGTTGTATTCGGGCGATACCAACGGCTGGGACGCGCACAAAGACGTGCTGCAGAATCACACCGAGTATTGCGCCGCCACCGACCGCCCCGTGGCCGGACTGATGCAGGACCTGAAAAGCCGCGGACTGCTCGAGGACACCCTCGTGATCTGGGGTGGTGAGTTCGGGCGCATGCCGATGAGCGAGCAAGGCCAGGGCCGCGATCACAATCCCTGGGGTTATTCCGTCGTCCTCGCCGGTGCCGGGGTGAAGGGCGGCCACATCCATGGTGCGACTGATGAATTCGGGCTGCGTGCGGTGGAGTCGCCCGTGCACATCCACGACCTCCACGCCACCATCCTCCACCTGCTCGGCTTCGACCACGAGCGGCTCACCTATCTGCACAATGGACTCGACGCTCGTCTCACCGGCGTCGCCGGAAAAGTCGTGCGCGGCATCCTGTCCTGACAAAATCCAATGAGATCGGTCGCCCTGCTCCTTTCCGTCTCCCTGCCACTGCTCGCAGCGGCGGAGGAACAGGAATCGGCAACCTACGTGGAGCCCAACCTCTCGGAGAAGGACTTCGCCTTCTGGGCCTTCCGCCCGCCGGTAATGCCAACGCTGCCAGCCACGGACGAAAACCCGATCGATGTGCTTTTGTCAGGACAAATCCGTGAGGCCGGCTTGCCAGGTTTCGCCCCCCGCGCCGAGCCCGGGACCCTGCTGCGGCGGCTGCATGTCGACCTGACAGGGTTGCCTCCCGCACCAGACAGGGTCGAGTCCTTTCTTCGGGCCAACCACGAGGATGCCGACGCGGCCTGGCGGGACGAGATCGACCGGCTGCTCGCCTCGCCCGACTACGGCGTGCGCTGGGCCCAGCATTGGCTCGACCTGGCACGCTTTGCGGAGACGGATGGCTTCGAGTTCGACAAGATCCGGAAGGACGCTTGGAAATACCGCGACTGGGTCGTCGACGCGCTCAACCGAGACCTGCCCTACGACCGCTTTGTCGCCATGCAGATCGCCGGCGACCGGATGGATACCGCGGAGGCGGTGGCGACAGGTTTTCTGCTTTCCGGTCCCGACATGCCGGATCTCAATCTCGAAGCGGAGCGTCGGCACAATGTGCTCAATGAGATGACCGGCACGGTCGGCGCCGCCTTTCTTGGCCTGACTCTGGAATGCGCCCAATGCCACGACCACAAGACGGATCCGATCAGCCAGGCGGATTTCTACCGTCTCCGCGCCATCTTCGAAGGCTTCAAGCTGCCGGAGAAGAATCAGAGCCTGCCGTTGAGTTTCGGGGAAGTCGACGCGCCTCCGGCAGCGCACCTGTTTCTGCGCGGAGACTTCCGCCGTCGTGGTCCCGAATTGTCGCCCGCAGTCCCCGCGGTGCTCTCGCAGGAGGCGGCCCTCGCAGATGGAGAACATCCACGGATCGCGTTGGCACGTTGGCTGACGCGACCGGATCATCCGCTGACCGCACGGGTCATCGTCAACCGGGTCTGGCAGGAGCATTTTGGCAAAGGGCTGGTCGAGAGCTCTTCGGACTTCGGCAAACTCGGCGAACGTCCCATCCATCCCGAACTGCTCGATTGGCTCGCCCTGAGTCTCGTGGAGCACGGCTGGTCGCTGAAGTGGCTTCATCGCCAGATCCTCACCAGCCACGCCTGGCAGCAGGCTTCGCGCGCAACGGGAAACGACCCGCACTGGTCGGCCCGCATCGCCGTCGACCCTGACAATCACCTCCTTTCCCGCCAGAACCGCCGCCGCCTCGACGGCGAAGCGATCCGCGACGCGATGCTCGCGGCGAGCGGAACCCTCCACGAACAGCGCGGCGGTCCGGGCGTGCGTCCGCCCTTGCCTCCCGAAGTCGTCTCAACCTTGTTGAAGGATCAATGGGTCGTCGACCCCGATCCGGAGCAACATCGACGACGGAGTTTGTATCTGTTCGCGCGGCGAAACCTGCGCTATCCCTTCTTCGAGGTCTTCGACCGGCCCGATGGAAACCAGAGCTGTCCTCGGCGCCACGTTTCCACCACGGCACCGCAGGCGCTGACGCTGATGAATGATCCTTTTGTGGCCGAAATGGCCGCAGCCCTGGCCATGCGTGTCGCGGCATCAGCGGACCCGGTCGGATTCGCCAATCAACTGGTGCTCGGACATGATCCCGATGAAGAGGCCCGGTCCGTCGCCGGGACTTTCCTGAAAGATCATCCGCTCGAGTCCTATTGCCTCGCCTTGCTCAACCTGAACGAATTCGTCTACCTCGATTGAGGCGCGACAGGCGTAAAACAGATTGGAATGATTCGTTTCAGCCACGCCCGAACGGTCCCCGACTCGATGCGGGAGTATGGACGCGGCATTGCCGGCGGATTGATTTTTTCCCTGCCGCTCCTGATGACCATGGAGGTGTGGTGGGCTGGCTTCGTGCTGCATCCCTGGCGCATTCTTTCCTATGTGGTGGCGACCTTCGCGCTGCTGCTCATCTACAATCGCTTTGCTGGACTGCGTCGCGATGCCTCCCTCCAAGAGGTGGTGATTGATTCGGTCGAGGAAATGGGGATCGGACTGGTTCTGGCCACCATCGTCCTGCTGCTGACCGGTCGCATCGGACCGGGCATGCACGGCTCCGAAGTCTGGGGCAAGGTGATCGTCGAGGCCATGACCGTGGCCATCGGGGTTTCCGTGGGCACCGCGCAATTGGGAGCAAACTGCGACGGCGACGAGGGATTCGCCTACGATCACGAGGACGGCAGTTCGTTCCTGCCGCAGGTGGGTCTCGCCTTTTGTGGCGCGGTGCTCTTCGCCGCGAACCTCGCCCCCACCGACGAGATCGTCGAAGTGGCGCGCGAAACCGGTCCCTGGCATCACGGGGGCATGTCCGTCGGCGCCCTTTTGTTGGCTTGGATGATCCTCCACTTCGCGAATTTCCTCGGGGCCGAGCGACATGTCACCAGATCAGATTGGATCCACGCTCTGCGCGCTGTCTTGGTCACCTACGCCGTGGCTCTGCTGGCTTCGACCTATTCTTTGTGGTGTTTCGGCACCTTCGATGGTGAACCTGCCCACCTGAAGGTCGCGATGATCCTCTCCCTCGGAGTGCCCGCCACGCTCGGTGCCTCGGCGGGACGCCTCCTCATCCAAGGCCAATGAACCGACACCCATGAAGACCCGAAAACGTGAGCCTGACCGAAACACCAAAAACCGCCTCGAGTGGGCGGTCTTCGGCCTCAGTTGCCTTCTCATCGCGGGCGTCGTCGGCTTTCTCATCCAGGAGGCAACTCGCTCCGGCGATCGCCACCCCAAACTGAAATCCACCGTCTCCCTGATCGAAAAGCACGCCGACCGCAGCGTTGTCGAGCTCGTGGTGACCAATGAAGGCGGCGGCACCGCAGCGGATTTGTCCGTGCAGGTGATCGCCGACTTTCCCTCGGGAAAACAGGAGACGGAAGTCGCCTTTAATTTCGTCCCTCGCCAAGCGACGCGCCGGGCTCGGGTGGATTTTCTCTCGACGGAGACCGCGACCGGGGTGACGCCCGGGGTCCACAGCTATCGGGAGCCTTGAAGTCACTCGCATTTGACCGGACTCGGGCGTTTCCTTTGACGGCTGCGCCAGATCACGAATCCTGAGATAGCCAACACCCCGGGAGCCAATCCGCCGAGGCACCAAAGGATGCGGATGGGCCATCCCCCGAAAGTGCCGTAGTGCATCGGCATGAAACTGTCGTAGACCTGCGCCCAGACGGAGGCCTTGGAGAGATCAAGGTGATCCTCCATCCTGCCGGTGAGGGGATCGAAGGTGACACTGGATCCGTAGAGCCCTCGTAAGGGACCGGCACTCCCATGTTGTCCGTGGAGCACGAGCTTATCGCCCTCCTCTCGTGGCAGGCCGAAATAGTAGGTGGTGAAGCCTGGAATTGTCTGCGTGGCGCCCGTGATCATGGCATCCACCGAAGCCCAGCGGCGGACAGGCATGAGCGGGCCGGCCTTGACGACCTCCACGTGCTCGTCCTCGAGCAGGTGGCCGATCAGATGCGAGAGATTCCACCAACCGCCCGTGAAACCGAGAATGAGGTTGAAGATGACGGAGTTGATCCCCACGAATTTGTGGAGGTCGGAGAAGAGGATGCGGGCGCTGCTTTTCCACCGCAGCCGGAAGAAGCTCGAGAAGAAATCCCGGTAAAGCCAGAACCCTGACACGCCCAAAAACATCAGGATCACCGCAAGCAAGCCGGCGACCAGCAACCCGGCGTGATCCGCAAAGAAGGTGTAGTGGAGCTCGAGGAGCCAGCCGGTGAAATGCTCGGTCGATTCCGCGGGCCGGCTGAGGATGCGGCCGGTGTACGGATCGATGGAGGCTCCGAGCCATCGCTCGGCGTCGCCGTGCCGCTGCATCCAGGCCTGGTCGGCGGCGGCGGGATCGGCGGGATCGACCGACCATCCGGTCAGCTCGTGGCCGGGCAGCGCGTGGGCGACCTTGCCAAAAAGTTCGTCGTAGGGCAGTCGCGGTCGCCCCGCGGGATCGACGCGCACGTCCTCCGGGCGGAGCAGCGCGTCGATCTCGTCGGAGAACATGAGGATGCTCCCGGACAGCCCGATCACGAGCAGGCCGAGGCCGGCGACGAGACCGAGGACGGAGTGCGCCCTCCAAATCGTCTGCTTGCGGATGCGAAAGCGAGGCATCGGAAAACCCTGACAGAATGACCAGAGACCTCAGAACTGGTGCCGCAAGGTCAACCCGATGAAGCGACGGTTGCCGTAGAAGACATCCCCGCGGGCGAGCGCGGTGGCGACGTATTCCTCGTCGGCGAGGTTGGTAGCGTTGAGGGTGAGATCCCAGTTTTCCCATTCGTAGCCGACCATCGCATCAATGATCCCGTAGGAAGGCGTCCCGAGGGTGTTGGTCGCATCGAGGGTCGGCCCGGTGTAATGGGTGCCGATGCCGGCCTTGAAGCCCAGGTCGCCGCCCGGACGCCATTGCAGCCAGGCCGAAGCCTCCTGCTCCGGCACGCTCTCGAGCTGAAGCTCGGCCGGGGTGCTGAGATCGCGGGTATTGAGCAGGGTGTAACCGGCCTGAAGGTAGAAGTCGCCGAAACGGTGTTGTGCCTCGAGTTCGAGGCCCTGGATGGAGATCTCGCCACTGGCGACGTAGGTGTTCGGCACGACGCCGGGCAAGGCGCGATTGGTCTCGGTGATGTCGAAGAACGCGATGGTGTACAGGTTGTTGGTTCCCTCCGGTTGGTATTTCAAACCGATTTCAAACTGCTCGCCTTCGCGCGGATCGAGAATGTTGCCCGAGGCGTCGACCTCGTAGCCAGCAGCCGGGAAGAAAGACTGCGCGAAGTTCGCATAGGGGGAAAGTCCGTTCCCGAGCTGATACATCAACCCGAGGTCGGAGGTGAAGGCTTCATCCTTTTGCACCGTGGCACTGCCTTCGGTGGAAGTCTCGACCTGGTCGTAGCGACCACCGACCGAAAAGATCAGGTCGCCGAACTCCATGCGGTCGGCGGCATAGATGCCACTCTGCACGAGGTCGGTGAAGGGGCTGTCGATGTAGGGACCGACGGGCTGACGGGCTCCGTAGACGGGCTCGTGGATGTTCAGCGGCGTGCCCGCCCCGTAAAAGCTGTCATTGTCGGTGCGGGCATCCTGATGGTCGAAGCCGATCGAGGCGTTGTGGGCGATCACCCCGGTGTCGAACTCTGCGCGCAGGCGCAGGTCGAACACGACGGCTTCGGAGGTGGCGTCGCTGAGATAGAGCGCACGGGGTACGATGCCGCCGGGCTGGATCCGATCGAGGCCCGAGCCGGTGAAGTTCGGCCACATTGAACGATAATCGGCATCTCCCCGGCTGTAGTTGCCACGGGCTTCAATCGAGAAGACTTCGTCGAGCCGGTGCTCGAAAATCGCGGTAAAGGAATTCTGGCGGGTGTCGTAGCGATCGAGATCGGGTTCGCTCGCAAAGCGATTCGAGGGGATGTGGCGGCCCGGCAGGAGCGTGCCCTGCCAGGGTAGGAACTGCGCCGAGGTACCAGACTCATCCTCCTGATAATTGAAAAGGAAAGTCAACGAGGTGTCCTCGTTAGGGCTCCAGGTGATGGAGGGCAGCACGAACCAGGTGTCGTCGGCGACGTAATCGACCTGCGAATTCGCCTCCCGTTTCACGCCGACAAGACGCCAGGACCAGGCACCGTCGGCCCCGCCCACATCGAAGCCGTTCTCGAATCGCTCGTAGCTGCCGTAGGAGGTGTAGACCTCGTTGCGCTCGAAAGTGGACGGCGTCTTGTAGGTGGCGTTGATGATGCCGCCGACGCTGCCCTGACCGAACAACACACCGGCGGGCCCCTTGATCACCTCGAGTGTATCGAGTGCATAGGTGTGAGGACGGACGTTGTTGTAATATCCGAAGATCGACCGCATCCCGTTCACGTAAGCGAGCGGATCGACCCCGCGGACGAAGGCCCAATCGCCACGCGTGTCATAACCATAGGGACCGGCCGAGACACCCGGCGTGTAGCTGAGAGCGTCCTGGACGTTGAGCGCGCCGCGGTCCTGGAACTGCTGTTGGGTGATCACCGAAACACTGCGCGGCGTCTCGGCGATGGGCGCATCGATCTTCAAGGCTCCGGGCGCCCGATCGAAAAGGATCAGCGGCTCAGCCTCGATCTCCGGAGTCACCTCCACGGGTGCCGGGGCTGGAATCGGGGCAGCCTGTCGACGGGGAGCCGGGCGCGGTGCGGAACGCGGAGCGGCCTGCGTGCTTTCCACGACGGTGGCCTCGAGTTCAGTGGGCGCATTTCCCGGATCCTGGGCCAAGGAAGAAAGTGCGAAGGGGGCGAGGAGACCCGCAAGAAGCGGTCTGACGAAGCGGTGTTTCAGGTGCATTTCCCGATCTAATGCTACTGAGAATCAGTGTCAACAAAGTTTTGTTTGGAACCGAATCGAAGCAAAACCGGAGCTCTGGAGCCCTTGCCTGGTCTGTCCAAGCGATTGATTTTCAGCACTCGGCATCGCGGGTTTGACTCCGTCTTCAAAGCATGGTGGACTTTCCGGGTGACCTCCTCCTTTCACACTTCGCCCCGGCCGGGAATGGCCGGGGAATGGCTCCGCTTGCACCGGAAATCTTTCCTTCCACTCTTGGGACCAGTCGCCGACTACGCGGTATCCCTGATGGCTCCCGATGGGACCATCCTCGAATGGAACGAAGGGGCCGCCCGGCTCCACGGCTATCCGCACGAGGAGATCGTCGGGCGGCATTTTTCGACGCTTTATTCGGACACCGACATCGCCAACCGCCTGCCGCAGATCGAACTCGACATGGCGCTGGCCGAGGGGCACTTCTCGGACGAGGGCTGGCGCCATCGCAAGGACGGCAGCCGCTTCTGGGCCGCGGCGACCATCACAGCCATCCGCACGCCGCAAGGCGAGCCGGCCGGTTTCATCAAAATCACCCGCGACCTCACGGAAAGAAAGCTGACCGAGGAATCCCTGCGCGAGAGCGAAGAGCGCCTGCGTCTCCTCATCGAGAGCGTGCAGGATTACGCGATTTTCCTCCTCGATCCGGAAGGTCACGTGATGTCGTGGAACAGCGGCGCGCGCCGCATCAAACAATATGAGGATCGCGACATCATCGGGCGCCACTTCTCGGTGTTTTATCCGCCGGAGTCGCTTGCGATCGGCCTGCCGGCATCCCTCCTCGGCGAAGCGCTACGAGTGGGGCGCGCCGAGGACGAGGGCTGGCGTGTCCGCAAGGACGGCAGCACCTTCTGGGCGAACGTGATCATCACCGCGCTCTACGACGGGCGGCGCTCGCTGCGCGGATTCGTGAAGATCACCCGTGACCTCACCGGGCAGCGCCAGCTCGAAGGCTTGCGTGAGTCGGGCAAACGCAAGGATGCTTTCCTCGCGACGCTAGCTCACGAACTCCGCAATCCTCTCGCCCCGATCCAGACCGCCGCCGAGGTGATCCTCGAGAATCCAGGAAACACCGAAGTCACCGCGAGGATGGCTACGATCGTGCATGCCCAGACGAAGCAGTTGAGCCACCTCATTGATGATCTGCTCGATATGGCGAGGATCCGGGCCGGAAAGGTCAACCTGCAAAAGACCCGCGTCCGCCTCTCCGAGGTTCTCGAAACCGCCTTGCAAACGGTGCGACCGTCATTGGAGGAAAAAGGACATCACCTGGGTGTCACCCTGGCCGATGAGGATCTCGAGCTCAAGGCCGACCCCGTGCGCTTGGCCCAGATCCTCGGCAATCTTCTCTTCAACGCCGCGAAGTACACCCCGAACGGTGGCGAGATCTCGTTGCGAGCCGAAGTCGTGGGGGACCATGTCGAGTTGGTCATCGCCGACAACGGCATCGGGATTCCCGTGGTCCTGCAAAAGTCGATCTTCGAACTCTTCGACCAGGGAGCGGCGGGATCGCCGGACGGTCTCGGCATCGGTCTCACTCTGGTGAAGATGCTCACCGAACTGCATGGCGGCACCGTGGCCGTGTTCAGCGAAGGCGAGGGACAAGGCAGTCGCTTCACCGTGCGCCTGCCGGCAGGAGCCAGCGGCGATCCCCTGACAAGAGATCAAGCGGCGTCTGGAGCGACGGCGCAGCTCCACGCGGGGCGCGTCCTCGTTGCCGATGACAATCGCGATGCCGCCGACACGCTCGCCATGCTGTTGAAGCGGAGGGGCTACGAAGTCGCCGTCGCTTACGATGGCCTTTCTGCCATCGAACTCGGCCGCAGTTTCAGCCCGAAGCTGGCATTCCTCGATCTCGGGATGCCCGAGGTCGACGGGCTCGAGGCGGGCCGCAGGATTCGACATCTCCTGCCCGGCATTGTCCTCGTCGCCCTGAGCGGGTGGGGATCCGAAGACGATCGCAAACGCACCGAGGAGGCCGGCTTTGACCTGCACCTGATGAAACCCGGCAAGATCGAGGATATCCAGCGCGCCCTCGATCTCGTCGCCTGAAACAGAAAGGCGGGGCATTCGGCCCCGCCCTTCAACCAAGGAAAACAAGCTGCCGGTGGCAGCGCCGCATGAAAAGGATCACCAGTGGGTCCGGATCCCGATCAGCCAGGAATCATTCCGGTAATCGGTGCCCGCGCCGATGACGCGGTCCGCTTCGGCCCACTCGTAGCCACCCTGGATCCGCAGCTTCGTTTTGCAGATCTCGTAGTTGAAGCCCACGAAGAAGGTGCTGAGACCATCCACTTCGGGACGCGAGGCAAACTGCTCGGGGCGGCCGAGTCGCCCGTCGCTGAGGTAAGCGTAGCGCGTCACGAGCTGAAGCTTGTCGGTGAGCTGGTAGTACGGCGTCACCTGGAAGCCATGGGAATCATCTCCCGCCGAGAGCCTGCCATCCTGACGGTCCAGGGCGGCAATGAAGTCGGTGTTGAGACCGAAGCGTCCCCACTTTGACTCGCTGCCGACCGCGAACACGTTCTCGTAGGGCGAGGCCGCGAAGGTCTCGGGCGTGCCGCGGTCCTGGTCCACGAACTGGTAGTCAAAGAAGAGCTTGGTCGATTCGCTGAGTTCGTAGTTCGTCCGGTAGGTGAAGGATGCCCCGGCTTCCTCAAACGAGGGCCAGGCGAAATCATCTTCGAAGGCTGTTCCCCAGACTCCGAGCTCATGATCCAACCCCAGGCCCTTGAAGCCGACCGCCGCACCCCAGAGTTTGGCGGAGAGAACGTTCTGAGTCAGGTTGGAACGTTCATAGACGACGAGCTTGTTGGAGGAACCACGGTTCTCGCTGAGGATGTTCTGCTTTTGTTTTCCGACGATGAGGTAGAACTCTTTCGACGGATCCCATTGGATGAAAAACTCGTCGAGGTTGTCCACGAAACGGTCACCGTCGAAGTGCTGCGAGGTATCGAGGTTGTAGATGTTCTGGATCGTCAGGTCGCCGGCCAGTTTGCCCACGAAGCCCGCCCGGAAGCGGCGGTGATCCCACAGCTCATCCTCGCCACCCCCCGTGTAGTCATCCTCGGAGTCGATGAAACCGCCGTGGTAGCGCCCGGTGAACTTGAGGCTTTTGAGGAAGCCTTCGCCTTCATAAAGCGTGGTGTGGTTGAAGAGGTCGCAAATGGTCCATCCCGAGGCGACAGGAGCTTTGTCGTCGATGATGGCCTTGCCGGGATCGCCCGAGAAAAGTGGGGTCGCGGCGATGAAAACCGGGACCGCCACTCCGGCGACCGATAACTTGATTCGGTTGTTTAGTGACATGTGGATTTACCAGGAGGTTTGATTTCAAGAAACCCCGGCAACCGGACTGCTCCAGCGGATCGAGATTGCGGTTCTGAGGGACCAAGTCACCTCATGCGGAGGATCGCCGCCCCCATGGCATGCAAGAAGGATCTCAGTTACAAGTGGTTCCGGCTACGGCACGGCTTTGTTTATTCCAACAATCTACACTGTGCAAATAGAATTCAGGCTCCATGCAGGCGAGATTCTTCCGATGAACGATCACGGCTTCAGAAGGCGGATTCCCACCGTCTCCCGAAATCCGGGCTAGCGCTCCAACTTGAAGCGGGGCGCGGGGGATGCTGGGATCCGCATCATCCCCGGCAGCCAGCCAAGCTTTGTCCGCCTCTCCGCCGAAACCCGGAGGGGTATACGCCAGCGCGAACGGGGAGTTACTGTGTGTAGATCTGGTCAAAGATGCCGCCGTCATCGAAGTGCTTCTTCTGAGCGGCAGACCATCCTCCGAATTCGTCGTCTATTGTGACCATTTTGATATCTGGAAAAACAGCTGAGAATTTGGCGGCAATTTGCTGGTTTCGTGGCCGGAAAAAGTGTTTACCGGCGAGTTCCTGGCCGATATCACTGTAAAGGAACTCGAGATATGCCTTGGCGACGCGTGTGGTACCTCGCTTTTCGGTGTTTCCCTCCACTACCGCTACGGAAGGTTCGGCGAGAATGGAGATGGACGGGTGAATGATCTCGGTTTGGCCGGGAAGTTCCTTCTCGATCAAATAGGCTTCATTCTCCCACGAAAGCAGGACATCGCCGATGCCGCGCTGAGCAAAAGTAGTGGTGGATCCGCGGGCTCCGGTGTCGAGGACGGGCACGTTGCGGTAGAGGCGCTGGATGAAGTCAATGATCTTACCTTCATCGCCGTTGAAGCTGCGGGACGCCCATGCCCAGGCAGCAAGGTAGCACCAGCGGGGGGCGCCGCCCGTTTTGGGGTTCGGAGTGATGACTTGAATGCCTGGCCGGACGAGATCGTCCCAATCCCTTACCTCCTGTGGATTGCCCTTGCGGACGACAAAGACGATGGTGGAAGTGTAGGGACTGGAGTTTTGGGGAAGCTTTTGATTCCAATCGGCGGGGACAATGCCCCGCTCGCGATGGATGGCGTCAATGTCCAGCGCGAGCGCAAGGGTGACGACATCTGCAGGGATGCCATCAATGACGGACCTTGCTTGGCGGCCGGAGCCGCCGTGAGATTGCAGGACGTTGATGTTCTGCCCCGTTTGGGATTTCCAGTGACGGGTGAACTCGACGTTGATTTCCTCGTAGAATTCCCGCGTCGGGTCGTAGGAGACATTGAGCAGTTCTAGATCGCCAGATTTATCTCCCGGTTTAGAATCGCAGCCTGCCATCAGCAGCGCGCCCGCCGTGAGCAGACCGGCGACAAGCGCTTTCTCCAATGATGAAGCGGCGCGGCGGAAGAATGCGAGAAGCATGGGATTGGATTTCTAGGGTTGGTTCTGGTCAAAGAGGATCCCGGCGCGGTTCTCAGTTGGCCTCGGCGGGGATCAGTTTCGAGAGCGCCATTTCGTTGATGGCGATGGGATTCTCCTCGAGCAGCTTCCCCAACCAGGATTGGGTTTCGGCCTGGGTGCGCTCGGCGCGCAGTTGTTCGGTCAGGGTCTCGCGGACCTGTTCCAGGGTGGGGATG
>JAYRWX010000044.1:0-36361 GCA_041917795.1 Verrucomicrobiales bacterium
GCTGACGCCGACGAAGCTCGCGCCGCTGATCCGCGAACTGCAACCTCAGCCAGCATGGCGCGAGAAGTCGACCAGTGCCGACCGATCCGCTGCCGCTTGACCGGCAGTTCGATGCGAGGTCGATTTATTGACGGTTACACTGAATCGATGCGACAAAGGCAACAATGATTGAAACGAGGCGATTCATTTCTTTCGAGCGAACGATCAAGTGCGGTCAGGCGAAGCCTTGACCGCCACGCCTTGTTCTCCCCAGGTTTCTGTCGGAGTTGTGAAGAATGTCCATGCAATCGCATTGAGAGCGATTCCGATTGCAATCGAACTACGGAGAATCCACTTCTGGAATCTTGTTGGTTGAGGAAGATCAATGAATTTGTCGATGCCGTTCCCGAAGCCAGATCCGATAATGATAGCCCACCCAGAAAGAAATAGAAGAACGCCAGTCGGCTCAAGGTAAACTCGAAGACTTGAATCCCAGGCTGCGAATCCCACCGCAACGCCGCTACCAATCAGAAGTCCAACAAAATACGAAAGCGGCCACTCGTAGATCCGGAATAGCCACGGTTTCTTCGCATTCTCGGCGGGGTTCATTTTTAGGGAGAACGTCAAAGGCCATCGGACGGGCGGTAGCCCGTTCGATGCGCCGTCATGTTCGGAGTTCGGGCGGTGAAAATGAATACGATCAACGCTGCCGCCAAAACCCAGAGAGGAAATCCAATGTGCAATAGGAGCGAATGTTCAGGGGGTCGTCGAAGTTCATATCCAAATTTCCCGAAGAAGGTCGCCATTGGCGCTGATCGTTTGAGCGTGGAGTCCGAATCCGGTGCCTCGTAAGTGATGGAATCAAATCGAGTGCCATGGTTCAAGTATGAAACCCAAGGGTATCCAGCCTCTAGTCCGACTGTGCCCGGCGATAAACCGATACAAAAGTAACCTGGCCATTGGTTGTAAGTGAAATTCACGAATTTAAAGTGACTTAGAACCCCAAAACCGATCACGAGGAGAAGTAGGATGACCGAAATTCGCTTCTTCATCTTTTCACCGAACGTCCGAGCGATGTCACTGCCTGCCGACAGCGCGCTCCGACTTCAGGGTTGAGGTTCGTATCTTCATTCGGCTTTCGACTCGGGGCGGGCAGGCAGTTGATCATCCGCGTCGTGTTCTGCCCCGGTTGTATCTGGCGCTTTCGGCCGTCGTTTGTATGGAAGCCTGGCATCGCAAAAATCAAGAAGGGCCTTTGCGTTCTCACTGTCGGCAACAAATCCATACCAACCAGACATACCAGGATAAGCTGTGACGTAGTAGTTGCTGCACTCCCAGCAAATTGAAGTTTCAACAACAAGGCTGCGTCCCTCGTAAAGCCGGAACCCATAGGCGGGATGGTGGCAGAGCGCCTGCCTCCAGATACTTGGCTCTTGGTAGCGCCACACGTCAAGGAACTGCTCCAGCTCCTCACCAGAAACTTCCTTCGATCCATAAATTGGATGCGTGCTCCCGTACGGACGAATTGGGAAAGTCCTGTCCTCAAGACTAGACTCATCTCCCATCAACAAATAGATCTCAGCATTCGTGACCTCGTGGGTGTCTGAGAACAGTTCGAATGCTTTGCGATGGAATCGTCCACTCGTTGCATCTCGCCAGCCTCCGAAGAGCGCGAAGTATATCGCGACAACGGCAAGGAGGAACCACGGTAGGAATTTGAATCCGCTATTGAGCCATTTGCGCATCTATTTCTTGGCAGAACGTTTGCGCGCATGGAGGGCTGCAAGCCCTTCCATGACGCGACTTGTTAGCCGGATTGTGTTTGGGTTTTGTTCCGGAAGGTTGGCAAGCCCCATCCAGATGAAAGATAGAGGAGATATCCGAGTGCAACTGGCAAGACAAGCGGGTTTGAGAAATAGAAGTCGAGCTGCGGGTCGCGATCATGCGGACCTTCGTCGAATCGAACGGACTCTAAACGGTAGAGACGAACTAAGAAGTGGGCAATCAAGGTCAGCGATACAAGGATATAAGATGCCCATAGGTAGATGTAGAAGCGCGATCCCCTCCTAATGAGAAAAAATGGAATCGCGACCGCTCCGGCCGCGATCATGAACCATAGAACGAGGAAAATAAGAATCATGTTTCCAGGCTAACGTCGAGGCGACTCAGGGCCGCAGGCCCTTGAGTCCGCTGTCATGTTAGCCGATTTGAATTTGTAGGATAGAGCACTCCGGGAACATGGAGGTCAGTGTCCACGGTGTCTAGTCGCTTTGCGGGTTGTCGGATCCACTTCAATTACGAGGACCTGATCCCCGTCATCAATTGTTGAGTCCCGAGGAACCGGCTTTACGTACCGAATAACCCACCGCTCGGGACGAGGGTACTCACCTTGGCGTTCAGGCATCAATTCGGCATTGCTCAGCGCGTGCTTCTTCCGCTCCTTCGGCGAAAGGATAGCGTCTGCGATCTCTGTTGCCTCGCGTTCGTCCATTCTTTTGGGGCTAACAGTCTTAGTTTACGCATTCTGATATCAATAACACGACGGTCGGATCAAGCCTTTTCCGGGATTTCGAGGACCGGGATCCCGCGTGTTCCCGGACTTTGAGGCGATTTCATTCGTGAAGGTTGACCTTTTGGTCCATCTGGCTATGCGGATTTCGGATGTTCCCGATAAACGCATCCCTGCGGCAGCTCTGAAAAAATGATTTTGACAGACTCCGCGGGCTTCTATAAGCAGTTCACATGAACACGAACAAGCAGACAGCTATTTTCCCTTGGAGCGCCGACCTTGCCTCATCCCGCGAAGTGTCAAAACGGGACCGGGCCACGGTTCTGCCGCTGGCGCTGGTGGATGAATTGCGATGCTGGATGGACGGGGTGCGTGTGCTGCACGGGCAGGATCGGTCGGCGGGTTTGCCGGGCGTGGCCTTGCCGAAGGCATTGGAGCGCAAGTGGCCCCGTGCCGGGGAGCAGTGGGTGTGGATGTGGCTGTTCCCGGCCTCGCAGATCTCGGAGGACCCCGACAGCGGGGTGCGGCGGCGGCACCATCTCCACCCGGGGACCTACGGAACCGCACTACACGAGGCGGCGAAGCGGGCCGGGGTGGAGCGAAGGGTAACGAGTCACGCGCTCCGGCACAGTTTTGCCACGCATCTGCTGGAATCGGGGACGGACATCCGGACGCTGCAGGAGCTGCTGGGGCATTCGGATGTGTCGACGACGATGATCTACACCCACGTGGCGCGGAATCTGAGTGCCTGCGGCGTCGCCAGTCCTTTGGACCGGATCCAGGGGGTCGGGATTCCCGCAACCGGTCCGGTGCCGCCGTGGGGCGTGGTGCCGTGGCCCACCGCGGCCTGAAATCGCGATGGGAAGGCGGCGGAGGGGCGGCGCATCCCTCCGGATTCGTCCGAAGCCGCAGACCTCGCCTACAAGCCCAGCGCCCCGGCGATCCCGTCGGGCGTATCCGTGATGATCGCGTCCGCGCCGAGCTCGACCCAGCGTTTCGCAATCACCGCATCATTGACCGTCCAGAGTGCGAGTTTCGCCCCGAGTCCGTGCACGAGCGGCAACTCGGCCTCCTTGAGGTCCTTGTAATTCCAGCCGATCCAGTCCGGCTTCAGGGCGGCGAGTTTCGCCTGCTTCGCGGCGTCGAGTTCCTTGCTGCCGAGCGCCCCGATCGGAACCCCGGGCATCGCCTCGCGAAATTCCCGGAGGAACTCCCAATCGAAGCTCTGCACGATGACGCGGTCCATCGCGTTCAACCCGCGGATGACCCCGGCGTAGTCCTTGGCCGCTCCGGTCTTGTGCTCGATCAGGGGGATCGCCCCGCCTTCGAGACAAAGTTTCACGGCATCATCGAACCGCAGGATCTTTTCCCCGGCGAAAGCGCCCTTGGTGAACCATTTCCCGACATCGAGTCCCTGGACCGTCGCCCAATCGATCTCCTCGATCGTGCCCGGGCGGCCCGCGACGCGGTCGAGTTCATCGTCGTGAAACAACACGAGTTCGCCGTCTTTCGTGACCCGAACATCGAACTCGATCACCTTCGCGCCGAGGCGGATCGCTTCGCGGATCGAGGCGGCGGTATTCTCCGGCGCCACCTGGGAGGCCCCGCGGTGGGCGATGACGAGGGGTTCGGCGAAGGCGGGGCTGACCATGAGCAACAGGATGAAGAGAAGGGGTCGGATCATCGGAACATCAATCATTCAGGGAAAACAGGAAAGGAACACGATTTTCACGGCTGCGCCGCGCTCCCGCGGAGTACAAGGAGGGGCGACTTTCCTGTCGCCCGTCGAGCCCGGCCCGTTCAGGCGCGCGACAGGAATGTCGCGCCTCCTTGAAGTGCCCGCCCAGCTTCCTCCTCCCTGCCATTCGTGAAAATTCGTGTCCATCCGTGGTCAAATTCGTCAACCGAGTTTGAGAACACGTCGCGCGTTGCCGGAGAAAATCTTCGCCCGCACCGCGGGATCCGTCACATGCTTTCGCACGTTCGCAATCTGGCCCGAGCCCGAGCATTTCCCGCCTGACCCCACGGGATCCGAGCAGTCGGTGCCGAGCATCAGCTTGTCCTGATGGCGCAGCAGAAAGGCGGCGGCATGTTCCGGATCGCGATCGAAGGCATTCTTGCCCGATCCTGCGGAGAGGTCGCCGTACAGATTCGGATAGTCGGCGAGGTAACGATCGGTCAGGCCGCCGGGAGTGACGGGGCCCTTCGGATACATCACGCTCTGCTCGTGTTTTGCATCGATGTTTCCCCACCAGGTCTGGGCATGGCCGATGAAGGTCACCTTCGGAAAACGCTCGAGGATCTTGTGGAAGCGGTCGAAGCCGAGATTGTACATCCCCTCCTGGAAGTGCAGCAGCACGGGAACCTCGTGGGCCGAGGCGACCTCATAGATCCGGATCATGGGATCCGAGTCGACCGGCAGGGAAAACTTCGACTCGCCGATGCCGATGGCCCCTTGGGCGAGCCATTTCTCGATCGCGGCGACGGCATCGTCCGCGTCGGGAACCTCGTTGCAGAAGAAAACGTAGCTGTCGGGATGCTCGGCCGCGAAGCGCGCCGCCGCCTCCGTTCCGAAGACGCGGGCGGCGAGTCCGTTCGACTTTCCGGCATGGGTCGAGGCCCTCGCCATCTCCGTGCCCGCGGGCAGGAGCACCGTCTTCAAGACACCCATCGCCTTCTGGTGGGCGAGCAGTTCCTCGTTGCGGCGACCGCTGAAGTTGATGTGTTGGTGGATGTCGATGATTTCCTCCGCGTTCTCGGCAACCGACGGGGATTCGATCCCGGCGAGAGTCGCGAAGGCGGCGATGCGGGTGAAGTGTCTGCGGTTCATCACCGGGGAATCTTGGGATCCGCTCCGATCGATGGCTAGAAAAATGGTGCCTCGATTGCGGGACCTGCGGAAGCGGAAAGGCGCGTGGTGGCTTCCCACCACGCGCCTTCTGGCAGGACCGGCCTGGAAAGGCAGATCACTTCGGCAGAATGACCGAGTCGATGACGTGGATGACGCCGTTGCTCGCGGCGACATCGGGAGTCACGACCTTGGCGCCGTCGACCTTCACCCCATCGTCGGTGGTGATGGTGACCTTGCCACCCTGGACGGTGGCCACTTGGCCCGCCTTCACATCCGCCGCCATCACCTTGCCGGGCACGACGTGGTAGGTGAGGATGGCGACAAGCTTCTCCTTGTTTTCGGGCTTCAGCAGGTCCTCGACCGTTCCGGCCGGGAGCTTGGCGAAGGCTTCGTTGGTCGGAGCGAAGACCGTGAAGGGTCCGTCGCCCTTCAAGGTATCGACGAGTCCGGCCGCCTTCACCGCCGCGACGAGGGTGGTGAAGGATTCGTTGCCCGCAGCCACTTCGACGATGTCACCTGCTTTGGCAGCGGAGGTGGCAACAAGGGTGGCGGCGATGGCGAAGGAGGCGATGAGGGATTTCATGGATGATGACAGATCAGGTTTGTTTTGATTTTTGGTTTGAATCACAAAACGGTCCTCACCAAAACGCCCCTGACCTCAAAGCCGGATCCCTTTTACCACCGGGTTTATTTTGTGAAGTTCGACGACATCCTGCATCCGATCCGCCCTGTGGATCGTGCCCGCCTCAATACGGAAACTCCGGAAGCGCCACCGACTGACCCGCGGCATCGCGTAACTCAAAACGCTCGATCACGATCTCGCCCGGACCACTCGCGGGATCGAGGCGCAGGGATCGAAGTCGCGGAAACGGCAGCGCCACTTCAAAGTCATGGGGCTTTCCATCGTGGACCAGATCGAGCGGCATCGAGCGCGCCTTGTCGTAGCCGGGATCCTTCGGTGACGCATGATAGACGGACGCCGCCCCCTTCGCCGTGCTGCGCATCCGCAGGGAAAGAACGAACGGGCCCCGGGCCGCGGCCGGGACGGCTCCACTGATCCAGGGATCACCACCACTCGCGACGATGACGGGCAAGCCATCGCGCCGCATCAGCGCGGCCTGCTTGCTCGTGGTCCAACCGCCCTTGGCCGAGGCTTCCTTCGCCTTGCCTTTGGGTTGCTGCTTTCCTTCCAGTTCGGGCCGATACGTCGCGGGATCAAAGGCCGGATTCGCAATCGGCACGACCGCCTTCGTCTCCTTCAGAAATGCCTCGATGAGGCTATCCAGTTCGCCAACCATTCCGGTGTTCTGGGCGGCGAGATTGGTGGTTTCGCCAGGATCCTTGGAAAGATCGTAGAGCAGGTGGCGATGGGCGCCATTTTCCCCGCCGTGGAAGATGCGGATCAGTTTCCAATCGCCCCGGCTCACCGAGACACTCGGCGGCAGCCAGTCGGGCACGCCGGGATCGTGGGGGAAATAACGGAAGAGCGGTCGCTCCGGCATGTCCTCGCCTTTCAGTGCGGGCAGGACGCTGATGCCATCGCGGACCGAACCCTCTTCGGGGCGACCCTCTTCGGGGCGACCCTCTTCAGTCGGCAAGCGAAGACCCTCCAACAGGGTCGGCAAGTAATCTTCGCTCTGGATGGGCGTGTCGCTGCGCGAACCGGGCGCGGTCACTCCGGGCCAGACGACCACGCCGGGCACACGCACGCCGCCCTCGAACATCGTCGCCTTGCCACCGCGGAGCGGACGATTGCTCGTCGGAGTGGTGCCATCGATCTCATTGTACATGTTGCCCCCGTTGTCCGAGGTGAACACGATGATCGTCTCCTCCGCGATCCCGAGCCGATCGAGGGCGTCGAGGAGGGTGCCGACGGCATCGTCCATCGATTCGATCATCGCCGCATAAGTGGGACTGCGCTGGGCATCCGCGGGATCGATCCGTTCCTTTTGTTTCTCGATGAATTCATGCTTCGCATCGAAAGGCGCGTGCACGCTGAACATCCAGTAGTTCAGGAAAAAAGGTTCGCCACGATGCTGCTCCATCCACGCCACCGCCTCCGCGGCCATGCGGTCCTCCAAGTGTTGACCCGGCGTTGTTTCCTTGAAGGATGCGAACTTCCACGGAGCCACGTAGCTGCCCGCGGGTCCGGGCCCCGGATGATGAGGCACATCGATATCGAAGCCCTGCTCCAGCGGCGAATAGGGCTCGGGACCGAGATGCCATTTGCCGAAATGCCCCGTCGCGTATCCGGCATCGCGGAGGATCTCGGCGAGGGTGCGATATTCGCGTTTCAATCGCGTGGGCGGCACCGGCGCGATCGACTTTTTCGATGGCGGCGCGAATTTTCCCGGACTCGCCGAAAGCACTTCGACCGGCTCATGGCAGTTGGGAGTGGTGATCCCGGTACGGGCGGGACTGAGCCCGGTGAGAATGGCGGAACGCGTCGGAGAACAAAGCGGACTCGCCGAATAGGCCCGGGTGAAGGTCATGCCCCGTGCGGCGAGACGCTCGAGGTGGGGTGTTTGATAGAGTCTCGTGGTGCCGTAGAGCGTCGTATCGCTCCAGCCGAGGTCGTCGGCGAGGATGAAGACCACGTTGGGGCGATCCAAATCGCTCGCGGCAAACAGACTTGTGCCGAATAGCAGAACGAACAGAAAGGAAAATCTCGGAATCATGGCCAGGACAGAAGGGCTTCGCCCGCGGCGTTGCGGAGCGTGAGGTCCCCGATCCGGGCAACCCCGGAACCGGAGGCGACATCGAGGCGGAGTGCCTTGATCGCCTGGTCCGTCGCGAGGTCGAGGTGAATCTCCTGCCATTTGCCGTCATGAACGACGGGGAAGCTGAGATGTTTCCCCGCCGGCAGCTTGACCGCGGTATCGGTGGTGAAATAGACCTCCCCTTCCCCGTCAGCCTCACTGGCGAGGCGGAAGGTGAGGTGGTAGGGACCCGGTTTGACCTCGGGCAAGGTGTCGAAGGCGAGTCCGGGATCGTCTCCGCTGCCCGTCACCACGAGGATCGAGTCCTCGACTTTCAAGCTGGTGCCGACGCGTGCCCGGATGCCCGCGGGTTTGGCGGTCTTGGCCGGGGACTTGCCGGCCTTGCCCTTCCCTTTCTTTTTCTCTCCCGTTCCTTCGCGGGAACTGGTGAGCGCCCCGCGTTCCGCCGAATAGTTCGACCACTCCGGATGAATCTGCGGGGAGGCGGCGGAGGCCACCGGCGCGGTTTCCTTGGCCGTGGCATGGAGGACGTTTTCCGCCATCTCGTGCCACTGCCGGGAGAGTCGCGCGACGATCTCCGGATGCTCCGCGGCAAGGTCGCGCAGCTCGGTGCGGTCTTCGTCGATCCGGTAGAGCTCCCAAGGTTCGCTCTGGAAGGAAACGAGCTTCCAATCTCCGTCGCGCAGACCGCGATCGGAGGAAAAGAGAAAATGGATCGGCGGCCGAGCCCCCAACGAAGCGCCCTCAAGGATTGGTTTCAGCGAGATCCCGGCCAACGGGGACGGATCACGCCCTGAAAACGAAACCGGATTCTCCGCGCCAGTGATCTCGACGAGCGTCGGCAGGATGTCGACGAGGTGGGCGGGCTCGTGCACGAGGGTCCCCGGCGCGGCCTTGATTCCGGCGGGCCAATGCAGGATGGCCGGGGTGGCGATGCCGCCCTCGTACTGGTTTTGCTTGTAATAGCGGAAGGGGGAATTTCTCGCCCAAGCCCAGCCGGTGCTGTCGCTCCAGGCGGTCGAGCCGTCGCAGGGATCGCCGTTTTGATTCACGCTGCGCCTGTCATAGGGACACGCGCCGTTGTCGGAGAGGAAAAGCACGAGGGTGTTCTCCAACTCCCCTTTCGCCTCGAGGTCGGCGACGAGGCGTCCGACTTCATGATCGACACGATGGATGAGGGCGGCGTAGGCGCTCATGCGTCGCGATTCCCAATCGCGGATCTCCGGATTGAGCGCGTCCCAGGCCGGAATGTTGTCGGGACGCGGAGAGGGAGCGACGTCTTTTCCAAAGAGCCCCAGTTCACGCTGCTTCGCGAGCCTCGCCTCGCGCATCGCATCCCATCCCTGATCATAGCGGCCGAGGTATTTCTCGTAGTCCTCGCGGAGCGGCTGCAGGGGCGCGTGTGGTGCGTTGAAGGCGAGGTAGAGGAACCACGGCTTCTTTTCCGCGCGCGCTTCCCCGAGAAAATCGAGCGCGTGATCGACGTTCGCGACGGTCGTGTAGAAGCCTTCTTCCGGCACATCCCAGTTTTCGCCGTTAAGCCGGAAGGTCTTGTCGCCGCGGTAGTAGTTCGTCGCTCCGGAGAGGTGGCCGAAATAACGCTGGAAGCCGAAATCGGTGGGTTGTTTCGACAAGTGCCACTTGCCCGCCATCGCGGTGAAGTATCCGGCCGGCCGCAGGATTTCCGGGAGGATCACCGCTTGCGACAGGCTTTCATCCCCCGCCTGGCGGCACCACCGGCCGCTGAGCAGGCTGACGCGCGAGGAATGGCATTTGGCGGTGTTGTAGAACTGCGTGAAACGCAGCCCGCCCGCCGCGAGCCGATCGAGCGTCGGCGTCTCGATCTCCGACCCGTAACAACCGAGGTCGGAAAACCCAAGGTCGTCGGCGAGGATGAGGACGATGTTGGGCGGCGCGGAGAATGCCGGACCAAAGGGGACGAACGATGCGAGGAACAACAGCAGACGGACAATGCCGCGGGTCGGAAATGGCAATCTCTTCATGCGTTGGAAAGTGACTGGCGATTGAGTCTACGGCGGCTCCGGAGCCGATCGGCGGCCCGATGGCTCCACCACCTTCTTCAGATGCGCGGCGAGCCTCTGCCGCATTCGTTCGATGCGCTTGGTCTGAGCGGGCTGTTTGGCGAGGTTGTGCAACTCACCGGGATCGGTGCGGAGATCGTAGAGGAGTTCATCATCACCTCCCCAGGCGATGTAGCGGAAAGCCTCGGTGCGCAGGCTGTGGCCGGTTTGCTTCGTGTGCGGCGCGATCATCGTGCTGACCGCCACCTCGCGGACACTGGCGGCGGGATCGTCGAGCACCGGCTTGAGGCTGCGGCCCTGAAGATGCTCCGGCTTCGGCAAGCCGGCGAGATCACACAGCGTGGGATAGATGTCCACCTGCTCGGCCAAGCTGCCGCGAACGCCGGGCTTCAGCCCCGGTGCGGCGATGATGAGCGGCACATGGGTCGCACCTTCGAAGAGCGTCTGCTTCGCCCACAGGCCGTGCTCGCCGAGTTGGTATCCGTGATCGCCCGTGAGCACCACGATGGTGTTTCCCTCCAGCCCGAGTTCACGGAGCGCCCCGAGGACGCGGGCGATCTGCGAGTCCACGAAACTCGTCGAGGCCAGATAGGCCTGCAGGGCATCGCGGGCCTCGTCACGTGTCGGCGCGGCGTAGCGGAAAACGTTGTTGTTGGGCCGAAGAGAGGCCCGCGGCAGTTGGGTGAGATCCTCGCCTCCGTCACGATAAAACGGCGGCAACGCGAGTCGGGTCTTGTCGATGGCATCAAAGAACGACTTTGGCGCCACAAACGGAGTGTGAGGCCGGATGAATCCGACCGCGAGGAAAAACGGCTTCGACTGGAACCGTCCCAGGGTGGCGATGGCATCGTCGGCGATCGCATGATCGGTGAACTCCTCCGCAGGTCGCGCCGAGGCCGCGTAGGCGCGGTTGTAGCTCTCACCCTTCGCCTTCGTCCGCGGTCCATCCCCGGGATCGTTGGCCGCCTTCGCTTCGGCGAGGATTTCATTGTCCTTGTGCAGCGCCGCGCCGAGTTCGACCTCGAGCTTCGTCTTCGGATCCGGCACATGGAAGACCTTGCCGACGCGTCCGGTGGCGTAGCCGTGATCCTTGAAATGCTGTGGCAGCGTCACCACATCCGGCAACGCCTCCCGCAGGCTCGTCGCGAGGTCCATCACGCCCGTCTTCTCCGGATAACAGCCCGTGAGAAACGAACAACGCGACGGATTGCACAGAGCGAACTGCGTGTAGGCCCGTTCGAACCGCACTCCGCGTGCCGCCAGCCCATCCATGCCCGGCGTTCGTGCATGGGGATTTCCATGGCACCCCAGTGTCGTCGTGAGGTCGTCGACGATGATGAAGAGGACATTCGGCGGCGCCGCATGAAGAGTGGCGCCGAGCGCGCAACCCAGCGAGGCGATTCGAATCAGGGATTTCATTCGGTAAGTTGGGCGCTTGTCAGGGCCGGCCAAGATCGGCGGCGGCGAGTTCCTTCATCGCCCGGACCGTCATGAGTTCGCAGTTCAGCCAGCGGGTCGCCGGATTTTTCATGATCCAGGTCTGGTAGCGGCCGGGAGCGCGGTTGTCGGACTGGGCCCGGGTGAGGGTGGCGGCGAGCGCCTTCGCCTTTTCGAGAGGCAGCGCGTCTCCGGTCGCCCGGTGGGCGGCGAGGTACATGCGGATCAGCTTGGCACTGCTGGCGCTGACGGGTGCCCAGCAGCGGTATTGTTCGAGGACACAGGGCAGCATCCATCGCCCGGTGCGCGAGGCCTTGTTGCCGTCGTCATTTTGCTGGCCCGGTGACTTGGCCGGAGGCGACGCCCACATCACGAACTGGTCCTCGGCATAGCGGATCAGGTCGAGGGCGAGCCTCCGCTTGTCCGGATCCTGCGGCGCCGTCTCGAGAAGGTGGATCGCAAAATCACCCGCCTCGTGCTTCGTGAGGTTCTCATAGGGTGGCAAGGGTTTCACATCCTCGAACTGCCCCTGCCAATTCCACGTCGCGACCGGATTCCGCATCATCCAGGCGACGGCCCGTTCTTTCATGGCATCGAACTCCCCGCTTCCCGTCACCTCCGAGAGGCGATCGAGGAATTGGATCACGAGGGTGGGAATGAGAACGTTTTCCGTCACGGCCTCCCCGCTTATGGGATCAACGAAGAGCAGCCAGCTCCCTTCCTCCAACTGACGCTCCGCATAGGTCTCCGCGATCCGGACCGCGGCCTCGAGATATTTGGGTTCATCCGTCGCGGCATACAGATCGAGCAGGTAGCAGCCGGATTCGGCTCCACAGTTCGTCATGTAGTTTTTGGGGCTCATGTGACCCTTCATCCGCTCGGAGAAGAGCGTTGGATGATAGGTGGGTGGATGGAATGCCCAGGCGCTGCCTTCCTTGAAAACGAGCGAGAGCAGGTAGTCCCCCGCCCGCCGCGCCGCGACCAATGCTTCCGCCGCATCTTTCGGAGCCGGATCCCGCGAGGCATGGAGCGCCAACGCCGACGCGGATGCTCCGATGATTTTCGAGGGATAGCGGTAAAGATGGAAAGTCTCGTCCGGAATCCCCGTGGTGAACCAACAGTGCAGATCGGGAGAATGGACCAGCGCGTCCAGGGCCAGATCCGCACTTTCCGCCCAAGTCATCAAAGCCTTGGGATAGGTCTCCGGAAACGGACTGGCCCGATGGAAACCGCGTCGCCCCACCTCACCAAGGTCCCCTCCCGATGCGTCGATCGCACGGATCGTGAGTTCGACGGGGCCGAGAGGCAATGAGGCCCAGACAGGAGAAAGCGAGGCCCGCGGGCTCGAAGCGTTGAAGGTTGTTTTCCCTCCATCCGCCCATTCGAGCGTGTAGAGATATTGACGAGCTCCCTCCACGGGTTCGAAATCAAACGAAGGCGCGAATTGAAACTGGACCGCATTGCGATTCCAGACCGGCACTCCCTCCCTCACCGGTACCGCCGACTCCGCGAAGGCCTGTCGCCGGAGCGCCGGGTCCACCCGGACACACTCTGGGTAAGTTTCGTCGGCACGGTTCGCCGTCGTCATCACGATGAAGAGGCAAAGCAGAATCCGGAAGTGTGGGCTCATCGATCCGCGGATTTGAACTGAAGTTTGCGATAGCGCGCCTCACCACCCGGTGCCTGGACACGGAGATGAATGATCGGCTTCGCCGCGGGCAGCACGAACTCGAACACCTGCCAGTCCGGTGATGCCTCGAGGGTGAAAGCGACCCGATTTGCCGGCAGGAAATCCTTGTCGCCCTCGACCCGCCAGGAAACCGAACCGGTGCCAGGCGAACCCTTCATCTCGAGCCTCACCGGCACCGGTCCCGCGAGGTTGGTGCGGGTGCGGGTGAGAAACCCGCCCTTCCCCCTTTTTTCAGGCGTGAAGACGATGACACCGTTCTCGTCGGAGACGGAGCCGCCCCGGGCCTGCCATCCTTTCACCGCGGTGGCTGAGGGCGCTGGCTTTTCAGTCGGTGCCGCGATGGTCTTGCCCTCGAGGTAATGATCAAAATAGTCGTTCCAAACCGGCGACATCGGGCCAAGGGCGAGACCGGGGGGATCGAGTTCCGAACTCCAGGTCGTGAGTTTTTCCCGCAGGCGTTTGGTGATGTCAGGATGATCCGAGGCTAGATTGTGTTCTTCACCGGGATCGGTCGAGAGATCGTAGAGGTATTCGCGATCGCCGCCGCGGAGGAGTTTCCAATTCCCCTCGCGCACGGCGCTCTGCGCCATCCAGCGCCAATAGAGCGCCTCGTGCGGCGCATCTTGGTTCGCACCGGTGAGATAAGGAACGAGGTCGACCCCGTCGAGTTCGCCGGGCTTCACTTCGACCTTCGTGGCCTTCACTGCCGTCGCGGCGACATCGAGGGCGCTGACCGGATGTTCGTAAACTTGGCCGCCGGGAATCGTGCCCGGCCACGCGATGAGAAAGGGCACGTGCATCCCGCCCTCGGCGAGCATGCCCTTTTCGCCGTTGAGCGGATCGTTGAGGCTGCCATCCCAACCTCCGGCGTCGCCCTCCAACGGCGAATCGACCTTGTGGATCTTCAGCGGGGCTCCGTTGTCACCGATGAAAAAGATCAGTGTCTTTTCGGTGAGGCCGTGCTTGGCCAGGGTCTCCGTGATCAAGCCGACTCCGTCATCGACCGCGGCGAGCATGCCGAGGGCAGCGCGACGGCGCTCGGGCATCTCGCCGGGAAAACGATCCTTGTAATGCTGCGGCGCATCGAGGGGCGTGTGCGGGGCGCGATAGGCGAGGTAGAGAAAGAAGGGCTGATCGTGATAACGATCGATCACCGAGACCGCGGCCTTGGCGCACGCATCGAGATGGTATTCGTGGGGCGGGAGTTCCCTCATCGGCAGGTCCTTTCCGTCCACCGAGAGATTGGCGAAAAACGGACGCTGCGCATTCTGCGAAAAGACATGTTTGAAGCCGTGATCGGTGATCCGATCCGCCGGTCCGAGATGCCACTTGCCGAACTGGGCCGTGAGGTAACCCGCGTCGCGGAGCCGCTCGGCGATCGTGGTTTGTTGATTGAATCCGTCGAGGGCCGAGTTGTTGTTGTCCAGATTGTACCGCCCTTGGAAGCGCCCCGTCATCACACCTCCCCGCGAGGGCACACACTGCGGAGCGGTGCTGTAGCCGTTCTTTGCGACCACACCGCTCCGGGCGAGCGCGTCGAGGTGCGGGGTTTTCAAATCGGACTGGAGGCCATGGATGCCGAGGTCGGAATAACCGTGATCGTCGGTGTAGATGAGGATGACGTTGGGGCGCGAATCGGCGGCGGCGAGGCCGCCACCGAAAGCGCAGAGAGCAAGAATCGGAAGGAGGGATTTCATTCGAGATTTCGAACCGCGCGCCGCTCCGGGAGTCGCAGCCAAGCTTGTACCCAATCCGGCCGGGGGATTCAATCCGGACACTAAAACCGCCGCGTTCCCGCCAGTCACTGGTTTCTCCTTGGCGGCCCCGGTGCCGGCTGCTAAGCAATCGGACTTCATCCGGAACGCTTGCCTTTCATGCACCTCGAAACCCGCTTTTTCCGCGCCGATGATCACGGTCCGCGGCTCCTGATCACCGGAGGGGTCCACGGCGACGAATTCGAACCCATCCTCGCGATCCGTCGGCTCATCCGACTTTTCACCGGCGACGATCCGCTGGTGACCGGCAGCGTCACTTTCGTTCCGGTCGTGAATGAAAACGCCTTCATCCGCGGGCATCGCTGCGCCGAGGATGGGCTCGATCTCGCCCGCACTTGTCCGGGTCGGAGAGACGGGAGCATTACGGAACAATGCGCCGCGGCCCTCTCCGATCTGATCCGCGCGTCGACCCACTACATCGACCTGCACACCGGTGGCACCGAACTCTCGGTCCATCCCCTCGCCGGCTACAACCTCGTCACCGATCCCGCCGTGCTCGAGACCCAACGCTGCATGGCCCGGGCCTTCAACCTGCCTTTGATCTGGGGCACCTCGGCACATCTGGAAGGGCGGTCGCTCTCGGTCGCCCGTGACGCCGGCATCCCGGCGATCTACTGCGAATACCTCGGCTCGGCGACCTGTTCGCCCGCGGGCGTGGAGGCATACTTCGACGGTGTTCTCAACGTGATGAGCGAACTCGGCATGATCCATCGTACCGCTCCGGTCAGCCGGATCGAAGAGGTGGTCGAGGACACGCGACCGGGTTCGGGACACATGCAGGTCTGTCATCCCGCCCCGATGGACGGATGTTTCGAGCCCTGCGTCGCCTTGGGCGATCAGGTCGAGAAGGGCCGTCCGATCGGTCACGTCCTCGATTTCACCGGCGAAGTGAGCTTGGCGGTCCCAGCCGACTCTAATGGACGCGTGATCGTGCTTCGGACCTTTCCGCGGGTGAGGCGAGGCGACTCCACCGGAGTGATCATGACCCGTGATCCCCAGTCATGAGTCCGGGGATCTGGAGATGGTCGGATCGTCTCGGTGACCTGCCGCCCGAACACTCGCGCCTCACGCTCGGCGAGGGCAACACTCCACTCGTGCGATCGCATCGGATCGGTCCCGCCGCCGGACTGCCCCATCTTCATTTCAAACTCGAGTCCCAGAACCCGACCGGATCCTACAAGGACCGTTTTGCCGTCGCGGCGGTCTCGCATCAGCTCGGCCGCGGCGTCAAGCATTGCCTCGCCACCTCGAGCGGCAACACGGGGGCCGCCCTCGCCGCGGCTTGCGCGGTGGCCGGCCTACCCCTGCATCTCGCGATCGTCGAACCAGCTCCGGATGACAAGCTGCGCCAGATGCTCGCCTACGGCGCGAAACTGAGCCGTATCCGCGGATTCGGTCTCGATCCCAACGCCAGCGCCGCGACCTTTGCCGGGCTGCGGCAGCTCGCGCAGCGGCCCTCGTGGTCCCTCGAGGTCAGCGCCTACTCGGTCAGCCCGGACGGTATGCGGGGCGTCGAGACGATCGCCTTCGAACTCGAGGAGCAACTCGGCGGCTCCCTCAGCCACGTCTTCGTGCCTGCGGGCGGAGGCGGCCTCTGCCTCGCCACAGCCCGCGGATTCTCGCTTTGTCAGGGTCGCCCTGCGGTCCACTGTGTCCAGCCCGCGGGCAACGACACCATCGCCGGTCCGCTCCGCGAGGGTCGCGACCACGGGCGGCGGGCCGATCCCTGCACCACCACGATCAGCGGTCTTCAGGTGCCGAACCTGCTGGACGCCAACGCCACCATCGCCGCGTGTCGGGCGAGCGGGGGAAACGGCCATCTCGTTGCTGATGCCGACGTTTATCGATTGCAGGCGCGCCTCGCCCGGGAAGAAGGCATCTTTACCGAACCCGCCGGAGCCGTCGCCCTCGCCGGTGCCCTCCAAGCCGCGGCCGCCGGCGAAATCGACCGCGATGCCACCATCGTCTGCCTCGTTACCGGCAGCGGTTTCAAGGATGGAACCTCGCTCGCGGGGATGGCGGATGTGTCAACGGTTTCGCTGCTGGGTTTTGATGAGTTTGCGGCCACTCTGGTTTGATGCGGTTCACTCCAACCCATCAAACATCGCCGACGCCGCGATCAGACCTTGTTTGAGGATCCCGAAGTCACCACAGTTGCAGAGGAGTTGGGCGCCCTGGGCGCGGCGTTTCTTCATGTCCTCCGGCGTGCCACTGGGACAACCCCAGGCGACTCCGCGGGCCTTGCACACGGCGGCCACCCGCTCATAGGCGGCCTCGAGTTTCGCGGCTCCGTCGCCGCCTTCGAGCTGGTAGCGCAATCCGAGATCGCCGGGACCAACGAAGATCATGTCGACGCCCGGCACCGCCGCAATCGCATCGACGTTCTCGACGGCCTCCGGGGTTTCGATCTGCACGACGAGGAAGGTTTCGCGGTTGGCCCAGGACGTGTAGGCGAGATTGTCTTCGGTGATGCGATAGTCGGAGTCGAGTCCGGCATTGTCCAAGCCCCGATCCCCGAGCGGCGGAAATTTCACCGCCTGCACGAGCTGACTCGCTTTCTCCGCAGTGGAGACATGGGGTATCATCAAGCCGGCAGCACCCTCCTCGAGGTAACGGTAGAGGCCCGTCTTCTCCAGCGTCGGTGCCCGCAACAGACAGTCGATGTCATAGAGACGGCAATGGGCCAGCAGCAGTTGCACCTCGTGCATGTCGAAAGCACGGTGCTCGAGGTCGAGCCAGATGCAGTCGAATCCGGCACGCGCCGCATGGACGATGTAGGGAGGGATGGGGTTGCCGAGATTGGCGCAGCGGGCGAGCCCGCCGGAGCGAATGCGTTTCAGGGTCTTGCTGGTTCTCATCGTGGAAGGGACTCCGCGATGGTGGAGGTGCCGGAGGGCACTGTCGAGAGCGCAGGCTTTCCCTGATCCCGCCATTTCGCGGGAGCAGGTTCACTCCTTACTCTGGGTGACGTTCCCTATGAAATCCCTCCCCCCGCTGTTCGCTCTTGGACTGGTTCTCGCTTTGGCCCATTCTCCGCTCCTCGCCCAACCCGCAGCGGAACCCGAAGTCTCGGCCGAGGAGATTCCACGCGTCCCGGCGACTGAACCTGCCGATGCGCTTGCCACTTTCGAGGTCGCTCCCGGGTTCGACCTGACCCTTGCCGCGCACGAACCGGAGGTGATGGACCCGATCGCGATGGCTTTCGACGAGAAGGGCCGCGCTTACGTGCTCGAGATGCGCGGCTACTCCGAGCGCCGCGACGACGCGATCTGCCGCGTCCGTCTGCTCGAGGATGCGGACCACGACGGAGCCTTCGAAAAGAGCATCATCTTCAAGGACGGACTGAAATGGCCCACCGCGATCGTCTGTTACAAGGGCGGCGTCTTCGTCGGCGCGACGCCCGATCTCTCCTACTTCAAGGACAACAATGGCGACGGCGTCTGCGACGAGGAAAAGACGATCTTCACCGGCTTCGGGGAGGGTGTGCCCCGGCTCAACATGCAGGCCCTCTTCAACAGCCTGCGCTGGGGACCTGATAACCGGATCTGGGGCCAGACCGCAGGCAACGGCGGCACCGTGACCAAGCCCGGCGATCCCAAATTCGAGCCCGTCGTGGTGAGGGGCGCGGACTTTTCCTTCGATCCTGAAACGCTCGATTTCCGCCAGGAGAACGGCACCGCGCAGTATGGCATGAGCTTCGACTCGCTCGGCCGCCGCTACGTCTGCAGCAACTCCCGCCACCTCATCTGGGTCGCCTACGAGCGCGGCCAGGTGAAGGAGAATCCCTGGTTCAGCCTGCCCGCGCCGCTGGTCGACATCCCCGACGACGGCGCCGCCGCCCCGGTTTACCGCATCAGTCCGGACGAGCCTTGGCGTATTGTCAGGACACGCTGGCGGGTCGCCGGCGTGGTGAAGGGCACGGTCGAAGGCGGAGGCCGCGTCTCCGGCTACTTCACCTCGGCCACCGGCGTGCATCTCTACTGGGGCGACGCCTTCGCGCCGGAGTTCCGCGACAATGTCTTTGTCGGTGACGTCGGCAGCAATCTCGTCCACCGCAAGGTGCTGAAGACCACGCCGGACTCCGTGCAGCCCGTGGGAACGAGGCCCGTCGCCGAAGAGAAAACCGAGTTCCTCCGCAGCCGCGACAACTGGTTCCGCCCCACCAACTTCGCCAACGGGCCCGACGGCTGCCTCTACATCACCGATATGTATCGCGAGACCATCGAGCATCCCTGGTCGATCCCGGAGGCGATCAAAAAACACGTCGACCTCAACAGCGGCAACGACCGCGGCCGCATCTACCGGGTCGCTCCGGAGGGATTTCAGAACCCCGCCATTTCCGATCTCGGCGCGATGTCGGACGAAGAACTCGACGCCCTGACAAAACACCCCAACGACTGGCACCGCACCACCGCGCGGCGGCTGCTCTTTGAACGCGGTAAAGCCGCGCCCCCCGTGCCCGCCCACGAACCTTTTCCCGCCGTGCTCGCCGCGGACCAGCCCCTGCTCGACCGGCTCGAATCCGCCGCCGGCGATCGCTGGATGGAAGCCGCGGTGCTGAACTCGCTGCGCACTCCCGCCGATCTCGCGGCGGCCTGGCAGGCCTCGTCGCAACTCCCGTCCGGATTCCGCGGCCAACTCGCCGGGATGATCGGACGCGCCAACGATACGGCCCTGCTCGCGACCGTAGGCGATTCGCTCGCCCACGGCGATCCTGACACAGACACCGTCGCCCTGCTGACCAGCCTGCGCGAAGGCCTCGCCCGCGGCAAGGGCGACTGGAAGACCTTCGCCGCCGATCCGCGCTGGGCAGCGCTGACGGAAAAGGCCACCTCGAATCTCGCGGATTCCGCCGCCCCCGCGGCCAAGCGCGTTGCCGCGGTGCGTTTGCTCACCCTGCTCCCCGCGGCCGGCGTGCAGGAACGATTTCAGTCCGCTCTCGCCGCAGGCACCGACGATGCGGCACTCGCCGCCGCACTCGTCGCCGGGATCAACGACCTCGATTTTCTCGTGGCGCAATTCCCGTCCCTCTCCCCAGGCGGCCGCAACGAAGCCGGCCCGCGTCTCCTCGCGAATGCACAAGGCTCCGCGGCCTTTCTCGAAGCGATCCGCGGAGGCAAGATCGCCCTCTCCGACGCCCCGGCCAGCCTCATTGAAAATCTCCGCCGCCACGCCGATCCCGCCGTCGCAAAACTGGCGTCGGCAGTCCTGCCGGCGATAGTGAAACGTTCCGATGTGATCGCCCGCTACCAGCCCGCCCTTGCCGTGAAGGGCGATCCCGCCAAGGGCAAACTGGCCTTCATGAAAGCCTGCATCGCCTGCCATCAGAGTCATGAGGGCGAGGGCATCGTATTGGGACCGCCGATCAGGACCTTCGCCACCGCGGGAGCGGAGACGATCCTCGGACACATCCTCGATCCGAACCGCGAGGTCGCGCCGCAGTATCAGGCCTACACCTTCCAATTTCACGATGGCAGCAGCCTCGTCGGTTTCATCGCCTCCGAGAATGCCACCGAGACCACGGTGCGCCTGCCGGGTGGGATCGACAAGACTTTCCCCCGCAGCGAGGTCGCCTCGATGTCGGGCCTCGGCCAATCGCTGATGCCCGAGGGTCTCGAGGCCACGATTTCCGTCGAAGAGATGGGCGACCTGCTCGCCTACCTGCTCAAGACGCCCTGACCCGCGTCTCCAGGGTGCCCTCGACCACACCGAGTCGCGAGTCGACCTGGAGCTGCGAAAAGAGCCCGGCACCCTCGCGTCCTCCGTCGAGCAAATCACGATAGGCCCGCAGAGTCTTTGTGACGACGGCGGCGTCCTCGTCGAGGAACTCGATCCGGTAATGCCGCAGCCCGGCCTCGCGCAGTTCGCGGAAAAAGCGGGCCCCGCTCTGGGCCCGGCCGTTGAAAAGCGTGTTGCGGCAGCCGACATCGGCGCTGAGCCGGTGGAGTTGCCCAACCCGGTCGCGCAGATGGACGACGTGGCGATCGCAGGGCCGTCCGCAATCGGTGAAATCTTTTCCCTTCGAGAGGAAGGAACAGAAAACGCAATGCTCCATGTGAAACATCGGCATGTGCTGGTGCAGGGTCAGCTCGAACCACTGCGGCGGTGCTCCCGCGAGCAGGTCGAGCACCTGGACGATGTTGAGGTCGTAGGAGATCGTGAGCCTGTCAAAACCACATTCCATGAGCCGCCGCGCCGTGATCGGATTGGCGACGTTGAGCGAGAAGTCGCCGACGCGCCGCAGCGGCTGTTCGCGGAAATGCCCGGCGCCGCCGAGATTGCGGACCAGGATGCCATCGGGTTCGGCCCGCTCGACGAGTCGGAAGAGGCCCGTTTCACCCGCCTTCTGAATGCGCGGGGTCGCCAGGATGATCGTGCTTTTGGTTCCCGAATCACGCAGCCGCGAGACGAGGTCGCGGTAACGTCGCACGTCTTCGAAATCGACGTAGAGCGTGTCCACTCCCTCCGCCAGCGCGGCGTCGACCTGCTCCTCGGTTCGGCAGAGGGCGTGGAGGTGCAGCGTCTCGTCCCCGGACATGACCCTGTTGGGTCGGAGACCTGACAGGGTCTGGTCGGTCGCGCGGGGGCGGGGCTCGTCGGCCAGCGATTGATCGAGCGCGGCGACAAGGTCGCGGCGGAGCCGGTTCAACTCGCCGACGGGGAGGATCACCGACCCTGACAAAGCCACCTCAAGCGAAGCGAGCTCGTAGCGCGTGCCTCCGAGGCGCGAGAATTGTTCGAAGAGCAAAGCCTGATCGAGCGGACGTTTCAGGGCCTCGGCGAGCGGCATCGACGATCGCACCTCAATTCCACGATCGCGGTCGCGGAGAACGAGTGGTTCGCCCACCGATCCGGTCACCTCCCAAAACACCGCCTTTTTCCGCACCGGCAGGTGCTCGCGTTTCCAGGTACTCTGGAGCGCGGCGTTCAGGGCGGGATCGTCGGTTTTCCAGATGCGGTCGCCGGTCTTGATCCTGCGGAAATCGACCTTGCCTCGTGCGAAGCGGAGTCTTTTGCCCTCGACCTGATAAACGCGTCCGCCCTGCTCGCGATCGGTGTTGCCGCCGGTGTCGAAGACGAGCCCGTCGCCCGGCTTGACCCGACTCGCATCGCCGACCTCGACCCAATCGGGTCCGATTTTTTCAACGCGTCCGACCAGGGCACCGCGCTTTTTGCCGAAGCGGGCGTGGACGAGTTTCTGGTTGTCGATGCCCTCGAGCCATCCGGTGGAGAGGCCGCGGGAGAAAGCCATCTCCAGCTCGTAACGATCGCGCTCGGGTGCCTCGCGCTCCGTGCCGGCGAGCGCGGCGTCGATGGCCTGTCGGTAGGCGCGGGTCACGGCGGCGACGTATTCGGGCGTCTTGAGCCGGCCCTCGATCTTGAAGCTCGTCACGCCGAGGCGGATCAGGTCGGGGATCTGGCCGATGCCGGCGAGGTCCTGCGGGGAAAGCAGGTAACGTTTGTCGCCAAGGTCGTGGGTCACGCCATCGACAACGAGTTCGTAGGGCATGCGGCAGGCTTGGGCGCATTCGCCGCGGTTGGCGCTGCGTTGTCCGAGCGATTCGCTGGTGAGGCATTGGCCGGAGTAGGCGACGCAGAGGGCGCCGTGGACGAAAGTCTCAAGCTCGACGGCGCCCGGTTCCGTGGGATGGAACAGGCGGATCTCGCGCATCGAGTTTTCGCGGGCGATGACGGCGCGATCGAGTTGGAGCAGCTCGTGGGCGAAGGCGAGTCCCTCGGGCGAGGTGATCGTCATCTGGGTGGATGCGTGCAGCTCGAGCCCGGGAGTGATGGCACGGGCCATCGTCGCCAGCCCGAGGTCCTGCACGATGATGGCGTCGACGCCGCAACGATCAAGGAGGCGCAGTTGTTTCTCGGCATCTTCGAGTTCGGAGGTGAAGACAAGGGTGTTGAAGGCGACAAAACCCCGCACCCCATGCTCGTGGAGGAAGCTCATCAGCGCGGGCAGGTCCTCCTCGCTGAAATTGTCGGCCCGGAGGCGCGCGTTGAATCGCGGCATGCCGAAATAAATCGCGTCGGCACCGTTGGCCACGGCGGCGCGGGCGCATTCCCAGTTGCCCGCGGGGGAGAGCAGTTCCGTTTTTCGTTCCGACATTCCGGCCACGATACCACGGGCTGGCGATGCTGTCGTCAGTCGGTCTTTTTCCGAAACATCGCGACGTGGCGGTCGACGGATTTGCCCGGGGTGGCGAGGGCTCGCGACTCGGGATTCGCTTCGGTGGCGATCAGCTCGCCGCCGAGTTTCTGGATCGTCTCGAGGGCGAGGGCGTGTTCCTTGTCAAAGTAGCTGGTGATGACGAGGCGTCCGTCGTCCCCGAGCTTTTCGAGGGCGTGGTCGAAGATCTCGTGCCAGTCGCGGGCTCCGTTCCAATAGTTTTGGTGGCGGAGAAAGACGAGATCGAAATCGCCGCCGAGCTCCTTGGCCTCGTCGAGTTTGGTGGCGTCACCGACGAGGAATTCAAACTCGCGCCGACCGCCCTGCTCGCCGGCGGGGCGGACTTTGCCGAACTTCGCCGCCGCTTCGGCGATTTCACGGGCGCGGACGTCCATGCCGGTCAGGCTGACCTCGGCCTGCGGGTCGCCCTGCATCTCGGCGGCGAGGTCTCCGATGACCCCGGCCTCATGACAACTGCCACAAGCGAGGTCGAGGACGCGGACGGGACGCTTCCCTTTCTCCAGGCGGCTTTTGACGAACTCGGTGTCGCGATCCTTCACCTTGCGAAGGATGCGCCGGAGTCGCTCGAGATCTTCCTCGTTCGCTGCCTGGATTTTTTGGGACATCAATTCACTGCGGTTTGTGGAAGGCCTGGTAATGTTCGCGCAGCACATCGCGGCCGAAGTCTCCCTTGAAGTCGCGCCAGACGGCGTGGACGTGATTCGCGCCATTCTGGGTGTTCGCGTATTCGAGGAGGAAGGTCGGTCCCTGGACGCGGTAGTAGTGCGGCTGGCCCTTTTCGGTACCGCCGAGCCAGGCGAAGACGATCTTGTCGCGGCCGGCCTGCTCGATCTGGGCGAGCTCTTCTGCGGCGAATTCGTCGCGGGCCCGCTCGACGTAAACCTTGATCAACTGGTCGAGGGCAGCCTTCTGCCCGTCGTTGAGTTCGCCGTAGGGAAGGCCGACGGCATCGAAGGGCTCGATCTTGGTCTCGGCGGCGGAGAGAATGTCCTCGGGTGCCTCGGTGGCGACGACGGCTTTCTTTTTCTGGGCATCGTCGAGCGATTGGACGAGGCCGCGGGCGACATCCTCCTCAGCGGCGAGTACGCGGAGCCCGGCGCGCGGTCCCTGACGGACCTCGGCGGGATTCGTGGCGAAGAAGCTCGGGGTCGCGGAGACGATCTTGCCTTCGGCGATGGTGAAATTCAGGGAGAGGTGGTGTCCCTCGAAGGTCCAGCTCCACGACTTGCCCCCGGGTTCGCCGAAAACGGAGACGTAATACATCAGCGTGTCGCGCTTCGGCGCCTGGTTCTCCAGCTCCCAGAGGACTTGCTCGAGGCTCATGATTTCCAACGCGGTCGTCAGTCCGTGATGGCTCAGACCGGTGCTGAGCAAGGCAAAGGCGAGATGTCGCTGGTGGGGCTGCATGTCCTTGATGGTGAGGCCGCCGCGCATGCCCTCGCCTTCGAAGGGTTTCGGGATGAAATGCCAGCTCTCACGCTCGGCGTGCTCCATCGGGTGCACTGCTTTTCCTTTCTGGGCATCGTCGAGGCTGGCGAGCCAGACTTTGGCGGCTTCGGCCATGGCCTCGGCGGGGTCGTGGGCGCGGGCGGCCGGCACGAAAAGAGCGAGGGCCAGGAGCGAAAGAATCAGGGGGCTTCGGAACGTCATGGCCGGAAGTAAGCCCATGAAATCCCCAAAGGGCAAGGACGCAATCGCTGGACCGGGGCGTCGAAAGTGGTGTAACCCTTTTGACGCGGTCTCGTCTCTCCCACCAGAGTGGCTTGCGAAGCATGTTTTATTTCGATACAAGCCGGTTTCAGCCCGGAGTGGCGTTGAAGGTGGAAACCGAGATCCCAGAGTCCGAATGGGTGGCGCGGGCCGGCCGTGGCGACGAAGAGGCCTTCGTCCGCCTCGCCTCGCATTACCGCGCCCGGATTTGGGCGACGGCGTCGCGATTCGCGCGCTCACGCCCGGAGCTGGAGGACCTCGTCCAGGATCTCCTGCTCAAGGTCTGGAAAGGGCTACCGGGCTACCGCAGCGACGCGCCGTTCGAGCACTGGCTGATGAGCGTGACGATCCGCGGCTGCTATGATTTCCTCCGCTCGAACCGCCGCCGCCGCGAGAGTGAAACCCTCGTCGATCCGACCGAGGGGAGGGACCACGAGGATACGGCCGAAGACCGCGCCGCCTCGCGCCGAGAGGCCTGGGAGACAGTGCGGCTGCTACTCGAGGGCCTCGATCCGAAGGATCGGATCCTGATCACCCTGCTGGAGCTGGAGGAGCGAAGCGTGCGCGAGACCGCCGAGCTGACCGGCTGGACCGAGAGCAACGTGAAGGTCCGCGCGCACCGCGCCCGCAAGAAGATGCGGGAACTTTTCGAAACCCTGAAACTCGAACGATGAACCGAGACACCACCCTAGAATCTGTTCTCGCGGCGGCGCGGGAGCACCTGCCCCACGGCGAGGCCCCGGCCTTCGGCTTTGAAACGAGGCTCCGCGCCCTCTTGGCCGAGCGACGTCCCGGATTGGCCGACTATCTCGCGAGCTTCTCCTGGCGTTTTGCCGCCGCCAGCCTGCCGCTCGCGGTCGCGGCGATCGCGTTTCTCGCGCTGCAACATCAGTACGGGCTGCCCGATGGTTTCGGCGGGGTGCTCGCGCAATGGTCGGGCTTGCTGCCTTTCGGTCTCTGAAGCGATGGACCGAAAAACGAAATGGAAGGCCGGTTGCGGGCTGGCCGCGGTCTTCGGAGCCGGGGCCCTCTGCGGAGCCGTTGCGCTTTTTGTGGTGCTGATGAGGATCATCCCCCTGAGCGAAGGATGGCGCGATGACGAGTCGAAGACCTTTGTCACGAATCACCTCGCGAGCCGCCTGGAGTTGACCCCCGACCAACTCGAAAAGGTGCGACCCATCGTCCACGCCGCCCTCGACCAGCGCTACGCCCGGCGCCAGGGTTATGTGAAGGAGGACGTGGCCCTGACCGGCGAGGCGCTCTCGGAGATCCTCCCCATCCTAACCGAACCACAACGCGCTAAGGCGAAGGAGATTTTCATGCGCTGGAAAAAGGGCAAGGAACGCCTCGCCGGGGCCCTCGATTGACGGGAATCAGGCTTGCGGCAGCGCGCCCGGGACGGTACACTTCCGTCCCTGATGATCCTTGCCCGTCCCCACGCGCTTTTCGCTGCCAGCAGTCTGTCGCTGATCCTCGCACCGGGGCTCCTGGCCCAGTTTCACTCCCCCAAGGCCGACGGGGGGGCATCGGTCAACACCCAGGCGGTGCGGGCCGCGCAGATGCAGGGAGCCCAAGCGGGCATGGCCCGAGCAGGCGCCGCCCGGGGCGGAGCCGAGACCGCCACCGGCAACGGACTCGCCGGCGGTGACATGATTTTGCCACCGGGTGCCCGCGAGGCGTTCAAGGAAAACAACATCCACCTCGGCGTCATGGACGGCAAGCCGGTCAGCATCTGGGGCCGGGCGATTTATCATTCCGACGAGAGCTACACGGAGTCCAAGCAGGACAGCAACACCAGCATGCTGACCCAGGAAACCAAGAGCAAAAACGGAGTCCTGCTGCAGCGTCGGATGATCACGCTGGATCAAATGGGCCGCCCCGGCGAAGTGATGATCTACGACGGCCGCGGCCAGTTCAAGTACCGGGGACTCCAGGTCTACGATCAGCTCGGCCGCTTTGCCGAGGAGCAACTCTACGATGCCAAAGGCACCCTGATCCGCCGCAAGGTGCAGGAGTATGATCCCCGCGGGGCCAAAATGCCGCTCCGCTCGTGGGACTACGTGGCGAACGTCCCGCCCGATCTGAAGCTCGTCATCACCGACGAAGACGCCGCTGCCGCACCCGGCAATCCCGGCTCGACGTCAGCCCCACAGACGGCCACGCCCGCGCCCGGTTCCGGAACCGGGGAGAAGAAGGGAATGTCCCGATTCTTTGGCGGCAAAAAGAAGTGAACCTCACTCCCGGCTGATTTGAAATCGCTCAGCCCGATCCAATCCCTGGTTTTCCTGATCCTGCTCGGCGCGGGCATTGCTGGTTGGGCCTATGGCATCCACTGGAAGCGGGTCGCTTCGGGCAGCTTGTTCACCGCCGATGAGAAATTGCTGATTTCGCTCCGCGACCAGATCGAACAGCTTGAGAAAAACAACGCGAGCCTGCGCGAGCAGATGAAACATGCCGAGCCGGGCCCGACCGAGGCAGCGGCGGATCAGTGAAGCGCCCGAGCCGCGGGTCAGAACTTCGTCTCGGTGTAGCCGTCCACGGACGGTTGGAAGAGATTCGCCGAGAGCGTGGGATTGGTGTCGACCTTGCGGAACACGGTCTTCATGCTGGAACCGTCCGCGAGATCAATTTCGATGCCAAGCAAGCGGTAGCGCGCCGACTCGACCACGAAGGTCATCTGATCGACGCCACGACCGGCCTCGCCCAGCGGCTGCGCGACGATGCGGCGGGTATTGCCCTCCGCACGCACCTCCAGCAGCCGGTAGCGACGCTGAAAGTCCTCGACGTTGCGGGGGAATCCGTTCGCCAGAGCAGCCATACCGGGTGCGCCACCCGAGCCGGCCTCGCGGACTTCGTAGCGTTTCATCGGCGTGCGGATGATGAGGATTTTTTTGCCGAGACTCACGACAATGGTCTGCGGCGGATCACCGAGCTGCCAGCGGAAGCGGCCTTTCGCGTAGTCGAGCCAGAGGGTGCCATCCTGAGTGACGGGCACCTTGACTGCCTTCAGCCTCCGGGTCTGGGTGAAATCTACCCGGAGCGTATCAATCCCGCTGTTCGAGGCGAGCCAGCGCTCCACCACCGTGAAATCGCGCTTGGCTCCTTGCGAATGGGCCGACGGGGAGAGGAACAGAGCAGCGCTGGCGATTCCAAGGAGAAGGGATCTTCGGAGATAACTCATTTATTAAACTTATCTTAAATTTCTAGATTTGTCAGACCGAAATCCGGCACTTTTTCCTACGCCCGGGTTTCTCTTCCTCATCGGGAGATCCCATGGAGCCAGCGATACCAATGCGGCAGCAGGTAGATCGCCGCCACCATGTTCGCCAGGATGCCGACCGCGCAGACGAGACCCAGGCTGGCGAGTCCATAAGCGGAAGCGGTCGCGAGCGAACCGAAGCCGATCGCGGAGGAACCTCCGCAGAACAGCAGGGCGCGGCCGATCCCGGTGCGCGACTCGGCGATGTTCCCGCCATTTCTCCTGAGGGCGACGATCATGTGAATGCCGTAATCGATCCCGGTACCGAAAACGAGCGGGAGACCACAGACGTTGAAAGAGTTCCAGCTCAAGGGAGTCCAGATCGTCACCAGCACCAGCACGGCCGCACCGAAAAGCAGGGCGAGCAGGTTGAGCAGCACGTCACGCCACGAGCGGAACATCACCGCCAGCATCACGACGAGGATACCGAGCATGGGCACGAAAACCCGCACCAGATCGCCGCGGATGCGTTCGTTCAGCGCGGTGCCGAGCGAGCCGAGGCTGGCGACCACGGTGGACTCGTCGCAGACCGCCTCCACCCAGGTCCGGTCGCGCGGCTCCACGGGCTTGACCGTGGCGAGTGCGGCAAAGGTGCCCTCCTCATGGGCGAAGAGACGATCCACCGACCAGCTCGCCAACGCTCCCGAAGGTTTCGCGAAATCGGACGGTCCGAGTTGGGCGAGGTAATCGCGCCACGCGGCGAAGACGGTGCGGGTCAGGGAGGAGCCATCTTCCGAAAAACCGGCCGCTTCGATTTCCCCGAGCAACCGGGCCTCATCGGCGAGCCAGGCTTCGACCACCGGGCGGTTCGCCGCTTGGTTCCCAGGGTCCGGGATGAAAAGCGTGGGCAGGATCGCCTCCTCGATCAGCCCCTTTTCCTCCGCCACCCGGATGCGCGACGCGGCGGCTTCGATGCGCTGGTGCAGCTCAGGCAGGGTCGGTGCCGTGATCACTGTCGGAACCACTTTTTCCCGCCCCGCCAGCTCATGCTGCAGTGCCTGCCAGGCGACCATTGAGGGGCTCTCGCGGATCCGGAAGGGATGAAAGTTCGCCTCGAGCGCAGGCATTTCCTTCGCGAACATCGAAAGCACCGCGAGAGCGGGAACCGCCCAAACCGCGATCAGCGCAACCCGCCCCGCTCTCGGCCCGGTGCCACGCGGCGGTGCCGGTTCGCGGGCAACGGTCTCGCGCACGAAGCGAACCGCGATCGGCGCAAAGCCATAAATCATCAGAGCAGCTCCCACCGCCACGCCGATGGCAACGAGATTTCCCATCTCCGAGAGGCCGGGCAGCGAACTCAGGTTCAGGGACAGAAACACCGCGGCAGTGGTGGCGGCCGCCCAGAAAATGCCGGGACCCACCGAGCGACGCAGTGACTTCGCATCCTCGCCGCCGAGATACGCCTCACGATAGATCACGATGCCGTAATCGACCGCGAGGCCCATCAGGATCGCGGCGAAACCGGCGCTCATCACACTGAGATCGCCGAAGAGGAATCCGCCGATCGTCAGCGTGATCGAGAGGATCGCGAGCATCGCCGAGATCAGCCAGGCGAGCGGTTTGGTCTGCCGGTGCATCCACCAGAAGAGCAGCGCGATCAAGATCATCGTCGAGAAGACCGAAACGGTCATGTCGAACTCCATGCGCCGGCCGACCTCGCCCATGAAGGCCGGCGTGCCCGTCAAGCCGACGGTGACGATGTCGCCGTGGCCCTGCTTCCCCTCCCAGCCGGCCTCCCAGTCCTCCACCACCGCCCGCACCTTCTCAAGCCAACGCGAGGCATCGCGGTAGTCCGAAAAATCAACCCCGGCGCCCTCGACATACATCACCTGAAAGCTGCCGTCCGGCGAGCTCATCGGATCCGGGCTCGCCACTGCGCCGTCCAACTCCTCCTTTTTGGCGAGGTCGCCTAACAAACCTCCCAAACGCGAGAATCCGAGCGGGTCGTAGCTCTTCACGATCACGTCGGCCTCGAGGAAGCCGTCCTGGATCGCCGCCATCGATCTGGCGATCTCCTCCGCCGAGGCCCCCGGCGCCAGCCGCGCCCCTAGGTCGGCGCGTTTTTCCGGCGGAGCGTTCAGCCAGAGCCAAGCCAGCAATCCCCCGCCCTCGGTGACGAGTTCATTCAGGCCAAGTTCGCGGAAGGTCTCAGCGACGAGTTCCTTCTCCTCGCGCAAGCGGGCCGAGAGGGACTCGAGGGCCTCCGCGGCGGTCCCGCCGTCTCCGCCCTTCACTGTCACGATGAGTTGCCCGTCGCGGCTGAAGAAACGGTTGAGCCGGTCCATGCCCTGCACCTCGGGCAGGTCCTGCGGCAGCATCTCATAGAGCACTGCGTTGAAGTGAACCCTGAGGACACACAGCGCCGCGACCGCCCCGAAAAAGGTGACAACAAGGATGGGCGGAATGCGGGTCATCGGAGGGGAAACGGGAGCCCTACTTAAAACCCGATCCCCCGGGATTGCGATTTTTGCGATAAGAAAATCCCGCGGGGGCTCGTATCGAAGGAAAGGGTCGCGTCCACCACGGCCGCCCCGATCTCAAACCCAATCGAAACAAACATGAAACTCCTCATCCTTGCCCTCGCCCTCGCCTCGGTCACCCTCGGTGCCTGCGGCAACAAAAAACACAAGTACCAGGCCTATCCGGCCCAAGCGACCTATAGCAGCGGTGCCGGCTACGTGAAGTGAGCCAGCCCCGTCCCGGCGGCTGCCCGTGGAGCGCTCCGCGACGCAGCCGCCGCGATTACCCGAGCGAGGCGAACTTCCGCTCGACCCGCTCGCAGAGCAGTTCGCGCACCGACTCTCCGTCGAGACGATCGATCGCCTCGTTGAGGAAACCGAGACTGATGATCTTGCGGGCTTCCTCAGCGGGGATGCCGCGGGCGCGCAGGTAGAAAATCTCCTCGTCGCTGATCGTGCCCGAGGTGGAACCGTGCGAGCATTTCACCTGGTCGGCGTCGATCTCGAGTCCGGGCATGGAGTTTGCTTCGGCTTCATCACTGCCGAGCAGATTGCGGCAGGTCTGGAAAGAGTCGGTGTGATGCGCACCGGGCTGCACCTGGATCAGGCCCGAGAAAATCGTGCGGGCGCGATCGTAGAGGGCGTTCTTGAAAAAGAGGTCGCTGGTGGTGTGCTGCGCCTCGTGTGATTGCAAGGTGCGCTGGTCGAACTCCTGCGCCGCGTTGGCGAGGTTCGCGGAGAAGATCTGCACATCGGCGCCGGGCTCGACCATGCGGTTCACGGATTCATTGCGCACCCATTCACCGCCGAGATTGAGGAAACCGACCTTGATCGCCGCATCGCGACCCGCACGGGTGTGCTGGAGCTGGACCATCCGTCCGCCACGTTCCGCGAGAGCCTGGGCCGAGACGTATTGGATCTTCGCACCGCGCTGGGCTTCGAGATCGACCCGCCCGACGATCAAGTTCCCCTCCTCTCCGTCAATCGATTCGAAGATTTCCAGAACGGAGACCTCGGCATGATCTTCGGCGTGGATCAGGGTTTGCGGGAACACGGTGGCGCCGTTTCCGCCCACGAAGTGATGGACCACCACCGGGTCGGTCGCGACGGCACCCTTGCCGAAATCGACGAAGAGCCCGCTGAGCGTGGCGGAGGCATGCAAGGCGGCGAACTTTTCACCACCGATGAAGTCCCGATGGTTGAGGAGATGGTCGCGGAGTCTCCCCGCGTCTTCGGCGAGGGCTTCGCCGATCGGCTGGCAGCGCGCCCCCTCGGGCAGGCCGGGGGTTTCCGCATGGATGAGACGGTTGTTCGCGAAAACAAAATGCGCGGCAAAGGCAAGGGGCCGCTCCGCGATCGCGAGGGAGACCAAACCGGCCGCAGTCGCATCATCCACCGGCGCGGCCGCGACGAGCCCCTCGAGACGCGTGTGCTTGAGGTCGGCGAAGCGCCACTGCTGGTTGGTCCGCACGGGCGCGGGCGTGCCGACAAATCGTTCCCAAGCCTCGTCGCGGAGATCGCGATACCAATCGGGCAGGAGGGCGCGATCCTCCGTCCGGGGCGGCTGGGTGAACCAGGTGCCGGTGCTGCGGGTGGTTTGCTCGGGCGGTGTCAGGACCGTGGACATGAAAGAAGAAACAAGAAGCTGGGAGCTGGAAATCAGAATGAAGAGGGTTGGGTCGGTGATCAAAGAGGGTCGGGTCTCACCCGACGCTGCCTTCCATCTCCATGTCGATGAGGCGTTTCAGCTCGACGCTGTATTCCATGGGGAACTCGCGGACGAGGTCGTTGACGAAACCGTTCACGGAAAGGCTCATCGCCTCGCCCTCGCTGAGACCGCGCTGCTTCATGTAGAAGATCTGCTCTTCGCTGACCTGGCTGACACTCGCCTCGTGCTGGGTGGCGTGGCGATTGCCGCGCACGGTGATGGCGGGATAGGTGTCGGTGCGGCTCGAAGCGTTGATGAGCAGGGCGTCGCACTCGGTGTTGTTCTTGCAACCCTTGAGGTGCTTCGGGATGTGGACCTGGCCACGGTAGGTGGCCCGGCCGGTGCCGACGGAGATGGATTTCGAAACGACGTTCGATGTGGTTTCGTCGGCGGCATGGATCATCTTCGCCCCGGTGTCCTGGTGCTGGCCGTCGTTGGCGAGCGCGATCGAGATGACCTCGCCGCGGGCCTTGCGTCCCTTCATGATCACGCCGGGATATTTCATCGTCAGGCGTGAGCCGATGTTGCAGTCGATCCAGCGGATCTCGGCGTTCTCGTGGGCGAGCCCCCGCTTGGTGACCAGGTTGAAGACGTTGTTCGACCAGTTCTGCACGGTGACGTATTGGATTTTCGCGTCCTTCATCGCGACGAGCTCGACAACGGCGCTGTGAAGGGTCGCGGTCTCGAACTTGGGCGCGGTGCAGCCCTCCATGTACATGACCTCGGCGCCTTCGTCGACGATGATGAGGGTGCGCTCGAACTGACCGAAGTTTTCCGCGTTGATCCGGAAGTAAGCCTGGAGCGGGTGCTTCACCTTCACGCCGGGCGGCACATAGATGAAGCTGCCGCCGGAAAACACGGCGCTGTTGAGGGCGGAGAACTTGTTGTCGCCGGTCGGAATGACCTTGCCGAACCAAGGACGGAAGATCTCGGGATGTTCGCGGAGCCCCTCGGTCGAATTGACGAAGATGACGCCCTGCTTGGTCAGCTCCTCCTTCACGTTCGAGTAGGCGGCCTCGCTGTCGAACTGGGCCTCGACCCCGGCGAGGAACTTGCGCTCCTTCTCCGGAATGCCGAGACGCTCGAAGGTCTCCTTCACATCATCGGGCACCTCGTCCCAACTGCGGGTGGGGCGTTGACCCTTGGAAAGGTAATAGCGGATGTTGTCGAAGACGATGTTGTTGAGATCCTCGCTGGCCCAGTGGGTCGGCATCGGCTTCTCCTCGAAGACCTTGAGGGCGCGCTTGCGGAACTCGCGGATCCACTCGGCCTCGCCCTTGATGTCGGAGATGTAATCGATCGTCTTTTCGGAGAGACCGTAGCCCGCGTCGTGGGCATAGTCCTCGGGGTAGGAGAAGTTGCCTTCGTCCTGGTCGATGGAGACGGCTTCCAATGTGGCACTGTCAGGCATGATCGTGTCGTTCCGGGCGATTACGCGGCGACGAGGTCCTTGGTGACCCAGTCGTAGCCTTTTTCCTCGAGTTCGTAGGCAAGTTCCTTGCCACCCGTCTTGATGATGCGCCCGTTGAAGAGCACGTGGACGACATCGGGGACAATGTAGTCGAGGAGCCGCTGGTAGTGGGTGATGATGAGGAAACCACGCTCCGGCGAACGCATCGCGTTGACGCCTTGGGCGACGATCTTGAGTGCATCGATGTCGAGGCCGCTGTCGGTCTCGTCGAGCACGGCGTACATCGGCTCGAGCATCATCATCTGGAGGATCTCGTTGCGCTTTTTCTCGCCGCCCGAAAAACCTTCGTTGACGGAGCGACCGGTAAACTTCCGGTCCATTCCGAGCTGGTCCATCTTGCCATACATCTCGCGGTAGAAGGCGACGGCGTCGACCTCTTCTCCCTTCGGCAGGCGGGCCTGGCGCGCAGCGCGGAGGAAGTTCGCGTTGCTGACGCCGGGGATCTCGTGGGGATACTGGAAGGCGAGGAAAAACCCGGCGCGGGAACGCTCGTCAATCTCGAGCTCGAGCAGGTTGACGTCGTCGAGGTAGACGGAGCCCTCGGTGACGGTGTAATCCTCGTGCCCGGCGATCACCTTGGAGAGGGTGGATTTGCCCGAACCGTTCGGGCCCATGATGGCGTGCACTTCGCCTTTCGGCACCTCGAGAGTGAGGCCTTTGAGAATTTCGACGCCGTTGACGGAGGCGTGCAGGTTTTCGATTTTGAGGGACTGGCTCATGAAAAAGGGGTTCAGGTGGTCGGGACTTCCTCCCGGCACTTCGGACAGGCTCCGCAGATGCCGCGCATCGCGACCTGCATCTCCTCGATCCGGCATCCGGCGGGGAGCGCCCAGACCGAGGCCGCATCGGAATGGGCCTCGGGGGCGATGTCGAAAACCTGGTCGCAGCCGGTGCAATAAAAGTGGGCGTGCGGCTGAAGGTTTGCGCAATAGCGCGTCGCCTCGCGGTCGAGGTGGACCTGGCGGACGGCGCCGGCTCCGGTGAGGGACTCGAGGCAATTATAAACGGTGGCCAGCGAGATCGAAGGCATCCGCTCCTTCGCGGACACGAAGACCTCGGACGCCGTCGGATGCTGGTGGCCGAGGTCGTGCAGGACCTCGTAAACCACCTTGCGCTGGCGGGTCATGCGCAGTCCGCCGAACTCTTCGGCGGTGGCGCTGGCTGGCTGGGTTTTCTCCATCGATGGGGATACGGCACGGATAGCGTCGAGGTTGTTTAGATCAAGAATTATTCTAAAAAACTTCCCCTCCCCTGCTTGCGCTGCCGACTTTTCCTTGTTTTCAACGCGGCTGCGGGCGAATCTTGGCCCCATGGTCGCCCCCCGGATGAAGTCCTTAGCCCTCAGGGTCTCGCTCCTGCTTGCGGCCGCGACCGTTGTCTCGGTGACCCTGACCCAGGACCGGCCGGGAAGAATCCGGGCCACCTATTTCGGAATCGAGGACGGTGAAGTGCCTCAGGATCCCCGTGAGTGGCGTGAGGGGAGCTATTATGACTTCGAAGACTGGGACGTCAACGCCGAGTTGCCCAATGATGTCTTCACTTTCGCCCGGCTCCGCTACAACTCGGGCACCTGGATGGGCCGGCGCCAGAAATGGCTGATCGATTATCCGGACAGCGAGCTGAATTTCTCCTTCCGTCTCCAGCAGCTCACTTCGCTGCAGGTGAATCCGACTGGCGCCATCGTGGACATCGATCCCGAACAGCTCCGCCACTACCCCTTCATCTACATGATCGAGCCGGGGGACATCTGGATCACTGATGAGGAGGCGAAAATCCTGCGCGACTACCTGCTCAACGGCGGCTTCATCATGGTCGACGACTTCTGGGGATTCTACGAGTGGAAGAACTTCGAACGCGCCCTGCGGCAGATTTTCCCCGACCGGGAATGGGTTGAATTGGAACTCGATCACCCGATCTTCCACATGGTCTTCGACCTCGAAATGAAACCCCAGATCCCCGCCGTGGGCATGGCCCAGATGGGACGCGAGGAGGGCATCACCTACGAGTGGAACAAACCGGGCTCGGAGACGCCGCACTACCGCGCCATCATGGACGACGCGGGGCGGATCTGCATGATGATCTGTTTCAACACCGACCTCGGAGATGGCTGGGAGGAGGAGGGCACCGATCCCTGGTACTTCGAGCAGTTCTCGGAGAAATACGCTTATCCCCTCGGCATCAACATCGTCTTCTACGCCCTGACCCATTGAGCCGGGGAGCATCGACGCGGCCGTGATCGATCAGGCGCCGGGCTTCGGCGGCAACTTCGGCAGCGGAATGGTCGGGCTGGCCGGCCCGGGACGCTTCAAAGGCACGGGCTGTGGAGCCGCGGGCGCGCCGGGACCCACCGGAGCGGGACCAGCGCCGGGCGCGACACCCGGAGGGCGCACCGGCACGGCACCGGGAGCCGAGAGCGGAGCCACGGGAGCAGGGCGGACGGGAAGGGCTCCTGGACCACCACCGGGAGCGACCGGAGCAGGCCGAACCGGCCCGGCCGGGGCCGCCGGAGCACCGGGCGCGGCGGGGCGCGGCGGAGCCACCGGTGCCGGACCCC